>NZ_CAXSSO010000013.1:0-93342 GCF_964240115.1 Clostridium sp. HGF2
CCCTGCAAAACCAAAAACTCAAGATTAACCCTTAACTAAAGGGTTTTCTTGAGTTATTTTTTCCTTAAACTGTCAAAAAAGGGATTATATGATAACCTGTTTAGTTCCAGATGGCAAGCCCTTTTCACAAATTGACTATGATAAGATGATTGACGACATTCCTTTCCATCAATTGTGCTGTTCCTGTGGTGCCCATGGTACTCTCATTAGACATGCTTATTATACAAGGCATTTGAAACTTGTAAATCATACATGCTGCCTGTGTGTTCTTCGTGTTAAATGTAAATCCTGCGCATGCCATCTTGCCATCCTGCTGTGTCCCTTACTCACAGCTGTCATTATCCTGTCAGATCCAGATTCGCTGCACCTTTAATATTCTTTTTCCACAACCCACATAGCCTGCTTCTAAGGTCTTTCATCGTTGCTCGTTCCTTCTTTATATAGACATCATATAATATCTCACGCTCTTTATGAGGCAACTTTTCAATCCTATTCTCTACAAACTCCAAATTGTCGTTGATCCTAATAATATCTCTTTTCAGAAATGATGTATTGATTTCGATATCTTGTGTTTCCAGCAATTTAAGATAACATTCCTTCAATTCTGAATCTGATTGATAACTTTCCAGAATGAATTTCATTGTCATATGTTTTCTAGTATAAAGATAACCATATCTCATGATGTTCACCCTCCTCCTGCAGTTACATCTGACCTTATGAATCATTGATGCAAAAAAACCTCTTGAATTGGATATTCAAAAGGTTTTTAAAATCAATATTTATACTCCTTACGGCAAAAAAGAGCCTTGCAGCTCCTTTCCAACTATATTCATAAGCAGTGATATGCTTTAACATTTTATTCCAATTTACTACAGGAACAGTTAATTTAACAGGATAACAGGAATGCGACAATAATATAGATTCGGTTAAAACTAAAAAATGACAAAAATTCATTTATTCTAGCTGATTTTACTGAATTACCTTGCTTAACCAATTTCGAATTTCTTCTTTGTTTTCAGTACCATTAAAACGATATCCTTCTAACCATATTGAAGTATTTGATGTCAATGATTGAAGATTTACAGCACTTGTTCCCACACTACTACTGTGGGATGTACAAAACGGTATGATTATTTTATCACTGAAATCATAACTTTCCAGGAATGTATTCAATATTTTAGGAGCCTGCCCATGCCAAATCGGATAGCCAATTACAATCGTATCGTATTGACCTATATTGATTGTTCTATCCATCATCTTGGGAAGGCTTAATGGATCTTCTTGCTCTCGGTTAGCTCGACAGTTTGTGTTGTAATTCAAATCCTCTTCAGAATAAGGTATTTCTGGCACTATTTCATATATATCAGCAGATAATACTTCTGCGGCGTTTTCTGCTATTTTTCTGGTAGTCCCTGTAGGTGAAAAATACACAACTAGAACTTTCTCTCCTAGACTTGTAATTTCTTTCTCAGTTTCCTTTACTTCTCCTTTGTCTATTGGAACGATATTTTTGTTATTGCTACATGATGTAGCTAATAATCCAATAACAAATATCATTACAAAAGAAGCTATTGTTTTCTTTTTCATGTTACCCTCCAGCTAATTAAATCCTTTAATAGCAATCATGTTTTTCATCACGATTTAATGCATTGATACGCTCCATTTCTGATTTTGATAGCTCAAAATGGTAAATTTCTGTGTTTTCTTTAATATGATCAGGATTACTAGAACCAGGTATAACAACGACACCTTTTTGAAGATTCCACCTTAAAATAATTTGTGCGGATGTAACTTTATGATTTTCTGCAATTTCATTGATGACTTCATCATCTAAAAGCTCTTTTATGTGGCCCCTGCCACCAAATGGATACCATCCCTCTACAACAATATCTTTTTCCTGTATAAAAGGTATGACTTCATTCTCTTGATAATAAGGATGTATTTCATTTTGTACTACAGCAGGCGTAATAGACACTTGTGGTAAAAATGTTTCTAATTCTTCAACATACCAGTTTGATAAACCAATAGATCGTATTTTACCCATTTCCACATAGCTCTCCATGGCTTTATATGCCTTTACATCGTCAACTCCCGGATGATGCAAAAGTAACAAATCGATATAATCAACATCCAGTTTGCCCAAGGCTTCTTCAATAGCTGCCTCTGGATCACTGAACTGATCCGGATAGAGTTTCGTTGTTATAAAAAGATCTTCTCTTGGAACACCTGAGGCTTTTATTGCTTTTCCTATTGCTTCTTCATTGTCATATGCATGTGCTGTATCAATCAGTCTAACTCCAGACGCAAGTGCACTTGATACAGATTGAACACATATTTCATCTTTCAAACTATAGGTTCCCAGTCCATTCAAAGGCATTTCATAACCACTATTTAATGTAACTGTCTTTTCATCGATATCAAAAATAGCATCAGTTTCATTTATGCTATTCATTGTGTTTTATTTAGATTCTGTTAATATATTCATTACATCTTTATTTACTGCGAACCATGTATTTACTTCTTCACTACTTTGACCACCATGATCACTGCCACTACCTCCATGATCTGTCGTAATAATAATCAACCAATCTTCTTCTTGATAACTATCACGCTCATAGATTGCTTGTAAAAGTTTATAACCTTCTCTATCCACTTGCTGCGATGCGCCTACATATTCATCCACATCATTTCCATAACCAATGGAATGTCCTGCATGATCAGTATACTCCAAAGTCGCAAAGATGACGTCATCGGAAGAATCGGATGTATCCTGCAACGCTTTTTGCAACGTTTCTAATGTTTCCGCATCACTGTCCATTTGCTGATAGACCGCTTTTCCCTCAGCATTCATAATATCTTCTTGGTAAGTAACATCGAAATGAGGTGCCCAGGAAGCAATAAAAGTAGATGGATATCCCGCTGATACTGCATCATTCAAAAAAGTGGCTGTACCTGCATCCTTTCGACCAGTATTATCTTGAACACCTAATTGATATGCCCATTTGCCGCTCAGTATTGATAACCAACCTGGAGCAGTACTTGTATCTTGGTTTCCATTAGCACCTGCATAACTATGAAATAGTCCACCTTCCTTAGCTATCCTTTTTACGGCACTCTGTTCCATACCAAATATATTTTCTAACGCATCTTCACGATAACCATCATAGCCCAATACCAGAACTTTTTTTTGCTTACCTTCATTCTTGTCTATAAGAAAATCTGCAACGATGTCATGAATAGCAGTCTGAGGATATCGATCAGTTGATTTATATTTTATTTCTGACAGATCAACTGTGGAATCAGTAAGCACATCATAGCAATTACAGTGTGCATTCACCTCTAAAAATGATGTAGGAAGTATCATTGCTATAACAGCAAGAATAACTTTTGCACTTCTTATCATTTTTCCACGTCCTTTCTTCGTTGCGTAATTCGTATTTTAGCATAGTCTTATATATTCTTCCGTAAATTCTTCGATACCTTCTTTCAGTCTTTTAAGGCCATCCATCATCCGTTCCTGTGGACATGCCACATTAATTCGTATAAAATCCTCACCATTTTTTCCGAAACCGGCACCATCTGAAATTAGCAATTTCTTCTTTTCTCGAAGATACTTACAAAACATATCCACAAATGGATGTATCGTGTGACAGTCGATCCATAAAAGGTAGGTTGCTTCAGACCCGACTAACTGTATTTGTGGTAAGTTTTCTTTGATGAATTGCTTTGCTGCTTTTTTATTTTCGCTGATATAAGTTCTCAATTCATCTAACCATGAGGCACCATCATGAAAGGCCGCAATCGTTGCCTCACAGGAAAATACATTTGGTTCTGCAACCTCGTCATTGTTTAGCCCTCGCCAAACCTTATGGCGAATTACAGAATTAGGAACTACAACACATGCAGACTGTAATCCCGCTAAGTTGAAAGCCTTACTGGCAGAAATACAGGTAATACTGTTTTGCTTACACTGTTCATTCACTGATGCAAAGGGAGTATAATTGTATCCTGGCTCGGTTAAATCACAATGTATCTCATCACTTACAACAAGTACATGATGTTCATAGCATAGTGCTCCAATTCTAGTCAATTCTTCTCTGCCCCATATTTTCCCAATCGGATTGTGAGGGTTGCATAAAATCATCATCGTTGTCTGTGGATCCTGAAGTTTTCGTTCTAAATCCGTAAAACTTATGTGATAGGTACCATCTTCATATACAATATCTGATGAGATGACTTCCCTTCCATTGTTTAATATTGAATTGTAGAAGATATTATATACCGGCGATTGAACCAATATCTTCTCTGCAGGTGATGTCATCCTTCTAACGATGGATGATATTGCAGGAATTACACCACTGCTGAACATCATCCAATCTTTATCTATTTCAAACTGATGTCGTTGTTTCCACCATTGCTGATAACTCGTGAAATAAGCTTCAGGAAGTTCACTATATCCATAGATACCCAAAGTTGCTTTCTTTTGAATAGCTTGCTGAACGCATGGAGCGGTTTGAAAATCCATATCCGCAACCCACATCGCGATTTCATCTTCTTTTACATTCCATTTCATGGAATTGGTGTTTCTTCTGTCAATTAACGCATCGAAGTTAAATTTCATGCAAGCACTTCCCTTGTTTCAATTTTTGTTTTTGCCGGATCAACATATGCTTCCTCAAAAATAATTTCTTTGATTTCTTCTGCACGAATCATTCCTTCATAAGGATTTGTGATACTGTCAATCGTTGATACAATGTCTGCTTTGACGGTTGAATATTCAAAAGCCAGTGTTGTGTTCAATAGTTTACAGTTTTCAAGTTCAACATTATCCATATAACACATGCCCTGTAAGCTATCAATCGTACAATTGACAAAGCGTACATTTTTAGAATTCCAACCAAGATATTCACCAATGATCAAAGAATCATAAACTGTAACATTCTCGCAATTCCAAAATGCATCCTTTGATAAAAGTTTTGCATTATGAACTTCGATATTCTTCGCACCATCAAAGGAATAGTTTCCAGAAAGGGTAAAGTCAGAAATTTTGATATTTTCTGAGTTCATTGCAAAATAGTTTCCACATGCTGTTACATCCTTTAATTTGATATCTTTACAATTCCAAAATGTTTCTTCTGCATTTGGAAGCTGCACATTTAACAAGGTAACACCCTCACATCTGCGGAATGTCTTTGGTGCCTGAATAAAACAATTCTTCATTGTAATATTTTTTGTATACCAGATTCCTGATCTCGCTGTTTCCATCAAGGTTGTGTGAATACAGTAGATATCTTGGCTGTACCATAATGGGTATTTCCACTTAAAAGTACTATTGTTTAATTTTATATTCCTACTTTCCTTCAATGGAGATTCTCCATCTGCAAATGTACAATCTTGTACATCCTTATCTAGTGCATGAAATAATGCTCTTTCACCTGTTAAATACATTTGTTTGATCTGTTCCAATTTGAACTCCTCCTATTTGTTATTTTACTTCTTCGTTATATGTGTTGAAATTTCGTATTTCTCGACAATCAACTTATCTTTTTTTATAGCACTTGTACAAAATTCCAGATTGTCTATTTTTTTATTTTAACTTATAACTAACACATCACTATAATGCAAAATTACATGACATCTTATCTTTTTACAATCAAAGATATTGATACATGTTTCTATGAAATCTGACGATATTTCACAATTCTCAATAAAATCAATAAAAAACTCAGTACCAGCAACAACATACCTCCAAAAATTGCATAATTGATTCCCACAGATGTGATGAACAATCCACACATTGTTGTTCCTATCGTTGTTCCTAAATTTGTTGCAGCTAAGAATAATCCATTGCCAAATTCAGGAGCATCAAATGTTACACTCGTTATCCAATACTGATTGATATTTCCAGCTGCTCCTGCAAGCACACCCCATATGAATGTAAGAATTACCATCGGTATCGTAAGCTCTCCCATGAAAAACAGTACGATATAGACAATTCCGAGGAGAATGGGAAAGTGTCGAACAAAGCGCAAAGGTCTTCTGCTTAATTCTTTACCACCAATCATATTACCTGCAATATTGGCAAGACCGTATACCAGCAATACGATACTAATGGTATTTTCTGACATCTTAGTTACTGTTCCTAATATTTCTGCAAGGTAACTATAGACACCAAATATAGAACCATTTAGAAATACAACGCCGAGAATTGAAATCCAGGTAATCGGAAATTTCAAGCATTTCAATTGCTCACCATATGTCAAACGCTCTGAAACAGACTGGGTTGGAATGAATAGGAAAGTTGTTACCAAAGCAATTGCATTAACGATTGCAAAGAAGAGCATTCCTACCTTCAATGATGTTGAATTTGCGATAAAGCTAACGATAGGTACTCCAAGTACCATTCCTGCTGATACACCCATCAAAACTTTCGATACTGCTTTTGGTGCTTCTTTTTCCTTCACAGATGATCCAGCAACTGTAAGTGCTAATGATACATAGATTGGATGAAAAAACGCAGGTAATACACGAGTGACTAAAGCAACCATAAAATTAGGCGCGAATGCTGCAATTATATTACAAATTGTAAACATACCTAACACCGTGATCATTGCTTTTTTTCGATTCATTCTTGAGAATAGTAGTGGCATGGTTGGTCCGGCGAATGCTACAACTAGTGCAAATAAGCTTACCAATAATCCAGCATCAGTAATGGTAATACCATAATGGGTTGATATTAGGGGCAAGATGCCAATGATTCCCATCTCTGTATTGATAATGCTAAAAACGCCTAGTGTTAAAATAAATATAATCAATTTATTTTTCATAATATCTTTCCTTTTCCTGTTAACTTTCCCAAAATATTTGAAGACTTCTTTCCTGCTCTTTAGGATATTTTACATAACCTACAGGAATCATTTCACCAGTTGCATGATGCATGAGTTTTGCAAGTTCTTCTCCAAATGCGCCACATACCTCAATAGCTCCAAAGCCTTCCTTTGTCAGCTTCTTTGCTAATTCAATTGCTTGATCCGCTGAACAAACTGTGAATATATGATGCTCAATACCTGGAATATTTAATTGAGTATCTTGTGATGTGAAATCTTCGTTCATCAACATCATTGCATATTTTTTTACTGATCCATTCTTATACATGACTACCCATCTCATATGCCGCCTGTAAGGTTTCTGGATGTGTTAGAATAGCATTCATGGCATCAGATGCCGTCCCATATACAACTCCTTTTAATCTTGCTTCTTCAAAACAGTCGATCCATCCCTGCAATCCTTTAATTGCACCATCCATCGCACTTTTTTCACCGTCCGCAGCACTCGTTAACAAATAGATATCGCGGAATTTGTATGCGATTGGAAACAGCGGATTGCTTCGATCAAGTAATGTCTTCATTTGACCACTCATCTCATAGAAGTAGATAGGTGTTGCAAATGCAATCACATCGGCTTCTGCCATTTTCTTTATAATTGCATCGGCGTCATCCTGAAATACACAATGCCCTTGTGTACTGTTCTGACATGCTAGACACCCTTTACAAAAATGGATTGCTTTATCATACAACGTAATTTTTCCAACAGTATGACCAGCATCTTCTGCGCCCTTTATAAATTCATCTGCAAGTTGATCAGAGTTACCTTTTTGCCGCATACTTGTAGATATAACTAATACTTTTTTATTCATAATGTTCCTCCTTGTTTTCTTTACACTTATAGTATAATGCCTTCTTTCATAAATGTTAAATACCTATATCAAATATATTGGCATAACCAAAAAGCATATGTAATTCATTTGTTCAATAGGAGAAGAGACAATGCTATAAAAAGGCATCCAATGAAGAATACCTGTGCTACTGATATAGTTCTTTTCAATCTCTACTAAAAACTTAAAGTCCATGAAAACAATGTTTCATTCTTATCTAATTTTCTTATTTCTTGCATTTCTATATCCGATAATTGAAAATCAAAAATGCTTATATTTTCTATTAGCCTCTCCCCTCTTTTAGATTTCGGTATTACAGAAATACCTCTTTGCGTTAAAAATCGAAGTGCTATCTGCGATGCTGTCTTATGATACTTATAAGCAATCTCCTGTAGTTGTGGATGATGCATGATATCCGCTTTCCCTTGAGCCAGTGGAGACCAAGCCTGCATAGCAGTTCCTTGAGAGTTTAAATAGTTTTGTAGATCCCATTTTTGATAATATAGGTGCGTTTCTACTTGATTTACAGATGGAACAATTGAGCATTGTTTTATCAACGTTTCAAACCATCCTTGATCATAATTAGAAACCCCAATCGCATGAACTTTTCCTTCTCGATATGCTTCTTCCAATGCTTTATACATGTCATTCCCCTCTGCATATGGCTCATGAAGCAATATTAAATCAATATAGTCTAGTCTTAAATTACACAAAGATTCATTGATTGCTTTTTTTGCTGCATCATAACTATTTGTTTTCCGATATAGCTTCGTAGTAACAAACAATTTTTCACGTTCTGTGTTACTTCGTTTGATTCCTTTGCCAACTTCTTTTTCATTTCCATACATCTGAGCAGTATCAATTAAACAATAGCCAAGTTCTATTGCAGTCGCTACTATATTTACACACTCTTGTCCGTTTAAATTCCATGTACCCAATCCAAGCAGTGGCATCTCTATCCCATTATTCAATGTAATATACTCCATCATATATCCTTCTTTCATAATTGTTGTATTATAGAATTTTGAAAATGTATCGTTTCTGAATAATTGATCATCAATATGGTATCAATTATGCTATTTTGCTGTATACAAGCCAATCTATTTTCATTACAATAGTTATCTGTTGTAAAAAAATATGAAGACCACCATATAACAGTATGAAATAACAACACAACCCAAAAAATGATACTACGTCTTTTCTCTTCATAACGCTTCTCCCTTACTTAACAGTCAATTCATATCTGAATTCAATTCATGTAAAACACAGTCAATACAATCCATGACTTTTTTTGTCTTATGGACATTCTCTAGATTTTCATCACGATGTTTCCGTAAGATTTTAATTCTTGCGGAACGAGTATCTTCATCAGATAGTTCCAAAAAAATATATTTTTTTATCGTCTTTACATCAAGTCCCAAAGAATGTAGACATATACAGGAATCTAACCTTTGCACTGCCTCATTTCCATAAACATCATCCTTTATATCTGCTTTTAAATCATCTAAAATTCCTTCCCTTATAAATTGATAGACGAGAGCTATTGGAATACCATACTGCTTACATAACTCCTCTAATTTCATGTTGCTTATCCTCCATTTTATATTCTCAAAAATGATTACCTTCTGGGCAATCTTTACATCATAGGTACCTATAAATATCCCAATTATTTCTTTTTTGAAATTTTCTATAATGTCTTAATACAAACACAACAGCTAAATACGATCAAAATCAAGCCAAACAATACATTTAATCTATACAACCATTTCTCCGTCAATTTCTTTTTCATAAAATTAACAAGTACCACAAGCAATAACCACCAACATAAAGTTCCAAGAAATACTCCAGTGACTAATTGTATTCCATCAATGAAACCAGGTGTACCGTTAATACCGAATACAGAAAATGCAAATAGAAAGGAAATGATTGCTGCTGGATTTGTAATTGCCACTGCAAAAGAAGAAAGAAACATTTTCAAATAATCTTTCACATCAGCTTTCTCAGTAGATAGCATCATTTCTTTTTTTGTGATCATTCTTATCGCTATCAAGATCATCAAATATGCGCCAATCAGATGGATTGGCATTTGGTATGTCAAAAGAAAATCAGAAATCACAGTCAATCCAAAAGCTCCAACACAAGCATATAAAACATCTGCTATGGAAGATGCTGCTCCACTGATGAAACCAGCGACTACGCCATGATTGATCGTTCGTTGTATACTCATAGCTCCTACCGCACCGATTGGCATACCAAAAACCAAGCCAATCAGCACTCCATTTACGAAATATTCAATAATCATGAATTCCTCCTTCATTTCTTTTTTTCTATTTCATAGATCAAATAATCAATATTATCAATAGATTTACAATCCTCATCTATTTCTCCTTGGAGTTCCTGTCGATATTTATCGAATGTCTGTATCATCCCCACTTTATTTTCTTTTTCATCTGTTTTCGTATACACATCAATAATATCTCTTCTACATCCACATTCTTCCATCTTTAAGATGTTTTTATCTGTTTTCTCAACCATATGACCACTTCCCTTTTTCTTATCAATTGTATCGATCTTAAATATGACCGTAAGACATGTTTCCTATGCTTATGTCACTGTATTGTTTCTTACAATTCTTCCAGGAATCCCTACCACAGTACAATTATCGGGTATATCTTCTAAAACAACTGAGCCTGCACCAATTTTACTATTCTCACCAATTGTTACTGCACCAAGAATTTGTGTACCAGCACCAACCATGACATTATCCTTTAAAGAAGGGTGACGTTTTCCTTTGTCCTTTCCTGTTCCTCCAAGTGTTACACCCTGATATAATGTAACATTATCGCCAAGAACTGCTGTTTCTCCAATCACGATGCCATTTCCATGATCAATAAAACAGCCTTTTCCAATAACAGCGCCAGGATGTATCTCAATGCCTGTTTTCTTAGCTCCATGCTGTGATATCCATCTCGCCATAAAATATCTTTCTTTTAGATATAAACGATGTGCCAAGCGATAATGGAGTAATGCCTTGAAGCCAGGATATAATAATACCTCAATTGGAGAGCGAAACGCTGGATCTCGCCCTTCAATCACATGTATTTCTTCTTTCACGTATGAAATCAATCCCATAAATACACCTCCATGAACAACTTAATTTACAGGTCGAATCGAAACAATTTTATTGCTCCACCCTTCTACAACTGGATTGTTTTCCACCGCAGACACAAATTCTTGCGTCGCATCAAAAGTTCCCAGTTTTGTATACTCGCCAGTTACAGTTGCATCTTTATAAAACAGCACGATACGATTTGGTGCAGAGTAATAAACTTCTCCAGCCTTCTCAGAAGTGATTGTTTCAGGATTAGAAGGAATTTCATAGCGATCTGGAATATCATAATATTGCATAACTTCATAGTTTTCATAGTCATCATAATGGTAGATTGGAAGATTCCAATCGCTTGTTCCTACATATCTTGATATTGCACGTGCCGTATCATTATCATATAAGTTCATTGTGAATGGTTCTCCATCACGCCCGAAGCTTACTTCTAGTTCTGGTATAAATTCTGTTGGTACTGATGATGATGCATTGGTTGTTGGTGTATTTGTAGATGATGATGACGATGTATTATTATCATCAGAACTACTGCATCCAGCCATTAAAAATCCTGCTGCTAAGATCATACATAATATTCTTTTTCTATTTTTTTTCATTGATGTGTTCTCCTTTTGCATTTGTATATGCGTGTTTATTTATTCAGAAATTAATTCATTCATATTTAATTTTTTCATTTTTCTTGATGTCAGATATGCAAACAGCATGAACAATTCTGAAACGATCATTCCAGGTAGGATGATGGATATCACATCCGGATAGGAAGCAAAGTTACTGATTCCATATAATTTCATTAAGCTGCCAATAAGTGTATCTGTAAACAGAAAACTCATGAATGTTCCAATCATGGAACCTATTCCTGCAATGATCCCATAACGAATCGCGAATGTGAAACGCAATTGTCCTGTCGTAAATCCTAATGCTTTATAAACTGATAGATTTCGTTTTTCTGATATGAATATCTTGTTTCCCGTAAGAATCGTAACAATCAATATAAATACTGCTGTCACTACATACATGAAAATTAGCAGCATCTGCATCGCAGTGATGATACTGAATAAGCCTGGCCATGTGTTTTCATGAAGATAGACATCTCCACCATAAGCTGCTTCCAACGCATCCATCAAACCCTGTTTTTGATTTGCATTCTCCAAAAAATAATGGTGACACCACATATCCGTAGTTATGTTACCAATTCGTTGAAAACCTTCCCTGCTCATTCCAATATTTCCGCCCATTTCATTTGCACACTGATAGATTCCCGCAATGCGATAATCTGCCGTTTGCCCATTATAGGAAACAGTGATTTGATCATCTACATGTAGGTTACGATCTGCCGCTATCATTTCTGTTATTACGATATCATTCGCATTTTGAATCGTAGTACCATTTTGTATATGGAAGCGTTGTGGCTCTGTGATCACATTTGCTGTATAGTCCACACCGTCAACGGCCACACCTGGCATTGCCAGAGCATAACTATCTATGATTGATGTATAATTTTGAATCAAGTTTTCCATTTCATCTTGTTCATGTTGTCCAAGCAACTGTACACCAATATCAAGATCTGAGGGATTAAATGCATCCATCATGCCTTTTCCATCTGGACCAAGCCACGTATTCATTCTGCCAATCATTGAAATGATGAACACCAGCAACACAGTAGTGACTCCGACACTTAAATATCGCCGTTTTCCACTCAGCAACTGACGCATAGAAATGCTCAACATCAACCAACGCCCACGTAATCTATTTGTTTTCTTGCTAGTAGAGTTCCCATTTGTTTCTTCTTGTATCACCTTTACTGGCGGTATTTTATCAATTTTCCTTGTTTTAAAATGGATAAATCCATAGAAGACAAACAATATACCAAGAAGAATGAAGAACCACAAAAGTATGTGAGGTGTTGCTGGTGTCTGTATACCTGCAAAAGATATCATCATCTTACTAATTACTGGAATCATTGGAAGTGACAGTAATATTCCTACTGATAATCCAATAGCGATGACTAGGAGATATTGCATTTTCATATTCTGTCGAAGTACGCCTCCATTGTAACCAATCGTTTTCAATATAGCCATATTTTTTTGATCCTGCTCGATGACAGCACTGATACTATATCCTACAATAATCATCGATATGATAAATAGGATCAATGCAAAGGAAAAAAACAATCCTGTAAATGCATTCTGCAATATGAGCATGAATCCTAATATTGCTTCTTTGCTGTGGACAAACTCCGTATACTCACTTAACTGTGTTTCACTATTTAAGTATTGATTGAACTGCATATTGTTTAATATACTTTGATCACTTTGCTTAACATGAATCATTTGCCCTGTTCTGGCAAGTGCATCCATATCCGCCTGATTGATTCTTTCAGCAACCTCATCATAATCAATCTGACTAATCAAAAATCCTTTCATACCAATCATAGAACTGCCCATGAAAGGATCTTCATACATTCCTTTCACAGTAAATGTTTTTTCATTTCCTGCTCTTCCTATTACAAAACTTATCTCATCACCAATGGAGATATCAAAGGTAGAACGTAAGGATGGGGATATATAAATTTCACCCGCTTGAATGCTTATAGATTCTTTTTGATATCCATTCATTGTTTCATTGAAGATACGATATGGAAACTCTTGTGGATTGTAGACAATCAACTGTCCTTCACTATCTGATTCTGTGTCATTGATGATGTAATCCGAATAAATCAGCTGTTGTACAGAAACAGACGCAACATCCTGCTGCTGATTGATTTCTTCTAATAATTTATCCTGATCAGGAATGCCTTGTGTCCATACCGTGATATCACCATACTGCAAACGATCCATCTCTGTTGTAACATAGGAATTGGTGTTCAGCCAAAGTGTTAAAACGCTGATCAGCGTAAGGGATACCATCCCCATGATAGCGAATATTCCTATCATCACTGCCTTATGACGTTTACTATTTGCCTTGATCAATATTCTATTTTTCATGCATACACCTCCGCTACCATTTTAAAGATGTAAGCCATTCATGTATCCTTGCTTCTCTTTCTTTCAAATCATCTTTTATCATAGAAGCAAGCTTCATTTCTGCTAAGATTTTTCCATCTTCCATATATAGGATTCTGGTTCCATATGCTGCGGCATGCATATCGTGTGTTACCATCAGAATACTTTGTCCTTGCTCATGCAGTTTCTGCAAAATGGATAATACTTCGTCACTATTTCTCCGATTCAATGCACCAGTTGGCTCATCCGCAAATAACATCTTTGGATCATTGATAATAGCACGAGCAATGGCTGCTCTTTGTGCTTCACCACCAGATACTTTCGATGGTAAGCGATCCATCGCATGTGCTACATCCATCTGTTTCAAAAGTTGTTTTACTTTCTCATCGGTTTCGTTTGTTGTTCTTTTTTTATTTAGATATCCAGCAACCGCAACATTCTCTAACAATGTTAAATTACTGACTAGATTGGTCTGCTGAAACACAAAACCAAATGCATCTGAGCGAAGTTTCGCTTTTTGCTTTTCGCGAAAGGTCGTAATATCATCGTCGTTATACAAGATTTTTCCTTCATCAATCGCATTCATACCACTTAAAGAATAAAGTAGTGTAGATTTTCCAGCACCCGATGCTCCCATAATAACCGTAAAATCACCATCATATAGCTCTATATTTACGTTATTTAAAACAGGAGTATCTGCTTCTTCGAATTTCTTTGTAATTCCACTGCCTTCCAAAATCACAGGTTTCATATAGTTACTCCTTTTTTTCTAAAATAATCAGTCGTTTTTTCCCAGTACGGTTATCTGGAAGTATCTCATCTACAAAAGATATAGCAAATTCTACATAGTCAAGCCGCTTTTCTTTTAACATGGATGTTATTGATGTCGTCATCTTTTTTTGTATCGTATCCTTATACTCCTCGTTAGACACTTCGATGTCCAATTCAAAAGAGTGTTCATCCTTTTGGATGAATTGATAATCCAACATATGTTCCATACAAAATCCTTCGATTGCTAGTGGATGAAGAAATTCTCTGGTTCCCTGTTCATTTTGAAACCACATCAGATCTTCGTTTCTCCCTGCCAGATTTTTAATCTTCGAGAATGGATAATGATCATCAAATTCATCAAATACGAGGCGATCTGATAATTCATAGCGAATCAATGGCTGTGCATAATTATATAAAGAGGTCAGATACATTTTGCCATTCTCCACTTCGATATAATTCATATCATCAAAAAGATACATTCCTTCTTCTCCATGTAGTTCAACACCTAAAGCAAGGGATTCACTAGCACCATAGAAATTTACAATATCACAATGGAAGATTTGTTCCAGATAGGAGCGAAGATTTGCATTCAATGGTTCTCCACAGGATATGATTCTTTTGATTTGAACGCTTACTTTGCCTGTGGATACCTGTTCTGCAAGTATCTTGATAGCGGACGAATATCCTATTACGATATTTGGCTTAAATTTCTGAATCTGATTGATCCATTCATCCAGCGGTTGTTTAATATCCAAAGACAGCTGTAATGCACGTACACCTTCGATACCTGAACCAACTGCCATAGCACCACCATAACGTCCATCGCATGCTGCAATATAAACGATACGTGGTGTTTTCCATAATAACTTCAAAATATCCCACATACTCATATCCCATAATGCTCCGCGAATAATTCCTAGCAGCATATGATTCCATGCCTGTTCATCATAAATAAAATATCCTGGTTTTCCTGTACTTCCTGAGGAATGAACGACATGATAATTATTTTTAAACGTATCTTCCGTATCCTCAAGTTCATCAAAAACCTGCAACTCACTCTGTTTCACATCATCAACTGTAACTAGTTTATCGAAATGTTTGATAAGCTCTTTTTTATTGATAGAAGGAAACTCTGAAATAGGAGTGATATCAATGGTCTGTTTTGTAATACCTGCTTGCATAAATGCAGTCCTATAATAATCGGAGTGATCGTATGCATAATGAAGAATCTTAGATAACTTTTCCTTCTGTAGCTTTTCCATTTGTATTTTTGTTTTCTTTGTATTATTTTTAAGAGATCGAAGCTCCCATAGTAGTTTAAAATAATTCATATCTGATTCCTCCATCTTATTCGCTTATATGAAATACATAGCGCTGATTATAATTTTCTCTATGATAATAGTGAATTTCCTTTTGATTCAGGTTATAGACAATACTCCACTCTGTAGATTCAAATTCACCAAAGTTATCTTTACTCACGCTATCCAAAGCATCTTTTACTTGCTCCATATTCATTGTTTGATTTGTATCAAGGAGATCCATCAGAATATCGTAACGCTCATGTGATTGGGAAGTGCCGATTCCTTGTTTTTCTCCGGGTGATAAATAGAAGTTTGTTACCGCACGTGTTTCTATCACATTAATTTCATCATTGATATACTCCACAACTACACTTTTGCCTTTTGCATCTGCAATCGCAAAATGAATCATCATCCCCATAGAAGAGTGCATATCATACGCTCGTAATAATGTTATCGCTTCGTCTACATCGGCAGCCTGATTTAGAATCAACCGTATTGCTGTTGTCGTTGTTAGATCTTGTGTACTTTTGTTTTGTTCGATTATATCAGAATCCTGAATCATATTAACTGAAATAGCCAGTCCTTTTTCATTCATCCCATCTAAGGGAGCATACATAGCAACTTGCGCAAGAAGATCATCCGGTAAACGATTGATTGAAACAGAGGTACCACTCTGGATAAAATCAAGATTTACAGTAGAAATGGAAGCATATGCATCAATTGGGTGTGATTCCATAATCAGGGCTTCACTGTTTTCCCAATCAAAGTTTCTTCCAAACAGGATATCCTGCTGCTCATTGATTGTCTGTATCGTACTGCAACCAAATAATCCTTGTATGATATCCAAATCAGAAACATCCACAACATGATCCATCAAATAATTCAAAACGCCATCATCTGAAGTTGCACCTCCAGCTTCTAAAAAACCTTGAAAGCCATAATCTCCATCATATCGAATAACAGAAAGTCCTTCTTCCAACTGGGTTAAGGAAGCAGTGGGCTTAACATCTGCCATAGTGCCTTGTCCTGTCGTCTGTTGTGTGCGTTTTATCATTGCCTCATCTCTTCCTTTCTGCGTTATAAACCATATATCAGCTATTACTATAAGAAAAATGAAGTTAATAATCAGGTATCTTTTTTTCATTTTATCAGCTCCTTTCCTTTAATACTTGTATTCTATCATTCAAGTTTCACTCATACAAATACTTATGTCAAATATCCACCTATGTTTTACAAGCATAGCAAATCGTGTTATAATTTTGATAGATAGGAGGTTCGTACTATGGAATTAAGAGTGCTTCAATATTTTTTAGCTATCGCACGAGAACAGAGCATATCTGGAGCTGCTGAGTTTCTGCATGTATCACAACCAACATTATCCAGGCAAATCAGAGATATGGAAGATGAACTAGGAAAACAATTGTTTATTCGTGGCAATCGTAAAATCACATTGACAGAAGAGGGGATGATTCTTAGAAAACGTTCTGAAGAAATCATAGGGCTAGTAAAGAAAACAGAAGATGAGATTGCGTTGAGCGATGATATTAGTGAGGGAGATATTTATATCGGGGCAGGAGAAACACATGCGATCCATATCCTTACGGATAGCGCAATACAACTACAAACAAGTTATCCAAATATTCGTTTTCATATTGCTAGTGGTGATACAACTGATGTTTTGGAAGAACTGGACAGAGGACTCATTGACTTTGGCCTGTTATTGGGTTCTATTGATAAAACAAAATATGAGTATCTAGAACTTCCAATGAAAGATATCTATGGTATCCTTATGAGGAAGGATAGTGTACTAGCTGAAAAAGAAGTTATTACACCAGAGGATTTATGGGATAAGCCATTGATTTGTAATCGTAATTCAATCAATCATGAAGATGATATTTATAAATGGCTAAAAAGAGATCAATCAGAAATCAATATCATAGCCACTTATAATCTTTTGTATAATGCATCCATTATGGTGGAATCAGGTATTGGGTATGCAATTGCCTTAGATAATATCATCAATGTTACAGGTGACTCTAAACTTTGTTTTCGCCCACTATATCCAAGTTTGGATGCTCGCATGTCATTAGTTTGGAAAAAATACCAGATATTTTCCAAAGCTGCCGAAAAATATCTGATTCAAATGCAAAAGGATCTAAAAAAATGAAACAGAGATTATCCAATGTCATTAAGTTAGAGAGACAAAAAACAAAAGAAAGAAAAAGATTCTTCCTTTTTTAGGATGGTATATACGAAAATTAGGCATGACAAAAATACTTTCACAAGCATCTTTTTTAAAATAGCGTTATAATAAAGTTGCTTTTATGAAAAGCGATAGTTAAAGCACATAACAGATTGTGCACACACATTTCTACGAAACTTGCGATCGGGGCGAATCGGCAATACTTCATTTGAAATGGGGGTTTCAAGATCAGGCGGAATCCCGCCTTTTCTTTTACACCGTCGTATATAATTACGGCAATGATGAATCGTCTCGTGATATTGATCGCATATTTATATTCTGTTTTTCTGTCTTTGTTATTTATTTTTTCATTCTCGACATGCATGATCAGGATGAATGACATATTATATAAAATCATTCTTGCCCATATCTCCTGTTGAATATTCAGACGTTTTTTGGCGTGGATCGCACATAAGTTCGCTGAATATTTCAGATGCCGGAAGGAGATTTCAATACCCCATTGTTGATGATATAATTCTTTAATATCAGCAGTGCAGAAACGTTCACGATCGAGATTCGTTGCAATAGATTCATATCCCTCACGATTTCCTAATTTGAACCGTACAACACGAAATCTCATTGTAAAGTAAGGATATAATTCATCCAAGAAATCAAATGTGGAAGTCGTAGAGAGAAGACGATATGATTCAGGATGCATCCTTATTTCTTTTGTATGCTTAGTTGTCAGTGAAATGCAGATATCTTCATCAAATTCTTCATCCGGGAAATTGAATTTTTTCAAAATACCCGTATGGGAATGAATATCTTTCGAGCGGATCAAAAAATATCTGTCAGAATTCATGATATAAGCCATATTATTCCAAGTAGCGTAGTTTCTGTCCGCAATAAAAATTGTTTTATTCTCGTGGAAACGGGAAGCCATAGTCCACATTGCTTCCATTTCATTTAAGCTGTAAATACCTTGAATAATCATATCTACATAGCGATGATTGAGAATATCATAACTCGCATTAATATGATAACTGGACAAGTGTTTTCCTTTAGAACCAGAAGTGTATAAAGTATCCATATCATTTTTATCGATAGGGATAAGACGATAGCCTTTATGTGTAAGGGATGAAGGAAAGCTTTTGTAAGGTTCATATAAGAACAGCTCCTATACATCCTTACAAAAGTGCGAAACGCTCGATTTTTATAGATTTGTCAAGTCATTGCATAAAAAAGACACCTATATTTGATTTTTATAGATGCCGTTTTTAGATACCTTTTATTTTTTGTCTCTCTAACTTAATGACATTTCAGAGATTACCTGTTTCATTTTTATTTATACAAAACATAACAGAATATTATCTTTTATAGTGTTTCTCCATTACTATAAATTACATTCTCATACCAGTAAGAAGACTGCTTTCTCTTTCTTTCTAACGTGCCGGTTCCATCATCATATTTATCTACATAAATAAGCCCGTAGCGTTTTGCCATTTCTCCCGTTGAAGCACTTACAAGATCAATACATCCCCATGGTGTATATCCAAGCAGATCAACACCATCTTTCACAGCTTCTTTCATCTGTTCAATATGAGAACGCATATAATCAATACGATAGCTATCGTTGATGCTGCCATCAGCTTCTATCTTATCATAAGCACCAAGACCATTTTCTACAACCATTAAAGGTATTTCATAACGTGCATAGATTTCATTCAATGTATAACGTAATCCCTTTGGATCAATCTGCCAACCCCAGTCACTTGCTTCCAGATAAGGATTCTTCAGTCCGCCTGTTAGATTTCCACCTTTGATTTCCGCATCAGAAGTTTCTGCGACACAATTACTCATATAATAGCTGAATGTGTAATAGTCAACACACCCATCCTTTAACGTTTGCTCATCTTCTGATATCTTCTTAATATGAATGTTATTTTCTTCAAAGAATCGATCTGCATAATATGGATATGCTCCACGTACCTGTACGTCTGAACAGAACCAATTTGCCATCTGCATTTCTCTTTGCGTCTTCATCATATCATCAGGATTACAAGTCAATGGGTACATGGTAAGAAAACAAATCATATTTCCCATTTTAAAAGACGGATAACAATCGTGAGCCAGCTTTATAACCTTTGCACTTGCTACTAATTGATGATGCAATGCTTGATAACGTACTTCAGGATTGTCTGGGAAATCAAGAATTGCACCTGTAAATCCCTTCACAGTTCCTAAAGATAGTACATTCCCCATTGGCATGGTTCCCGCATTGATTTCATTAAAGGTAAGCCAGTATTTTACTTTGTTCTGATAACGTTCAAATAGCACTTCACAATAACGCTGAAAGAAATCGATGCATCTGCGATCTTCCCATCCATTGAACTCTTCTACAAGGGCGTATGGCATTTCATAATGTGAAATGGTGACAAGTGGTTCAATTCTATATTTATTCAGCTCATCAAAGACCTTGTCATAAAAAGCCAGACCTTCCTCTAATGGCTCTTCTTCCATCCCTGTTGGAAAAATTCTTGTCCATGCAATAGATAGACGATATGTTTTAAAACCCATTTCAGCCATCAATTTTATATCTTCCTTATAATGATGATAGAAATCAGAAGCCTCATGACTTGGATAAAAAGTACCTTCTTCTATTGTATTTGTGATTCTCTTTGGTACCTCATAGGACCCGTTGGTGCACATATCAGATACGGAAGGTCCTTTTCCATCCACATTCCATGCTCCTTCAAATTGATTGGCGGCTGTAGCACCACCCCATAAAAAATCTTTTCTAAACGTTTTATTCATCTTCTTTTCTCCTATCTAACTGTAATCAGTTTATCGCCTACATGAATGGATTCACCAGAAACATCTGGCAATACTTCATGATAACTATTAGAATTTGTAATCACGATTGGTGTCACTACTGAATAGCCAGCTTTTTGAATTTCTTCTATATCAAATTCGAGTAGTAAATCTCCATGAACGACATGATCTCCTGGATTTACCTTAGCATTGAATCCTTTTCCATTTAATTCAACGGTATTCATACCTACATGCATAAGAATCTCAAGACCATCTATCGTTTTGATTCCAATGGCATGACCAGTTGGAAATACCATAGCGATTGTTCCATCGATTGGTGCATATAGTTTCCCTTCTGTAGGAATGATTGCTGCGCCTTGTCCTAGACTTCCACCCCTGAACACTTCATCTTCCACTTCTTTTAAGGCGATAGCTTTGCCATGCATTGGCGAAACAATCGCTGCAGAAACAGCATCTTTCAATTGAGTGGTAAGCTTCTTAACTTCTTTTTCTTTATATGTCAGATAAACCGCTGCAAAGCCACCAACCAAAGCTAAGATAGATGCACCAATTGCCCAGATCATGCCTGTAATATTTTGTGTCTGTGTATTCATAAAGGCTGTATAACCAAACACGCCCATTCCTGGTACGATATAATATTTTGCGCCTGAGGCCGCAATGATAGCTCCTGTGATTGCTGATACGATACAGGTAATGATAAATGGTTTCTTCTTAGGTAGTGTAATACCATAGATGGCTGGTTCAGTCACACCTGCTAAACCAGATACAATTGCCGGAATACATAATGACTTTGTTTTCTTATTCCTGCTTCTTAAATAGATTGCAATAACTGCCCCTGTCTGTGCAAAGGATGCACCAAACATTCCGATCATAATCGTGTCGAACCCTAATGTCTGTATGTTATTGATCATCAATGGTGTGATTGCCCAATGTAGACCAAACATAACCAAAACCTGCCATAATCCACCTACTATAAATCCCATTAAGATTGGGCTGAACTCATAGATTGCTGTAAATACCATACCTAGCCCATCAGAAATTGTGGATGCCACTGGACCAATGATCCAGAATGTCATACATACTGTCACAAGGCAAGTGATAAAAGGAATCGTAAACAATTTGATCGTATCTGGAATAAAGCGTTTATAACGTTTTTCAAACCACGCTGCGAATGCAATCGCACAAATAATTGGAATCACACTACTGGTATAATCGCCAGCAGCCGGCATAGTTACTGGAATACCGAAGATATTTGATATATCCAATTGTCCACCACTCAATAGATTAGGATATACCATTGTGGCACCGATAACCAGACCCTCCAATTCCGAAATACCAAAACGCTTTGCCGCTGTATACCCTAAGATAATTGGCAAGAAATAAAATAGTGAATCTGATAAAGAGTAAAGAAAGTTATATGTTCCACTTGTAGTAGATAAAACTCCAAATGCCACAAACATTGCCAACAAACCTTTTAAGATACCACAGGCACTTAACACACCTAGTATAGGAGTGAAGACACTGGTTACAATACCTACAAAAACGTCCAAAGGCTTTTGTTTTCCTTTACCGTTCTCTTCATTATGTGACATTCCATCATCTACAATATCCTCTAAATGGCCACGCTTTACAACCGCTTCATATACATCTGGAACGTGATTACCAATCACTACCATATATTGCTCACTATTCTGAATCACTGTAACGATACCTTCTGTTTCTTTTAATACATCTGTATTAGCTTTCTTTTCATCTTTTAACTGAAAACGAAGTCGCGTAACACAATGAGTTAATGCTTTTACATTTTCTGTACCACCCACGTTCTGCATAATAATTCTAGCTAATCCGTCGTACTTACTTGCCATGAAATAATTCCTCCTCTCTATTATAAATCTCATGAACAAAATTACACTTTCACACTTGTTCTCTTTGAAACCATCTACCTTCTTCCCATTTTTGTATCATCGTGAGGCTTCACAAACTCTTTAAAGAAATCATGATAGCTTTTCTTTACAACTTTATTGTAAGCGTAACCGTGTACAACATCAAATACTCATATCAAATACATTCATATAACTATTAAGCATATCAATAGCATGAATAACAAAGATAAAAAAACTGCCTAATCAAAGTTAGACAGCATTTTATAAAATAATTATTCAATTAAACGAAACTGAATTTGAATACTTCCATTTCCTAATGCTTCTGAAAGTCCTTGTGGGTTATCAATCTGTCCCAATGAAGTATAAGAAAAGGAAGTTGGGAAATCCTTATAGAATAACACAAGACAATCATTACCGAAGAGCTTCAAATCGCCAGTATAAATCTGAGATACACTTTGTGCTGAGGATGATAGACCCTCTGAAAAATAATAATATTTTTCATTACCATGTAATTCATCCATTTGCAAAGACATAGGAAAACGTCTTAACAGTTCCCTTACTGTATCATTATCATAAAGTGAAGCTGTAAAAGTCTTTGAACCTATAGCGATTTGGATATGATGCATGCCATCACTCTGTTCTATTGAAAAAGCCTCATCTTTTTTTACTGTTGGTTGTGTGTCTTCATTTTGCTTAGCCGTATCATCATCCTGTTTTGTGTTTTCTGAATATTTTGTGATTTCAATTAAACCACTCAATTGGCTAATTTGATCAATGCCAGAGATTGCTTCTCCGAGTGCATATAGACCACTAGCTCCACCGCAATCATCATAATACATAACAACATCTCCCCATGGTTCATAATAGGCGAGTGTACCAATTGGACCTTTTGCCATCGGTGTCTTGCTGGTATCAAGTTTTTTATCAGGATAAAATATTTTTTCATCATCACTATAATCTTCCACATCGATCGTCATTGGAAGCTGATCGTATAAGGAGCTAGCTGCAGTAGAATCATTTAATTGAAAAATAACGGTTTCATCATTTTCTCCTTGTATCTGAATTTGCATATCACTTTCTTCTTTCTTGATTTCCATAGTATTGGTACTACTCTTTTCATCTGCTTGTTGACGATTACTCTCACACCCTGTTGTGATCGTTAGTAGAAAGCACACCGCTAACATTATTGATAAGAATTTTTTCATGCACTGTCCTCCTCACATTTTTATTGCTCTAGAAATTCTTTAACCAGTTGCCCTTCTGTTGACGATATAGTAGAAGCAATCCACGTATACATAGTTCACTGGACATAGCAAACCATACACCATGTAATCCCCATCCTTTTACAAGTATAAGGGATAGTGTCAAACGATCTCACCATATGCTGACCAAGTTCATGATACTTGGTATGAAGGTATCTCCTGCACCCCTAAGAGCTCCTGATGCTACGATTGATACAGCATAAAGTGGTTCGGCAAATGACTCTATCCTTAACACTTCCGTTACTAGTTTCTGTACTCGTAGATCATAGGTTAACATCTGAAAAAGAAAAGGACAGTCAACGTACATCAATAAACCGATACCTGTCATAAGTAGCGCTCCAAACAATATAGCAATATTAGAATAGCTTTTTGCAAGTTCTTTTTCATTTGCTCCTATACTTTGAAGTCGTAGCTGCTGTTGCTATACCATATCCAGGCATATAACACAGGCTTTCTGTTGTAACCGCAAAAGAATTCGCTGCAATAGCGATGGTACCTAATGGAGCAATGATACGTGTTACGCAAATCATGGCGCCACAAACAGCAGTATGCTCTAAAGCCATAGGAAAAGCTATGTAAATGGCATTTTTTACGATAGATCTATCTATAGAAAATTTCCCAGAGATATTGATTTTTAGAACTTTAGAATGAACAGACAAACCAAAACATCCAACTGCCAATAATGATCTGTGATAAAGCTGTTCCAATAGCCGCCCCTAGTACACCATAGAATCGTATTAGAATTAGATTAAATAACAATCCAAGACACACATGATAGCATTTAGTATACTAGTAACTTTCATGTTGCCACTGCATTGTAACATGGAACTTGATAATACATTTAATTGTTGAGCAGGTAAGGCTACATAAACTAAAAAATAAAGGAATGCATTTTTATAAATATCATTCGATGCTCCCAACTATCTAGGTAGGGAAGTACTAACGCTGATTCCAAATATCGTTAGAAAAAATAGAAAAGCTTATAGTTATCAATAATCTGTGTTTTAAAATCAAACGTGCTTTTTTGTTGTCACCTGCGCCTATCTGTTGTGCTCCTTGTACAGAAAAGCCAGATGCCGCCGCAATACATAGTCCACCCAATAGTCATGTACTGGTGGATACGATACCAATCGAAGCGGAAGCATCAGCACCCAATCCGCCTACCATTGCAGTATCAATATACTGCATAATGATGGAAGTAAGCTGTGCTGGAATAGCTGGAATGCTCAATTTCCAAACAGCTTTTAGCTTACCTTTGAGAGTGATTTTTCTCTTACTCTGAAATAATGTTGTCATATGTTTCCTAATTTCTTTATTCATAAACATTACATCCATTATAGATGTACTTACATGCTTTCTTTGAATATTCTCAAAATTTCATCATGAGAAAGAACCTTATATCCACCTTCCATAATGATTGTACTATCTGCAAGTCCATTCAACATATTCTCATTAACGCCTAGTTCTTTGATATTCATAACCAATCCAAGTTCTTTCATCCATGTTTCCATTGCAGAAAGTCCTTCTTCAGCGATTTGTTCCTGTGTTTTACCATCTGGTGTAATATTCCATACATTTATTGCGAAACGCACAAACTTTTCTAGACCGTATGGACAGATATGACGGTAGTAAGCCATAGAAACAGCGGATAGTGTCATGCCATGAGTCGCATCGGTGTATGCCCCAACAGCTTGTCCCAACATATGAACCATCCAATCTGTTGTTTTTCCTTTTGCAATTAACGTATTTAAAGCCCAAGTTGCTGTCCACATGATATTGCTGCGAGCTTCATAATTCTTAGAATCTTTCAATGCAATATATGAAGAGTGAACAACAGAACGCATCAGTCCTTCACTGATATAATCACTTGCGTTGTCGTCTTCTCCAGAGAAATATTGTTCACAGATATGATTGAATATATCATAAATACCGGAAATCATCTGGTATTTGGGCAAAGTATACGTATATGTCGGATCTAAAATTGAAAACTTAGGAAATACATTTTCACCAAACACATGACCAATTTTTAATTTCTGCTCATGATTTGTAATAACTGCACCACCATTCATTTCTGATCCAGTACCTACCATAGTAAGCACACAGCCTACAGGGATGATATCACAATCAACATCTTCCATATTTAAATAATATTTCTTCCATGGATCTTCATCACAATTAGCGGATACCGATACTGCTTTCGCATAATCACAGACAGACCCGCCTCCAACTGCTAGAATGAAATCAATCTTATTTTCTTTTGCAACATTACAGCCTTCATAAAGTTTCTCAATTGTAGGATTTGGCATTACTCCAGCATCTTCAAACACTTCTTTTCCTTGAGTTGTCAATATTTTTATGATTTCATCATAAATTCCGTTCTTTTTGATAGAGCCACCACCATAAATAAGCATAACCCTTTTACCATATTTGGGTAATTCTTCCTTTAATCTTGCAAGGGATCCTTCTCCAAAGTATAGCTTGGTTGGATTTACATAACTAAAATTTCCTAACATTCTGTTACCTCCTCTTTTATATTTATAATTGACTTTCCAAAGTCTCTCATTTTATTTAGTATTTCTTCTGACTTATTCTGTTTATCAAATGCTGTAAAAATACCCATATCTTCTAGTTTTAGATATTCTAAAAATGACTTTTGATATTCATAGATGGCGCCATCGTATACCTCATCACTGCCTGAACTTAAAATTAATGCCGCTTTTCTTAGGTTTTGTGGTTTATCTAAAGCATAGATACGATTGATCGCACATTGAAGTTGTCCCGTAAAACTGTGATAGTATACAGGAGATGCCAAAATTATCATTTCAGCTTCTTTCAAAAGAGGGTAGATTTCTTGCATATCATCTTTTTGAATACAGTTTCCTTTGCCTGCCTTATGACAATATTCACAGGCTAGACAGCCGGCTATGTTTTTTTGACAGACATTAACTACGTCAATTTTATGTCCATTTTCTTTTGCACCTGCAACAAATGCTGTAACCATTGCATTTGTATTTCCATTAGGATGAGGGCTACCATTGAATATAATGATATTCATATTCCACCTTTATAGAGACCTTTCAAAAAAATCTGTTATCTTATCGAAAGGTATTTTATCAACTCTATCATACAGATCTATGTGATCAGCATCTTTCACAACATAAAATTCTTTAGGTTCTACAGCCTTTTCATAAGCAAATTTGCTATAGTATTTAGAATGTGCTTGATCTCCTACGATAAATAAAACTGGTCTTGGCGATATCTCATCTATAAAATTCAACAACCTTGTATTCAAAAATGGCATAGAACTCGTGGTAGTGAATCCACCTCTAGCATGAGGATGATGTCCACGTTCCATTCCGTAAAATTTAAACCAGATTTCATCTGTAGCATCCAATCCTTCTGGAATCGATTGTGCTGGTTCTAATGGAAAACCTGGTATATATTCAGGATATCCATTTTCTGCGTCCGTCCATCTCTGCTGAGAAAGTTTATCTTTCAGAGTATACAAATCTTCTTTACTCATCAGGTCTTTTCCACGTGTAGAAAAGCTAATATCATACATACTGGTGGTTGCGACAGCTTTGATTCTAGTATCCACCTGTGCTGCTGATAAAGCAAATCCACCTGAACCACAAATACCAATGACACCTATTTTATTTCTATCCACATTCTTCAGTAAACCTAGATAATCAACGGCAGCACTAAAATTTTCAGTAAATATCTCAGGTGATGATACATGTCTTGGTTCGCCATTTGAATCTCCCATGAACGTTTGATCAAAGGTCAATACAATAAATCCTCTCTGTGCTAATTCATTCGCATAAACACCAGGGCCTTGTTCCTTTACACCTCCATAGGGCGCGCCTACAATCAACGCAGGGTACTTCTTTGATTGATTCATATCTTTTTGTGTATATAATTCTCCAGATACAACGAATCCATATCTGTTTTTATAGGTAACACTTTCCCTTTGTACTGTTTCAGCCAATTTAAAAATATAATTATCTTTCATGTTTTCTACCTCTTTCTTTATCTACTAATAACATACTACTTTGCAAGCATTATATCAAATACTTATTATGAATTGTTTGATATGCTTAAAAGTTATATCAAACTTTATTTAACAAATTTTCGATAAATCCCTCATTTTATATAGCTTAATAAACTAAAAAATCAGAGACGAATCCAATGTCATTAAGTTAAAGAAATATAGATGAGAGACATTTATACAAAAAGTGGTTCTTTCTAAACTTTGGATATACCCAAAGTTTAGAAAGAACCCAATATCTGGATGAGTGCTTTTTCGATTTTTAAGTCTGCTTACTCGTTACAGCCCCAATTCATTCAGTTTATGGGAAAAAGATGAAGAGCACTGGTAGAAAGTTTCTAAGCCGGCCTCCTCATCTTATTTTCCTGCAGCAGTATTGTTTATTTCATAGCTGCTACTTTCTAATTCAGCTTTATAATCGAATTTGCCATATCCTTCATTAGAATCGCATTCATCAAATGATCCTGTGCATGTAACATAATGAGTGCCAAGGTGGAATTTTATATATAGTTGAATAGTCTTTGAAAACGATTTCTTTATATGAACCTCTTTTTAGTGCATCTTTTTGTATCATCTCTTTACGATTTCCTCTGTTTAATTTCAATTTTCCTCTTGACATATTACCAGAAGGATTTACAGCTTCTAATTTACTTTCTCTTCTTTGTGCCAGAACATATTGCAATACCTGCACATAAAATTGCTATTCCAATCAAAATCCATAATATTGTGTTCATCTGATACCCCTCGGTTTAGTAACGTAATATGAAATATATGACATAAACCGTATAACTAATAGCCATAGCTAAAGCACTTCCAAATGTTACTCCAGATTTTACTGTCTTTTCGACAATCGTTGTTTTATTTACTTCCATTTTGTCACCTCCATAAATTCTAATTTGTCTTTCGCTTACTGCTTCGTGTATTTGTTTGATTGTGTGTCAATATCTCGACCACCATACATTACACGAATTATGGTAACGACAGCATTCCCTGCATCTGGAATGTAAAACACACAGTAATTATTTACAGGCATGATGCGCAGGCCTCGGCTGTGCCACGGCTCCTTTTCGTATCCAAGAAAACGCTCCGGCATCTGGTTAAGTCCCATGATGCTCTCCTCCAGTCGGTTAAGCTGACCTGCCGCATTTTCTGGGGGCTGAAGTTCAAAAGCAATATACTTATAAATATTTCTAAGATCTCTATCCGCCTGTTCTGAAAACTCAATTTCAAAGATCATAAATTATAATCCTTGCGGATATCTTCAAATATCTTACTTGCTGGCTTTGTACGGCCAGCTTTCATGTCCGCATAACCTTTCTCTAATTCTTCATTTATCTGTTCTTCTGATAAATTGCTCATATCTAATGGTCTTGCAGAGGGGATTTTGACTTCAAACGGTAATCCTCTGTGAAGTATAATCTGTTTATAAAACATGTTAATTGCATTCGATGCAGGAATGCCAAGAGCAGAAAGTATTCCCTCTGCCTGCTCCTTTACCTCTGGTTCAATTCTGGCATAGAGATTTGCTGATTTTGCTGCCATAGTTATCGCTCCTTTCAAAAACGTATTTCTTCTACTTATAGTATATTCACTTGTAAGCACAATAGCAATACATTTTTGAACTTTGCAATCATTTATTAAAATCTGTCGAAGAATCACCTTTTTATACTCCATCATAATATCATCTGGAATTGATCATAAGTCACTGGATATGTTTTCACAGTTAAATCTGCAGCATTTCCTCACTTCTGTATTTTGCGTGAACATCTTCACCCTCCTTTCAGGCTCAACACCTAAAAATTCATAAAATTATGACAGCCGTGTTTTTACGATTTTTTTAATCATCTCTTTTTGAAGCAAAAAAAGAGTGAAAAACCCTTTATTTATCGGGTTATTTCACTCTTGACAGTCGAACTACTGTCTCGACGGTTGTACCAGATTCCCACAAAAATGCCACTTCTAAATTTTTTCTGAAACTTCATATCCCAGTTTAGTGAGTTGAAATATTTCATTTCTATTACCAACCGCCATTATCAACTGATTGTTTCGAAGTTCCTCCACAGCTGCTTTCCATATTGGCAACAGACTTACCAATCTTATCAATATTCATTATCTTATTATATTTTTGTATGTCTGTTCCTTCAAGCGAATCAATTACTAATATTTGACCGGCAGCATCTTTTGTTGCCTCAATTAAAAGCTGCTTTGCTTCCTCTGATAATATTGGTATTCTCACTTCTTCTTTTTCTGCATTAAACATCACATCTATTTCTTCTTCAGAAATAGGTTCCCATTTCATTTGTGTCCGTTCAACTTTTTCCAAAATAGAATTTTGTATTTCTTTTAATTGATTTTGCAAATCTTGAATTCCACTAGAATCTTTCGCTGTCGCAATTGCCTGCTCTGCCTGATCAGCCCTTACCCATCCAGACATAGGTACATCATTTATAATTTCAGGTATTGCCATAGCAATCTTGTACTTTAATTCTACTTCATTAAAATAGAAATCTACTAACCTTCCCGCATTTTTAACGGTACTATGAAAATTCCTTACTCTTTCTCTTTCTTCATCTGTTGCTCCCATTTTAATCACAGGAAGCAAATCAATATTTTGATGTAAAAATGCTAATGTAGGCATTTTCTTAGCGACAGCATACCTATATTCTTTTTCTGTATAACTTATATTTTCCTCAGGATCAATAGAACCATATTTCCCTGCTACAATCAAAAGATAATAATCGCTCATATCAATCATCTTTTTAATGTATTCCCATTGACTCAATGAACTTGCTGGAAGTTGCTCCATTCCTACTGAAATACAATTCATATCAAGCAAGCAACTTATTGCTGTTTGTCTCTCTGTCTTCAAATCTTCATATGTAGAACTTATGATTACTTGATATTTTCTTTCCTTTGAGTTTTCCGCTTACATTATTACTCTATCATTCCGTTTTCCAATGTGGGTAAATTATTTAGGCTTACCTTTTCCAATGTCTGTAACTGTTGTACCGCTAACTGCCGAAGTAATTCCATACGCTCTTTTTGATTCTTTCCCTGATTAATCAGAACAGCGTTATAACTTTCCAAATTTGCATGCACTAACAATTGGTTCAACGTTGCCACATCTCGCATATTTCCTTTTGCTGTGGGATTTTCATCTTTCCACTGCTTTGCTGTCTTGCCAAATAAAACAACATTTAACATATCTGCTTCATTAGCATAGGTATACACTACCTGTGCGGGTGTTAATTCCGGTGGAATCAAATTATCCTTAATTGCATCTGTATGTATCCTGTAATTCAGTTTGGAAATTTCTCTGTTTAAATTCCAATTCAAAGATAATCGGCTATTCTCGTCCGTCTTTAATCTCCTATAATCTTTCATAATATATAGCTGGAATTCAGGCGAAATCCAGGTTGCAAAAGACATGGCAATATCACTATGCGCATACGTTCCACCATAGCGTCCCGCTTTTGAAACAATACCAATAGCATTCATTTGTGTAATCCACTTTGTTGGTGTCATTACAAAACGATTCAATCCTGCCTCGTTTTTAACCGCCTCGAATTGCACACGTTAAAATCTGGATTATGCAATTCTTCCCAAACGCTCAAAAATTCTATAGTATTTCTATTACGCATCCAATTCTGAATTATAAATCTTGGGTCATCCTCATTGCGATATTTTGCAATATCTGTCAGTGAAATAAATTCGCTTTCAAAATTTGTTGTGTAAATTCCAATATCAATACCTTTAGCATGAATGGTCTCTTTAACAATTTTCGCCATATGCTTTCTCCTCGTTTTATCACACTATAAACTTAATCTCTGTTCATTTTAAAGATTGTATTCAAATTATTTTTCTTCATCTACCCACATATCCCTATATGCTTCAACATAAAATTTAATACAATTCGGATACGTATACAAATATCTCCTGCACACCCTTTTATACAAAACCAATATTTTTTCATCACATGCAAAATCCAGTAAATAATCGAGTAATTGTGATAATTCATCTTCAGATACCTCTCTGCTGCACACATTTTCAATCAATGGCAAATAAACCTCATATGCCTTCTGATTTAATTGAATTATCTGTTCTGCAATCTGACCTATCCTTTCATTCATTAAATCACCTCAAAAATTCTAGGGGCATCATACTTTGTTAATCCCAACGACCGTTTCACTTCTGCAATGTATGCAGTATGTACTTTAAACCCATAGTTTTTTCCACATACTCTTGTATCATTTTATATGTAATTTTCGGTTTCGGTTGATATTTCTTTGCCCGCTATGCAATTGCATCCAAAGGCATCTTCCCCTTACCTTCTCCAAATTCCACTTTTACATCTATATAGCTATCAGGTGACTTGTGGGACAAGAGTACAACCGTCTCAACGTGTGATTGTTAGGCTATTCTACACTTTTAAGAAACATAAGAATTTTCTCTGTATTTAAGCGTTTTCCAATAATCTTATCAACTCAAAAAGACGATTTTTGATTAGGCTATTTTATTGATAAAATTTTATCCCCAATACAGAATTGTTACTCATCTTCTTTTTTAGTGAGCATTGTTAATCCTGCCATCGTCAAAGATTCCATCGTTTTCATCTGTTTAACTGCCAAATCACGTAGCAGTACCAAACGCTCAGACTGTGCTTTGCCTTGTTCAATCAACACAGCATTGTAACTTTCCATATTTGACAATACCAATAGCTGATTAAGGTTCGCATCGTCACGCATATTTCCTTTTTTATCTGGATTCATTTCTCTCCATTGCTTTGCTGTTATACCAAACAAAGCAACATTCAGCATATCCGCTTCGTTAGCATATGTATAGGAAATCTGCTCCTTCGTTAATTCTGGAGGAATCAAATTTTCCTTAATTGCATCTGTATGAATACGATAATTTAATTTTGATATTTCCCTATTGAGATTCCAGTTTAAGGACAAGCGACTATTTTCATCCGTCTTTATTCTTTGGTAATCTTTACTGAATGTGCATATGTACCACCATAACGCCCCGATTTTGATACAATTCCTATCGCCGCAACATTGTGTATCCACTTAGAGGGAGACATTGTAAAAGCATTTAGCCCTGCCTGGTTTCTAAACCCCTCGAATGCGAGGGGTTTAAAATCCGGATTGTGAAGGCTCTCCCACAAGCCAAGAAATTCCAATGTATCCCTGTTTCGCATCCAATTGCAAATCGTTGCGTTCGCATCATCACTTCTGTACTTCGCTATATCTGTTAGTGAAATAAATTCATTTTGAAAATCGTTTGTGTATATCCCAATATCAATTCCTTTTGCGTGTATTGTCTCTTTTATTGGCTTTTTAGGCATTGTTGTTCATTCATTTCCTTCCATTGCTCTTGTTTATTTTTATTGCTCGCTGCTACTTATTCCCATTCTTAACATCATTTATCAATGAATTAATTTTGGCTGCTTTAAATCTTTGTTCTTCCGTTGTCCATGCAACTGTCATATTTGCCTTCTTAAGATTCCTTATAAACTCCGTGATTTCTTTTTCGCTTTCTTCTGTATACATATATAATTTTCTCAATGTTTTATCTTGTGGTTTTCCCTTTGATAAATATTTTGTCCCAATTAGCACGGTCTTATCACTATCATCAATTGCAATTTTACTAATTACTTCTCTGTTTTTTCTAAGGATGTTGACTTTTTGATCCATATCTATATTCAAGGGAATAGCATCATTTAATTGACCAAGAAATGCTTCAAACTCAAATCCACCACTTCCTTCTAGCAATTGCAACTCATCCACCATTCGTTCTTGTACATCATCTGAAATGTACACTTTAAAATCTCCACGTTTATGACTTCCGTACATTTTTAGTTTGCGTAAGATTTTTGTGTTACGCATGTACAGAAACAATGTATCTCTTTCATCGTTTTCAGCTAAAAACATAAGAAATAAAAATTGCCCTTTTCCAATCTTCACATCAAAAGCTAATGATTTGTCATAAGAATTAAGTGAATCAAAATATACCTTTTTCAATCGAGAGAAATTAAATTCTATAGTCATATGTTTCCTCCAATACTATTTTTCGAACTATATTTTTTATCTTTTCTTCGGTTACCATCTTCATCTTTCACCACATTACTCCGCCTAGCCTTCTCAATCTGCACAGCCTCAAATATCTCCTTTGATATAATCACCGGATTATTATCTGTGGACATATACTGAACCTCACTGTTACTTGATTTTAGAAGCCTAACATCACCAGTATATTTTTCATTACTCAGCATAACATCAATCGTTCTTTTGCACCATTTCTCTTTTCCGGTTGGTGATAGGATCTTTTTCCGTTCCAACTCTTTAATAATCCCCATAACACTTCATCCACTTAGATACAAATCGAATACCAGCTTCACATTCTTTGCTGTTTCCTCATTAATTTCTAATCGACCATCCGCACCATGCTTGTACCCATAGCATTTTCTATCATATAATTTTGATTTTCCAGATGCAGCACGATTCTTAATTCCCCATTTTATATTTTCGCTGCGGGATTCATTTTCTGCCTGTGCCACGGATTCAATCACAGAAATAATCAAATCACTATCTGTATTCGCTGTGTCCAATTCTTCCTGTTCAAATATCACACGAATTCCGAGTGCTTTGAGCTGATTCAATGCGTCCAATGTTCCAACAGTATCTCTCCCAAATCGACTTATGTTTTTTATAATAACAATATCCAGTTTTCGAGATTGGCAATCTTCCAGCATTCGATTGAATTCTTTTCTGGACGAACCTGTTTTACTGGTTGCGATATCCATATAGACATCTGCCAAGAACCACTGGGGTGTTGCCGCAGTTATTCTGGTTAATGTGATACCTGTGCCGTTAGACTTTGCAATTGTTCCACACTGTTCGTGCTGACGCGACAATAAATACCAACACGCTTTTCACGTTTTGGTATGGGTGGAATAAAATGCACTCTTTTATTATCCGACATAAAGTATCACCCCTTCTTTATCACCTACTTATCATAGCCTTGTTTTTGGTTTATGTTGATTAGTCGAATTCAACCATCTTGTCCACCCATCCTACCCTCATAACAATCCTATCTACACAACCTACCTATGTTTTCATCCTGTTAACTCTAAGAAACCGTATTAAGTAATTGGATGTTAATGAGATTTTTCCAATTTCATTTTTGAGTGTTTTGGTTTTCGTTACTTCATTTCTACTTTTTCTATATACTTCTTTGCGTTGTCGACTATATCAGCAATTCTAGGATAACCACCTTTTTCGATTTCTAGCTCCGCAATAATATAATCAATAAGAACACCGTTCCCTATTTTGTGCTTTATTGTCTCATAATCCCATTTAGAAAAATCAAATGCCTTTTGTAACACATAAGGCAAAAGTACTTGCAAATAATCGAAAATAACAAATTCATCATTTAGGCTTGAATGAAAAAGCAAATCAAAATATTGAAATGCAATATCATCCCTAATATAAGGCATAATTTTTAAATTCTTCATGCAGTTAAATGTAGCTATTGCACCCATACAATGTTGAGTTACCAGCATAAAAAACAAAGATGATCCGCCCATTGACTCCATAAATGGAATATATAGTTTCCCAATATAAAGAGCATTTTCACATTTTTCTTTTATTGACAATTTACTATCTTCCAAGGAATCAAATATCAATCGCTCTTTTATCCAATCAGGTAAATGATTCTCTATATCCTCATATGACGAGTTGTCATTCTTCATTTCTTCGACGGAATCGTATTTATTAGAAAATAGCGACACTAGCATTTGTTCTGCTGCACCTGCAAGTACCTTATGATATCCATCATAATCTGAAATGGTTATTGTTTCTAATGGAATAACAAAAAAATCTTCGGAGTACTCCCGTAAAAGTGCAAGCAAATCGAAAAAACAATCCTTCAGGTATCTATTTGCAGTTTTAAAGTTTATTTCGTCATCAGTCCCATGATAAAAAGCTGACATCTTAATTAATGGATCATTTATTATCCTACATCCCTTAACCAAAACATATTCATTATGACCTGCATTCTTTATATCTAATCTTACAGCCCCTGATAGATATGTTACGTTGTCTCCTTTATCAATATTTGATAGCAAATATCCTATATAACCTTGCTGACGATACCAAAACAAACGAGCTTCGCCTATCAATCTTTTAATATCTTCCTGGCTAAAACTATTTATTCTGTCTTCATACTTTTCAAGAACAGAAAGGTATTCCTTCATTATACGTTTTAGATGTTTTGTTTCAACCAATGTACGCACTCCCTTCTTAACTTATTCAGCATTATAAAAATCCGGAAGTTCGACATATTCTGAAATAAGTTCAAATAGTTTTTTCATAAGCATATCGCAATCATCATGCACGCTTCTCAAGTTCTGTTCAGAATGATAATCTGGAACAGCATGATAATTATGGGTAGGATTATCACATATAAGCATTGAAGATTCTCTTATAGCCCCCCAAAATCCATGAGCATAATTTGTTCCATATTCATAGTAGATTTCATACAGCATCTGCTCACCACATAAGGTGAATTTTTTATTAATCTGTGTTTTATCAAAATAGCCAAAACTCAAATTAACAAATGCTTCATCCATATCTTCATTCACAATAAGCTCCATCATTTTCTGTTCAAACTGAGCTTCATCTGAAACAAGATATTTTCCTTCCCTCATCTTTGCCATAACAAGCTTATACTTTCCAAGGCCATATGCTTTAAATCTGCTATACACATCAGGAATTTCTTTCTCTTGTAGCATGATATATTTCAAATTGATATAACTTTCTGCCATAGTCCTAAATAGAATTCTACCACTTATATCGTTTTGAAGATTCTTTTCGGAGATTTCTCTATAAATCTTGTAAATATAGCAAGTAAGCCCCATTATCACCGCATACTTTGCTTCCATCTTTTTATCATTATTTGTCGCAGCAATATAGTCAATGACCTTTGTCGTCTTTTCATAGAAAGTCATATCTTCACTTCCTTCCCACACTATCATTAATGGATTACATTCCGATATTTCCCCTAATCTCTCCCACATCAGTTTTGAAAATTCCTTACTACTATCGATGCTGCACAATCCTTGAAAAGTTGACCTGATTGCAGGTCTATATGTCCTCATTAATTCATCGGAATGATCGAGATTATAATAAGAAGTCAAAGCCTTTGGTAATAAATCTAGTTCACTTGAAATATACAACCTTCCATTTTTAGCATAAAACCAATCCACTGCAAAACATATATCTGTTGTGAGCTCATCATGAAATTTATTGCAATCTTTGATTATTGAAAAAAGTTCAGAAATACTGCCATCAATATCCATTGTATATTCAAAAAATAAATTATAGAAAACATCATCAATATCTGGTGTCGCTACAATTGTAAATGGAGCCAATACATCATTTGAAACATATTTTAGAACAACGGCCCAAAAAAGCTCCTTTTGTTCTCGTTCCATCTTATGTATTATAGAAAACTGAGGCGCACATATTGAATAATCATTTAATTCATCAATAATGTGAGATATACTCTCTAATCCTCTTTTTCTGCCTTGCTTATAAATAATCAGTCCAATCCATAAAAACTCTGGAAGCCAATTCTGAGACCAACTCGACAAGTTCAATTTTGCACCAAGCCCATTAGGATCCGTATACGGAGTATATAATGTATCTCCCTTTTTTACATGCTTTGATAGTTCGATTCTATACACTAAAAGGCCTCCTCTCGTTAAAATATTTATTCCATTCTCTTCATGGATAACGTGAACCTTGCCTAAGTTCTTTACTATTTGTGCTGACACGGCAGTAAATACCAACACGCCTTTCCCACTTTGGTATAGGCGGAATAAAATGCACCCTTTTATTTTCCGGCATAGAGTTTCACTTCCTCTCTTACGCCTAATTATCATTGTCTTGTTTTTCGTTCATGGTAATTAGCCTGGTTCAACCATCTTGTCCACTCAACCTACCCTCATAACAATCCTATCTTCACAACTCACCCCTGTTTTCATCCTGTCAACTCGCCCCTATGGATAAAGGCAGGGGATATGTTCCTCAGAAGAAAAATCTGTGGCAGGACTTCCGGTAGGCTGCTAAACCTAAAACCGTGGGAAGTGCTTGTTTTCAGGTTATTTCTACACTTTATTTATGTACCCTTGACATCAATACTACACTCTCAACATGAGTATCTTTGTCCAAACTTATATTTGCACTAGTATCTAAAAACTCCCTTTAATTTCGTCATCTATGTGGCAAAACATTTTTTCTTTATTTCTTACTGTTCTTTTTAACTGTGCTTTGAATATTTTTAATACTTTCAAAATAGTCCTGTTCAACCGGTGACAAGTTCTGTACTTGATATTTTCTATACTCTTCTGTTGCTTTCTCGATTGCCTGTGCATGACTAATTGTTCCCGCCCCCTGCAATACATTTTCACCCGTAGTTCTTAAAACGTTATCCAGATGCTCCACATAGTCTGCCATATACATAGGATTATGACGCATAGCCTGAATTTCTGCAAAATCAAAGTAACCCGATACGATATTATTTAGAATTTTCAATTCTTTATCATTAAGATAATTCTTTGCAATACTTATATCTTTTAGTGCAGGAAAATCACCAGAAATACTTTTTAATCCCATAAAAGGCTGACTTGCATCTGCACGCTCATATATAACTTCCGCTACTATATGACCATGTGCTGCATAGTGCAATTTGTTTTGTACTATCTTAAAAAATGCAATAGACTCACTACTCTTAGGATTATAGTCAACACTTGTTGCATACAAATCAAGCACTTGACGATACATAACCTTTTCAGAGGAACGAATATCCCGAATGCGGTCTAATAACTCCTTCCAGTAATTACCGCCACCCAGATTTTTCAGTCGTTCATCGTCCATTGTAAAGCCTTTTATCATATACTCTTTAAGGCGTTCGGTAGCCCAACGACGAAAATTTGTGGCAATTTTAGATTTTATCCTGTATCCAAGAGATATAATCATATCAAGATTATAGTGTATTGTATTATAGCTTTTTCCATCAGCTGCAGTTGTTCGGAATTTCCGAACAACTGATTTTTCATCTAACTCTTCCTCTTCAAAAATATGCTTAATATGCTCGCTGATATTAGATTTACTGGTTTGATAGAGTTCACATAATTGTGCCTGTGTAAGCCAAACTGTCTCATCTTCAAATTTTACATCTATTGTAGTCTGTCCATCTTCTGTTTGATATATGATGATTTCACTGTCTGTAATGTTTAAATCATCTTTACTTTTCTCTGCCATTTGATTTCCTTTCTACTTTTATATTTATGAATTATCCTCTTAAGATTTCATCTATTTGCTCCGATTCAATTCGCTCTTTTAAATAACCAATTTTTGTTTCAATATAGTTTTTATGTTTTATCCACTTTAAACCTATACAGTTCGGTAACAATGATTCGAGAAATTCAATCCAAGCTGAATACATAGGTACTGCACTGCCTGACCAGCTCCATGAAGTAGGTATTAATGGTACCCTTTCAAAGTCTTCAAACAACGGATTATTCTCAAGAAAGAGCACTATATACTCTTTTTTTCTTTCGAACTCTAATTTTGACACAACTGAAAATAGGCAATACATTTTTGTTTCATCATCACAGAATCGTTGAATACATTGCCGAATCCACATATCTTGTCTTTCTAACAACTTTTTCTCATTTTGTTTTGGCAATAATAAAGATTCCAAAAAATACGGTACTGACAACGTAGAATATTGGCAGTTTCTTATCAATTGCTCAAAAATTTTATTATATATTTCTACAAAATCGTCCAAATCAAAAAAGCAACAATGCCTTTCTTGATTGTCTCTAAAAGAGTCCCTATTTATTAAATAGTCTATATACTTGTCCAGTATAGAAGATCTAACCGAATATATTTCCTTCAAAAATTGTCCATCATAATCATGATGATTATCATATAACAACAATGTACAATATATTTCCTCAAGCAATTCTAAATTACAATTAAATTTTTGAATCACTTCCTTTGGTGTATTATGATAACAATTAAATAACAAACCAAAATAAATATCCACTATAAAGAGGGAATATTCTTTTTTTGTCAAAATAATTTTGCAACCTTCTATTAATGCTAGTTCATCTATTACATTATACTTCTCAAGAAAATCCACATCACGCATTGATGATGAAGTAATATCTCCATCAGAAGTATCTTTCAAAAAGGCATAAAGCCCATGTAGATGTTTTTCTGTAATTAATTCTGGCGGTAATTCATGATAATATGCATATACCCAAACATTTTTCTGACTATACTCTTCACCAATAATAATTTCATGCACTTCCAAATCGGACAATAAGGAAAATAGAGTATCTACTAAATGATATGGATGTAAATTGATTGGTGTATCATTTTTTATATAATATTTAATTGCATCAACATAGCAATCTTTTTTATCAGAAATAGCATCAAAAGCAATACCTAATCCTTCACCAACCTTCCAAGATGAATGAGCATCAAATTCAGAAATATCACTACAAACATCGATTAGCTTCTTAAACATTTCTAAATCACAATTGGAAGTGTATTGATTAATTGATTTCTGCTTTAGTTTTTCACGTTCTTCGTAAGCAACTTCTATTTTGTAATCTGGTCCTTTAAGAAGACAATATAATTGAAAGCTCTCTCCTTCAAAATATTCAGAAAACAAGGATTCACAAGAACAATCTACGATACTAAGAACTTGCACTATTTTTTCCGCCAAAAGACAATTTTCTAATTTATCTGGCAAAAAATTTGACTTCAAAATTAATTTGATATATTTTAAATCAAATTGCAAAACGGGAATGCTTCCGTCCTCGATAATGTCACCATAAGAACTGAGAATTTTTCTAACTTTTACTCTATATCTTTCAATTTCACACAAAGAAGATAAAGATTCCCAAATTAAATTTCGATATTTTTCAACACCTTCAGACATAACTAATGGAATTTGATATATGGTTACTATATTTTTTCGTCTTTCCTCTGCTGGGGAAAAATGTAATTTCAAAAATTCTTCCGCTATTTGCAAAAAGAATCTAACAATAAGTTCTTCATTCCAGTCTTCTGAATATTCTTTCATTTTTTCAAAAAAAGTTATTTGAGTGTAAAAATCATAGTACACAGAATCCCTGTGAATGCCAAAATATGTATTAACTGCATGATAAAATTCCATAAATAAATCTGGTCGCTTTAGATAATATTGAAAGAACAAATCACAGGCTGTTGGCAAATCAGTCATATCTGCAAATCCACCGAGAATTTTAATAATATCGTTTTCTACATACTGATAGTTTTTTCCTTTTTCAGTATCTATATCGCTCCAATCACAAATCACTCTTTCTTCAGACTCAATTTCATTTTGTAAAAGCAAAAGTGTTTCCGTAGGATTAATACGAAAAAAGACTTTTACAAATTCAAAGAAGATTGGCGATTTTTCTGCTGATAAGTTATCCCATAATAACTTTATTTCTTTCTCCACAAAATTTAAAAGAACTTTATTTCTAAAAATATTAAGTAGCGTATTAACGGAAGAGATAGTTCTCTCTCTGTAGCTTGAAAAACAAGTTTTAATCATTTCCGACAAACTAAGTAATTTTTTATCAAAGAAAACATATTTTAATAAATAATTAGACAAACATTGCTCAGAGAAATGAACAGCTTTATCATTACAAAGATCGACAATTTCTTGCTCGTGAAGCATACGTATATTTTCAATAAAACTATCTCGACTTAACCCTTTTTCCTGTAAAATCGGTAGAAGTGCATCAATGCGTTCTAAATGAATTGCTTCCAGAAAAGCAATTAAACCAGCAGTTATACACATATCTTTGTTAACAAGTAATTGATTATCTTCTAAAGCAGCGCCATAATAATCTTCATATAATTGTGACACATCATCAATAGACTCCAAACGATTTGAACTGCATGCCACCTTCCCAGCAAGTATAGCAATACGAGCATTTCCTTCTGCAATTCTTATAATTCGTTCTTGATAGTCTTGATTCAAAATGCCCAATGAAGTTTTAAGTAATTCCTTAATCTCGTTATCTGAAAATACATTTACATTCACAATTTCATACGAAGTGATTTCTCGAACATCGTTTATTACTTTTTGAAGTGCATAATCCCTCACTGTAATAAGTATTTTTACATTATATCCCTCTGGTTTCATACTAACGTAACGGATAATATGCTGCAGTCCTGACAATTGATTTGCATCATCGATAAAAAGAAAATAGTTTCCCGGTCTGTCTAAAAAAAGTTTCAAATCCTCATATATTGGTAATGCATTACTGTGAATACAGTAGGTCTTTTCATTCTTAGTATCTGGATGATTTTTTACATAATGCAAAGCTAAACGGGTTTTTCCCGTGCCTGCCAAACCACTGAGTATAACAACATCCACTTTCAGATAAGCATCGCCAATATCTTGAAATTCTTTTTCTCTGAATAAAAATTTAGTATCAATTGGAGCAGCCATTCTATTTGAGTTGTAACTATTAACAAATTCATCATATGATTGAATTTGATCCGTACTTATTGATATTCCTAAAAAATCACGTGAAAGATTATGATGAAAAAGATATATATCTTCTGCAAGCTTATCAATTCCAATAATTGTAAGCTTAACTCCAACATCTTCACATAGGTTTTTTACTTCACTATCTTGAAAGGGTGTAAGGTTTGATGAAGTATGGCAATAAATAATTTCAGAGATTTTATCATGCGGAACACCTGTCTTTGCTGTATCAAGACATTTTTCAAGGTCATCCCTAATTTTTGCGAATAAGTTTGTCCTTTGAGTTGTGTATTCAACAAAAACATACTTTCCATTTGATGCAACAAAATAAGTATCAGGTGTACCTAAAGTGGTCTTTCGTGTACCTGCTTCTCCACCAAGAGATACTATACTCGGATAGCCTATTTTATATAAATAAGAATCACAAAGATTTTGAAATGAACCTGCATCCAGTTGTAGTATTTTTTGTTTAATACTTTCAATATTAGCCATTATTACACCTCTACTATTTAAAACCCTTTTATCCCACTAAATCATCTTAAAATATTTAAACGCATCTTTGATTGCCTCTTCTTTTTCTATTGGACAACTTGGTTGTCTTGAAGCATTATTTTTAGATTTGTTATAATTTTCTCTTTCTCTAATTCCACACTTTTCTTTTACCTGTGCTATATATAAGTTCGAAACCTTAAATCCGTACTTATCAAAAACATATTGTTTTATATTGTTGTAAGTTATTTTACACTCTGAAGAAGTTAAATCCAACTCATCGGCTTGCAATTCTATGTCGACATGTTTTTTCGTCTTAAGTTTGGAAAGCAATACTACCGTCTCAACATGGCTCGATTGGCCCTGATTGATGTCGGCATATTTTAGATTGCGCCAATCCTTCAACCAATTTCCGTTCGTTCTCGGAAACATATCCACGGTTTTTACAATCCAAAATGTACCTACACTATTGCTTTCCATTTCCCTGTCTAAACCTCGTTTGCAACAGGGAAGTGGTCAGCGTTTTTCTTTGTATTTACTATTATAGTGACGACTTCAGCAGCCAGCAATTCCCGTTGCCTCAACCCTGGCGGTTTCGTGTGCAGGGGATAGGTCAACGGCACTTTCACAAGCTTTAGAACTGTGTAATTCCCATGCACTCGACCTTGATTATCATAGACTAAACTGATAACCATTCTCGTTAGTTCAAGTTCTATCAGTAAAAAATAAGTTTTGAAATTCGTTTGAAATTCGATTTCTGTAGCAAAATTAATATACTTAATAGTAACTTAATAGCTGTTCAAAAGATATCACTATTCCTATCTGCGCTAAAAGTTCTTTCCTTTGAAGATATAAACCATATAGTATATCTTTGTATGTAGCACCGTAATGCAAGAGGTTATGACAATTGCTACAAAGAGACACGATATTTTGCTCTCGATCTAAATCAACATTTGGAAAATCACAATACGCAGATAATGGCACCAAGTGATGCGGCTCAGTATAATTGTTTTGGCTATTCTTTCTTTTAAATACAAAATGATTGCTATCTACTTCACATAAATAATTGGCATATCTCAATGCATTTTTGGACACCTCTTTTTTTCGAGGATATATACACTGCGTTCTTTCTACTTTCGCAGGAGCTGATTTGGGACTATTATCATATTGGAAATCCTTATTAAAGCACTCTATAAACTGTCGTTCTTCTACAGACTCAACTAAAAAATTATCCATCTTAGTCTCTTTATCAAGAACTTTTTTTGCCTTTTCTATCGCTTGTGCATCAACACGTTTGCTATCAATGATAATTCGCAATGCATCTTGTTCCTGACCCAACTCAAATATGTGCCTTGCTCTAGGTATTCGGAAATTCTGACTTGTCGATTTTGAACCCGGATTCTCGGAATAAATCTTTTTTGCTAATTCATCACTCGGAATGGAAAAATCCTTAAAGTCATAATAGAAATTTACAAATACAGCTTTCCCAACTGCTGCTAATGTTTTATTTAAATCTTCATATTTTGTATCCTTCAAAATATCACCCCTTAGATTTCTTCCATTCCAGCGCTCTTCAAATATTGAAAAGTTTTATCATAATAATCTCTGTTTCTTGATGGATCTTCTTCTGAACCTTCAGGAACATATATAATCAATCCCTGTCTTGCTCTGGTTAGCAAAACTCGATAAGCATTTTTTAGGTATCTCTGCCTTTGTTCCTGATTGACATGATTCCACTTCGTGCCTCTGAACTTGAAATAATCAAAACCTTCAGTCGTATATCTAAAATCAGCATCCCATGCTAGTATTGCATAATCAACCTCTAAACCTTGCACTTTAAATTCAGACGCCGCCACTTCTAAGTAATACGATGAGTCAACATTGTCCTTTCCATTCAAAAACCACCCTATATGATTTATATCTGATGGAACCCATATACCTTCAGCTCGCAATCTTTTTCCTTCTGAGCTTGCTAAAAGTCCATATCTTTCTGTTCCACGAGCCTGATCTTTCACCCATTTTTTTGCAATTTCAAAATCTCGTGTCAGAAAAATCGGATATGATTGTTTAAGCTCGCAATAAACATTTTGAGCTTCTTCCGCCCTTTCATCTAACAACAGTTTCACAAAAAGAGCTAATTTTTCGCTTCTGAACGAGCGTAACGAAACCCCTAGATGCAAATCGGAAATGCAGTAATACTCTCGTCCATGCAATAATGTCGAGATATCTGATTTTCCTACGTATTCTGTATCTGTAATTTTATCCGACAGATATATCCTCCAGTCTGGATAATTATCTGCCAAAGTTTCAAACCAATCCTGAATTCCTGCTTCTCCATTATATATTTCTTGTCCACCACCTACAAGACAAACTATAACGGCCCAATCTCTATGTCGGTCCATAATGCTAATCAAAAATTCAGGTTCTGACTGATTAAAATCGGGTATCCCTTTTTTCCGCTTCATAAAATCAGTGAGCGACTCTTTATTCCATGCTCTTTGAGCCTCATCAAAAATTGCAACCTTCTCTACTGGTGCCATATCCGTAGTCAAAGCCTCATCTCTAAACTTATGAATAATTTGAATAAAGGCTTTCGTTTCTCGAAGGGCACTTTTCTTAGTTATGCCTTCTCTATCCGCGCGATCTATTGCGAGCGCATTTTGCAAAACATCAACCAGTGGACCATTTCCCGAAAGAAAAACAGCATGTTCATCTTCATTAAAATGATGACGTTCGTTTGCTATATTCAAGCCAGCAAGTGTTTTTCCAGCACCAGGGACTCCTGTAACAAAACATATAGCTTTCTCGTTGTTTATCTTACACTGATCAATTATATTAGAAATTGCCTCTGTTGTTATCGTTAAATTCTTTGCACCAGCATCATTCCTAGAAATATCTTCAACACCATGTTTTCTATACAATGCTTGCGCAGCTTCAATGATGGTCGGTGTAGGAGCGTATCTTGAATTTATCCACTCCAGTGCAGATAATGACGTGTCATTAATTATCGAAATAGTTTTTCGAATAGTACTGCCAATATTGTCTTCATTACAAAAAAGAGTGTTATAAATATTATCTGCCATACAGTAATATTCATTCTGTTTCTCTGCCGCCTTCGTTGAAACATTGATCGGAACAAGATACCTTGCCCTACTTTTATCATGAAAGTATTTCAAATCCAATGCATAATCCATCACCTGATCTGTGGTAGTTTTCTTGTACTCTTTATCTCCCACTTTAAACTCTAGGAGAAAAATAATTCCCTCTATTATGCATATCACATCTACTCTGTGTCCCATTCTTGGTATGGTATATTCGAAAATAATGTCACCTTGAGAAAATTTGACTAATTGTTCCTTTAAAATTTGAATCTCCGATCTCCAAGCCATCTTTTGGAGATCGGTAGTCTCAAACTCGTCATTAATCAATAATTGACCGAGAACAGACTCATCATCCTCTAATATAAAGTTGGTTATAGAATTAAAATAGTATGCTCTTCGGCTCATAAGTATCTCCTTAGTTCTTTGATAATGCTTTATTAAGCTGGTTAGCTAATTTCTTTGCTATAGCTTTTGCCATTATAGGCGGCACCGCATTTCCTACCTGCTGATATTGCTTATCCTTTGTTCCACAAAAAACGAAACTATCCGGGAAGGTCTGCAAACGAGCTGCTTCTCTTATACTTACTGCTCTGTCTTTTGTAGGATGCACCCACATTGATTTACGCACATTGACAACGGTACCGGACGGCTCATCGTATTTTAAACGAAGATAGATCGTGTTCTGGGTTCTTGTAACATCTGTATAAGTGTTTGTTTTCATTTCATCAGATAAGGAATGAAAATTTTGTCCCTGATCTAACGCTTTAAAACGCTCCATAGCTGTTGGTGTCGTTTTCGTTATAATATGATTATGCAATATCTTAGAATCACGAAGTGCCTGAGCCAAATCACTTAAATCAGTTTTAGCTTGTAGCTTTATGCCATTTTTATCATCAGATACATTATAGACCGGCTCAATATCTTCTAAATCTTTAATCGCGTCCGCAACTGTCCTATATGGACCATCTTTAAATTTTCCTTCCGGAAGTTTCACTTCATCAGTAATATCTTTACGAATACCCATTACTACAAAACGCATTCTTTTTTGCGGAGCTCCAAATTGAGTTGCAGAAAGAACATCTGCCGAAATTGCATATCCGTCGTCATCATTGGCCCCCTTTAGCTTTGCCTTTAAATAATCAAAAACTGCATATGAACGTATATTAGCTATCAGTCCTTTATTGTCGGTATAGCTATCGACCACAATATCGTTTTCAAATATTTCCTGCGCCTTACTTATCATTCTTTGGTACATAATTGCCGGTTCAATTAGTGTCTTGATCTGAGATTCTTCTATTTTTCCAGCGTAATAATCCAGCATTGCATTAAACGCAACACTATCAGCGTTGATAATGAAATCATCTTCATTTCGCTCGGTGTGCTTTTCTGATATTTTTATCAAACGCGGTCTGTGCTTTTCCAATACATCTTTAAATTTGGTTACATTCTTAGACGCTTTATAGATGACGTTCAATTCGAGATAATCAAAATCATCCCATTTATATCGAGCAATTTCTTGCTCAGACTGCACAACATTAATCGCCCCATCAAACATAAACTCAGCATCCAGTAAAACCAACTCCGTATTAGCAGTTTCAATCACATTGCTATCCACTAATTCTAGGTCATCCTCACATAAGTAGAATCTGTGAACATCCGATCTAAGCATACTCACATTTTCCATTACGAATGCTTTTGGTCTTAATTCCAAGATTGCTCTAATATACTGTTTCACCAGGGAATTATTCTGACTAATTGCATGATTCTTTTGCCTATTTGCATTAGAAAATCCCTGACAAGGCGGTCCTCCAATCACAACATCAATATCGCCATATTTTTCTTTTATTTCTGCATAGTTAGCATCTCTAACATCACCAAATACAGCTACTCCCGGATGATTTTTCTTATAGGTTTCCTGCATTGCAGGATTAAATTCATATGCAACTTTTATATCGAATTTTTTTGTTTGCATAAATCCCAGGCTCAATCCCCCGGCACCTGCAAACAAATCTATTGTATTAAACATAGTTCCTCCATCTTACGCTTCAGTATTAAAGCCTTCTTCGGAGGCTTTGCGCAACAATGCCAGTAAGCGTTTGCATTGATATGTATTTGGTATTTTAGCAGGCATTTTACATGCAATCGCTAATGCAGACACATCAGTAGGTGTAACCATATGATTTCTAACAACAAACTCCGATAATCGCATCCACATTTCTACAGGACAATTAACAACCGTTGTCTGTGCCTGAATTTCATTTACAACCTTTTGCTCTTTCTTAGCGGATTTCTGTGCAGCCTTCTGTTCATCGATAGTAATTAAACAATTCTCAATATCTTCAGGAATATCAATATGTATCTTCTTTACATCTTCCCAACAATCATTTCTCTTACACCACTGAGTAACGTTTGCGACTTTTCTTGACGGATCCGTTATTCGCAAAAGGACCAACTCTGCCAATGCTATTAAAACTGTACCCACTTGTTCGGGCACACTCTGCCTATTCCATATCAACATCAAATCAAGTTCTTGTCCTTGATATTGGCTATGTAACAATCTTCTAAATTGTGCCAATGTGTAATATATGATATTTGCACGGTATCCACCCTCGTACCAAGGCTGTTTTGGTATAGTCTTCTCTAAATATTGGAACAAAAGAATCAAGGCTGCAGTAGTTTGGAAATATCTCTCATTAAACTGCTCCTCATTTGCATTCCATTGCTCATCAATGTACTCTGCAAACGAATTAAAATTGGTCTGCGCACCCTTACTTACAACCTGAGGGAATCCTCTCCATGTATTCTGAACCTTTGCAAGATCTGTTTTCTTAATTACCTTATTTTTAGGATGTTGCAACTCAAATTGTTTTTTCTTTGCAGGTGTCAAGCGCATTTGCTCTTGCAGATATTGTCCTCTTGCTCTTTCATAAAACCATTTCGTTTCATACTGTGCACCTTCAGATGCCGGTGCAAATAAGTGTCTTGATATTTGTTCCATACGACGATGAAATGGATGAGATGCAAAAAAGTCTGCATCACTAACCTTATTCTGACTGTTTGATGATCTAGAAATATTTCTGATCAACTCGTCTGACTCTTCTGGTGTTGATTCATCAATTGAAGTCAATTTCATTTGCACAAAAATAGATGACAAATCTGCTTTGTCTTTATATCTTGCATTTGAAATAGAGGCCGTTGTCTGTCCACCATTAATAATCTGAAAATCTCTAACAAAGGTGATAAATCTTCCATGGTTTGTATCCTCTATCTCAACATCCATTGCAGTTGCTGATATACCGTTATTAAACGCAAAAAACATCTGCGGATTGTTCAAGATAGTCCCTCTTATTTTCTTATTGACCGCCACTTTAGTAGATAAGAATGATCTTACATTTCCCTCCAAAAGTTTACTTCCATACTTGTCATATATATCAGCCAAAACAGTTCCAGGAATTACTCCCAGATAGCTACTGTACTGTTCTGTAGACGCTGAGCTAGCTTCTATACACGGAATACCTTCACCACAATATTCCTTAAAGTCAATCTCAATAATCTGACGGCCTTGCTCTGAACAACAGACTCTGAACAAACGATCAATATCCCATATCTGACCTTCTACCGGAATAGAATTATAGTCATCAATTTCTACGGTCTTTATAGCAGCACTCAGATCTGCATCGGTAAATACAAGAAAACGATATTTACGAATCGCCTTTTTGTTATACCTTAAAAGATCTACTAAGTCTGCACATGGTGTACTCATCTCTATTTCTTGATATAAATTAGTTGTCAATGCTGCATCAAGAAATTTCATAAGCAAGCCAAAATCCTTATTCGCAGCTGTTCCGGTAAGTCGGCGTTCCAAATCATTACCATCAAAATCCGCAATAATAAGATTCATCGTATTATCGAATTCATCGTATACATAACCGTCTACTCTATAATTACTACGCCCACTTTTGCCTTTATAAAAAGACGGTGTGAAATCTGATAACGCCTCAGCATCAATTAGATACTGCGCCATATTATCTACAAAGGATGCACATGACCCTTCTCCTGTAACTGCTGCAGCAGTTTTTATACTCTCTATAAAATCTTTTTTAAATTCGGTAGAATCCATGCTAACATCCTCCCATTTTCGTTACTTTTCCCAGCTTTTTATGCTAGGGATATCTATCTGATAAACAGCATTCGTTATTTCTGTCGGAACATCAACTCTCCGTATTCTCGGAAATGATTCATTTACAGTGTATATTTGCTTTGAGGACACACTAAAATTCTGTTTATCATATTCTTTCATGTCAATATAACCTGCGGCGCCAAGTTTTAATATTAGCTCATCTGGATTTTCGCCGTGTCGTGAAATCAACTCTATTACCTCATGAACCAATCCATATAACGTGAATGATTTTGGTTGATCCGGTGCACATTTATCGATACGATAAATAACCAATTCTCCTTCATCATTTCTATCTAATTGCTCAACAGAAGAAATTGATATTTCTGAAGATGAAGCACCTGTAGATTTAATCTCATGCCAACAATCTGCATATACAAAATCTTGATCTGCTCCTTCTGAACCAACCCAGCCTGCTAAAGCAACAGACGGTAGCATTCCATTTTCTATTTTTTCCTTCAGGAACAACAACTCTCCAATGAGACCTTTCTGTGTATTACTACCTAATACCGCATTGCTTTTATGGTCTAATAGTTTTAACCATGCGTTATATCTGCGCAATACTTTAAGCAATGCAATATCATCAGTTTCTACATTGGAATACTCGATAATATCTCCTGCCATTGTTATGAAAACATCTTCCTGTTTTCGATCCATCAATGTAAAGGAAATTGCATATTTTCCATCCTTCCTCTGATTACATGAAGCATCGATACATTTTGACGAATCTATTTTTTTAATTGCCTTTTGGCTCACTATTACGACAGACTTATGCTCCGGTGTTGCATATCGAACATACCACTCAAGCGGATGCTTTACAGATAATTTCAATGCTCCACTAGAATAGTAATTAATAGTATTCCACTTTTCTCTTAATTCATTTTCTTTACCACTCATTACATATCCTCATCGTCATCATAATTGTCATAAACGTCCACCCAATTTCGCAACTCAATTAAGTTAACCTTATAATTTGCAGTTTCAGTGGAGCCACTAGTTTTAGGGAATCCCACTCCTAACGCGAATAAAAATTCAGGTAAATCTTTATTCTCAGACTTTGAATAATCGGCTTGTATTATATGTAGCATTAAAATAGGATCTCTGTTGGCTATCAAATACGCTTTGTCCGGAATATTTTTCTTATTCTCATTTCCTGGTATGTTTCTATATGCTTCTTCCGCATCTTGAATCTCTTTTTTCGTTAATCCAATTCGTGTGCATCCACCAGCTCCAACACGTAACTTAGTACCACTCACACTGATCATTTTCTTATCAGCTAAAATTTTTCTTTTTTCTGTCCCTTCGATCTCTAATATTTCTTCACCACACTGCAACGGCTCATCGTATGGAATACCGGTTCCAGATTTTATCAATACTACATCCCATCCATTGCTCCAATGATGACTCTCTATAAATTCCGCAAGTGCCCTACCATTGAAACTCAAATGCCATGGATTTGTCTCGAAATCTAGCAATAATTGAGCAATATTATCCCCAGGAACATTTTTCCAGTAATAATGTCCTCTCGTACGCTCTTCATCAAAAAATCTATCTCCAATACTACTCAATGAATTTACAAAATTCTTGAATGCTGTCTCATTTGAAGCCAAAATGTTTTTTGATGCTTTTAATCTAGGTGTCTCAAGTAAATTACCAGAGACTGTAACAGGACACGTCAAATCAGTTGCTGTACGCATTTTGTTTCGCGCGGTCACGATTAATGCGCCAGGATCTTGTCGAACTTTCAGGCCAAAGTCTCTAGGAGTTTGATTCGCGTTTCTCATTTTCGAGATTTCTTCCTTAAGTTCAACTGTTGCTCTAGTAATCTGTCCGTACCAATCGATTGCTTCTGGTGTCATCCATACCTTTGCAACATCCCCATAGTTTGGTCTATATCCGAACCAACGCCCCATCTGCAACAAAGTATCATACATCTTTGTATTACGATGGAAATATGTTACGCCAAGGCCCTCTAATGTCAAACCTCTAGACATACTATTTCCACCTACTGCAATCACTCGTAAACCATCATTCTTATGATTAAAATAGTCTAAGCTTGCAGCACCAGTTTTCATATTTACCGCACGAACTTCAATAGGGGAAATTGCCTTATGCAAATAATTTTTAAGCAAGTTTTCCCATTCTATTCCCACAATTCCGCTCAAATGATACTTGTCCCAAACAACATGCATTGCTTTTATGTTTCTGATTTTTTCACTTTGAGAAAGTGGTAATTTAGCATAGTTTCTAACATCCGATTTTACCTGATCTAACCAAACATTCAGCATTTCTTGTATCTGATTTTGAACATTGGTATAAAGGCTTATATGTACCATCATAGATCTATGTTCTGTAAGATCACCTCTATAGTCACGAATTGCATTTAGCAACAAGAAATAATATGCGGCTTCATATAAATCCTCTGGCAAATCTTCTACCACAAAGTCTTTTTTATGTTTCGGAGGGAAGCACGCTTCTAACTCTTCTATATCAATCTCTTGGAGCATGTGATCGCTATCAGAATTTTCACCAAATATCCTATCCGCGCCAATATAATTAGTAGGAGCAGACAGCGCATAAATAAAATCAGCTGGAAAGAGATCATCGTCTTTTTCCGGATCAATAAAAATATTTGCAAAAGGCGTTGCTGTAATACCTAAATAAGTAGTTTTACTGAATAAATTCAATAAACGTCTGATACAGTCATTAATTGCAGCAGGCTGAGAATCTTCGTCTTTCGTATTAACTGATGCGTTGTCAGCCTCATCATCAATTAGCATAAGCGGAAGATCAATCTGTCCGGCAGCATTTTGCGTATTATTATCTGACAGCCACTTGATTAAGTTATTCAAAATCCTTTTATTCTTCTTCACCACTAAAATAACAGGACAATTAACATTTTCGATGCCCAAATTATTGTTTCTCAGAATACCGCTATCAAAATCTTTAGTTACAGAAGTAAACGCAACGATTTTTTTATCTGTTCCATATCTTCCTACTCCGACCGGCTGATTCTTTATACCCTGTTCAGCTTTAGGATCCAGATAATATTCGCTCTTTCTTCCGGTGCATTCGGCATCTAATCTTTCTTGTGTTTGCTTACGTAAGTTCTCCTGCATACCAGCTAAAACAATAATAATTCGATAACCAGTATCTGCTGCTTTATTGCAAATAGCTGTGTAATTAGCCGTTTTACCAGACTGCACGTCACCAAGCACCAGCCCTTTTATTGCAAAATGATCTTCTGATGGATCGCCACATAAATCTAATATTTCATCAGAAACTTTTCCTAGATTTGTTGTAACTCTTGGATTCCAATGTTTAATTTCTTCCAGATACTTCTTGTATCTATTCCAAAAGAAGAAATCGAAATCTGCTCTCTTGGAAGGCAACCAGGACTGATGCCCGTTATTACGATCGTTAATATATACTCCTACATCCATCTGGATGACTAATGATTGCTTGAGTCTAGAAATTATCTCTGCGAATTCATCATCTGAAACCGGCATAATAGATGCATTTGTATTTCTTAACAAAGTTGCTTTCTCCAAAAATTCATCTTCTGTAGGTGGAACTTCCTTATAAAGATTGTTAACAACTGCGGAGATTAAACTTTCTAATTGTTCGACATTTGGATTAATCATTTTTCAAAATCTCCTCCTTAAGTTTCTCTACTATATCAAGATGTGACGAATATGGATCAATACAAGCAATGGCATCAAGCAGATTACATTTTTCTTGCTTGTCAACACACATCGTAATCATTTCCTGTAGTGATTTTACTATTTCTACATCTGACTGCTCATTATCATTGGTAATTTGCTCATCATTATTCAAATCCACATATAATTGATTAAGAGGCAGTCCCATCTCAATCTGTTGCAACAATGCATTTAATGACACCTCTATATCGGGATGTGCTTTAATCATTTGTTGCACAAGTGGATGCTCGCGATTAACTTCATAATAAAATCCGCCTTGCTTATTTTTCATGCGGTTCCAAACGTGAGTTTCTGTATCACTTATTTCCTTTTTACCTCTGAAAGTCCACGTTCTTTTGCTCCGTTCAGCAATTTGATTAATAATTATCTCCAAATTCTTTCTAACTTCTGCTGGAGGCAATGCGGACGATTTCTTTATGTCTAGAGACCACAGATCATCTAATGTGTTTGGGATATCAACACGGATTCTGGCAAGTTTTGATAAGTCTCCTTGCCTCATCATTCTGAACCAAGTACCCCAAACCAACAATCTTTTGTTCCTGTATACATAAAACCCTTGTTGTTTTCGAAGTCCATCCTTCCCACCAAGCATTTTAATTTCATCTGATGTCAGCTTAGATATGTGAGGAAGAATATACGGTCTCACTAATATCTTATTGCCCTGAATAACTAATGTTTCATCATCCATGGCTTGAACACTTTTCTCCGTCAAAAATGGGTCAATTCCTTTAATTTTTTCTCCGTTAATTGACAGTTTAAGTTTTGTGATCCCTGATTCACCCGCTAAATATCTGTGGTAAACAAGAGAAAGTTGATCTCTGACTCTATCAATTTTACGTCCTAACGATAGTTCAAAATTGATCTCGCCAGCCTTGAGACGATCTAATTTTTGCCAGACTACTAATGTGCCTGATTCGTATTTTATCAATTCATCAAACTGAGGTATTTGTTGGATATCTTCCTCATCAAGAACATTTAAGGACCAATCTCCTACTTCTGTAACATGATCTATATCCCATTGACGTCCTTCCAAATTATCTCCTTGCTTAGAAATGACAGTCAGACATCTACACTGAGATAAAGATGCAGTTTTTAGTCCTAAGCCAAAGCGTCCTAAATCTTTTTTATCCCTTTCTTCAGTTGGATTCTTACTTCCATATTGCATCGCAACATCAATTTCTTCTTCGGTCATTCCTTTTCCATTATCGAGAATTGCAATATATGCACCGTCTACCGGAAAAAAATAGATATCAACATTCTTTGCATTTGCTGCGATACTGTTATCAATAATATCTGCCACTGCAGCCTCAAGAGAATATCCAATAGCCCTTGTTGACTCAATTAAAGTAGGCGCATAGGGTGGCAAGCTTTTTGTTTTCATTTGCAGATCCCTTCCTTAGCTAAACGAGCGTTTATTCATTTTCATCCGGTATGAATTCCATAATATCCCCGACATCACATTTGAGTTCGTTACAGATTTTTGCTAATACTTCTGTAGTAACATTTTCATCTTTACCTAGTTTTGCAAGTGAAGATGAACTGATTCCTGCATTCTTTCTCAAATCTGATTTTTTCATATTTTTATCAATCAGTAACTTCCATAATTTGTTATAACTCATCTTCATACTGGTTTTACTCCTCTATATTCCATGACCTTCCATACAGTTCACAATTATCATTTGAAAGACGAAGAACACAATTCCTCTCTAGAATATCCCTAGTCTCCGGTCTGCAATCACCCTGCTTGTCATAAGCAATAAACACTTGTTTCTTTGTGCTATTATAGATTTTTATAATTCCATCCTCGACATTCTTTTCGAGATTTTTAAACAACAACGAATCATGTGCCAACGCCGGAAGTGCTGTAGAAAAAAGCATCGCCAGATCATAAACTATCATTCCTTTATAATTTGATCCTGTTCCCGTATCCATAGGCGTTTCAAATTTATAACTATCATAACGATTGAAGTGGATATACGGTGGCTTACGCTGAGTCGAAAACAAGGAATCATTAAACTCTTTCATTTTATCGTTCAGAGTTACTTCAATTTCTCTCAAGATATCTTCAATGCTACGTCTTAAAACTTCATCCGCATTGGCCTTTGCTTCCTGCAATTCTTTTTGCTTTAAGAACGCCTGATTCTGGGTTCTCAATGCATTTATTTCTCCTGTGATAGCAGAATGTTTATCCAAAAATTCTTTAGAAATATTACCGACAAATCCAAGTTCTTTTATTTGGGTGTTTACTATTTCCAATTGTTCTTTTATGATATCAATTTCACCCTTTATAGCATTCTGTTCACTTTTAAACTGTCCGTCTAATATTTTTGCTAATTTCCGATGGTACTGCTCCACTTCATATAGCTTTCGAAGATTCACTGTCGGAAAGTATTGTTGTAATGCAGCTATATCTGCCTCTGTCGGATACAACCCATATTCTAAGCTCATATTAACAAGTCTGAGTCGCATTTCTTTTGATTGTAGCAGTGTCTCTAAATTAAGCTTTATTGTTGTTAATTCCGCTTTGCGTTTATTTTTCTCAATTTCTTCATCAGTATGACCTTTTTCTGCAACCTCCATTAAAGTTCCCAATTCCTGTTCTAACGCGCGAATTTCCTGAAGATTTTCTTCATACTTCTTTTTTCCACCGACTAAATTGGAGATAAACTCATATTTTCTTGCAGTATTGTAGGCAGCAAGTCTATTTTTATGTTCATCAACGCTCTGTTTGAACACTTCGATATCCTTATACTTATCAAAAAGCGTCAAAATAACATTGATAGATTTTTCCATATTTTGACCCGGAATTCCTTGTAGCGGATTAAGTTCATCATGGTTCTTCTTTCCATAGATTCTGAAGAAACTACTAAGAGCTTTCCTAAATGATATTCCGGCAAAATCCATGTTGTAGTTAACCTTTAACCAATTCGCAAACTCTGTTTTCGTATAAGTCTTATCAGTTCTACGATAATGATTATCACAAATATAGAAGGTATCACTATCACCGGTATTTCTCTCAAAATAATATCTGATACCATTAAACTCAAATGCAAAGAATATTGAGTGATTACCTTCCTGTTTAACGCCATCACTTTTAACATAAGTATCTCCACCGAATACAAAATCAATTGCCAGTAACGCTGATGACTTACCTATTGACATAGCTCCATCGTTCTTACCCAGAATTACATTTAAGCCTTCCCTAAATATGATAGGAGGTCGTTCCTTACCCTTTTCCTTAAACGCTGGAGACTTCATTTCTATAAGCATATGAACACCTCTCCCTCATCATTTATGTCTGTAGCTCCTAAAGCATACAGACAATCCATAACAGACATAAAATCTGTTGCATCATCCAGTAACGGTCTGATTTGCTTGTACAAATCAACAACCGGTACTGGTCCATTCTTAATTGCGTCAAGCACAATTGGAATCTGTGCTAACGTACTCTTTTTATATGAATATAATTTATTAGGTAATTGCATCGAATACCTCACAGCTCTGAACAAAGTACGATACTACAATCTGGCACAAAATCTCATCCATCAGACTAACCTTATGGATTTTCTGTGCGATTTCATTAAAAATATCGACCTTCGACTTCTTTGCTTTCTTTAATTTCTTATACATAGCATGTATTTGGTCTTGCACTTCATCATAATCAATCTCACCACGCTTATCTGCATTTGTCATAATTTCCCTAATGCGAACATAATACGCATTTACATAGGAATTGATTGTCATGTATAGTGCAAAATCATCTTCAGGACTTATTTTCTGTGTTATCTCTTTAGGGTCAAGAGAAGCATTAGATAAATCCTTCTGATTCAGTTTTTTAACCTTTTTCAGGACATCAACTATTCCTTTTTCAAGTGACAAGTTTTCCAATAGTGCTACGTTTTGTCCATGCCCAACCAAAATCTTTTTTACTCCAATCAATTGCTTCGTAACCTTTGTGCTGGAATCAATTGAATATGTAGCGTAACAGTTTGGACATAGCGCAAGAAGATTATTTACTTCTGGCGCTTTTTTCTTATCTATTAGAGATACTTCGTAAGATGAAGCTATCTTGCCAGCTCTCGAAATCATAAGCTCTCTTCCGCATCCCGGAAATGGACAGGTGTGATTCGCTTCGTTCACAAGATAATCCCCATATTTATTTTTCAATTCTAATGCATTTTTCTGCTGTGCTTGTTTTTCAAGAACACTCTGCTGAACAAGGCCAGCCGAAGAACGAATTATCTCAATGAAGCAATCCGCTAAAAGCTCACCTATATTTGCTTCCGTTGCTGTTGCGTCATACGCCTTGAAATCGTCTGCCAAAAGTTCTCTTACCGTTACAGACCTTTGATTAATTGATTCAACAAACAAATTTCTATCAAGTCTGTAAACAATACTCTCTGCAAACTTTTTGCTTAATCCACGCTTTGAATAATTTCGAAGCGTGTTTTCTTTTGTCAGTTTAGTCGACGGGTCCTTCTGTGTAGCCCATTCTTCCTCTGACACATCTGTAATCATGGCAATCAAATCACGGAAAAAAAAAGGAACATCTGCACCATCAGATATTCGCTTTTTCAGTATTGAGAAAAAATCTTTAAATTCCACGAAGCACAACTCCTTCCGTTTTGAACCATGATGAACCACGATGAGCCAAACGAGACCCAATCTGACATAGGTCATTTTATATACTTGTTTTGACAAAAGGGAACAACACTGTTCAGGTCAAAACCCCATTAAATATTATATCAGTTGTATGTCCGTTTGTCAAATTTCAAATTTGCGTTATGGACATATTTAACTTTTATCAAATTTCTATAGCGTGATATGGACTCATATATCAATTCACCATCTTCGTGGCCACGTGGTGTGTTCGTAATTGATATATGAAAACAAAGTTGAATAGAGTGCCAGCTTACGAACGGCTGGTCACCGGAAAGAAGCGGAGTGATCCGCACGAGGTGACCATCTTATGAAAAACACTGGCAGCCATAACGGTTATCTCCGCTTCGCAAATGAAGCCAACGGAGGTAAAAGTTATGGCAAACAAAGTAAATCAGAGTAAAGAGTATCGTATCTACATTAAGGAATCCAAGAGCTGGGTGGATGTCAACAAGGAGTTCTATACGAACTACTACCGTGAAATCAACGCCTACCGTAAGCGTCAGCAGGAACATGGCCGCTGTGTCTGCCCTGCGAACAAGCGCTACTTATGCGACATGGATTGCTTAACCTGTCCTTATGCCAAGGCTGGCGACCAGCTTTCCCTCGATAACACCGTGAGCGATGGTGACGGGAATGAAAAGAGCTGGCTTGACGATGTACCAGATGAATCTGCAGCTATCGCTGAAGTGTTAGAGGATGCAGAGCTTCTTAATGCCCTCTACGCAAAGCTGAACGAGCTGGACCCGGAAGGCCGCCTTATCTGCCAGCTTATTATGGAAGGAAAATCGGAACGTGATTGTGGCAAGGAAATGGGCCTCTCTCGTAATACATTCGTATATCGCAGGGACAAACTGTTCCAGAAGCTCCGCTCCGAGCTTAAGGACTACATCTAATATGAATGGTCGTCCTCTGATTTTTCAGGGGACGATTTTTCTTTTCAAAAACTTTTTTATATTTTTTCGGCCAAACGGCAATCTCACCTCCATTGAGTAGTGTAAGGCGAAACAAAGCGACCTACAGAAAGCGAGGTGAACATCGTGAAACAGACTTTTCACAACCAAAGCGGCACTGACGCAGAAGTGATTGCTACTCTCACTGCAATCAGTCAGGTATCCGCAAGAATGGCGAAGAATCTCAGAATCATCGCCGCACACAAACAATCCGAGGAAGGAGGAACAGAAAATGTTAAAAATGAGCGATATGGCTATGACCATCGAAGAGCTGAGAAATGCTGCCGCTGCTATTAACGATGTAGCAAACTGGCTCGCACAGCAGTTTGGAGGAGCATCCGAAGTTGCCGAAAAAGCAGAAGCCCCTGCTGCTCCTGCGAAAACTGCATTGACCCTTGAGGAAGTTCGAGCTGTTCTGGCTGATAAATCTCGTGCCGGGCATACAGCTGAAATTCGAGAGCTTCTTAAAAAGTACGGTGCAAGCAAGTTGTCACTCGTAGACCCGAAACATTATGAAGCCCTGCTTAGGGAAGTGGAGGTGCTCTAATATGCCACCTAAAGGACATGCAATCCTCTCCGCATCCTCTTCTGACCGCTGGCTCCACTGCCCACCGTCAGCAAGACTCTGCGAAACCTATGAGGATAAAGGCAGCAACTATGCTGCAGAAGGCACAGATGCCCACTCCCTTTGTGAGTACAAGCTCCGCAAGGCTCTCGGAATGGAATCTACAGACCCTACCGAGAATCTCGACTGGTACAACGCTGAGATGGAGGATTGTGCCACCGGCTATGCCAGCTTCATCATGGAGCTTTTGGAAGAGACCAAACAGACCTGCTCTGACCCTGTTGTTCTGATTGAACAGCAAGTGGACTTCTCTCGCTGGGTGGAACAAGGCTTCGGAACCTCGGATGCCATTCTCATCAGCGACGGTACCATGCACGTGATTGACTATAAACACGGTCTTGGAATTCTCGTATCCGCTGAGAACAATCCGCAGATGAAGTGCTACGCCCTTGGCGCACTGGAACTCTTCGATGACATCTACGACATCGATACGGTTAGCATGACTATCTACCAGCCTAGACGTCAGAACGTTTCCACCTACGAGGTCAGCAAGGATGACTTGTATCAGTGGGCCGATGAAGTTCTGAAGCCTACCGCAGACCTTGCCTTTGCCGGGGCCGGAAACTTCCTGTGTGGTGAATGGTGCGGATTCTGTAAAGCAAAGCATGAATGCCGAGCTAGAGCTGAAGCCAATCTTCTACTCGCACAGCACGATTTCAAGCTGCCGCCACTGCTCACGGATTCGGAAATTGAAGTCATCCTCTCCCGTATCGACGAGCTGGTCTCTTGGGCAGGTGACATCAAGGAGTATGCACTCCAACAGGCAATCAGCGGTAAAGAATGGACCGGCTGGAAACTGGTCGAGGGTCGCTCCAACCGCAGATACACCAGTGAAGACGCCGTGTCGAAAGCTGTCGAAGCTGCTGGTTTTGACCCTTACGAAAAAAAACTGCTTGGTATCACAGCCATGCAAAAGCTGCTCGGTAAGTCTCGCTTCGAAGAGCTCCTTGCAGCCTATATCGAAAAGCCACAAGGCAAACCTACCCTTGTGCCGGAGAGCGATAAGCGCCCGGCAATGGATACAGCAAAAAATGATTTTATGGAGGAATACGACAATGAGTAAAAATGTAAGAATGACAAATCCCATGAAGGTTATCACTGGTCCTAACACACGCTGGAGCTACGCCAACGTCTGGGAACCAAAATCCATCAACGGCGGCACTCCGAAGTACAGTGTCAGCCTGATTATCCCGAAGTCTGACACCAAAACTGTCGCTAAGATTGAAGCGGCTATCGAAGCAGCCTACCGTGAAGGCGAATCCAAGCTCAAGGGCAACGGCAAGTCCGTACCGGCGCTTTCCGTACTTAAGACTCCTCTTCGTGACGGAGACCTTGAGAGACCGGATGACCCTGCATACTCTGGCAGCTACTTTGTGAATGCCAATGCAACCTCTGCACCGGGCATCGTGGATGCAGACCGCAATCCTATCCTTACTCGTTCTGAGGTTTACTCCGGAGTCTACGGTCGTGCCAGCATCAGCTTCTATGCTTTCAACAGCTCTGGTAATAAGGGCATCGCCTGCGGCCTTAACAATCTGCAGAAGATTCGTGATGGCGAGCCTCTTGGTGGTAAGGCATCTGCTGAATCCGACTTCGCAACTGATGACGATGATAATTTCCTTGATTAGTGGAGGTGACAAACTATGGAGACAATCATGATTAGTACGATTCTTGTAAACATCTGTATCGGCTGTTTCGCTTGTGTGGGACTTGCTACTGCAGTCTCTATCATTCAGAGCATCATCAATGACCACAAGCGTGAAAAGCGTTAACAGAAAAAGGACAAGCGTGACCTCGAATACCATGAGAAGCGCATGAAGGACTTTAAGTAATCTATCAACCCGATGGCGGCGGCCCCCCCACTGCCGCCATCGACATTTTTCGACAAAAGGAGACAATCTATGAATGAATTTGTAGAAACATTGAATCTCTTTATTGGCAATGTCATCGCCTATACCTTTTTGGTAGCGGTATACGGTTTCATCATCTACAACGTAGGGAAAGTCATTCTCTACCTTATCCGCTATGCGGTATACCATATCCGCCGTGACATCAATAAATACAAATCCAATAAAGATAAACAGTAACACGGCAGGCGGCAGGGATTTCTCTGTTGCCTGTTTTGTAGAAAGGACAACCTCATGAAAACACTCAGTATTGATATCGAGACCTACAGCGATGTACCTCTTCAGAAGACCGGTGTCTATCGCTATGTAGAGTCTCACAATTTTGAAATCTTACTCTTTGCCTACAGTGTAGACAGCCAGCCCGTTCAGGTTATCGACCTTGCCTGCGGAGAACAGATTCCAAAAGAGGTCCTCCTTGCCTTGGAGGATGAAGCTGTCATCAAGTGGGCCTTCAACGCTACCTTTGAACGTATCTGCCTCTCTCGCTTCTTAGGTTATCCGACCGGAGAATATCTGGAGCCGGAAAGCTGGCGTTGCTCCATGATATGGGCCGCCACGATGGGACTCCCACTCTCCTTGGAAGGTGTTGGCGCTGTTCTGGGTCTGGAAAAGCAGAAGCTCTCAGAAGGAAAAGACCTCATCAAATATTTCTGCCAGCCTTGTGCTCCCACGAAAACCAATGGGCAGCGTACAAGGAATCACCCCTTCCATGCTCCGGACAAATGGGCCATGTTCAAAAAATATAATATTCGTGATGTAGAGACCGAAATGGGTATCCAGCAGCGTCTTGCAAAGTTTCCGGTACCAGTTCAGGTCTGGGATGAATACCACATGGACCAAGAAATCAACGACCGTGGTGTACGTTTAGACATGGAGCTTGTTGCTGCTGCCATAGAAATGGATACTCGCTCCAGAACGGAACTGACCGAAACCATGAAGAAAATCACGGAGCTGGAGAATCCTAACTCCGTCCAGCAGATGAAGGCTTGGCTTTCTGACAATGGTCTGGAAACAGATACCCTTGGCAAGAAGGCTGTAGCAGAGCTCCTAAAGTCTGCTCCTCCGAAGCTCTCGCAGGTTCTCACCTTAAGGCAGCAGCTGGCCAAGTCATCTGTCCGCAAATATCAGGCGATGGAAAAAACCGTTTGCGCTGATGGTCGTGCCCGTGGCATGTTCCAGTTTTATGGTGCCAATCGAACCGGCAGATTCTCCGGTCGCAATATCCAGCTGCAGAACCTACCGCAAAACCATCTTTCGGACCTTGCAGAGGCTCGCTCTCTGGTGCGCTCAGGTAACTTTGAAGCTGTGGAGCTTCTCTACGAAGATGTACCGGATACACTTTCCCAGCTTATCCGTACTGCTTTCATTCCCAGAGAAGGCACTCAGTTTCTGGTGGCTGACTTTTCTGCTATCGAAGCCCGTGTCATCGCATGATTTGCCGGTGAAAAGTGGCGTCAAGATGTCTTTGCCAAGGGCGGCGATATCTACTGCGCCTCTGCCAGCCAGATGTTCAAGGTCCCTGTTGAGAAGCACGGCATCAATGGCCACCTCAGACAAAAAGGCAAAATTGCTGAACTTGCCCTCGGCTACGGAGGTTCGGTCGGGGCCTTAAAAGCTATGGGTGCACTGGATATGGGGCTCACTGAAAAGGAACTCCCACCACTGGTCGATGCATGGAGGCAGTCCAACCCGAACATCGTCAAATTCTGGTGGGATGTGGACCGAGCTGTCATGGAAGCCGTAAAGTTCAAGCACACCACATCCGACTATGGTCTGACCTTCTCCTGCAGGAGTGGCATGCTCTTTATTACTCTCCCATCGGGAAGAAAGCTCGCATATGTGAAACCGAAGATTGGAACGAATAAGTTCGGTGGCCAGTGCATCACCTACGAAGGTGTCGGCGGCACCAAGAAGTGGGAACGCCTCGATTCCTATGGCCCGAAATTTGTCGAGAACATCGTGCAGGCAACGGCCCGTGATATTCTCTGCTATGCCATGCAGACACTCCGCTACTGCTCCATTGTCATGCACATTCACGATGAAGTGGTCATTGAAGCGGACCATCGCATGTCCTTAGATTCAGTCTGTGAACAAATGGGTCGTACTCCACCTTGGGCCAAGGGACTACTTTTAAGAGCTGATGGCTATGCGACACCTTTTTATAAAAAAGATTAGATTTTTTCGGCCAAACGGCAAACTCATCTCCATTTAGTAGTGGAGATAGAAAATTTCATTTCTGTTTTTCGTCAAAATGGGACGTTCATCTCCAGTGGATATTAGAGATGGGCGTCCTTTTTATGTCCATCCGGGGAGGAGGAACCTGACGTGTCAATCAGCAAATACAACAGCGAAGGCTATCCTGACCCTACTGCTTACAGTGCACTTTCTTCTATCGAAAGTGAGACCCGTGCACTGCGTGCTTTCAGACCAATCGTATATATCTGCTCTCCCTTTGCCGGAGACATCGAAAAGAACGTAGCTGCTGCCAGGGCCTACAGCCGCTTTGCAGTGGAACAAGGATATATCCCCATCGCACCACACCTGCTGTTTCCACAGTTTTTGAATGATACCGACCAGAAGGAACGTGAACTCGGTCTTTTCTTCGGAAATGCCATCATGAGCAAATGTTCTGAGGTCTGGGTCTTTGGAAGTCATATCTCTTCCGGCATGGAAGCAGAAATCAAACGAGCCAAGTGGAAGAACTACCGCCTGCGCTATTTCACTGAGAATCTTGAGGAGGTTTAACACATGTACGAAGTAAAAGAAAATTCAAGAATATTAAAAGACGGAACCGAAATCACGACCTATAGCAGAGATGTCGTCAGCTGCAACATTTTAGAGGCCGAAGCAGGAACCACCGGCTATCGTGGTGGTGATACCGGTCATGGTGGCCGCACTTATTTCCGTATTCAGGATGCAGCCTGCACGGACATGGAAATTCATAGCTATACCACTCGCTGCGGCAGTAACGGTTTTGAAGTCTGCCTCGGTGGTGACTGCGAGCTGGAGACCATGATTCGAGCTTTGAAATTTATCACCAAGGTTCTGGAAGAGGAATCCAAGGAGGTGTATGACTAATGTTCACCATTTATTCTGCAGACTTTACCGGCAATCCCGGTAACTGCTCCTATCCGCATAAGCATGTCATTTTAGATGAGGACAGCCTTAAAGCTGCCATCTGCCATGACTATGTCTGCGCCGAATATAAAAACAGCTACCGCAATGGCGATAACTTTATCGGCAGCGACTGCCTTCCTGTGGATTGCGATAACGACCACTCTGAGAACTCGGATGACTGGGTCACTCCCGACGATATCATGCAGGCCTTTCCGGATGTCAGCTTTGCTATCCACTATAGCCGCTACAACAATCGTGAGAAAAACGGTAAAGCAGCAAGGCCGAAGTTCCATGTCCTGTTTCCAATCAAATATGTATCGGACGCCTCTCTTTACAGCGATATGAAGAAGCTGGTCAATTCTATCTTCCCGTATTTCGATACACAGGCACTGGATGCCGCACGATTCTTCTTTGGAACGACCACTGCAGATGTTGCCCTTTATCCGGGCCGCATGAATCTGACTGAGTTCTTGGATGAGGACCTGTTCGATGAAGATTTACCGGACGGTCAATACGACGGCGCTTCTATTCCCGAAGGAAGCCGCAATGCCACCATGTCCCGTTTTGCCGGTCGTGTCATCAAGAAATACGGAGATAGCGACAAGGCATATCAGGCATTTATTGAAGAATCCGCTAAATGCGTACCTCCGCTGGAGGCATCCGAGCTTGCCACCATCTGGCACAGTGCCCAGCGCTTTTATGCAAGACTCTCCCAACAGGATGGCTACATTGCACCGGAAGTATATAACGACCCTTCCTGTTACAAACCGGGTGACTTTTCCGATGTCGGACAGGCTGAGGTATTAGCCAAATACTTCTCCGGTGAGCTTCGCTACTCTCCGGCAACTCACTTTATCCGATACTCTGACCATTACTGGCAGGAATCCGAACCGGGTGCGCAGGCTGTGGCTCACGAGCTTACCAGAAGGCAGTTGAAGGAAGCTGGTAACGATATGCTCGAAGCACTCGATAAGCTGAAAAACTCCGGTGCACAGTCTCTGCTTGATTCCATGACAAAGAACAAAGCAGAGCAGCTGATGAACGAGAACCAGCTGGAAGCCTATCAGGAATTTCTGGTTGCAAAGGCATATCAGCAGTTTGCTGTAAAGCGCAGGGACTCCAAGAACATTACTTCTACGCTTAAGGAGTCTCGTCCGATGCTGGAAATCTCACCTCGTGACCTTGATGCCGATTGCTTCGCCATGTGTACACCGGAAGCAACCTATGACCTGCGTAAAGGAATGGCTGGTGCCAGAGAACACCTGCCAGAGGATTTCATTACCAAAATTACATCGGTGTCACCGAACTACAAGGGCCAGCAAATTTGGCTGGACTGCCTTGACCTCATCTTTCAGGGCAATCAAGAACTCATCGATTACGTTCAGATGATTTGTGGTCTGGCTGCTATCGGCAAGGTCTATGTGGAGGCGCTCATCATTGCCTACGGTGATGGACGCAATGGTAAGTCCACCTTCTGGAATGCTATCTCCAGAGTGCTCGGTCTTTACTCCGGTAACATTTCTGCAGATACGCTCACCGTCGGATGCCGCAGGAACATCAAGCCGGAAATGGCTGAGGTCAAGGGTAAAAGGCTCCTCATTGCTGCCGAGATGCAGGAAGGTGCTCGTCTGAACGATTCCACCGTCAAGCAGCTCTGCTCCACCGATGATGTCTTTGCAGAAAAGAAATACAAGGACCCGTTTTCCTTCAAGCCTTGCCACACGCTGGTGCTTTACACCAACCATCTACCTCGTGTCTCTGCATCCGATGATGGCATCTGGAGACGACTTATCGTCATCCCGTTCAATGCCAAGATTACCGGCAGCAGCGACATCAAGAATTATAGCGAGTACCTTTACGACAACGCTGGTGGCAGCATTTTGGCGTGGGTCATCGAAGGTGCCAAGAAGGTCATCGAGTCTGATTACCAGATTCCCGTGCCGGACCTAGTGCAGAAAGCCATTGATGAATACCGCAGTCAGAACGACTGGTTCGGTCACTTCCTTGCAGATAAATGCGAGGTCGCCCCGTCCTATAAAGAAAGCTCATCTTCTCTTTATCAGGCCTACCGCAACTATTCTCTGGACTGCAACGAGTATGTGCGCAGTACGGCTGACTTCTACTTTGCTCTGGAGAAGGCTGGCTTTGAGCGAATCACCGTGAGCAGAAAGCGTTACTTTAAGGGTCTGCGCTTACGTGAGGACACTGGCGCAGACGAGGATTTTATGAATTAAGGCCACTAATGACAAGGTGTATCAATGTGTTATATAAAACTTTTCTTAGGCCTATAAAAATATCAATAAGAAAAAGTATGGAAAATACCATTGATACACCTTGCACATCTTCAAATTAACGGCCTGATGGAGGACAAGTATGTTAGAAAAAACGATAGAAAAGAAATTGACAACCGCAGTAAAAAAGGCTGGTGGTATCGCACCGAAGTTCGTGTCTCCCTCTTTCGCAGGGATGCCCGACCGCCTTATCTTATTACCTGATGGGAAGTTTGCCTTTGCAGAATTAAAGGCGCCGGGAGAATCCCCACGTCCATTGCAAAAAGCACGTCACAGGCTCCTTCGCTCTCTGGGCTTTCGTGTGTATGTGATTGATAGCATCGAGCAGATTGGAGGGATGATTGATGAACTTCGAACCTCATGATTATCAGGCCTACGCCATCGATTATATTGAGACACATCCTGTGGCAGCAGTCCTGCTCGATATGGGTCTTGGAAAAACAGTCATCTCCCTGACTGCCATCGCAGACCTGCTGTTCGACAGCTTTGAGGCCCATCGCATTCTGGTAGTCGCCCCACTTCGAGTAGCCAGAGATACATGGCCTGCAGAAATCAGGAAATGGCAGCATCTGAAGCATTTGACCTTCGCTGTCTGTGTGGGAACGCCAAAAGAGCGAAAAGCAGCTTTGATGGCAGGTGCAGACATCACCATCATCAACAGAGAAAACCTGCAGTGGCTCATTGAGTCCAGCGGCTTTCCTTTTGACTACGATATGGTAATCATCGACGAGCTCTCTTCCTTCAAGAATCACAATTCCAAGAGGTTCAAGTCCCTGCTAAAGGTGAGACCAAGCGTCAAGCGCATCATCGGCCTGACTGGAACACCATCTTCCAACGGTCTTATGGATTTATGGGCCGAGTTCCGACTGCTGGATTTAGGAAAACGCCTCGGACGCTTCATTACCGAGTACCGAAACAACTACTTTGTGCCGGACAAGAGAAATGGTCAGATTATCTATTCCTATAAGCCGCAGCCCTATGCCGAGGAACGCATCTATAGCCAAATTTCCGATATCACCATCTCCATGAAATCAACAGACCACCTGAACATGCCAAAGCTCATCTCCTCCGAATACGAGGTCCATTTATCCGACGATGAAGTGACCCGATATGAGGAATTAAAACAGGAGTTGGTGTTGGAGCTCCCTGATGGTGAAATCACTGCTGCAAATGCTGCTTCTCTCACCGGAAAGTTATCCCAGCTTGCCAACGGTGCCATTTATTCGGATACCGGTGACACCATCGAGTTCCATGATAGAAAGCTGGATGCTCTGGAAGATATCATCGAATCTGCAAACGGCAAACCGGTCCTTGTGGCTTACTGGTTCAAGCACGACCTCTCCCGTATCAAGAAACGCTTCGATGTGAGAGAAATAAAATTCAGTAAGGACATCACCGACTGGAATGCCGGAAAGATACCGGTCGCAGTCATCCACCCGGCCTCTGCCGGTCATGGACTCAACCTGCAGGCTGGTGGTTTCACTCTCATCTGGTTCGGGCTGACATGGTCACTGGAATTATATCAGCAGACCAACGCCCGTCTCTGGAGACAGGGCCAGACTTCCGGAACAGTGGTGATAGAACACATCATCACAAAAGGAACCATCGATGAGCGCATCTTAAAGGCTCTCTCCAAAAAGGAACTGACCCAGAATGCCCTTATCGATGCGGTAAAAGCAAACCTATGACAATCTTTGACAAAATACGACAATCCGTGCCAATCCGAGGGAAATCTATTTTTTCGGAGGTACCAATCAATGACTGCAAAAGAATACTTATCTCAAGCACGCTACTTGGATAATAGAATCAAAAGCAAACTGTTACAGATAGATTCCTTAAATGAATTAGCCACCCGTTGCACACCGTCCTACTCCGATATGCCAAAGAGCCCTAACCGTGAGGGCTCTCGAATGGAATCCGCCATTCTTGACATCATCGAGCTGGAGAATGAAATCAGCAAAGACGTTGTGGAGCTGGTGGCGTTAAAGAAGGAAATCGTAGAGGTTATCAAACAGGTCGGCAATACAGAATACCAGACCTTGCTTGAGGAACGCTACCTCTGCTTTATCACATGGGAGCAGATTGCTGTTGATATGGGATATGAGCTTCGTTACATCCACAAACTTCATGGAAAGGCACTGGAAGAAGTAAAAGTTCCTGCTTCCTATGAAGGTGGACATGAAATGACATAGAAAGACACTAAGCTCTTCTGATATTATTATACTAGCGAAAGTGAGAATCGCAGAAAGCCTTGTGGGACGAGTCCTGCAGGGCTTTTCTTATACCCAAACGGTAGGAGGAATACGATGCCAATAAAACCAAAACGTCCCTGCTCCTATCCCGGCTGCCCTAATCTGACAGACGGACGCTTCTGTCCGGAGCATGAAAAGAAGGAAGCCAAACGCTACGAGAAGTACGACCGAGACCCAAATACCAAACGTCGCTACGGACGTGCATGGAAACGTATCCGTGACAGCTATGCTGCTGCCCACCCTCTTTGTGAGAGGTGCCTTGAGAACGGTGTCTACACACCAACCGAGCAGATACACCATGTGAAGCCCCTCTCCCAAGGCGGCACGCATGATAGAGAGAACTTGATGGCTCTTTGCAAATCCTGCCATGCCAAGATTCATGCGGAACACGGCGACCGTTGGCACAACCGGTAGGGGCGGTCCACTTCTCTACGGTGAAGTCACCGGGGAACGGGCGTGGGGTCTCACGCACAAAGTCGCAATTTCAAACGGGGTATATAGGCCCCTGAACTGGAGGTGTAAAAAATGGCTAAGGACGGTACCAACCGTGGCGGCGCTCGTATCGGCGCTGGAGCCAAGAAAAAGCCCTTAGCTGAGAGAATCGCTGAGGGAAATCCGGGCAAACGTGAGTTGACTGTCATCGACTTTACAGACAGCACCGTCGATTTAGAAGGTCAGCCGATGCCCAAACCATCCAAGATGTTATCTGCTAAGCAAAAGAACGGCAAAAAGCTCGTTGCTGCAGATGTCTACAAGAAAACATGGAACTGGCTGCATGAACGTGGCTGCGCTGCTCTCGTCTCTCCGGAGCTTTTGGAGCGCTACGCCATGAGTGTTGCTCGTTGGATTCAATGTGAGGAAGCTATCACAGAGTTTGGATTCCTTGCAAAACATCCGACGACCGGCAATGCTATCCAGTCTCCCTATGTGGCCATGAGTCAGAACTTCATGAGCCAGACCAATCGTCTCTGGATGGAGATATACCAAATTGTAAAAGAGAATTGTGCCACCGAATATAATGGCGCTACTCCACAGGATGATGTGATGGAGCGCCTCCTACTGGCACGGAAAGGAAATTAACTATGATTGAAAAAGTAAATCCAGCGCATCCGGATAAGATTGCAGACAGGATTGCCGGAGCCATCGTCGACCTTGCTTATAAAACAGATGATGCTCCCAAAATCGCTGTCGAGGTTCTCATCGGACATGGCTACGGTCATGTCGTTATCGAAACCTCTGCTCCAATCGATAAGACGGATGTCGCTTTTATCGTAGAGCGTCTTGCTCCCGGCATTCGTGTGTTCATTCAGATTGTTCCGCAGGATGTCCACCTTGCTGAGAATCAGGCCAAGGACATCCGCTGCGGTGATAACGGCATCTTCAAAGGCATGCCGCTTACAGAGGAACAGAAGGAAATCTCGAAGATTGCCAGAGAAATCTACAGTGTCTATCCCTTTGATGGAAAGTACATTCTCGATGAAGCAAGACTCATCCTCTGTCAGAGCCACGCAGCTACTTCGGAACTAAAACAGAAATATCCGCATGCTGAGGTCAATCCGCTCGGTGACTGGACCGGCGGCATTGATGTAGACAGCGGTGCTACCAACAGAAAGCTCGGAAGTGATATGGCTGACTCCGTTACTGGCGGTGGCCTTCACGGGAAGGACCTGTCAAAGGCAGATGTCACGCTCAACATCTACGCTTTCCTAAGAGCTCAGGAAACTGGTGAACCGGTAACCATCTGCTGCGCTATCGGTGATAACACCATTGATGGTCATCCCTACAGTGAGCTGGTGGCTATCGCTGCGGAATATATAAAATCCATCGGCGGATTTGAAAAGTTCGCTGAATGGGGATTGTTCTAAGGAGGGATACCATGCAGATCGAAAAGAAAAACGTCTCGCAGCTTCTTCCTGCGGATTATAATCCTCGTAAGGATTTGAAGCCCGGTGACAAAGAATATGAAAAACTGAAACGCTCCATCGAGCAGTTCGGATATGTAGAGCCGGTCATCTGGAACGCCACCACTTCTCGTGTCGTTGGTGGTCATCAGAGACTGAAGGTTCTCATCGATATGGGCATCACCGAAGTGGAATGCGTCATCGTCGAAATGGATGAAGAGAAAGAAAAAGCTCTGAATGTTGCACTTAACAAAATCAGCGGTGAATGGGATAACGACAAGTTGGCCCTCCTCATTGCTGACCTGCAGGGTGCAGACTTCGATGTCTCCCTTACCGGTTTTGAGCCGGAAGAACTAGAGGACCTGTTTAGAGAAGATACGAAGAAAGGTGTTCAGGATGATGACTTCGATGTGGATGCCGAGCTTGCAAAACCTACCTTCTCCAAGGCTGGTGACCTGTGGCTTCTTGGTGACCACCGTCTGGTCTGTGGTGATTCCACAAATCCTGAGACCTATGAGCTTCTGATGAATGGTAAGCTGGCAAATCTGGTCGTGACGGACCCTCCGTACAATGTCAATTACGAAGGAAGCGCCGGTAAGATTAAGAACGACAATATGGAAAACAGTGCTTTCTATCAGTTCCTACTGGATGCCTACACTCGCATGTACGAGTCAATGGCAGATGACGCTTCTATCTACGTCTTTCATGCAGACACCGAGGGCCTTAATTTCCGCAGAGCATTTGCTGATGCTGGTTTCTACCTTTCTGGCTGCTGCATCTGGAAAAAGCAGTCCCTTGTCCTCGGACGTAGCCCTTACCAGTGGATGCATGAGCCTTGCCTCTTCGGGTGGAAGAAATCCGGCAAGCATCAGTGGTATACCGGACGCAAGGAAACGACTATCTGGGAATTTGATAAGCCTAAGAAGAACGGCGACCATCCGACCATGAAGCCTATCCCTCTTCTGGCTTATCCGATTATGAATTCCAGCATGACCAATTCTCTGGTCCTTGACCCATTTGGTGGTTCCGGCAGCACGCTTATCGCCTGTGAACAGACCGGTCGTATCTGCCATACCATCGAGCTGGATGAAAAGTTCTGCGATGTCATCGTCAAGCGCTACATTGAGCAGGTCGGTTCCTCTGCAAAGGTCTCCGTCATCCGTGATTGCTTGACCTATTCCTATGATGAAATCGCACCGAAAGCTGAGGATGCCACTCTTTTGTAAGTAGGTAGAGTACACAATTCAGAAAGCACATATTTGTCGATATTTTTCTCCGATATCGCTTGCTATTATGTGCCTTCAGAGTGATATATGTACTACCAAAACAAAGGAGGATACCTACATGAATATCATCTTAAACGTAACCGAAAGAAAGCCGCTTGCAGCCCTGCTTGGCGAGTACAAGAACACCAAACCGAAATACCTGAGAGCCCCTTCCTATGGTTACCAGATTGGTGACCTTCTTCTGACACGAGAAGGAAACATTGAAAGCCCGGACACAATAACCAAGGAAGAATTCGACGAGCTTCTCACCCTCTTGGATGCAGGCGGCTATCGTCCAGAAGAGACAGACTTCCACCCGGCTGAGGTACAGGAAGCGGCACCTACGGAAGAAACCGGCCTTACCATTACCATTCCGCTAGATAAGGTCAAAGTTGGAAACCTCACCAATCTTCTGGATGCCAAAGGCTCTCTCATCAAGCATGCTCTTCACATCGAGGACCTGCGATTTGAATTGAACGAGGACAGCATTTCCTTCCCTTGGTTCAAAGAACTTCCTGAACCGGATGAAGTCCACGCCTACAGTGCACTGATTGCAGCCCTTTGCAAAATGAGCAAGGAGCAGAAACGAATCAGCGCTACTGTAAAGCCGGCCGACAACGAACGCTACGCTTTCCGCTGCTTCCTTCTCCGCCTCGGCTTCATCGGTGATGAATACAAAACAGACCGCAAAATCCTGATGAGATATCTTCCGGGCAATAGCGCATTCAAAGGAGGTGAAGGCCATGCGATTTCCAAGTAAGGAACAGGTGGCCAGACAGCGCCGCCTTTCTCCAACAGGCACCCGTGTGGAGCTGGTCCAGATGGACGACGCACAGGCCCCTCCGGTGGGCACACGTGGCACCGTCATTGGTGTCGACGATACCGGAAGCATCATGGTAGCTTGGGACAATGGCTCAGGACTCAACGTCATTTACGGCGTTGACCGCTGTAAGGAGGTCACAAATGAATAATCGATACTTCGTTATATTTAAATGTCGTGAAAAAATGAGGATCAAAACATACGAATTCAAAACACGTAACGATGCATTAAATTATTTTCGTTTGTTTTATGAACCAGATTCAGAAGCTCTCTACTATTCCATTAGTGTGTCTGAATTTGACGAACATCAAAAGGTAGAACGTCTACTTGCTCTGCTAACTTTTGTAGAAAAAAATATTAATGGTGACACCATCAGAAAAGACTGGAGAAATTGGGATATAGGAAGAGTAACTATTTATGAAACACATGAATTTGATGGGGACAGCATCACACAAGGGATCATCACTGAAGTTCACTCCGATCACGCAATACTAACTGCTAGTGACATGCACCTCTGGATTGATGATGACACACAATTTATGTTTCGATAATTTTATTGAGAAAGGAAACACTATATATGACGAGCTTTGATAAATTAGCTGATTATGATATTAGTCGCATAAAACTTTTAACTGATTACTCTTACGATGACGCTTTAATCGGAGTCACAGAGGACAACCGCGCCATCTATGATTACGATAAAATGGTTAGATGGCTCGTTGAAGAAGAAGGCTTTGAAGAAACAGATGCTGAGGAATGGATTAATTATAACACGATACGCGCACTTTATTATGCAGGATCTGATTCTCCAATTATTATGCATGCACTTGCATAAATCGCATAAATTCTCTTAAGAAAGGAATCATGTATATGAATTATAAAATACTTAATTCTCTCCTATCAGAGTCAGATAAAAAATATTATGAAGAACTTAACCCTGGATGGACGATTAAAACAGCCGACTGTTTATTAATCACTTTTGAAGATGGCACTTCCACGACTTATGTTATCTTCGAGGGTCCTTGGACAAAGGCTAATATGTGTAGAGATTGTGGATCATACTATGAAGTTTCTATAGGCAATACGCTCCAAAAAATCCCTCACTTTGATATCTAACAATTCTACTAGATTCACAGATTTTCCTACAGATATTTGTGTACTATATGGCTCGAATTGACTTGCTATTATGTGCCTTTAGAGCGATATATAGTACTACCAAAAGGAAAGAAACACACAAGGAGGACAAACAAATGTGGAAAGAAGGAATCATCGGAATCCCAACAAAGGACGGAGAATACAAGAAGGTTAAATACTGGGTCAAGCACTTTGATGAGCCAAGTGAAGACTACGGCATCAACGGAGGTAAGATTTCCAAACTCAGCCTGAAGGTGGACGGCGAGTGGATTGCCAACTACGACAGAGGCTGGGACATCAAACCAACCTGCAAAGAAGCAGAAATGGCGCTTTGCATTCTTCTGAACGAACACAACTAACCACCTGAAAAGAATATCAGGCAGGACGGTCCCGGATGGGGCTGTTCCTCCTTATAGACGTCGCCACCGGGCGGCTATTTTTATTTCTGCGAAAGGAGGCGCATACATTTGCGTAAACTTGAAAACTACACACCGACACGCTTCATGGATGCGGACTCCACCTATAGTAAACAGATGGCGGATTACGCAGTCAATTTTATTGAGTGTCTCTGCCATACCAAAGGCACATGGGCCGGTAAACCCTTTGAGCTCATAGACTGGCAGGAACAGATTATCAGAGATATCTTCGGAACCTTAAAGCCAAATGGCTATCGCCAGTTCAATACTGCCTATGTAGAAATTCCTAAGAAAATGGGAAAGTCCGAGCTTGCTGCTGCCGTCGCCCTGCTCCTTACCTGTGGTGATGGTGAAGAACGAGCTGAAGTTTATGGATGTGCAGCTGACCGCCAGCAGGCAACTATCGTTTTTGACGTAGCTGCTGATATGGTGCGTATGTGTCCTGCACTGAATAGACGAGTCAAAATCCTCGCTTCCCAGAAGCGTATCGTCTACCAACCGACCAACAGCTTCTATCAGGTACTATCCGCAGAAGCCTACTCCAAACACGGCTTCAACATTCACGGAGTTGTTTTTGATGAGCTGCACACTCAGCCGAATCGAAAACTCTTTGATGTTATGACCAAGGGCTCTGGTGATGCCAGAACACAGCCACTCTACTTCCTTATTACGACTGCCGGAACAGACACCAACAGCATCTGCTATGAAACTCACCAGAAAGCTAAGGATATCCTAGAAGGCAGAAAGATTGACTCGACCTTCTATCCTGTCATCTACGGTGCCGATGAAACCGATGACTGGACGGACCCAGAGGTCTGGAAGAAAGCAAACCCTTCTCTCGGTATTACAGTCGGTATCGATAAAGTCGAAGCTGCCTGTGAATCTGCCAAGCAGAATCCCGGTGAGGAGAACTCCTTTAGACAGCTCAGGCTCAATCAATGGGTCAAGCAGGCTGTCCGCTGGATGCCAATGGAGAAATGGGATGCTTGCTCTTTCAAGGTTGATGAAGAAGCGCTGGAAGGCCGTGTTTGCTACGGTGGTCTGGACCTTTCTTCCACAACGGATATTACAGCCTTCGTGCTGGTATTTCCTCCGTTGGACGAGGATGATAAGTTCTGTATTCTTCCGTACTTTTGGATACCGGAAGATACGCTGGAGCTTCGAGTCCGACGAGACCATGTCCCTTACGACGTCTGGGAACGACAAGGCTTTCTGAAGACCACCGAAGGAAATGTCGTCCATTACGGTTACATAGAGAAATTCATCGAGCGACTTGGAGAACGCTTCAATATTAGAGAAATTGCCTTTGACCGCTGGGGAGCTGTCCAGATGGTACAGAATCTTGAGGGTATGGGCTTTACCGTTGTTCCTTTCGGTCAGGGATTTAAGGATATGTCCCCACCGACCAAGGAACTCATGAAACTGACGCTGGAGCAAAAGCTGGCCCACGGTGGACATCCGGTACTCCGCTGGATGATGGATAACATCTATATCCGTACCGACCCAGCAGGTAATGTAAAAGCTGACAAAGAAAAATCCACAGAGAAAATGACGGTGCTGTCGCTACTATCATGGGACTCGACCGTGCTATCCGCTGTGGAAATAATACCGGTGCTTCTGTCTACGACGACAGAGGAATTTTGTTTATATAAAAATGGAGCTCTTGTTTTTACTCAAAAACTCCATTACTGTTTATTTATTTGAATTTATGATTCCTTCAATATCACGGCCACCGTAGAATATTCGAGCTACTGTAACTGCCCTTTCCTCGTCGTCAACAAGGTAGTACACAATAAAGTTGTCTACAGGAAGCTGATGCATTTTCATCGAATGCCAAGGCTCCCAGTCAACTAACGCATAACGAGCTGGCATGAAATCCAATGAACGAACCTCTTTTCGGATGCAGCCCAGCTGAGCGGTAGCAGTTTCTGGAACAAGGAGTTCATTCGCAATGTACGAATAGATCTCACGTAAGTCGTCAAGCGCATCTACAGAATAGCCGACTTTATAGCTATCTGTCATATGCCAAACTCCTTTGCAAGTGCCGCATCGACTTCATCTGCAGAATATACCTTTCCTGCTTTGATGGAATCAACACCCTTCTGGAGTTCTGCATCAAGCTGTTCTCTGGTCATTGTACCAACAGCTAATGGCTTAGAAGAAGGAAGTTTCAGTTCAAATGGCATACCCTTCTTCAGTACAATCTGGCTATAAAGCATCTGAATTGCACTGGATGGAGAAATGCCAAGCTGAGAAAGAATGCTCTCAGCATTATCCTTGAGATTGGTATCTATTCTTGCATAAACAGCAGATGTATTTGCCATAATATCGCCTCCTTTTTCTTTATTATATTCGCTTTTGCTTGCGATTGCAAGCATTTGCATAGAATATTTTATGACAAAACTTTGAATTTTATACGCCCTTTGCGGCAGAAAGGAATATTTATGGGATTCTTATCAGGACTGTTTCACTCAAGAGACAAGCCCTCCAACAGTACAAACGGCAGTGCCTACCGCTTTCTCTTTGGTGGAAGCAACTCCGGCAAAACCGTCAATGAACGAAGCGCCATGCAGATGACTGCAGTCTATGCTTGCGTCAGGATTCTTTCGGAGTCCATCGCTGGGCTTCCGGTCCATGTCTATAAATACACGGACTCTGGCAGCAAAGAAAAAGCTATCAAGCATCCATTATATCGATTAATACACGATGAGCCAAATCCGGAAATGACCTCCTTTGTCTTCCGTGAGACCTTGATGACACACCTGCTCCTTTATGGAAATGCCTATGCGCAGATTATCCGAAATGGCAAGGGTGAAGTCGTCGCTCTCTATCCGCTGATGGCCAATCGAATGAGCGTAGACCGTGACGATAAAGGTCACCTCTACTACCAATATCAGATGCAGGACTCCGATGCACCTACCATGAAAAATGGAACGGTCATCCTGAAACCGTCGGATGTGCTCCATGTTCCGGGTCTTGGCTTTGATGGTCTGGTCGGTTACTCTCCCATTGCTATGGCGAAGAACGCTATCGGTCTTGCCATTGCTACGGAGGAATATGGTGCTAAATTCTTTGCAAACGGAGCCACACCGGGAGGCATTCTGGAGTATCCCGGTACCGTAAAAAATCCGGAAGCTGTCAGAGAAAGCTGGACCAAAGGCTTTTCTGGGAACAATTTTCATAAGGTGGCAGTTTTGGAAGAAGGCATGAAATATACGCCTATCTCCATCTCCCCGAATGAAGCGCAGTTTTTGGAGACCAGAAAATTTCAGATTGATGAAATAGCTCGAATCTTTAGAGTGCCACCCCATATGGTCGGTGACCTAGAGAAATCGAGCTTTTCTAATATTGAGCAGCAATCTCTCGAATTTGTGAAGTACACCTTGGAACCTTGGATTGTCCGTTGGGAACAGTCCATCAATCGTGCCCTTCTATCCGAATCGGAGAAGGCTGCTTATTTTGTAAAGTTCAATGTCGACGGCCTCTTACGTGGCGATTATCAAAGCCGTATGAACGGTTACGCCACTGCAAGACAGAACGGCTGGATGTCGGCAAATGATATCCGTGAACTTGAAAACCTAGACCTCATCCCACCGGAACTTGGTGGTGACTTATATCTCATCAATGGAAACATGACCAAGCTGGAGGGTGCAGGAATATTCGCAGCGACCACTGCTGCCGGAAAGGAGGACGAGAACGATGAAAAAGTTCTGGAAGTGGAAGAATCAGACGGTGACCAATCAGGAGACGCAGGAGCAGACACTGGAGAGGACGCTGTTTCTAAACGGCACCATCGCAGAGGAAAGCTGGTTTGACGATGATGTCACACCTAAGCTCTTTCGAGATGAGCTGTTTGCCGGAAACGGAGATATCACCATTTGGATTAACTCTCCGGGAGGCGACTGTGTGGCCGCAGCCCAGATTTACAACATGATGATGGAGTATCCCGGCAATGTCACCGTAAAGATTGATGGCATCGCAGCCTCTGCTGCATCCGTCATCGCTATGGCAGGTACAAAGGTGCTGGTATCTCCGGTATCCATGCTCATGATTCATAACCCGATGACTGCAGCTATGGGTGACACCACTGAGATGCAGAAGGCTATCGCCATGCTAGATGAAGTCAAGGAATCCATCATCAATGCCTACGAAATCAAGACTGGTATGAGTCGTGCCAAGCTCTCCCATCTCATGGATGCAGAAACTTGGATGGATGCACATACGGCCATTGATATGGGCTTTGCGGATGAAATCCTGACAAGACCAGCGGAAACACCGGTAGAAAATAACGCTGCTGGTCCGATGCTCTTTTCTCGTGCGGCAGTGACCAACTCTCTTATGGATAAGCTGGCTGCCAAGTGCCGCATCAAGAAACCAGAAACACCGGAACGCTCCGTAGATACACTCATGGAGCGTCTTGACCTAATCAAACAACACATTTAATGGAGGTATTCGATTATGACTATTTTAGAACTGCGTGAAAAGCGCAACACTGCATGGAATGCTGCAAAGGCATTCCTTGATTCTCACCGTACCGAGAAAGGTACTCTTACTGCCGAGGATGATGCAACCTACTCCAGAATGGAACAGGAAATCGCTGACCTTGGCAAGGAAATCGCTCGTCTGGAAAGACAGGAAGCATTGGAGGCAGAGCTTAACAAGCCGGTAAACAAGCCTCTCACTTCTAAGCCTGTTACTGCTGCTGAAAAGCCTGCAAAGACCGGGCGTGCTTCTGATGAATATAAGACTGGTATGCTTCAGGCACTTCGTACCAACTTCCGTCAGGTATCCAACATCCTGCAGGAAGGAGTCGATGCCGATGGCGGCTACCTTGTTCCGGAGGAATATGACCATCGCCTTATCGATGTTCTGAATGAAGAGAACATCATGCGTAAGCTGGGCCATAAGATTACCACTTCCGGCGAACACAAAATCAACATCGCAGCGACGAAGCCTGCTGCAGCATGGATTGAGGAAGGCGGCGCACTCCAGTTTACGGATGCAACCTTCGACCAGATTTTGCTGGATGCCCACAAGCTCCATGTCGCTATCAAGGTAACCGAGGAACTGTTGTATGATAACGCCTTCGGTCTTGAGAACTACATCATCGACCAGTTCGGTAAGGCTCTCGCCAATGCTGAAGAGGATGCTTTCCTCAACGGTACTGGTAACGGTCAGCCTCTTGGCCTTTTCGCTGAGACTGGTGGCGGTACCCTTGCTAAGACCGTAACTGCTCCGAAGCCGGAGGATGTCATCGAGCTCATCTATGCACTGAAGCGTCCTTACAGAAAGAATGCATCCTTTATCATGAACGATGCAGCTATCGCAACTATCCGTACTTTCAAGGACAACAACGGTGCTTTCATGTGGTAGCCTTCTCTCATCGCAGGTGAGCCGGACAAGCTCATGGGCACAATGTCTATACTTCTCCGTTTTGCCCTGCAAACATGATGGCCTTCGGTGACTACAGCTACTACAACATCGGTGACCGTGGTACCCGTTCCTTCAAGCAGCTCACTGAGCTCTTCGCAGGTAACGGTATGATTGGCTTCGTGGCCAAGGAGCGTGTCGATGGTAAGCTCATCCTTCCGGAGGCTGTTCAGATTCTGAAGGTTACTGGTTCTTCTAAGGGCTAAGGATAAAGGCGGCGTCATCTCCAGGTGGCGCTGCCTCATTTTATGATAGGAGGCGATAACGATGATTGTCACTTTAGAAGAAATGAAACAGTATCTCCGAGTGGACTTTGACGATGACGATTTCCTCATTGAAACGCTCATCACATCGTCTACACGCCTCTGCATGGATATCACAAGGCAAGATGAAGATGCCTTTGAAGAAAGCGAAAACGCAAAGCCAGCAGTCTATTATGCCGTGGCCTATCTCTACGAGCACCGTGAGGAAGCAGACCACCATGCTCTGACACTGACTTTGCGCTCTCTTCTCTTCGGTTCCAGAAAGGAGGCCTTCTGATGAATATCGAGCTACTCAATGTCCGTATCTTCATCCAGAAAAACGAGGTCATCTCGGATGCCATCGGAAATCGAAAGAACGCTTGGAAAGACTACTACACCTGCTATGCCACTGTTAGTGCGGAAGCCGGAAAGGAATCCACTGATGCCGGTCTTGTGGTCGATGATTCTAAGATTGATTTCACCATCCGCTACTGTAAGAAAGCTGTAGCCCTTACTTCTACTGGATACCGGGTGCAGTTTGGAAGCGAGTTATACGACATCTTGGCTGTAGACCACATGAATTTCAAGAGGAAATGCATCAAGCTCTCCTGCCAGAAAGTGAGGCGATGACATGGCCCAGAAAGTTAAGATTGATGGCCTTGCTGATGCCGTTATGAAGGAACTGACCGAATATGCAGACCTCGCCACAGTAGATATGAAGGCAGCTGTCAAAAAAGCCAGTAATACGGTAAAGAAGCAAATCAAAGGTTCTGCTCCAAAAGACACCGGTGCCTACAGCAAAAGCTGGTCTGTGAAGAACACCAAGGAAACCTCCAAATCGCTGGAGGTCACGGTGTATTCCAGAAATCGCTATCAGTTAGCCCACCTTCTGGAATTTGGTCATGCCAAGCGTGGCGGTGGCCGTGTGGCTGGTCGTTCCCATATCGCTCCTGCAGAGGAAGCCGGTATCAAAGAACTGGAATCTGAGATTGAGAGGTGTCTGAAAAATGGATAGATTACTGCAAATCCTATCGGAGATGGCCCTGCCCTTTGCCTATGACCACTTTTCTGAGGGCGAGTCGCCAAATCCACCCTTCATCTGCTACCTGCTTCCGGGAAGTGATAACTTCTCCGCAGATGGCCGTGTCTACTACAAAATCAATGAGGTCCATATCGAGCTCTACTGTGATAGTAAGGACCCGGCATTGGAAGCAACACTGGAAGCTGTGCTTGATGAGCACGGCATTTTTTATAACAAAACAGAGGTCTGGATTGAGAGCGAGAAGCTCTATGAAGTCCTCTACACATTTGAAATGGAGGTTTAATCAACATGGGTAATAAAGTCAAATATAACCTGAAAAATGTTCATGCCGCCAAGCTCACTCGTGGCGAGGACGGCTCCTTTACCTACGCAAAGCCGAAAGCTATCCCCGGCGCAGTCAGCATCAGCTTGGATGCCGAGGGCGATAGCTCTCCGTTCTATGCTGACGGTATCGTATATTTCCGTTCCACTGCAAACAACGGTTACAGCGGTGATTTGGAAATCGCACTCATCCCTGAATGGTTCCGTACAGAAATTCTGAAGGAAGAACTGGACACCAATGGCGTGCTTATTGAAAAGGCAAACATCACCGAGCTTGAGAAGTTTGCATTGCTCTTCGAGTTTGATGGCGATGTCAGAAGCATCCGTCATGTGCTCTATAACTGCACTTCCTCTCGTCCGTCCATCGAGTCTGAGACCAAGGAAGATACCATCGAGCCGGGTAAGGAGAAGCTCACGCTTACTGCTGACCCTAGAGAAGATGGTCTTGTAAAGAGCCGCACCGGTGATGAAACTGACGCAGAAACCTATAAGAACTGGTACCAGCAGGTCTATGTGCCGGTGCCTAAGACAGAAGGATAAGGAGGACGTAAGACATGTTAGAAAAAACAATCGATATTGGTGATAAACAGGTCAAGTTCCGTTCCTCCGCCACTATCCCCAGACTCTATCGTATGAAGTTCAAGCGTGATATCTTCAAGGACCTCTCACGTCTTGAGTCTTCCTACAAAAGCAACTCGGATGATGGTTCCTCCTTCGAGATTGAGGACTTGGAGATTTTCGAGAACGTGGCCTATATCATGGCCTACCATGCAGACCACAGCATCCCTGCCACCATCGAGGACTGGCTGGATGAATTCGAGATGTTCTCCATCTACGAGGTGCTTCCTGAAATCCTCGAACTCTGGGGCATGAATCTTCAGACCGAAATCGAATCTAAAAAAAACTTCATCGCAGTAGCAGGGAAATGACCACACCGTTGTTCCTCCTGCGTTGCATAGAAATCGGTATCTCTATCCGAGACCTTGACCTTCTGACCATCGGAATGGCGATGGACATCTGGACGGAAAAGGCAAACGACGATGTGAAATACCAGCAAATTGCAACACAGGAGGACTTCGATAAATTCTAAGGAGGTGACGCACACGTGGCAAACCGAATCAAAGGTATCACTGTTGAAATCGGTGGTGATACGACCGGCCTAGATAAAGCCTTAAAGTCGGTCAATACTTCAATCAAATCCACGCAGTCTGCCCTGAAGGACGTCAACCGCCTCTTGAAGCTGGACCCTTCCAATACGGAGCTACTCTCTCAGAAGCAACGACTCTTAAAAGATGCCATCGGAGCCACAAAAGAAAAGTTGGATTCCCTCAAGGCAGCACAGGAGCAGGCGAAACAACAGCTGGAAAACGGCGAACTCGGTCAGGACAAATATGACGCTCTCCAGCGTGAAATCGTAGAGACCGAGGAAGAATTACGACGCCTGCAGCAGGAAGCTACCACTACAAGCACTGCGCTTTCTAAAATAGATGTGGCTGGCCAGAAGATGGAGGCTGTTGGTAACTCCATCGCTGGTGCTGGTAAAAAGATGATGGGCGTGACCACCGTAATTGGTGGTGTTGGTGTCGCCGCAGTAAAGACAGCAGCTGACTTTGACTCTGCTATGAGTCAGGTGGCTGCTGTTTCGGGTGCTACAGGTAAAGACTTTGATGCCCTTCGTAGCAAGGCCCGTGAGATGGGTTCCAAGACTAAGTTCTCTGCAACCGAAGCTGCTGAAGCTATGAACTACATGGCGATGGCTGGCTGGAAAACGGAGGATATGCTTGGCGGTATTGAGGGCGTTATGAACTTGGCTGCTGCCTCTGGTGAAGACCTAGCAACAACCTCTGACATCGTGACCGATGCCCTTACTGCTTTCGGACTTTCTGCAAAGGACTCCGGCCATTTTGCTGACATCCTCGCTGCAGCATCTTCCAATGCAAATACGAACGCATCCATGATGGGCGAAACCTTCAAATACTGTGCTCCTATCGCTGGTGCACTTGGTTTCTCCGCTGAGGATACTGCAGAGGCTATCGGTCTTATGGCCAATGCCGGTATCAAGTCTTCTCAGGCTGGTACTGCCCTTCGTACTATCATGAACAATCTTGCCGGTGATGTAAAAATCAGTGGTAAGGCTATCGGAGATGTCACAATCGCCACCACAAATGCGGATGGCTCCATGCGTGACCTTTCCGATATTTTGGCTGACTGTCGTTCTGCTTTCGGAAACCTAACGGAATCTGAAAAGGCCCAAGCTGCAGAATCCCTTGTCGGTAAGAATGCCATGTCTGGCTTCCTCGCTCTGATGAATGCTGGCGAGGGCGATATCGAGAAGCTATCCTCTGCAATCGATAACTGTGACGGTTCCGCTGAAAAGATGGCTATGACCATGCAGGACAACCTTGCCGGTCAGCTCACCATCTTAAAATCACAGCTTCAGGAGCTTGCCATTTCCTTTGGTGATATCCTGATGCCTGCCATCCGTTCTATCGTCTCGAAACTCCAAGGCTTCGTGGATAAGCTAAATGGGATGGGTGAAGGTACCAAGAGGACCATTGTTACCATTGCTCTTTTGGTCGCCTCCATCGGACCGCTACTAATTATCATCGGAACGACCATATCGAAAATCGGTGTGGCGATGCAGGGATTCGTAAAACTGGCCAATGGTGTCAGCAAACTGAAAGTCGCAATCCAAGGTGGAACCGGTGTGCTCGGTAAGCTGGGCGCTGCACTTGGTGGTGTATCTGCTCCCGTGTTGGCAGTTGTTGCAGTCATCGCTGTTCTGGTGGCTACCTTTGTTCACCTTTGGAGGACCAACGAAGGATTCCGTGATGCCATTATCGGAACATGGACTCGTATCAAAGATACCATTTCTGGCTTCTGTCAAGGAATCGTGGACAGACTGAATGCGCTGGGATTTCAGTTCACAGATATCGTGGATGTACTAAAAACAGTCTGGGATGGATTTTGTCAGATTCTCGCTCCTATCTTTGAAGGAGTGTTTAATCACATCGCCAATATTCTCTCCACTGTGACTGGTGTCATAACCGGTATCCTTGATGTCTTTATCGGCATCTTTACCGGAAACTGGTCCCAAGCATGGACTGGAGTGAAGGAAATCTTCTCTTCCATCTGGAACGGAATCAGCAGCTTCTTCACCAATATCCTGAATGTTATCAAGGGTGTTGCTGACGTTGTCCTCGGCTGGTTTGGCACTAGCTGGAATGAGGTCTGGACCAATATAAAGACCTTCTTTGAAGGAATCTGGAATGGCATCGTCTCCTTCTTCACTGGAATCTGGGAGACCATCAAAAACATCGTCCAGACTGGCATCATGCTGATTGGTTCCATTCTGGAAGCTGCGGTTGATATCATCACTCTCCCATTCCATTTTATCTGGGAGAACTGTAAAGAAATCATCATCGCAGTCTGGGATGCTATTAAATCCAAGGTGACGACAGTCATCAATGCAGTGGCGTCCGTTATCAGCACCGTGATGAATGCCATCAAGACCGTATTTACTACCGTATGGAATGCGATAAAAACGGTGGTGACCACAGTCGTCAATGCCATCAAATCTGTCGTAACGACAGTATTCAATGCGATAAAGAGCACGGCGACCACAGTGTGGAATGCAGTGAAAACTGCAGTCACAACTCCGGTCAATGCTATCAAGTCGACGGTCACCAGTGTGTTTAATTCCGTAAAGAGCACTGTCACCAGCATCTTTAATGGAATCAAATCGACCGCCACCTCGGTATGGAACGGCATAAAATCTGCTATTACTACTCCTATCGAGGCCGCAAAGAACAAGGTCAAAGGTGTGGTGGATGCCATCAAGGGATTTTTCTCTGGCATGAAGATTTCACTGCCGCATATCAAGCTGCCACACTTTAGAGTATCCGGTAAACTTTCCATTGCTCCACCTTCTGTTCCTCATCTTTCTATCGATTGGTACAAGGAAGGTGGTATCATGACCAGTCCTACCATCTTTGGTATGAACGGTTCTTCCTTGATGGCTGGTGGTGAGGCCGGTGCAGAAGCAATCCTTCCTCTGGCCGGTTTCTACAAGCAGCTGGAAGCGATGATTTCTAGTCATCTCAATACCAGTGCAATGGAAAAATATCTGGCGGTCATCGCAGATAACTCCAGCAAAGGTATCTACCTTGAGGACGGTACACTGGTTGGACACCTGCTCCCGGCAATCGACGGTGAGCTTGGTAAAGCACAAAAATTACAAAGGAGGCTCAGTCTATGACACCTGATATCAAATTAAACGGAGCATCAGTCGCTGGCATGGGCTGGCTCCGAGAAACTATCTCCTTTCTCGTGCCGCAGTCGCAGACCAATACGATTGTGGTGCCGGGAAGGAATTCTCCCATTCGTTATACAGAAGCTCTGGGGCGTGTATCGTATCAGCCTCGGAGCTTTGCTTTGACATTTTCCATGCTGGGAACCAGAACAAAATATGACCAGATGGTTGCTGAAATGGCAAACCGCTATGCCGGTCAACTCGTAAAGGTATCGACCAGCGAAGAACCTGAGCTTTATGCCATCGGAACTTTGGAGATTACTTCTGAATATGACCCTATCTCCGGAAAAGGTCAGCTGGTAATTTCCAGTGAAGATGCCGACTCCTATCGTTACCACGTTGATGAGACGGTTGTTAATCTGACTGGTTCCGGTACTCTTATCATCGAAAATGACTTTATGCCTGTGGTCCCTATTATCACTACCACGGCAGAAACAGCTCTTAGCTGGAGCATCAGCGGCGATACTTTTAGAAAGTCTCTCAGTGCTGGCACTTGGACGCTTCCAGAATTTGAATTACAAGCTGGCAGAAATACCGTCACCATCAAAGGAACCGGTACGATGACCTTCCGCTTCAGGGAGGGCCGCCTATGAGTATCTTTCGTATATATGTTGATGGTCAGCTTTTCTATCATCCGCAGCTTTCTCAGCTTGCTATTACAGAAGCAAAGATGACCGAGGACGCAGAGAACATCGATAGCCTGACACTGTCTGCCCCTTTTAATCATCCCTATCTGGATTCCATCCACCCGATGGCATCCACCATTGTTTGCAAAAAGGGTGACAACACCCTATTTGAAGGCCGTGCTCTAAATGACGGCAGTGATTTTTACAATACGCATACTTGGACCTGTGAGTCGGCTCTGGCCTATCTCAAGGATAGTCAGCAGCCGCCCTTCTCCTATAAGGGGACCCTCAAAGGTCTGTTGGAGTATTTCCTGTCCGTGCACAATAAGGCCGTTGAAGAAAAGAAACGTTTCAAACTGGGGAATATCACAGTCACGGACAACAATGACTATATCAGCTACAGCAATTCAGAGTATTCCTGCACGCTGGACGCCATCAAAAGTAAGCTCATCAATACACATGGCGGCTACTTGATGGTCCGTTACACAGATTCCGGGAAGGTTCTGGATTACCTTGCTGAGTTCAATGTACATTCTATCCAGACTGTGGAATATGGCAAAAACCTCATGGATGTCAAAATCACCCGTGACCATACCGAGCGCATCACAGCTCTCATCCCACTTGGGGCTAAGAAAAAGACTACCGATGAAGAAGGAAACGAGGTCGAATCCGATGAACGTATCGACATCACTTCTGTAAACGGTGGTCAAAATTATATCTATGACGATGCCGCAGTAAAAGAAATCGGCTGGATATGGACCACGGAGGTCTGGGAAAATGTCACGCTTCCGGGAAACCTGCTCCGCAAAGCCAATGCTCGTCTGGCAGAACTTATCGCCGGTATCACAAGCATGGAGCTGACCGTTGTAGACGAATCAGACACCGGAGCAGATATCGGCAGTATCCACGCCAGACAATTTTTGGACTGCCTGTCTCCGCCTCATGGCATTGATGGGCGCTACGCCTGCATGAGCAAGACCGTAGATTACTTAAATCCTTCTGGCAACACCATCACCATTGGGGCCAGCGGTATCAAGCTTACTACGATTTCCGCAAAGCAAAATGAAAACCTTACAGCCATCGAGGATGAACTGCTCGGTCAGACTGCTACTATTGAGGGTATTTCCGGTAAGGTGGATGGCATCGCTGCTTCTAAGATGTATCGCACGGAGCTCATCGTGGATGGCATCAGCATCTTTAAGGACAAGGGCCAGAATAGTCGTCTTTCCTGCAAGGTTTACTCATGGGATAAGGATATCACTACAACTCTTCCGGATTCTGCTTTTGTCTGGCATAGGAAATCCGGTGATGAAGAGGCGGATGCACAGTGGGATTCCACCCACACTGGAATGAAATCAATCATCATAACCACAGAGGATGTGCAAGATAACGCATCCTTCTACTGTGAAGTATCTGTATAAAGGAGGGCCAGAAAATGCCTACAATCTTAACTTCCAGCCAGCAGACCTTCGTGGACATTACAGACCAACGAAAGCTGTCGGCTTATATCACTTCCAATCTGCCTAAGACGCAGAGTGAAAACCCGAATGTGCTGCCGCACACCTACGCACCAAGCTGGGCCAGCACAAATCTTACACTTACGCCGGTCGTTTTCCTTGACCAGACCAATGTTGCACTCAACTCCTCTGGTCTGACTATCACATGGAAACGCAAGGACGGAAGCGGCGCTGAGACAGCACTGAATTCCAATGAGAAAGTTACCGGAGGAATCCTGAAGGTCAACAGCAATGTGCTGGCTGCCTCTTCCACAGGGATGATTACCTACATCTGCTATATCAGCTACTACGATTCCGAGACCAAGAACACGGTCAATATCACATCGGATATTACCTACACTTTGGTGCGCAATGCAGAGAACGCAAAGCTCGCCTATGTGACAGCAGATACCTATGTATTCAAGTACAATGCTTCTTCTGCGCTCGTTGGTGCTTCTCAGGCAACATTGACAGCACAAATTCAGGGTGTCTCCATTTCCAAGTGGCAGTATAAAAACAGCTCTGGTGCATGGGCAGATTATCCGACAACTTCCGACAATACCAGCATCACGGGTGGAACGCTCGTCGTAAAGCCTGCGCACACCGTATTCGTCGATAATGTCGCTCAAATCAAGCTCCTTACAGATGATGCCGATGTCTATGACACCATTTCCATTACCAAAATGTATGACGGCAGCAAAGGCTCTCCGGGGTCTCCGGGTGCAGCAGGAACCGGCGGACTTTCTATCATTCTCGGTAATGAAGCCCAGACCATTGCGTGCTCCTCTTCTGGTGCAGCAACTGCAGCCCTTGATATCACGATTCCATTTACCGGATATGTTGGCATCACACAGACTGCCTGTACCTGCTCCGTTGGAACACTGCCTTCTGGTATGACCCTGAAGACCAATACTGCGGCAGCTACATCTGCTGCTGGTTCCATCGTTCTTTCTGTTGCAGCCTCTGCTACACTCGGCGGTGCGAATGTTGTCAATGGTACCGTTGATTTGACCTTCACTATCTCTGGAAAAACAGTCGTGAAGAAGTTTGCATGGGCGAAGTCCACCAGAGGAAGTAATGGCACCAGTGCTGTTGTTTTCTCCGTTTATGCGCCCAACGGCACTATCGTGATGAACCAGTCCGGAAGCCTGTCACTTGCAACCTCTGCCTATTCTGGAACGACTGCTATCACCAGTGCTACTTATCAGTGGGCAAAATACACTGGTGGCAAATGGACAAATATCTCCGGTGCGACCTCTGCTACCTTGACGGTATCTGGAAGCGACATCGTAAACATTCAGTCCTACCGCTGCACGATGACCTATGGCGGCAAGTCCTATGTGGATGTCATCACAGTTGAAGATAAATCTGACCCGTATGTATCAGAGCTTCTTTCTATCGGAGGCTTTACGGTAAAGAACAATCAGGGTGGTGTCTGCCCTTACGTCATCGTCCGCACCAATCAGCAGGAAGTGGATGCGCTGCTCGGCCCTATCAGTGAGACAGCACCTTCCAATCCTGCGACCGGTGCCTTCTGGTATAAAATCAGTCACTCAGCAAAGACCGTCACACTCCAGAAATATTCTGGTAGCGCTTGGGCCGATGCAACAGAAAAGCAGTCTCTGACCTATAACTGGTACGCACAGGATAAGGATGGCAATGCAGTCAACTTTGGTAAGACTGGCAAGGTCATCTATCTCTCCGCTGCCGATATCGACAGCTTACTGACACTGCAGTGTGATGTTTCCAAGTAGGAGGTGGTCCTATGGCACTTATCACTTCCTGTCAGGCCTCTTTCCAGAATGTTGCCGGATACGAGGATGACATCGCAGCCATTCAGGAAAATGTGCGTGAGTGTTATTCGGAGATTTCAAAATCCTCAGAGCAGATTCGTCTCGCTGTCCGTGAAGACTATATCTCACGCTCAGAAATGGCAACTATCCAGCAGGATTTTCAATCTACGATTACGCAAAACAGTAGTGAGATCCGCATGGATTTCTCTGCTGTCACAGATGAACTGAAGGACAATATCGCAACTAATCAGGAGCTCCTTGAAGAATATATCCGCTTCAAAGGAGCTCTTATTGAACTTGGCAAAGTAGGAAATGCCTTCACTGCTGAGCTCTCAAACAATGAACTGGCCTTCAAAGAAAATGGTCAGAAAATTGCCTACATCTCCAACAACAGCTTAGTTATCACCAATGCAGAGATTCGTAACAAGCTATCCCTTGGCAATGAGACCAGAGGATGGTTTGACTTTATCCCAAGAAATAACGGTAACCTCTCTATCAAGTGGAGAGGCCCGGCATCATAAAGGAGTGATTCATTATGGCTTCCAGCGGAAGTATTACAACCGGCACGAAAGAAGGACGTTCTGTCACCTTATCGTGGTCGCTGTCCAGCCAAGATATAGCTAATAATACATCTACCATTGCATGGACGTTGAAAGGCTCCGGCTCAGGAAGTGGCTGGGTCATGTCTGGTGGCTTTAAGGCTGTCATCAACGGCACAACTGTCTACTCCACCTCAACCGACAATCGTATTCAGCTCTATAACGGAACTGTGATAGCATCGGGGTCTTTAAAGATCAGCCATAACGCTGATGGTACAAAATCTTTCAAATTAAGCTGTGAAGCTGGTGTCTATAGCTATGCGGTTAATGTATCAGCGAGCGGAACACATACGCTAAACACGATTCCAAGAGCATCTTCGGTATCGGTAACATCAGTGAATATGGGAAGTGCTACAACAATTTCTATTTCAAGAGCATCTTCCGCCTTCACTCATACGCTGTCCTATACCTTCAGTAGTGCTAAGGGGACCATCACGACAAAGACCACCTCCACTTCGGTATCATGGACACCAGCTCTCACACTGGCAAATCAGATACCAAGCACGACAAGCGGTACTTGTACGATTACCTGCGATACCTACAATGGCTCATCTAAGATTGGAACCAAAACCTGCACGCTAACTTTGACGGTTCCTTCCTCCGTCAAGCCTACCATCAGCAGTCTGACTGCTACTCGTGTGGATGGCTCTGTCCCTGCCGCTTGGGGTATCTATGTGCAGTCGAAGTCGAAAGCAACGCTAACGATAAATGGCGCTGCCGGAATCTACGGCTCCACTATAAAGTCCTACAGTATCAGTGGTGGCGGCTACTCTGGAACACAGAGTTCACTCACGACAGGCTTCCTTAACTCATCCGGAACGATTACCTTCACAGCAACCGTAACGGACTCCAGAGGAAGAACCTCTGCTGCTGCAACCGTGTCAATTTCTGTCGTCGCCTACAGTCCACCTTCTTTTAGTTCCTACAACTCGCAGCGTTGTAACAGCGGAGGCACACTCACCGATGATGGAACCTACATCAAAGGAACGGTATCCTACAGCTTTGCTTCCTGCAGCTCCAAGAATACAGTGACTCGCTCCACCTACTACCGAGTCGCCGGAAGTAGCACGTGGACCAATGCCTCTGCCAGCTTCAATTCCGGTACGGCCTTCACCTTTGGTGGCGGTAAGATTTCCACCGAGACCTCCTATGAGGTCCGCTATGATTTAAAGAATGCATTCTCAACTATCAGCATCACAGACATCGTATCTACAGCGTCGGTAGTCATGGACTTTAAGAGTGGTGGCAAGGGTGTGGCCGTTGGTAAGGTATCTGAAACAGACAACTGCTTTGAGGTATCTGAAAAATGGGATGTAAAGGTCTACGGCAAATTGCTGAAGGATTACATCAAGGAATTCACAGGTGCTCTTTATCCTGTCGGAAGTATCTACATGAGTGTCAAGAACACCAACCCTTCCACTTACTTTGGAGGCACTTGGGTGGCTTGGGGAACGGGCCGTGTTCCAGTCGGCGTGAATGCAAACGACACAAACTTTGCAACAGTAGAAAAAACAGGTGGTGCTTCTACTGTCACACTGACCACAGCGCAGATGCCTTCCCATACACATGCAAAAGGTACGCTGGCAACAGCAAGCGCTGGTGGGCATACCCATGACTTAAAGAACCAGAAAGCCTCATGGGGTACCAGCGGTGGCAATCGAGTGCTTATCGACGCCACTTCCGGCTACACTGCTGTCAGCAACAAGACAACTACCAGCGCCGGTTCTCACTCGCACACTATCTCTGGTTCCACTGCCGCAGCTGGTTCCGGCAGTGCCCACAATAACCTGCAGCCCTATATCACATGCTACATGTGGAAAAGGACTGCTTAATTTTTATCCGCAGCTATCAGATAGCAATGTCATCAACTTAAGGTATCTTGACAAATGTGTGGTTTATTGTATAGAAAACGAAAAAAGGTGAAATGATTAC
>NZ_CAXSSO010000014.1:0-85963 GCF_964240115.1 Clostridium sp. HGF2
TTAAGCATATCAGCGGCGACAATATCTGGACTGGCTCCAGTGAAGATAGCACGCTGCCAGGTAATCTGACTCATCTTTGGATGGGTCTTTTTTAATCGTTGACGAATGATTGTTTTGCTGGTATAAAATTCGAAAGAATGGTAAAATTCTCTAGTATGTGAAGGAGGAGTTTTATGCAGGATGTACTACAGGATGTATTCCATGATGCGTTACCAATGATACCGTTTTTATTTCTGACGTATCTACTTATGGAGTACCTGGAACATAAAAGCAATGACCGTTTCCAGAAGCGGCTGGAATCCGCAAGAGCTCTGGGACCGCTGATTGGTGGTATCTTAGGCATTGTGCCGCAATGCGGGTTTTCTGTGCTGGCAAGCGGTTTGTATATGAACCGTTCCATTTCACTTGGAACCTTACTGGCTGTTTTTATTTCAACCAGTGATGAGGCTATTCCGATTCTGGTCGCACAGCCGAAGCAAATCAATGTCCTATTCTCTGTTATCGCAGTAAAGCTTGTTATCGCAGTACTGGTTGGATATATTGTAGATTTGCTTGTACGCGGACACCGGTTAAAGGAAAACCATCCGCTGCATGATATTCATGCGGAGTGTGAGAAAGAAAGTGTGGAGGAACATCATTCCATCGTCTATATTGCTATGATTCGTACCATTAAAATCTTTATTTTTGTCTTTGCTGTAAATTTTGCATTGTCTGTTTTCATTTACTACATTGGGGAGGATACACTGCGTACCATATTGGCACAGGGCTCTTATCTGCAGCCAATGCTTGCGGCTCTGGCAGGATTTATTCCCAATTGTGCAGCCAGTGTGATTCTGGCACAGCTGTTTATGGACGGCGTGCTGTCCTTTGGGGCACTAACCGCCGGACTGATTACCAGTGCAGGACTTGGACTGCTGGTGCTGCTTCGTATGTATGACAACAAAAAGGATATCCTGCGCATCTTTGCCATTCTCTTTGTGACAGCAATCACAAGTGGGATTGTATTGCAGCTGTTTTAGGCCATGGAAGCATGGTCTTCTTTTTTTCAGCCCGAAAGTATAGTATAATAGGTGCAAAGGGGTGCAGACTATGGATTATAAGGAAGAATTTACACAGCTGATCGAGGAAAACAGGCTGGACGATGCACGTATACTGCTGGAGAAGCACAAGCTGTACGCGAGTGAGGAGCCTTTTTATTATGGGAATATGGGATGGATTCTGAACCATATGGAGCGCTATCAGGAAGCGGAGGTATTTCTGCGAAAAGGGCTTGTTTATTTCCCGGAGGATGGTTGGATATATTCTCAGCTGGGCTTTTCACTGGATCGGCAGAGGAATATCAGGGATGGACTGGATGCTTTGCTGAAGGCTTTGCAGCTTGGCTTTGATGAGCCCTGGCTGCATGGTGAGATTGGCTGGTGTTATAAGGAGCTGGGCAATCTGAAAGACGCAATTACATATTTTGAAAACGGCTTGCTGGATGATGAACGAAATGTCTGGCTGCTTTCGCAGGCTGCCGAGGCATATTACGGGCTTGGTGACAAGGAAACAGCTGAGGAATACTATGTGAGGAGCTACCGTATCCTGCCGGATGAGGATGCACGCTTTGATCTGGCGAGGTTTTACAAGGCCTGTGGGGAATATGACAAGGAGATTCAAATCCTGCAGGAGATTCAACATGAGCATTACCAGGACTGGAGGGAATTTGAGCTTGGATTTGCTTATTTCCAGAAGAATGAACCGCAGGAGGCACTTTTGCATCTTTTAAAGGCTTTGGAGCTTGGAAGAGATGATACAAGTGAGCGAACGCTGCTGGGAGATGTGTATCGTTCCCTGCAACGTATCAGGGAATCGGATGAGCAGTATAACACGGCTCTGGAGTACTTTGAAAAGGCATTGCAGAAGGAAACGGATACCTATTGGATCTATCAGGAAATGATCTGGATTGCGCATAAGCAGCAGGACTGGACAAAAAAGCTTCAATATCTGGAGCGTGCCAGTGAAGAAAAAAAGGATGATCTTTGGCTGATGTTTCATTATGCCCGATGCTACAGTGATCTGCATGACCATGTTAAGGCTATTGCAGCCTGTGAGTTCTGTCTGCAGCATGGAGAGGAAGGCAGGGAAATGCAGGATCTGTATGCGTGGAATCTGGGAAGAAGCTCTCAGGGGGAGAAAGCCATTGCTGTTTTGAAGAAGCGGATTGAGCGCTTCGGAGGTGAAGCCTGGAATTTCAGCGAGCTGGGCTGGAATTATACACAGCTGGAAGACTATAAAGAAGCGATTCGCTGCTTTAAGAAGGCCTATGATCTGGAACCGAAGAATCCGTTAAACTGTTCCATGCTGGGTTGGTGTAATCTGCGGCTGAATCAACTGGATGCGGCCTTATCGTTTCTTCTGGAAGCTCGTCAGCTGGGAAGGGATGACGGCTGGCTGCATTCCGCGTTTGGGGAGCTGTATACGGAAAAACAGAAATATGCGCAGGCTCTGGAGCATTATCAGAAAGCCCTGGAACAGGGCTATAATGAAAATTGGATAAAAAAAGAGATTACACAGCTTGAAGGACTGCTGGAGGAACGAAACGAAAAAGCATAAGGACAGGAGGCTTGCATATGTGCGGAAGATATTTTTTTGAATTACGAGAGCTGCCTGCATTCGCAAGGCTGAAGCATAAAATCGAGCAGCAGGCGCTGTTTGAGTTTGCCAGAGAGGAAGTATTTCCCGGCAATCAGGCGCTGGTACTCGTCAACGGACAGGAGGATTTTTCGCTGGATGTGATGAAATGGGGAATCGAGGGACCGTATGGTAAGCTGATCAATGCAAGAAGTGAAGGTATTGAAAAGAAAAAGACCTTTCGCTCCATGCTTTCTAAGAAATGTCTGATTCCCTGCAACGGATTTTATGAATGGGTGAAGGTAGGAAAGCAGAAGCAGAAAATACTGATCCAGCGCGAGGATGCCCCTCTGTTTTATCTGGCAGGAATTTATAATGAGCATAAGGAATTCGTGATTGTGACAGGGGAATCCGTAAGACAAATGAAGGATATCCATGATCGTACTCCCATTCTGATGCTTGAGGATCAGATTCCGCTGTATCTGCAGGACGAACTGGAATTTCAGGTAGATAACGAACGACTGACATTTACGGCAGTGGATAACAGGAAAGCACCTGTACCGGCTAAAAACAGCCAGCTGTCACTGTTTGATGAGGATGAGCGATGAGGCAGGCCAGAATTTTGTCATCGGCGTTTCTGCTGTTTCTTCTCTGGTGGCTGCTGGCTGTCTGGATGGATAATGATTTTATCATTCCCTATCCCCTCGATGTTTTGAAGCTGATGGGAGCGCAGCTGCAGTCTGCGGCATTTTATCAGAGTACACTGGTGACGCTGCTTCGCTCATGGGGCGGACTATTGGCGGCATTTGTATTGGCCGGGTGGTGTGCATTCCTATCCTACCGCATGCCTGCCTTCCATGATTTGTTTTATCCAATCCTGCTGCTGACCCGCAGTGTTCCCAATATTTCCTACATCATCGTTATCCTATTATGGTTCGGCTCGGAGAGCAGTGCGGCAATCGTCAGCTTTCTCATCATTTTCCCAACGATATACAGCAGTCTGTACAGTGGTCTGCAGCATATGGATGAAAACCTGAAGCGAGTCGTTCAGCTATATCCGGAGAGTCGCTGGTATTTGCTGCGCCGTGTCTATCTGCCGCTGCTTTCTTCTTCTATACAGGCATCGTTATCCAACGGGATTTCGCTGACCTTTAAGGTGGGTGTCATGTCGGAAATCATGGGGCAGGTACCGATGGGGATCGGACGGCAGATGAATTTATGCAGGCTGACCTCGGATATGACCGGTGTCTTTGCATGGACCGGATGGATTATACTGATCTTACTGCTTATGGATGCTCTGCTTCATTTCGCAGGCGGACAAAAGGTCTGAAGAATTGCTTTGAGAATACTTTTTTTAGGAATTGAAGCTATGCAATAATAAAAACGGGAAGGAGAAATATCATGAAGGATCACATTCATCTGCGGACTGCACGGCAGGAGGATGCGGCTGCATTACAGTGTTTGAATGCTGATGTGCTTGGCTATGACTGTTCGCTGTCAGATACACAAAAGCAGCTGCATCGTCTGTTACACATGCCGCAGCATCTCCTTGTGGTGGCTGAAAGAAAGCAGGAGCTTATCGGCTATGTGCATGCACAGGATTATGATATTCTGTATGCAGCGCCAATGATAGATATTTTGGGAATTGCAGTACATACGGATTACCAGCAGCAGGGAATTGGAAGCAGGCTGCTTGCGGAGGTAGAGCAATGGGCAGAAAATCAGAATGTCTGTATGATTCGTCTTGTTTCCGGCGAGTACGTACAGGGGCACATGCCTTTTATGAAGCAAGGGGCTATGTGCGTGAGAAGCGCCAGCTCAACTTCAAAAAGATCATCAAAAAGCATGAGGAGTAGGCCTTTGGTATGTTGGAAAGGATGAAGTAATCCCTTAATACATGAATCGATAGCAGCTGCTTTCCATCAGGATATGGCTTGCATAATAAAAAAAGCTTCCGCTTTATCTGAATTCAGACCGAGTGGAAGCTTGTTACTGTTTCTTTATAACCGGGGATACCTTTTTATAAGATAAGAAGACAACAATGCTGCACAGGACACCCTTTAACACATTGAATGGGGTGGTTGCCATCAGCACCAGTGCAAGCAATCCGTTAATGTTTGGATTTACTGCATGGCCAAATTCGATAATGCGATCCAGTGGCAGGTTCATAAAATAGGAATAAGCCGGCAGCATTACGAAATAATTCAGAAGTCCTCCCAGTATCGTCATACAGATCGTTCCTGCAATCAGACCGAACAGGGCATGCTTTCTCGTTTTATCCCTTTGATAGATGATTGTGGCCGGAAGTACAAAGGAAAGACCAATCAGAAAGTTGGTAAGCTCTCCGACGCCCATCGTAATGGTTCCTCCGATGAGCAGATTCAATGCGATTTTCAGAGCTTCAATGCAGACGGCTGCCCAGGGGCCAAGAGCAAATCCTCCAATCAATACGATAACCTCATCAAAGCCAAGCTTATAAAAATCAGGCGCAAAGGGAAGGGGGATTTCAAACATCATGACCAGAAAGGCCAGTGCTCCCAGAATACTGATTTTGGCGATGGTTTGTACACTCATCCTGCTTTTTGTTGAAACATATGCTGACATATACGATTCCTCCTGTCTGTGTCAGCCTTTTTTCAAAAGAAAAAAGGTTTTCAACAAAAACCTTTAGGGACATATCGAAAAAAACTTAACTTCTTTCATCCAGACTATACTGTCGCCACCGGAGTTTCACACGGTTCTGCCTTATGGCTTGCGGGGTATACCGCCGATTGGGAATTTCACCCGACCCTGAAGTTTTTTGTCGGGTATATCATAGCAGTCTTTTCTCATTCCGTCAACACAAACGCTCCATAAACTATATGTCAGTAATTTCGGTCTTACTGTTGTCAGCTTTTCATGAACCCTCAGTAAAAAAAGCAATTGAGAGAAAGACGGTTACATCCTGTGTTTTCATACATCTGTTTGCTTTTCACACTACACAATGCTGTATATCATCTTCCACACAGTGGTCTATAGGCGCAATCCTCGATTGCTGTGCAATTCCTGCGGGAAGCTGGTAAAACATGGGCTTTTTGTGTGATATTGTCGTAAAATTCCGACAGGCTGGAAATCGGAAAGGGAACGTGATATAATATGTCACAATCGAAGGGAGTTTTGAAATATGAAATGGTTTCAGAATTTTATGCGCGGAAGATACGGTGTGGATCAGCTGTCTTTTGCGTTATTGATTCTGTATTTTGTAATCACGATTCTGGGCACTGCTTTCCGTATCCCATATATCGGATATGTGGCGCTGCTGCTGATCGTATGGTGCTGGTTTCGTATTTTGAGCAGAAATACATATAAGCGCTCACAGGAAAATGCGAAATTTATGGGGTGGATCTACCCGATTCAGAATAAATGGAGAACAAAGAAACGCGAATTTCAGGATCGCAAGACACATAAGTATTACAACTGTCCCAACTGTAAGCAGCGTTTGCGTGTTCCGAAGGGGAGGGGTACTATTACGATTACCTGCCCGAAATGTAAAACAAAGTTTGACAAGCGTACGTAACAGTTACTGCCGAAGGAACATACTCACGGCAGTTTTTTTCATACAGGCAGATTCCCGAGGGAAGCTTCTTGTTCATGGGAGAAACAGCCATTTCTCTGCTTATTCACACCTGCGTGAATAGTCTGAGCTCTCTTCCAGCCTACCCTCGCGTCCCTCAACCTATGATAAAGCCTTTTTAGGGACATCAACAGAGTTTCCATGGTGCTTCCAATTCTATTCTTATTAGTGAACGCACAGGAAAAGCCTAGTAAGCCGGGGTCCATACCTATGATTCAGGCTTTATTTCCCATGACCAAGGAAGAACCGTGCAGCATTCCTCTGGTGGTATTCGCGTTCAGCAGCGCTGTTTCTCTTTCAGACTGTTCGGATTTGTATAAGGCTGGATGCATCGTCCGGTATTCGCAAGCCGCAGAAAGCATCATAAAAAAAACGCCAGATGCTGGCGTTTTCTGTTTGTTTATTTTACTTCATCGGATACTCTTTCACGATAATACTGACGGCGCTCATGCGGCTTCAGCCCCTTCTTGCGAAGACGGATGCTGTCCGGTGTGATTTCCACCAGTTCATCATCATTGATCCATTCCAGAGCTTCCTCCAGCGTCATGTCTCTTGGCGGCGTCAGACGCATTGCCTCATCATTCCCACTGGAACGAATCGCTGTCAGCTTTTTGTTTTTCAACGGATTGACATCCATGTCAACATTTCTAGCGGATTCGCCGATGATCATTCCCTCATAGACCTCGGTCTGCGGAGAAATAAACAGGGAACCGCGCTCCTGCAGATTCCAGAGGGCATAGGTCATAGCACCACCTGTTTCTGTGGAAATCATGGCACCGTTTGCACGCTGTGTGATTTCTCCCTTATAAGGCGTATATCCCTTAATACGGCGAACCAGGGTACCCTCTCCGCGTGTATCATTGATGAACTCACTGCGATATCCCAGAAGTCCTCTTGTCGGTGCCTCATAGGTAATACGGCAATAGCCGTTTTCTTCCACCATGTCCACCATGACACCCTTTCGCAGGTTCAGCTTATTGATGATTGTTCCGCTGTATTCTTCCGGAGCCAGTGCAACAACTTCCTCCACAGGCTCTACCGTCTTTCCGTTTTCATCCTTATGCAGAATAACCTCTGGCTTGCTTACGGCTACCTCATAGCCTTCCCGGCGCATCTGCTCCAGCAAAACAGAGATATGTAATTCTCCGCGGCCGCTGACCTTGAAGCAGTCTCCGCTGTCTGTCGGCTCCACCTTCAGTCCGACATTGACCTCCAGCTCCTTTTCCAGACGCTCCTTCAGATTACGTGAGGTTACATACTTCCCGCTCTTTCCGGCGAACGGAGATTTGTTGACGATAAAGTTCATGCTCAGGGTAGGCTCTTCCACGTGAATGCTTTCCAGCGGCATGACATGATCCTTTTCACACAGGGTTTCTCCGATCATGATATCCGGAATACCGGCTACCACAACGATATCACCGCTTCTCGCTTCTTTTACAGAAACACGGCTCAATCCACGGTATACAAAGATCTGTGAGGTGGTATTGGTACGCTCATGTCCAAACGAATCACAGATGACAACGCTTTGCTGTGCATTCAGCACACCCTGATAAATACGTCCGATGCCCAGACGCCCGATATACTCATCGTATGCCAGCGCACTGATCTGCATCTGCAAAGGCTCCTCATCCAAATCCGGATAGGCTTCACAATGCTTCAGAATCGTCTTGAACAGCGGTTCAATGGAATCACTTGGTGTATCCATATCATACTGAACGATTCCCTGCTTGGCCACACCGTATAAAATCGGGAAGTCAAGCTGTGCATCCGTTGCATTCAAATCCAAAAACAACTCATACACCTCATCCACAACCTCCTGTGGACGGGCATCCTTTTTGTCAATCTTGTTGATTAACAGAATCGGGCGAAGCCCCATCTCCAGAGACTTGCTTAATACAAAGCGCGTCTGCGGCATCGGGCCCTCACTGGAATCCACCAGCAGAATAACGGCATCAACGGTCTTAATGATACGCTCTACTTCACTGGAGAAATCCGCATGGCCCGGAGTATCTACAATATTGATTTTAACACCATCATGGATAACACTGCAGTTTTTGGAATAGATGGTGATACCACGTTCCCGTTCCAGATCATTGCTGTCCATAACACAGTCGACAACTTCTTCATTGCTGCGAAATACATCACTCTGACGAAGGAAGGCATCTACCAGAGTAGACTTTCCTGCATCGACGTGGGCAATGACCGCGATATTTATAATCTTTTCTTTTTCATTCATATTTAATTCCACCTTTTAGACCAACTATAATGATAATACGAAATCGCCTGAATTACAATTTTTTTCGCAGAATAATGCATTATTTTCGCCTGTTTTTCCATATACTTGAAGGAGCAGGTGATAATTCATGAATGTTAGACGTATTGTATGCCCTTTCCTTTGTCTGCTGCTGCTTTGCGGCTGCAGAAGTGAGGAGCTGGATGAGAATAAGAATCCGAATCAGGAAATCGGAACGACCGTGCAGGATATCCAATATAAGGATACCTATTTGGAAAGCATCATGTATCCGAAAACAGACATTGCAAAGCTGGACAAGAAAATCAAGGATACGGTGGATACCTATCAGAAGCATTTTCTGGAGGCGGTGAAGCCGTATAAGGAAAAGCGCAAGGCGGAATTCAATATAACCTGGCAATCCTTTTATAAGGATGATCGATATGTTTCGGTAAAGCTTGCGATCTATCAATGCATTTATCAGAAGCAGGAGTATGTGGAAACGATCGTATACGATACAAAGAAACAGGATTTTCTTCATCTATACGATATTTTTGACGCGGATAGGATACAGCTCCTTTCCGCAAAAGCATCTGACTATTTTCAGAAACGCTTTCCCAAGGAATGCGATAATGACCGTTTTCGCACCCATATTTCCGCAGTAGAGGATAACTTCGACCGTTTTGTATTGAAAAAGGACCGTATGGTATTCTACTTTCCACAAAAAACCCTGTTTGATGAGGCGGCCACGTTTGAATGCGGCTATGACAGCCTCGGGGATGCCGTGGATTTAAAGAATGAGGCACAGCAGACAATCGTCCCCTATGAGGATATTCTCAATGAGCCCATTAAGAATATCGATCCGAATAAACCGATGATCGCCCTCACCTTTGACGACGGACCGAGCAAGCGCTATACACCTGCGATTTTGGATGCTTTAAAGGAGTATGGTGCAAATGCGACCTTCTTTGTCCTTGGCAGCAATGCGGATAATTTTCCGGATATTCTGCAGCGCATGGTGCTGGAGGGGAATGAAATCGGAAATCATACGTATTCACACAAGCAGCTGACGACGCTGTCAAAGGAAAACATCGAGGAGGAAATCATTGCGACGCAGGAATCCATTTATGATATCACACATCGCTATCCGGATGTCATACGGCCGCCTTACGGCAGTAAGAATAAAACGGTTATGGAATGTGCAAAGGGAAAACGTATCGTCACCTGGTCACTGGATACGAGGGATTGGCATGATCGTGATGCAAAGGTTGTGGTGGAACGGGTTCTCAAGCAGGTACAGGACGGAGACATTATCCTGATGCATGATTTATACGCCTCTACAGCCTCTGCTGTGCAGGAGCTGGTGCCAAGGCTGCAGGAGCAGGGGTATCAGCTGGTGACCGTGTCTGATCTGTATACGTACAGCAGGCATATCCGCCATTCCTGAGGGCTGCAGAGAAATATGCATGGGCAGTATGATGACGGCGGTTATTTACGTAGACAGCTGGGCTGTAAAGAGAGGCACCGGCTACAGGCCGGAGGGAAATCAGGAAACCAGTATCCATATGCCGTTATGATGACAGGACTGTTACAGAAGTTACCAATGAGTGCCTGCGACAGTCCCTGTGTATAGGCGGATGCGATTTCTGTATCACCTTATCAGCAGGAGGCAGGAAGAAGATCAGAAAAAAGCTGACCTTCTTTTCATTCTGTTTCAGAAAGAAAAAAATACATGTCTTTCAAAATCGCTTTTTATATGGTATAATAATCAAAAGAGAAAGCTGGGAATGTATGAATTTTCTTATCCTATCCCCGCTATTTCCTGCGACAAACTGGAACTTTTGTGATCGATTGAAGCTGAACGGTATCAATACCCTGGGAATCGGTTATGAACCGTATGAGGAATTGCGGATCGAGGTCAGGCATGCGTTGCAGGACTACATACAAATACAACAATATCAATCCTATGATGCAGCATTGCGGGCAGCGGCGTTTTTCACATATCGCTATGGGTGGATAAACGGTATGGAATCCTTTCAGGAAGGAAGACTGTTTTTCGATGCACGGCTGCGTACGGATTTTCATGTAGAGAGCGGATGTACGGTTTCCAATGTTCAGCGATTCCTGGACAGCGGGACACGGCGTGCGTGGATCCGGGCATGTGGTGTACAGTCACTCCGGCAAGACGGGCGTTATCTCTTCCGCAGGCACAGGAGCTGTTATCTGCACAGAAGCATGGCGCACTGTATAACGTACAGAAGGAACAGCTGTATGCATACGAGGATGGCAAGAAGCTTGCGGATGCATGGAATGGATGTCAACAGCTGCGGGTGCCAAAGCTGGAGGGAAGTCTTTATATATGGGAGGCTTTGCTGGATCATACAGGTGCTTCACGCGCAACAGCCGCAGGGCGTCTTTCCGGGGGAAAACAGTATCGGATTTCGAAAGAGGAGGAAAAAGAGCTGACTGTGTTTGCGCAAGAGGCATGCGCAAAATTGTGTGCTAATGAGTGGAGCTGCGGCTTCCTGCATATGCTGATATGGAAGCGGCAGGGGCATTGGGAGCTTTTGGACATACGTAGCGGGGCAGATCGATGTGTATTGCTGAAGGAATACCCGGATATCTACCAGCTGTGGGCGGATGGAATGTGCGAAGAAATGGAGCGTGCGAGTGCTCAAAAAAAATGAAGTGATGATGGCGCAAGAAGAAGGAGGGTATCTTTATGAACGTGGAGTATTATAAGGAATTGAGTCATGAGCTGAATCGGGATATGGAATTTAAGGTGTATGGACACACAGGCATTCCCTGTCTGGTATTTCCTGCCCAGAACGGACGGTTTTATGATTTTGAAAACTTTGGTATGATTGATGCTGCACATGAGTATGTGGATGCCGGCAGAATTCAGTTTTTCTGCTGTGACAGCATTGATAATGAAACATGGAGCAATGTCGACGGAAATCCAAGAGAACGTATGGAGCAGCATGAGCGCTATTATCATTACATCATCGATGAACTGATCCCCCGCATTCAGGAAATCAGCACCTATGCGAACAGCGGAAAAGAGCCGCACGATATGATGACCTGCGGCTGCAGTCTGGGAGCCTTTCATGCATTGAACTTCTTCCTGCGAAGACCGGATTTATTCAATCGGGTGCTGGCAATGAGCGGCTTGTATCATGCCGATTATTTCTTTCATGATTATCATGACGAGCTGACCTATCGCAATTCACCGAGTGATTATCTGCCGAATATGCAGCAGGATCATCCGTATATGGAGCTGTATCGCAATTCGGAAATCGTCTTATGCTGCGGACAGGGGGCCTGGGAACAGGAAATGGAAAACAGCATGCATCAGATGGAGGCGATATTTGCTGACAAGCATATTGATGTCTGGATCGATTTCTGGGGATATGATGTATCCCATGACTGGTACTGGTGGAAAAAACAAATTGATTATTTTTTGCAGTTTATGGTATAGGGACCTGTTCATCAGGTCTTTTTTTTCGGAAGACTGCCGCAAATAGGAAGCCTAGCGCATCTACATCCGGATACCGCATATGTATATGGTTTATCTGCAAGTCTGGTTGTTGCAGAGCTCTCCTTGTAAATATTTATATATATTAGATATATATCTAATGTGCTGATTGACAATCGTCTATCTATATTGTATTATATATTCATCAAATAAAGGAGATAGATATATATGGAACAAGGTTATCGACAGATTTTCAAACAGAGAGAGTTTATGAAAATGACGGGAGCGAATTTTATCAACCGGTTTGGTGACTCCATCGATATGATTGCATTCACCTGGCTGATATTTGAACTCACAGGCTCCGCAAGCTGGTCTGCGATTATGCTGGGTGTGAATATGATACCAAATGTGCTCGTTCAGCCCTTCGCAGGAGCGATCGTGGAGCGTATGGAGAAAAAGAACATCATGATTGCTTGTGACATTTTACGGGGAATCCTTACAGCAGGCATTGCCGTATTGTATATGCTGTCAGCTCTGCAGCCGTGGATGCTGCTGCTGATCACGTTTTTGAACAACACACTGGAATCCTTTCGCAACCCGGCATCCACAGCCTTTACGCCACTGATTCTTGAACGTGAATATTATGATTTCGGTCTATCCTTTTCTCAATCCTCATCCCGAATCTGTGAACTCATCGGTACAGGGATGGGTGGTATCCTGATTGCGGCAATCGGTCTGTCGGGTGCAATACTGTTTGATGTGGCCTCCTTCTTCCTCTCTGCTCTCATCATCTGCTGTATTCACAGCAAGGAAATAACAGAGAAAGCAGAAGTGGATATCCACAAAAGTATATACCTGTTGAAGGAAGGCTTTCGTTATGTAAAGGGCATGCCGCTGTTAATCGTCATCTGCGCCTGTGCAATGCTGATGAATATGCTTCTGGTACCGTATAATTCCTTTCAGGCTCCTTATATCAGCGGAATTCTGCATCAGGGGGCGGATTTATTATCCGTATCCTCTTTGGCTCTTTCCGTCGGTATGGGCATCGGATCCTTCGTATATCCGTATCTGCACAAGCATATGCGCAACCGGCCGCTGCTGTTAACTGGCGGTGTTTCCACCGGATTTTATTATCTGGCGCTGACGCAGATTGCACATCTGCAGGGTACCGTGGTGATTTATTGCACAATGGCAGTAGCTGCCTTCCTGTTCGGGTTCTGTATCGCTATTCTGATGAACATCGTTACAATATCTTTTATGAAGCATGTGGAGCAGTGCTATCTAGCCAGAGTCAGTGCCATCTTTAATGCTTCGGCAACCATTGCTACTCCGCTGACCTCCTTTGCAATGAGCGTTGTCTGTCTGTATGTGTCTCTCCCTGTAATTTTCGCATCCTTTGCTTTGTTTACTTTCGTGGTGTTTACTGGTATGATATTCCTGAAACAGTTGAAAAATCTGTAATGTAAAGGAGTTGGCGAGAGTGAAAATCCTGTTTAAAAACCATTTTCAGCCTATGCTGGAATGCTGTGAGCTGCTGGAGGACTGCCTCAGAAAGGAACGCTATGAGGAGACCTTGCGGGGAGAGCATCTGCCGATTGAGGAGGAGAAACGTATCCAGTCTCATATCGACGTTTTGATCGATATTCGTTCCGAGGTGGATGCTGTATTTCTGCAGGACTATAAAGATTTGTCACTTTTATTTGAAGATAAGAAAAACGGGAAAGTCACTCCTTTTCGCAGCTTTTTCATCAGTTATCTGGATATGGAGGAAACAGACTGGAAGCTACAGCTGCAGAGGCTGCGCAGGGTCTGCGAGAAAGACCGCCTCTGTCTGATTCGTGCGTATATCAGCAATTTCGATGAAGATAAGGACTATAAAAATGTGGAGGATGCGGTTCTTCTGCAGGATCTCAATGCCACCTCTCTATCAGCTGAGGATAAATGGGAGCTGTTAATGAAGGCACAGGATATGACGGCCGTACTGGATCGATGGGAGGAGCTTTTTATTAAGCTGCTTGCAGTGCTGGACCGGTATCAGAAGGAATATGCTGAGGCAGCAAGGCAGTTTGAGGATATGATAGAGAATCATGAGGAACTGCTGAAAGAACTGAGTGAGTTTACTGGTATGAAGCTGGACGAGGTTCTGTTCAAATCCGAGGAGCTGTTGATCCTGCCAGCCTTTTCGGGTTTTCGTTCCCTGTCCTTTCTGACACAGGATCTGAATGAGCATGGAAAGGCAACCCTCATCTGGGGGCTGGATATACTGTCTCTTCTGAAATATAAGAAGGCGGGCATGTCTGTGGATACCATCTGCACCAGTCTGAAGCTGCTCAGTGATAAAAGCAAGTTTGAAATTTTGTGCTATGTATCCCGGCAATGTGCCTATGGGGCGCAGATTGCCAAGGAGCTGCAGCTCACAACCCCAACCATCAGCTATCATATGCAGGCTTTGATGAATGCCGGATTCATTAAATTCCGTAAGGAAAACAACCGCCTGTACTATTCTCTGAACCGGGAATATCTGGAGGAATTTCTGGAGATGACAAAGCAGAAGCTGCTGTCTAATTCCTAGTAAAATGCTTCACATATTTTCACGTATTTTAAACATTTTTTATCCAAATAAATATCATATACTATTACACGAGCAGGGAAGTTAACCTTGCTTGTATGTACTCATCATTCTCCCTAATGATAATTCATACAATTTTCTATCCCCTTAAATAACATAATTTTTGGAAAAGCCGGAACCCCTTAACCGGCTTTTTCCATTTTTTGTCTGTAAAGCCGTTTTTTCCTAAAAAGTGTCAAGTTGCAGAGGCATTGTTGCACAAACTGCATGTTTCTGATAGGATGTACGCAAGAGGTGTTGATGATGAAGGTAACTGCATATAAAGACCCGCTGACCCTGAGTGTGGATATCGCGCAGGAGCGGGAAAAGGCCTTGGTGCTTTGGGAAATGGAAAAACGCAAAAAACGGCTGGAGGAGCTGTGTAAAGCCATCCCCTCCATGCTGAAAAAAGAAATCATGGAGCAACTGGATGAGCTGATTGCCCTGGGACTTGTTTCCCGGATTGTCCATGTTCATAAAAAGCCGACCATGATTGAATATGCGCTGACAAACCGCGGAGCAATGCTTTTGAAGTGTCTGCGAAAAATGATGGATGTCGGTATCGGTATCATGATGGATTATCATATGGAGGAGATTCTGATACAGGAGGGCTATATCGAACGGGTGGAGGTAGCATCAGAATCCGATGCTGAAACGCTGCAGAATGCATAAAGCTCTGCAGTTTTTTTTATTGTGACATATATTATGTAACAATATAGTCTATACTAGCATTGAGGTGATTGTATGGCTTATCTGTCATTTCCGGATTTCATGGAAAAAAAACGGTATCGGTTTCAAAGCAGATTGTGGGAGGGGGATCCCATGTATCGCTCAAAAATCTGGAAGGCACATCGACAGGAATATGCGAGGGTCTGCCGGTTTGGGAAATATGCCAATGACCAAAAGCTTCTGGATGAGGAGGTTATGCAGTATGAGCGCCGCATTCTGGAGGCTAGAAGAAACAGCGGTATGCTCACTGAAAAGGAATTCAGACAGCTTCAGGATGAATTGCTTATGCAGTTTCCCTTATGGTGAAGTATCCGTACAGTGCCTTTGCCCTGCATGCAAAGCAGGATGCTCAACTCTTCCTTCATGAGATAAAAAAAGCCACCCATTGGTGGCATGCCGCAAAAATACTGCCTAGGTATCTTTCTTTACAGGCGGCAACAGTAACATTATAGAGGGAAGGCACCGTGTTGTAAAGCTCATAACCGCAGAAAAATCCAAGTTAATGAAAAGTTTATATTTGCATAAGCATGATACATGTTTTTAGGATGTAAGCGATTAACATAGCAGGTGATTCCCCTTTGCATATGAATTATGTGTTTGTATGAGGGAGGATATGTCTGCTGTATCGAAATGCGGTCTTTTCGTATAGAGAATGCCGCATAGCTTGTGATGAATAGAATGGCAATATGCCTTTATGCAAAGGCTGAAACAAGAAAAAAGGCGCTAGGGATACGCCTTTTTTCTTAATACAATAAATTATTAAGGGGATAGAATGTATAGAAAATAATTAGGGGAGTTATTTTCTATCTAGGCGAAGAATATCTTTGCCCACAGTTACTATAATAAAAAGATATAGTTAAAAGATATGTAAATTATGTGAAAATATGTGATTAAACCGGAATTTTTCCTGTTTACCAATGGAAACTTTTTGGTTTTGTTATTCTATTAAACAAAAAGTTTAAAATATTAAACTTTTTTCATACAGGGTATTGCATATGTCCGGTTTTATGATATAATCATCCTGTTTCAAATATCATACGGAAAGTTTAGTATTACTAAACAAAGGGAGGTATGTATGGATATCGGGCAGAAGATAAGGCAGTTGCGAACACAGAACAATCTTACTTTGGAGGAACTCGCGTCGCGGAGTGAATTAACGAAGGGCTTTTTATCGCAGGTTGAACGTAACCTTACCTCCCCTTCCGTTTCCACTCTGGAGGATATTTTAGAGGCGCTGGGTACCGACCTGGCGTCTTTTTTTAAAGACAGCAAGGAGAACAAGGTCGTCTTTAAAAAGGAGGATTATTTCGTGGATGAGCATGAGGAGTATTGTATCCACTGGATCGTACCGAATGCGCAGAAAAATGAAATGGAGCCGATTTTGCTGGAGCTGTCCCCACAGGGCAGCAGCAAGGAATTTGACCCGCATGACGGGGAGGAATTCGGCTACGTGCTGGAGGGCAGGATCACGCTGGTGAACGGCGATAAGGAATATCCTGTAAAAAAGGGGGAAACCTTTTATATTAACGGGAAATACCGGCATTATTTGAAAAACAACGGAAAGAATGAGGCGCGGGTATTGTGGATCACCACACCGCCGCTGTTTTAAGGAGGCGTAAGCAATGGAAGAGAAAAAGCTGATACAGTTTCAGAATATCGTAAAGGACTTTGACGGTACACTGGTGCTGAAGGGAATCAATCTCGATATTTATGAGAATGAATTTGTGACACTGCTGGGACCCAGCGGATGCGGGAAAACAACACTTTTGCGAATTCTCGGGGGATTTCTGAATCAAAGCGAGGGGCATGTGATTTTCGACGGGGAGGATATCACGGATGTGCCTCCTTATAAACGGGAGCTGAATACGGTATTTCAGAAATACGCACTGTTTCCGCATATGAATGTATATGACAATATTGCGTTCGGCTTGAAAATCAAGAAGATGAGTAAGGATGTCATTGAGCAGAAGGTGCTGAAGATGCTGAAGCTGATCGGTCTTGAGGGCTATGAGAAAAAGGATGTCACCTTGTTATCCGGGGGACAGCAGCAGCGTATCGCAATTGCGCGTGCGCTGGTGAATGAACCGAAGGTGCTGCTTCTGGATGAGCCGCTTGGTGCACTGGATCTGAAGCTGCGTAAGGAAATGCAGTACGAGCTGAAGAAGATTCAGCAGGAGGTTGGCATCACCTTTATCTATGTAACCCATGATCAGGAAGAGGCCTTGACGATGTCGGATAAAATCGTGGTCATGAAGGATGGCGAAATACAGCAGGTAGGAACACCGACGGATATTTACAATGAGCCGGAGAACCGCTATGTTGCGAATTTTATCGGGGAAAGCAATATCATACCGGGCGTTATGCTGGATGATTACAAGGTGATGTTTGATGATATCAGCTTTGACTGCGTGGATTTCGGCTTTAAGAAAAACGAAAAGGTGGATGTCGTCATACGTCCGGAGGATCTGGATATCGTGAAGGAAGAGGACGGCAAAATGACAGGTATCGTGAAAAGTGTGCTGTTTAAGGGCGTGCATTATGAAATCATGGTGGAAACCGTTCCGGGAACCACCGTTAGTGTCATGATGAATGTAACGGAGGAGCACGACGTTTCCAGCAGTGATGCCAAAGAGCGTATTTCCGCCAATGACTTCTATGTGGATATCGAGGATGTGAAGGAGCTCAACGATGCGGAAATCATCGCCCGTGCGGATGCACAGGCATGGAGCCCGCAGGATGATGAGTATATTTCCATCAATAAAATTGAATATGATATACCGGAGGAGATCGGTACGTATCCGGTTACCTTCTCCACAAGCTCCGGAACGAGTGTATCCATCAAGGTGTTTGTGGTGCAGCAGAAATACGTGGAGAATCCAAAGGCGAACGAAGCGATTTCCGCCTTCAATTTCTTTAAAACCGTGGACGAGCTGAAGGAGAGTGCAGCCATTGATACCGATTTGAAAACCTGGGCAAATGCACAGAGCTGGAAGCTGAGTGATGAAAGCGATGTGGAAATTTCCGATGTGGATTATGATTTTGATCCGGATAACATTACTGCGGGAACCTATCAGGTAACCTTCTCCACACAGGGTAGGGAATTTAAGGTTCATACAACGGATATCGCCGAGGAAGGAGCCGAAGTGGGTCTGAGCTTCTATCCGGAGGATATCCATGTCATGAGCAAGATGGGATACTGATATGAAGACCTTTAAGCGATTAACATATCCGTATATCATATGGATTACTGCCATGATCGTTATTCCCATGCTTCTGATTATCGTATATGCCTTTACGAAGCAGGGAAATGATGTGGCAACGCTGCAGTTTACACTGGAGCATTTCAAAAAATTCTTTACAGACCCTGATTTCTTAAAAACGCTGTGGCTTTCCCTCAGGATTGCCTTAATGACAACGGTATTGTGTGTGCTGATCGGGTATCCGGTAGCATATGCAATATCCCAGTCCAGCAAGCGCAATCTTCTGATTCTGCTTGTTACATTGCCGATGTGGATCAACATGCTGGTGCGTACATACGCATGGATTGGTATTCTGGCAGATAACGGGCTGATCAATCACATTCTGACCTACTTCGGTATGGAGCCTGCGAAGCTGCTGTATACGGATGGTGCCGTGGTGCTTGGGATGGTGTACAACTTTATACCGTTTATGATTCTGCAGATTGAATCCTCGCTGGCGAAAATGGACCGCTCGCTGCTGGATGCGGCAAATGATCTTGGCGCAAACCGCGTGGAACGGTTTCGTAAGATCACGTTTCCCTTATCACTGCCCGGTGTGATATCCGGGATTACGCTTGTGTTTCTGCCATCAGTGTCCAGCTTTGTCATTCCCAAGCTGATGGGTGGCGGCGGCTACATGATGATTGGAAATGTCATTGAAAATCAGTTTATTACGGTAGGTGAGTGGAATTTCGGAAGTGCCATTTCCATGATCATGGCAGTGATTATCATGATCAGTATGTATGTAACACGGCGTCTGGATAAGGGAGATGACAGCGTCCGTGCAAAACGGGGAGGGAATGTGCAATGAAAAACAGCAAGCTTTCCAGAAGACTCATCCTCGGCTGTGTGATGGTGTTCTTCTACTTTCCAATATTATATATGTTGATTTTTTCCTTCAACGGCAGCCGCTCCCTGACAAGCTTTGACGGCTTCTCCCTGCAGTGGTATCACAAGATGTTCAATGACCGCAATATGATGGAGGCCATCTATTATACACTGGTTACCGCGGTGGTGGCGACGTTTGTATCCACGATTGTCGGAACGATTACCGCCATCGGGCTGAGCAAATCGCGCCGTATCGTGCGGGAGGTTGTACAGCAGATCAACGATCTTCCTATCATGAATCCGGAAATCGTTACTGCGGTGGGACTGATGCTGTTTTATGTGTCCCTGCATATGGAAAAGGGCTTTTTGACCATGCTGCTGGCACATATCGCATTTTGTACGCCGTATGTGATCTTAAGTGTCATGCCGAAGCTTCGCGGGCTGGATCCCAACCTGGCAGAGGCGGCTATGGATCTGGGCGCAAGACCGACGCAGGCAATGTGGAAGGTCATTGTTCCACAGATCATGCCGGGAGTGGTATCCGGTGCGCTCATTGCCTTTACGATGTCCTTTGATGATTTCATTATCTCATATTTTGTGACCGGCAACGGAGTGAAAAATATTTCCACACTGGTTTGGACGATGAGTAAGCGGATCAATCCGAGCATCAACTCCTTATCCACGCTGATTGTCATTATGATTACCATTACGCTGCTCATTGTGAACATTGTTCCTTTGGTGCGTGAGAAGGCAGCCCGCAACAATAAGCCGATTTCCTATAAGGTCAGCGGCATTGTCGGTATGTGCTTTGTACTGGTGATTGGAGGACTTTTATTCGCTTTAAAGGGCGGTGTCGGCAGCACCTCGACAGAGGATGCCATTGCGAAATATGGCAGCGATACGCTGAAGGTGTACAACTGGGGAGAATATATGGATCCGGATGTCAATGCGGCTTTTGAAAAGCAGTATGGGGTAAAGGTGATTTACGATACCTTTGATTCCAATGAGCTGATGTATACCAAGCTGCAGGGGGGCGAAAGCTATGATGTTCTCGTACCGAGTGATTATATGATTGAGCGTCTGATCAAGGAAGAAAAGCTGCAGCCGCTGGATAAAGGCGTTGTTACGAATCTGGCAGTGCTGGCAGACGGTATCAAGGGACTGTCCTATGACCCTGATAACACGTATTCTGCACCGTATTTCTGGGGTACGGTCGGTATTGTCTATAATAAAAACAACGTGGCAAAAGCCGATCTGGAAAAAGAGGGCTTCAATATTTTCCAGGATACAAAATACAAGGGAAAACTGTATCTGTATGATTCGGAACGCGACAGCTTCATGATGGCTCTTAAAGCACTGGGCTATTCCATGAATACCTCCAGCGAAAAGGAGCTGCATGCGGCCTATGAGTGGCTGGTGAAAGCCGTATCCACGATGGATCCGGAAATCGTGACAGATGAGGTCATCGATGCGATGATCAACGGCAATAAGGATTTGGCCCTGGTATACAGCGGAGATGCAGCCTTCATACTGTCAGAGAATGAGGATATGGAATATTTCATGCCGAAAGAAGGAACCAATCTGTGGAGTGATGCCATGGTAATTCCAAAGGATGCCAAAAATCCGAAGCTGGCAAATGAATATATCAACTTCGTTCTGGAATATGAGCAGAGTATGAAAAATTCATTGTTTGTCGGCTATGCTTCAAGCAATGGCGAGGTATTGGATGAGCTGAGCGGCAAGGATGGCGAATTTTATGGAAACAATGCGTATATGCCGCGTGTCGGGTATCCAAAGGACGAGATCTTTGAATATAATGAAAAGACGAAGAAGCTGATTTCTGATTACTGGACTAAAGTGAAAATAGCGAAATAGAGGTGGAATTCATGAAAAAAGCAATCTATCGCATTCTGATACTTATGGTCGTCGCCGTGATGGTTGTGTTATCTGTACTGCATTTTTAAGAATTGCAGTGGCGATTTTTAGATATGCTGGATAAAAAGAGATTCTATTTCCTACATGTTTTAAATGATAAATTGTTTGTCACAAAATAAGTTCTATACAAAAGATGATTATGAATAAAAATATCAATAGATGTAGAGGATACGCTATTGATATTTTTTATTTTGTAAGCTTGATGTCCTATCAATGGATGATTTCTGTGATTCCTTATGTTTTCATGCTGTGAAGGACTGGATTTGATATTTCTATGGTATAATAAAGAAAATGGCAGGTGATGTTATGAAGAGGATTCCAATCGGGCTGAAGGATTATAAAAAAGCTGAAGGATGAAAACTATTATGTTGTAGATAAAAGCCTTATGACAAAGGAATATATGGATCGGGGCAGTGAGGTTACGTTAATCACAAGACCTAGGCGCTTTCACCCGAAATATTGCCGATACCTTTGGTATCCGACAAAAGGCGCGCTAGTAGCGGGGAAAACAATCAATATGAGTAGGCGCTGCCCGCCCATGGCGTGCTTGCGGAGTTTTTTGATATTACGAAAGACTCCAGAGAGATATTCAAAGATACTGCTGTCATGCATACATCTACAGCGGATGATATAAATAGGTATCCTACGATTTTTCTAACATTTGCGGATGCGAAAGGTTCAAAGGAGAACATTATTTATCAGATCAAAAGCCAGCTAATGACGGCATATGACACGTATGCACATGTCTATGAGGAATTAAGGACATTTGAGAGGGTAAAGCTTGAGCGGATATCCACAGGACTGATGGAGGAGGAAAATGTCAGTTTAGATAAATTAACAAATGCCATTAGCTTTCTGATGTTAAAGTGCCATCAGTATTATGGAAAAAAGGTTATGCTGTTTATCGATGAGTAGGCGCTGCCCGCCCATGGCGTGATACACCGTTTATCGAAGCGCATGCTCTTGGTTTTTATGATGAATTACGTGGTGGACTTGCATCCATGCTGCACACTTCATTGAAAACAAGCAATGATTTGCAGTATGCCATGCTCATAGGTATTCAGCGGGTTGCAAAAGAAAACATCTTTTCTGATTTGAATAATCCGCTTGTATGTACCGTTAAGGATCGAGAATATGCTGAATATTTTGGTTTTACGAAACAAGAGGTTAAGGAACTGCTGGAAGCCTATGGTTTTGTATATGACGATGCAGTGCGACAGATGTAGGCGCTGCCCACCCATGGCGTGATGGCTACAATATGGGAGGAATTGATATTTACACTGCTAGTGGGCAGAGCCCAATCCCTGGTCGATTATCAACTATGTCAATCGTGGGGAGCTTATCCCTTACTGGGGGAATACCAGTTCAAACAAAATGATAAAATCAGCGATGCAGGACTGCGAGGCATCTTTCAAAGATGGATATGAAGAGCTGATAAGAACAGAAACTGTGAATACTCTCGTTAATTTTGAAACTTCCTTTTTTGAAATCAGAGAAACAAGCAGTCTGTGGGGATTATTTGCGCCTCAGGCGGGCAGTGCCTGAATGCCGGTTATTTAACAGTGGAAAAAGTTGTTGATCCATTATTGGGGAAATATATTCTAAGGATACCAAACAAAGAAATTGTAAGTGAATTTAGTTCGCTTACAGCACATTATCTTCATATAGACAAGAATAGTCTGGATATTTTACTAGATAAATTCCTTCAACAGAATTGGGATGCATTTTTAGACGGTTATCAGAAAATACTGATGAAAACATTGAGCTATTTTGATTTAATCAATGAAAATTCATATCAAACGCTGTTACTGGGAATGCTCATACGTTTAGATAACCGTTATGAGATTATCAGTAATCGGGAACAGGGTGAGGGAAGATTCGATATCTGTTTAAAAAACAGGAATGCAGAAGATCCATCCATCATCATTGAATTAAAATATACGAAGGATGTAAGCAAAGATTTACAGGATTTAGCACATCAGGCATGTATCCAGATTACAGAAAAGCAATATGGCTATCCTATGCAGAAGGTGATAAAAATAGGACTGGCGCATTGTGGGAAACAGGCAAGAATGTACGTACAAAGGGACTGATTATGCAGTCCTTTTGCTTTTGATATAGAGGCTTCTAAATAATCGAGCTTTTATTTTATCTAAAAAGCAGGCAGAATACCCCCACCTCAGTGGTCGATGAGCAGGTGGGTGATGAATGCAGCCATCTTTCTTTTCATCCTTGTTTTCTTTCTGTTTTTCACGAATCTTTCCTTAAATTTCTCTTGCGTTCGTGGTATAATGATGCCAACAAAAGGAGGGTTTCCAATATGAAATCATATCGTACATATTCTAGTATCCTATCTGCTAATCACCCGCAAAACCCCCGGCTTTTCTGCTCTTACACATCGTGCTAAAAATCTGTACAACATTGCTTCGTTCCATGTAAGAAATGCGTACAGTGCTTCCATCAAATCAAATGAGGATCGCTTTCCACATGAGATACAGGTTCTGGAAGAACTCAATGGTGTCGTTGATGAATTGAATGTCATACGTCAAAAGCATCATAGCACACCATTCCACATCATTGATCATGAACATCGCTTTGTTTCCATGCAGCATCTGGATGGTTTTTTTAAATTGCGTGACCAGATCGATTACCGTGCTCTTCCTGCGCAGGCAAATCAGAATGTTTTGCATATGCTGTATCGTGACTGGAAAAGCTTTTTTGCTGCTTTAGCTGATTACAAAGCACATCCAGACAAATATGAAGCAATCCCCCATATCCCTCGATATGCAGACAAAGACGGTTATAAACCCTTGATCTTTACCAATCAGATATGCAAACTGAGAAAAGACAAACATGGTTGGTATGTAAAGTTTCCTAAGGCAGTGCTGCAGGCAGGGTGTGTACGTGATCGATATGATCTAGGTAAGATGGACCTGCATGAACAGAAACTGAAGGAAGTACGTCTGATTCCCAATGGAGATACTATCAAGCTTGAAATTGTATGCGAGATAGAAATCAAGGAACCGACGATTACAATCCATGAGGCAACCAGAGTAGCCGGCATTGATATTGGTGTTGATAATCTGATGGCGATTGCATTTACGAGTGGACACCACCCTGTGCTGATAAAAGGAAATGAAATAAAAGCAGTCAATCAATTCTATAACAAACAGATCGCACATTATCGCTCACTGCTAAGAACTGGAAAGAAGGATAGCAAAGGGATCCATCAAACAAAACGAATGAAACGTATCAGCGAAAAGCGAAATCGACGTGTAAAGGATATCCTGCACAAAGCATCAAGAAAAATAATAGATCTATGTGTGGAGGAAGGAATCGAAGTTATCGTCGTAGGAAATCATGCGGGTTGGAAGAAGCGTATCCATATGGGGAAGAAGAACAATCAGACATTTGTTCAGATACCGTTTCGTACGCTGATCGAAATGATCAAATACAAAGGAGAAGCGGCAGGAATCAGAGTCGTGGTCTGTGAAGAAGCAATACAATCGAAGGCTAGTTCCATTGACGAGGATCAGATACCAGTCTATGGAAACGATGTAGCGCATACCTTCACAGGGAAAAGAATCAAGCGAGGATTATACAGAAGCAAAAACGGCATTCTCATGAATGCCGATATCAATGGAGCAAGTAATATCATACGAAAAGTATATCCATGTATGCCAAAGCGAGAGCGATGGAGTAGAGGTACTGTGAACGTACCAGTTACGTGTATCTGAACACGAACAAAACGTTTTGATGAATGTGCAAGCTTTCATTAGAAGCCGCTTGCTCTATAGCTGGCGGAAGTTCACGAAAATGAAAGTCAACATTGATGAAAGGAAGCACGACTAAATGACAATCAGGTATTATATTGTAAAATTTACATATAAGCTTCCTGTTTTTCTGCCAGCTTCAACAGCTCACGCATAGGGGCATTGAGATGCTTATGCTTCTTATAGACAATATGATTGACATTCATAAGCTTTAGCTGCGGCAATTGGATTTCACATAATTCGCCCTGCTTCAGTTTTTTTCTTACCATTCGCTCCGGCAATATGGCGATTCCAAAGCCCTCCTGCGCCCCCTTCATCAAAACCGTGGAATTGGTCGATGTCCAAGCGGCTTGCGGACATAGATCGTGCAAAAGCATAAAGCTGTCAAAGGTTTCACGGATTGCACTTCCTTTTTCCCGTAAGAGAAGAGGAAGCTCTGCCAGGGTATTCAGCTTGTCTACCATATGATGGACAAGAAAATCCGGACTGCAGACTGCCTTTAGCTGGTAGAAGGAAAGCGGATGGACAATTAGAGAATCCTGCTGTATGACACCCTCCAGAAACGCAATATCAATCGCATGCTGCTGCAGCTGTTCCAGAATCGCAGAGGTGCTTGCTACGGTGACACGGATTTGCAGCTTTGGGTAAGCCTGCTGCAACTGCTTCATCAGCGGACAAAGCAGCTCATTGGCAATCGTTATACTGGAGCCGATTTGTAATATGGAGGCTTCCTGTAACGAAGCAGCATCCTGTTTCATGCTGTCATATAGCTGCAGCAGCTGCTGTACCTGCTGGAGAAACTGTTCACCAACCGGCGTCATAATCGTCTTCTTTGGAAACCGTTCAAATAAAGGAAACTGCAGTTCTTCCTCCAGCTCATGAATTGCTTTGGATACGGCAGGCTGCGTCATATACAGCTTCTGTGCTGCTTTTGTGAAGCTTTTTTCCTGAGCCACTGCCTGAAAAATTCGAAATCTGCGTATATCCATGTTCACCTCCATAACCATTTGGTTATCTATCTTATAAAATAATATAATTTTATGTATCCGGTGTCAAATGCTATCATAAACATGGTGATAAAAATGAAAAGCTATAAAGATATTGTCTGGCTGTTTGGTATCAATGTATTTATCAGCACCTTTACCTTTGGCGGAGGCTATGTGGTGATACCGATGATACGAAAATATTATGTGGAGAAAAAAGCCTATTTTGACGAGGATGAGCTCATGAAGATTGCGGCGATTGCACAATCCTCACCAGGTGCGATTGCAATTAACATGAGTGCCCTGGCAGGCTATCGTGTCAAAGGAGTAAGTGGAATGATCATCAGCTGTATCGCTGCGATTTTACCGCCGTTAGTGATTCTGGCGGTAGTTTCAAGGCTATATGCCGTTATTCAAAACAATACGGTCGTACAGGCTGTTCTGCATGGAATGGAGGCTGGTGTGGCAGCGCTGATCGTGGATTTGATTGTGGATATGTACGCACTGATTTGTAAGGAAAAGGAATTCTTTTTTACACTCATGACACCGCTTGTCTGTATGCTGAATTATTTTTTTCAGATCAACGTGGCGATCCTTATCATCGCCAGTGCGCTGCTTTGTGTGGTGCGTGTTTACTGTAAGAGAAGGAGTGTGCGAATATGAAGCTGCTGCAGCTGTTCTTTGCATTTTTCCGTATCGGATTGTTCAGCATTGGTGGCGGTTATGCCATCATCCCGATGATTCGTGATCAGGTGGTGCTGTCCAATCACTGGCTGAGCATGCGGGAATTTACGGATATCATAACCATTTCGCAAATGACGCCGGGGCCTCTGGCTGTCAATACCTCGACCTTTGTCGGTATGCGGGTAGCCGGTGTCAGCGGAGCACTGGCAGCCACCATTGGCTGCATTTGTATGGGCGTGCTTATTTCCTATGTGCTCTATCATATCTTTCAGCGGTTTTCCTCCTCCGTCTTTTTCATGGAAATACTGAAGGGCCTGAAGGCAGCCTCGCTGGGGCTGGTCATGTCCGCTGCACTGATTCTGCTTGCAATTGCGTTTTTCAAAAACGGGGATTTGAAGCTGACCTCTTTGCAGCCTGCGGCAGTCGCTATTTTTGCCATCGTGCTTTGGATCAGCAGAAAATGGAAAATCAATCCGATTGCATTGATGCTGCTGTCCGGTCTGCTTGGCGTATGGATCTATAAGTAGCTCTAGTTTCAGCAGCTCCGTGCCGTTTTAAAAATCAGGGCTTTTTAGGGTGTGAAATAGAGTTTTCTTCATGAAATGTGGTACAATAGCAGGGAACATACGGAGGTAATCTATGGAACATATTTTGAATCATGAAAAGGCTCATCAGAAGTATTTTGAAGAAATGACGGCAATTCCGCACGGCTCTTATCATGAGCAGGCATACAGTGCGTATCTGGTGGCGTTTGCAAAGGAACACGGACTGAAATGGATACAGGATGAACTGTATAATGTCATCATCTATAAAGATGCTTCAGCCGGCTATGAGGATCATGCCCCTGTGCTGTTACAGGCACATACGGATATGGTATGCGAAAAGAACAAGGATACGGATTTTGATTTTGAAAAGGATGCACTGAAGCTGTATATTGAAGACGGCTTTCTAAAGGCAAGGGGAACAACACTTGGCGCAGATGACGGCGTCGGTGTTGCCTATATGCTGGCTCTGCTCAGCGATCCGGATGCGAAGCACCCGCCTCTGGAATGCGTGTTTACGGTACAGGAAGAGGTGGGACTCTTTGGTGCCATGGCACTGAAAAAGGAATATTTTCAGGCAAAGCGAATGATCAATCTGGATGATGGCGGAGAAAATGCCACCTGCACAACAAGTGCAGGGGGTGTGAATGTCATTATGCAAAAGGAACGCATTCTTGTGCCGCATGATGGAAATGGCTATCAGATTGATGTGTTCGGACTTCACGGCGGACATTCCGGCGGAGAAATCGACAAGGAGCATGGGAATGCGAATAAGCTGCTGGCACGGGTCTTGTTCACGCTGAACCGTCGGTATGGTGTACAGCTGAGCTGGATACAGGGTGGAATCAAGGACAATGCGATTCCTCGGGAAGCATCTGCGGCATTTGTGTGTCAGGCGGATTTGGAAACAGTTGCGGCCTGTGTACAGGAAATGAAAACCATCTTTGCTAAGGAGCTGGAGTTCAGTGATGCCGGTGTTGACGTCGCTGTAAAGGAAGTGGCGTGTGACGGTGTCTTATGCATTGAAGACAGTGAAGATGTGATCACGCTTTTGATGACACTGCCAAACGGTCTGCGTCATCATTCCATGAGCATTGAAGGACTGAGTACAGCGTCCAGCAACATCGGTGTTGTGACAACGCAAGAGGAGGCAATCATCATCAACGCTTCCTTACGCGGAGCTATGGAATCCTATGTGGATACACTGGCGATGGAGATGGATGCGCTTGCGGAGGTATTCGGCTTTCACAGCGAGCATGAGGCAAGATATCCGGCATGGAGCTATCGTGCGAATTCTCCTATGCGTGAATGTCTGAAAGCAGTATGTCAAAAGGTGCTGGGAAAAGAGCTGCAGCTGGTGGCTGTGCATGGTGGTCTGGAATGCGGTGTTTTCAAAGCCATGGATGAGGATATGGATATCGTTACCATGGGACCGAAGATGCAGGATATTCATACACCGCAGGAAGCGCTGGATCTGGCATCCTTCGATGCGACCTTTACACTTTTAAAGGCTTATCTGGAGGAGCTGTAAGATAAGATATGCGTTATTTTGACCTACCGGTTAGGTGAATCTGATATCAAGCATATAATTCTATTTTACCAGTAGAAAAGGAAAGCTGTCGCTGTCTATAGGATAACCGGCTTTCCTTTTTCATACAGCAGACGATAACGATGATTGCAGGCTTGGGGAACACAACGTAATCGCGTCTTATCTGTGCATCCGCATGGCAGATCTGCATCTCATCCATTCAGTGAGCACGTATTTTGCGGGTTGACTTATCCCCGGGGTAAGGGTTTAATATAAAGGTTAACAGGAGGAATAAATATGCTGACAATCGGTGAGTTTTCCAAAATATGCAAGGTTTCCACCAAAACGCTGCGATACTATGAAACGATTGATCTTTTGAATCCGATCTGTATCAAGGCAGAAAGCGGATACCGCTATTATGCCATCGAACAGCTGAAGAATATGCTGTTTATCAACCGTATGAAGACATACGGCTTTTCACTGGATGAAATCCGTACACTGCTGAAATGGGAGGAGCAGGGAGAATCAAAGCTATTGCAAAATGCCCTGCTTTCCCATCGCAAAATATTGCAGGAGCAGATACTCTGGATGCAGCAGACTCTTCATGAGCTGGAAGCGGATGTAGCGACAGTGCAGAAAGAAGAGATGATCATGTCATATCTGGATGATATAGATATACAGCTGGTCGAGGAACCGGAGATGTTTCTTTTATCGACACGGCGCATGGTAAATATGGAGGACTGTGCAAAGGGCTTTATTTCTTTTTATGAGCCGCTGTTTGAAAAAATTCGCAAAGGACGGCTGACCATCTGCAAGGCGCCGCTTTCCATATATCACAGCAAGGAGTATCAGGATGAAGGCTTCGATATGGAATTTGCAATTCCGGTAAAGGAGCGGGTTACGGGTACGCGTGATTTCTCACCGGGGCTGTGTATCCGCACCGTATGCAGAGGAAGCTATCACCAGATTCCTTCCGTCTATGCAAGGCATCAGGAATGGATGGAAACGGAAGGCTATACCTATCGGCTTCCGCCGTATGATGTCTACATCACGCATCCGGATGAGGTGGCAGATATGGAAGAGAATATCACTGAAATCTATTCTCCGATCATGAAGCGCTAGGCAGCTGTGCATCTTACAGGGTGGATGCCGGTATAAAAAAGCGTGCAGGGTGATTCCATTCTCACAATACCCTGTTTCATAAGCCACGGTGCTGCAGTGTTGACTCCGGTGGTTTTTTTGCCGTGTAGTTCGTTAAAGGCTTACATTCTTACGATTTACGTAAGCTGATGAATTTTACGAAATTCTTTGCTTCAACTTCTGATGCTTATGATATAATATTTAGCGTGTATATAGTCCTATTTCGTTTCATGAGAACAGAAGCGCTTAGAAAAATAGGAAACAGAAGGGATGAACCATATGATTATCCGATCGATAGACGCTATTATCCGCATGCTGGATGCGGATTACATAGAAAATGCAGATATTGAGGAAAAAATACAGGGTGTCTGCATTGACTCCAGAAAGGTGGTAGAGGGAAACCTGTATATACCGATTCATGGAGCGAACAACAACGGGCATGCCTATGTGCAGCAGGCCATTGATAACGGTGCGAGGGCTGTCTTGTGGGAACGAAGGGAAGCGAATCCTCCCAAGGAGATTGTCATCATTCTAGTAGATGATACAACAGCAGCTTTGCAGCAGCTGGCTAAGGCTTATCGTGATCAGCTGAATATGAAGGTTGTCGGAGTTACCGGCAGCAATGGAAAAACGAGTACGAAGGATATCCTTGCCTCCGTACTTGCAAAGCATTTTATTACGCAGAAAACACTTGGAAACTACAATAATGAAATCGGTGTACCGTTAACACTTCTTTCTTTGTCGGAAAACTGTGAGGCTGCGGTTGTGGAAATGGGAATGGAGAATCTGCAGGAGCTTTCCTTTCTGACACAGATCGTGCGTCCGGATATCGCTATTATTTCCAATGTCGGTACTGCACATCTGGAAAACCTTGGAAACATGGAGAATATAGCCAGAGCGAAGATGGAGATTACAGAGGGGCTTGGGGAGCATGGATTGCTGATTTATAATGGAGATCAGCAGCTTCTGCGCAATGCCGCCATTGAAAAGCAGATACCGGGCTGCATTAAAATCCGTACGTTTGGTAAGGATGAGCAAAATGATGTAGTCGTGCATCAGGTGCATCAGCTGCCAGACGGTCTGTGTTTTTCCATCAAAGATCAGGTGTACCACCTGGACATGATTGGAAAGCATCAGGCGATGAATGCCACAGCGGCATGGATCGCTGCAAGGGCACTTGGGCTGGATGAGGAAGAAATAGCGCAGGGCTTTGCAAGCGTGGAGAAGACCGGACTGCGCAATGAGCTTGTCAGGGTGAATCAGTGTCTGATTTTGAATGATTCCTATAAATCCAATCCGCAGAGTGCCTTGGCTGCGGTGGATACCATGGAGGAATTTGACATACCCTATAAACTGGCGGTGCTGGGCGATATGCTGGAGCTTGGAGAAACGAGTGATATGATTCATTACACACTGGGTAAGGATATCAGCAGCTATCATTTGCAGGAGGTTCTCACAATCGGAGACATGGCATGTTATATTGCACAGGGGGCAAGAGATAATATGGAGCATACACTGGTGCGTCATTTTACAGATAAGGAAGAGCTTTTGAACTACCTGAGACCCTATATGCATAAGGAATGCATGCTGCTGGTGAAGGGAAGCCGCGGAATGAAGCTGGATGAAGTGGTGGATGAGCTGGTAAAGGAACAACAGTAAGGAGTACATATATATGGAAAAGATAAAATTAGCGATTATATTCGGAGGAAAGTCAAGTGAATACCCGGTTTCCCTGCATTCTGCGGGAAGTCTGATTCACAAAATCAATAAAGAGCACTATGAGCTTATTTTCATCGGAATCAGCAAGGATGGGAAATGGTATGCATATGATGGTGATGTGGATGGTATCGAGCATGATACCTGGCTGTGTGAGGAGCACTGTACACCGTGTGTATTGTCCAGCAGTGAAGGCTGCAGGGGCTTTTTGAAGCTGCATGCGGATGGAACCTTTACACGCATTGAGGTGGATTGCATCTTCCCGATTCTGCATGGAAAAAACGGAGAGGACGGAACGATTCAGGGCTTGTTTGAGCTGAGTGGCATCCCATACGTCGGCTGCGGGCACATGAGCAGTGCGATCTGTATGGATAAGGAAATGGCACATATCGTCATGGAGCATGCCGGTATAACATGTGCGCCGTTTGTATGCGTATATGAGGCGGATGATTTGGATTATCGCAAAGTATACGAACATGCGAAGGAAACGCTGGGACTTCCGATTTTCATCAAGCCGGCCAATGCCGGAAGCAGCTTTGGAATTCACAGGATGGAGTCCTTTGACGGCTTTGAGGAAGCGATGAAGGATGCCTTCTATCATGACGGCAAGGGCAAGGTTATTTTGGAAACAACCATTGAGGGCTTTGAAATCGGAGTAGCTGTGATGGGAAACAAGGAGCTTTTTGCGGGCAGTGTGGATGAAATCGAAACAGCTGCGCCTTTCTTCGATTATGAGGGGAAATATGAGATGGTGGATTCCCATATCTACTGTCCGGCACGAATCAGTCCGAAGCTGTTTGAGGAAGCAAGAGAAATCGCAAAAAAGGCATATCGTGCCATGAACTGCAAGGGAATGACCCGTGTTGATATGTTTGTGACACCGGAGGATACCATCATATTGAATGAAGTCAATACCATTCCTGGCTTTACCGACACCTCCCGTTATCCGACTATGATGAAGGAGGCCGGTATTCCGTTTCCGGAACTGATTGACAAGCTTGTTGCACTGGCAATGGAAGAATGAAGAAGGTGGAAAATGTGCTGAAGAGCAATACGCGTTCCTGGCTGGAAATTGATCTGACCAGGATCTCACATAACATAAAGGAAGTACAGAAGCTGATTCCCTCTACAAGCAAGATTATGGCAATCGTCAAAGCGAACGGCTATGGGCACGGCGATGTGGAATGCTCCCGAATGATGGAACAGCAGGGGATTGACTTTTTTGGAGTAAGCAGTGTTGACGAAGGCGTTCGACTGCGTGAAAACGGCATCCAAAGTCCGATTCTGGTGCTGGGGTATACGCCGCCTGTTCATTTTCATTATTTGAACGAGGCTTCCCTGATCCAAACGCTGGTATCAAAGGAGTATGCAGAAAAGCTGAACGCATATGCTAAAGAGCAGAATGTTGTTGTCAAAGCACATGCCAAGGTGGATACCGGTATGTCCAGAATCGGTATTATCGCACAGGATCATGCATATCATATCGAGGATATCAAAGCGCTGTACCGTCTGGAGCATCTGGATGTCTGCGGTATTTTCTCCCACTTCAGTGTCAGTGACTGTCTGGATGAGGAAAATTGTGCCTTCACCAATCACCAGATTGCGTTGTTTGAACGTGTTCTGGCGGATTTGCGTGCAGAAGGGATTGACCCCGGTACAACGCATCTGCAGAACAGCTATGGAATTTTAAATTATCCGAACCTGCATTATGATTATGTACGTCCGGGTCTATTATGGATGGGAGTTACCAGCGATGATGCACTGGCAATTCGCACGGCACCGCAGTTTCAGCCCATCATGGAATGGAAGGCAAATGTTTCCCTGGTAAAGGATATTCAGCCCGGTGTTACGGTCAGCTACGGCCGTCATTTCAAGGCGGAAGTCTGTACGAGGGTGGCAACACTGGCTGTCGGATATGCGGATGGTTTTCCGCGCAGTGTATCCAATCAGGGAGCCTGTGTGCTGCTGCATGGCAGGCGTGTTCCCATTATCGGCAATATCTGTATGGATCAGATGATGGTGGATATCACCGGACTTGATGGTGTGAGTGAAGGCGATGTCGCTACTCTGATCGGGTGTGACGGTGATGAGGTTCTTTCCGTTGATGAACTCAGCAGACTTGCACATACCATAAACAATGAAACACTCTGCTGGATTTCACAGCGGGTACCGAGAATATACAAATAGCCACAGCAGGTGTGGCTATTTTTCAAGAGAAGGGATGGATGATTAACGTGGAACGAAAAACTTACTACGCGCTGGATGTTGCTAAATTCATCAGTGCATTTCTGGTGGTCTGCATTCACACCGGGCCGCTGCTGGATGTGGATGCCACCGGCAACTTTATCCTTGTACAGATTCTGGCCAGACTGGCGGTACCGTTCTTCTTTGTGGCGAGCGGCTTTCTGTTTTTCCGTAAGCTGGATTTCAAACGCGAATACAATGATTACGAAAACAAAGCAAAGCTGAAGCACTATCTGTGGAGGCTCTGTAAAATCTATATCATCTGGACCATTCTGTATCTGCCCTTTACCTATCTGCTGTTGAAGGGGCAGGATGGTATTACCGTAAACAGTGTGCTGCTGTACGTTCGTGATTTCTTTTTTACCGGAAGCTTTTACCACCTCTGGTTTCTGCCTGCGCTGCTGGTTGCAGTGCCTGTTGTTTACATCTGCCTTTTTAAGCTGGGTCTTGGCAAAACGATTCTTTTTGGATTTCTCCTGTATCTGATCGGCATGGCTGGTAATGTTTACGGTGGTTATCTGATGCAGATTCCGGGGATACAAAGCGTATATCAGGCATATCTGCAGGTATTTTCCACAACACGCAACGGCCTGTTCTTCGGCGTGATGTTTATCGCTATGGGGGCCCTGTTTGCACAGCGGACACTGTACCTGAAAAACTGGCAGGTACTGCTGGGATTCCTGCTCAGCGCCGGACTGCTGTTTGCGGAATGCTTCGCACTGAAAGATAACGGCTTCATGCATGATTTGACAAGTATGTATGCCATGCTGCTACCATGTATGTTCTTTCTGTTTCTGGGATTGCTTCGTATTCATCTGCCGAAAAGCAAGGTATACAAGACACTGCGTGTTTTATCACTGCTGATTTATGTCATGCATATTATGTTTGTTAATCTGCTGCTTCGGGTATGGCCGCTGATGAATTCTCTGGCTGTTTACGGACTGGTTATGCTGCTGACGCTCATTATGTCCTGCTTTATAATTATATGTTCCAGAAAAGTTAAGTTTTTAAAGCATCTTTATGCCTGAATAGGAGGAATATCATGCTGCGTATACACCAAATCAAGCTGACACTTTCAGAATCACTGGATCAGCTGCCGGTTAAAATTATAAACAAACTCCATATCTCCAGTGAAGACCTGCTGTCATGGAGAATCTATCGGGAGAGTCTGGATGCTCGCAGGGCGAAGGATGTGCATTTTACATATTGCATTGATTGCAGAGTAAAGCATGAGGAGCAGGTGCTTAGAAAGCACTTTAAGGATGTCAGTCGCGTGCAGGAGTACCGTTATGCATATCCGAAAAAGGGTGTCATCGGCTTAACGCATCGTCCCGTAGTTGTCGGCTTTGGTCCTGCCGGTATGTTTGCGGCACTGCTGCTGGCACAGATGGGCTACTGTCCGCTTGTTATTGAACGCGGACAGTGTGTGGAGGATCGAGTCAGGAGGGTAGAGGATTTCTGGCAAAACGGTAAGCTGGACCCGCAGAGCAATGTGCAGTTTGGTGAGGGGGGAGCCGGTACGTTTTCCGATGGAAAGCTGACTACCCGCTCCAAGGATCTGCGTGTACATAAGGTTCTGGAGGAGCTTGTCCGCTTTGGTGCGCCACAGGATATACTGTATACGGCACATCCGCATATCGGAACAGATCTGCTGCGTGACATTGTGAAGCGCCTGCGCGAGGAAATCATAGCGCTGGGTGGAGAGGTGCACTTTTCCAGCTGCCTGCAGGATTTGATAATTGAACAGGGGGAGCTGCGCGGGATTGTTGTCAACGATGAGGAAATACCGGTGGATCAGTTAATTTTATCCATTGGACACAGCGCCCGGGATACCTACCGGCTGCTGCATGCGCGCGGTGTGACCATGCATCCCAAGGCGTTTGCAATCGGTGCCAGAATTGAGCATCCACAGACGCTGATCAACGAAGCGCAGTATAAGACGCTTTGCGGACATCCGCGGCTTTCTGCGGCAGAATACAGATTAACACATACCGCATCCAACGGCCGTGGCGTCTATACCTTCTGCATGTGTCCGGGGGGAAGCGTCGTTCCATCCACTTCCATGGAAGGCGGTGTGGTCGTCAATGGAATGAGTGAACATGCCCGTGACCGGGAAAATGCCAACAGTGCGCTGCTTGTACAGATACGTCCGGAGGATTATGGGGAGCATGCACTGGATGGAATCGCCTATCAGGAGGCATTGGAAAAGAAAGCGTTTGTACTTGGCGGTGGAGCATATCGTGCACCTGCACAGCGGGTTGAAGATTTTCTGAAGCATCGTGCAAGCACAGCGATGGGCAGTGTTCAGCCAAGCTATGCACTGGGTGTAACTCCCTGTGATCTGCATGAGGTGCTTCCTGCTTATGTGACAAGCGCAATGGAAGAGGCAATCACTGCTATGGATCATAAACTGAAGGGCTTTGCGATGGGAGATGCTGTTTTGACCGGAGTGGAGACAAGAAGCAGCTCCCCCGTTCGCCTGGAACGAGGGAAAGAGGATTTGCAGAGTCTATCCGTTTCCGGACTGTATCCCTGCGGAGAAGGAGCGGGATATGCTGGTGGAATCGTTTCAGCGGCAATTGACGGTATCCGATGTGCAGAGCAGATTATTGCAATGTTTCATTATACAAAAGAAGCTGCTTGTGATTAAATTTGTAGACATAAGTATGAAAGAAGTATCCTCATGATAGAGATTCATGATATAAGTAAAAGACGCAGCCTGCTCTCAGACTGCGTTTTTACGTGTTATTACAGATTATTTCTCTGGGTATAATTCCACCTGTTTGCCGCGATGGGCAAGACCGATTCGTATCACATGATGCGAGCCATGATCATATTGCTTAGCAAAGATCTGTTCATATCCCTGCATGGCCAGTTTCTTAAGATTTACAGAATCATCCTTTGTATACTTCAATTCAAAAAGAAAGGATGGTTTGTCCTGCTTTCTGCTTTCTAAACAAATATCAAATCTGCCCTGCCCCTTTTCACGGTTGCTGATGATCTTATAGCTGTTTTCTAAAGGCATAAGCATACCTAAAAGTAACGTACGCACTGCGGGCCAATGGGCCTGATAGGAGTTTTCATTCACAAGGTCATAATAGCTGGCAGTATCCTCCAATATGGCTTGATAGCGTAAGGCGAACTTCTCCAGATTTCCTTGTAACAGATCCTCCAGCAGCATAGTTACACTGCTTTCGTCTGTATGAAAATAATAGGCTGTCAGTGATTGGAATTCTCTTTTTATTTCCTTGTTTGGTATTCTTAACACATATCTGCCTTCTAACGCATCCAGCGTAGTTTTTGTTGTCAGGTAACCGGCGTTCAGGCACTGCCCGCTTGAGGCGCAAACAATCCCAAAAGGCTGCTGGTATTTTTGATTTCGTAGAACGATGCTTCATAATTAACCAAAGCTGTGACCGTCCCACGTTCGATCAGCTCTTCATATCCTTCTTTGAAGGTTTTATCACACTCACGCATAGCAGCTTTTATCATTTTATTTGAACTGGTATTCACCCAGAAAGGAATTAACTGCTTTCTATCCAGATAATTTATAACTGACCATGGATTAGGCTCTGCCCACTAGCAGTGTAGATGTCGATGCCTCCCATATTGTACCCGTCACGCCATGGGAGGGCAGCGCCTATTCATCAATGAACAGCATTACCCGTTTTCCGTAATATTGATGGCATTTTGTCATCAGAAAGCTGATAGCATTTACAACTGCCTGTAAAGAGCCATCCTGTAAATGGGACATACCATCCATAACTAAATCAAATCCGGGCTTTTCAAACCGATCGATATGTTCAAGTACCTGCTCATTTTTTTTATATTCCTTTAACAGTTGGAGCTTCATTTGCATGACGATATTATCCTTATCACCCTTTGCATCTGCGAAGGATAGAAAAATAGTCGGATATGAATTGATATCCCTTGCATATTCTGTTTGCATAATGGCAGTGTCTTTGAAAATGTCCCGTGAATCCTTTGTGACATCAAAAAATTCTGCCAGCACGCCATGGGCGGGCAGGCGCCTACTCATATTGATTGTTTTTCCCGCTACTAGCGCGCCTCTTGTCGGATACCAAAGGTATCGGCAATATTTCGGTGAAAGCGCCTTGGCCGTGTGATTAAGGTGACTTCGCTGCCCCGATCCATAAATTCTTTAATCATCAGGCTCTTATCCACGACATAATAGTTTTCTTCCTTCAGCTTGCGGTAATCCTTCAACCCAATGGGGATTTTCTTCATGCTCATCACCTGCCATATGTTTTATTATTTCATGGTTATTTACAGAATACAGTATGCGGAGCGGATATTTTTCATCAGCTACAGGATGTAGTTTTAGATGCTTTCCTATATTGCATGTGTGTTTCCTTACAAATGTATGGGACTGGATTTGTCAAAGAAACAGCTGCTATAAGTATTGTTATCCAATACCTGTATACGGCATAAATCACGGCTGCATATCATATCGTTAGTGTAGAGGTGATGCATGTGAGCAGACGCTGCAAGAATATTATATATGGAATTATGGGATTGATTGGGGTCATGGTGGCGGCCCTGCTGATAAAGCTGCTGTTTTTCAGCGGACTGTTTACGCCGCTATTGGCATTAAACGGTGCAAAGACGATGGAGATGGAAGTGAATACCAGCTTTCAGGATCCAGGGGTCCGGGCAAGGTTTCGTTTCTCCGATTACAGTGATGAGGTAAAGGTAGAGGGAAATCTGAATACGAAGAAACTGGGGACCTATACGCTGACCTATACCTTTGATAAATATCAGAAAACAGTGGAGCGCAAGGTCAATGTCATTGATACGACACCGCCGAAGATCAATTTGAAGGGCGGCTCGTCTATCCGAGTGTTTGAAAATGGAAGCTTTCAGGAACCGGGCTATCAGGCGAGTGATAATTATGACGGGGATGTAAGCAAAAGCGTGGAACGAAAAGGCAGTGTAAATATGAAAAAACAGGGTACGTATACGCTGACCTATACGGCAAAGGATGCCAGCGGCAATACCACAAGTGTAAAGCGCAGTGTTCAGGTATGTGCTGATCCAACGAATACAAAGCTGTATTATGATCATGACAGCTATGACAACACCATGGAGGAATGGTGGTTTAATAAAAGCAAGGATCATCAGCGGACAACAGGTGCCAAGGATGAAAAGCTGTTAAAGAAATACGATTCCTATTATCAGGGACCAAAAGAAAAAGTAATTTATTTGACCTTTGATGAGGGCGGCAATGATATCACCTATATCAAGCAGATTGCGGAGGTCCTGAAAAAGAATGATGTGCAGGCAACCTATTTTTTGACCAGAAATTATATTAAAACAGAAGCAGATTTCATCCGGCAGCTTGTTCAGGATGGCAATGTAATCGGAAATCACAGCTGGCATCATTACGATATGACAACACTGGCGAATGCCTCCAGCATCGATAAATTTGTTGCAGAGATTACGGAGACAGAAAAAACGTATATGGAGGTTACCGGGCAGCCGATGAAAAAGGTTTTCCGTTTTCCGAAGGGCGGAAGCAGTGAGCGTGCGATGAAGCTGGTAAAGGACCTTGGTTACAGCAATTATTTCTGGAGTCATGCCTATTACGATTATGCAAGTGATGTTTCGGGCAGTGAGGCATTGAAGACGATGATGGAGCATTACCATGAGGGGGCGATTTATCTGCTGCATCCGAGCAATAAGGGGAATTATGAAGCGATGGATACCTTTATCAAAAATATGAAGGATCTTGGCTATGACTTTAAAACCGTGGATACCATACCATCGGATGCTCAGGAGAAATGATACGACTCTATCCATAAACATGATGCTGAGGTAAAAATTTACTGGTATTTTTACCGATCTTATTCTATAATGATGCACAGGGTGATATGCATGAAAAAGAAGCACTGCTATGCCATCCTGTGCATTATCTGGATGCTTGTAATTTTCTGGTTCTCCGCACAGGTTGCGGATGATTCTCAGGAAATGAGCGATTTCTTTGTGCACCTTCTGGATGCTGTATTCTCTCTGGATATCATGAGGAATGAAATCATTCGGGATATGACAAGCTTTCTGGTACGCAAGGCGGCACATATGAGTGAATATGCGGTACTGGCCATTTTATTTGGTCTTACGATACGGGAATACAAAAAGGAGCCGTGGCTGCTTCTGGCACTGGCGGCTACGGCTGCCTATGCGGCAACGGATGAATTTCATCAGCTGTTTGTCCCTGGCAGAAGCGGACAGCTCAAGGATGTTTTGATTGATACGGCAGGTGGTGCCCTCGGGCTGGGTCTGCTTGCTCTTATTCTATATCTGAAGCGCAGACGGAAAATGAAAGAAACTGAAAAACTTTCATGAAATATTCAGGGGCCATTGACAAATGTCGGGATTTAAGCTAAAGTATATAAGACAGAAAAATCGTATAGAGGCAGCGATGCGTCAGAGTAAAAGCTGGAGTCGGCAGACCGGGATAGCTTTGAAAGGTAATCATCGCCGAAGAGGCTGCATTGGCGGATGCACTTCTGGGGTCATGGGAAATACTCATGGCACTCCTTCGTTAAGAAGAGGAGCTATTAACAACTCTGCTTTATGTGTGAGAGTCGTGTAATAGCACGGCTTTTTTGTTATTCCATGGTATTTCACCGATGGTGTATACACAGGCGGTATATGTGAAAAGAAAAAAAGAAAGAGGGACTATTTATGAAGAAAAAATTAGTAACGGCAGCTTTTGCCATGACACTGCTTTTGACTGGATGCGGTAGCAGTGATGACGACAAGAATGTTTCAAAGAATACAGGAAAGGAAACCTTTACGGTTGGTATGGAGTGCAATTATGCGCCGTTTAACTGGCAGACGAAGGAACAGACGAAAACGAGTGTTTCCATTGGCGGTGCCGGCTTCTGTGACGGTTATGATGTACGTGTTGCACGTCAGATTGCAAAGGATCTCGATCGTGAGATTGTCATCAAAAAGGTATCCTGGGACGGCCTGCAGCCGGCTTTGGAATCCGGTGAAATCGATGCGATTATTGCCGGTATGACAAAGGATGAAACACGTGAAAACGGAATTGACTTCACATCCCCATACTATGAATCTGAAATGGTTATGATTGTACGCAAGGGGGACAAGGCTGCGAAATTCAATGATATCCAGCAGTTCAAGGGTAAGACCATCATCGGGCAGAAGAGCACGAACTATGATACGATTATCGATCAGATCAAGGGTGTAAAGCATGCGACACCAAAGGCAACGTATCCGGAAATGATCCTCTCCCTGCAGAACAAGGAAGTGGATGGCATTACAGCAGAGCTTCCGGTTGCCGAGGGTGCCGTGGAAGCGAATAAGGATTTAACGATCGTTCACTTTGCAAAGGGCAAGGGCTTTGATATTGACACGTCCGTATCTGTCGGTCTGAAAGAGGGAAGCCGTGATTCCGAGCTGTTCAATGCTGTACAGAAATCACTGGATGGAATTTCCAAGGAAACAAGAGATCAGTGGATGAAGGAAGCAAGAGAGAGTCAGCCGAAAACAGAATAACAAAACAGAATAGGAGATTACCATGATGATAGTAGCATCCGCAAAACCGGATGGGATGTTTGCCCAGGCCTGGTGGATTTTTCAGGACAACATTCCGCTGTTCTGGTATGGGATTAAGATAACACTGCTTCTGGCGGTGTGCGGTACACTGATCGGATTACTGATCGGTTTGCTGCTGGGAGGTATCCGTGCTGTGCGTATAGAAGAGCGCGATGCACTGCCCTCCCGCATAATTAAAAAGATACTGCACGGCTTTGTCGGTCTGTATGTATGGATTTTTCGTGGAACACCGATGATGGTACAGGCGCTGATCATCTATCACGGTCTTCGTCCGGTACTGAACTGGTCACCGGTAACTGCCGGTATTACGATTATTTCCATCAATACAGGGGCATATATGGCAGAAATCATCCGTGCCGGTATCCAGTCGATTGACAAGGGGCAGAATGAGGCAGCCCGCAGTCTGGGGATGACCTCCACACAGACGATGATGAGCATTATCTTACCTCAGGCGATTCGTAATTCCTTCCCTTCGATCGGAAATGAATTTATTGTCAATATCAAGGACAGCTCCATGCTGAATGTCATCGGTGTGATTGAACTGTATTTCCAGTCCAGCTCCGTTGCAGGAAGTCTGATGCTGTATGTACCGACCTTTATCGTAGCGGCTATTCTGTATCTGCTGCTGACGACACTGGCAACCCAGCTTCTCTCCTTTGTTGAGGGGCGCATGAATATGCCGAGATCATCCGGGCCGTCTTCTCAGAGCGTACCGGTAGAAAGGGTGAGTAAAGTATATGAATAGCATCATAGAAATCAAGCATCTGAAAAAGCATTTTGGTTCGCTGGAGGTTTTGAATGACATTGATTTTCATTGTGACAAGGGTGAGGTTATTACCATTATCGGCTCCAGTGGAAGCGGCAAGTCCACGCTGCTTCGCTGCATCAATCTGCTGGAAACTCCGGATGCCGGAGAAATCCTGTATCATGACAAGGATATTCTGAAGGGTGAAATCAATATCAATGAACATCGAACGCATGTCGGTATGGTGTTTCAGTCCTTCAATCTGTTTAATAATAAAAGTGTGCTGGAAAACTGTATGCTCGGACAGATCAAGGTATTGAAGCGAAGCAAGGCGGATGCGAAGGAAAAGGCGATGCTGTTCCTGAAAAAGGTCGGTATGGAGTCCTTTGCGAATGCGAGTGCTATGCAGCTGTCCGGCGGACAGAAGCAGCGTGTAGCCATTGCCCGTGCCCTGTGCATGGAGCCGGAGGTTCTGCTGTTTGATGAGCCGACGAGTGCACTGGACCCGGAAATGGTTGGCGATGTTCTGGATGTGATGAAGGATCTGGCCAGAGAAGGTCTGACGATGATCGTCGTGACTCATGAGATGCAGTTTGCTCATGATATCAGCTCCCGTGTCGTATTTATGGACAAGGGTGTGATTGCAGAGGAGGGTACTCCACAGCAGCTGTTTGAGCATCCAAGGCAGGAGCGTACCAAAGAATTCTTAAAGCGTTACCGTATCAGCAGTCAGTCCTAGCGGCTGGCTTTTTTTATCATATGATAAAGGACACTCTTTATCATATGTCTGCGGTTTTCAAAATCCTGTGCACCTAATGAAAAAGAATCGTCTGCTCTTTTCAAGTATGTATATTTTATTTTCTTATGTTTGGTAGGTTTTATGCTACACTGTAGATACAAAAAAGGAGAGGCTGGTATATGAGTAACTATATAAATACTACAACCCATTCACATGGTATCCATACGCAAAGGCTCCGGCCTTTCAGTAGATCAACCGCTTGTTAGAAGCGTTTTTTCTTATGCTTTCATTCATTCTTTACAATGATTAAGTAGCTTACAGCTGAACACCGCTTGTCGGCGGTAAGGACTGCCTTGTTTTTGTTGCATCCGTTCCTGCGTATGAAACGAAGCAGCAGGTACCTCTATATACTATTATAGATTTTGTTTATAAAAAATCTCGCAGTAGAGGATAAAAGGAACAATTACAAAGGACGTATGGTATACTGATGGAGAAGGAGATAGATCAGGAGGTTATGGATATGTGTAACTTTCGTGATTTCATAGAACAAAGAGGTATTGAACAGGGCTTATTACTAAAAGCTGAAGGCAAGGTAGAAGGGAACGTGGAGGCAACACTTCTACATGTTAAAAAACTGGTGCAGAGAATCAATGTCAGTGCAATGGACGCTATGAATATACTGGATGTTGAAGATGATATTCGACCTGCGATTCTGTAGTCCCTACATCTATCCTGAAAAGCTATAACAAGCATAATCAAAGGGGCTGTGCAGTCACAGCTCTTTTCTGTATGTAATTCATAACAGACAGAAGTCCACCACCTCTGCGATGATAAGCAGATGATGGGAATTGTAAATCAATCATTCGCGAGGACTTGTTTTTTACGATAAGCGATAGTATACTGAACTGCATACAGAATCATGAAAATATAGCTTTGAACGCTGAAGTATAAGATGATAAGTCATGGAGAAGGGAGAAAAAATGAACTATCAAAAATTGTATGAATGCCTGTTTTGTGCTGTACGAACTGCCGGCATTGTTGCGAACATGATGCAGGCAACCATTGTCAATGAGGGCAAACAGGTGGAAGTGGTGGAGGATGAGGATGAACGCCATCTGCGCATGCGGGAAGCCAAAACCAGAGCCGATGAAATTGTTCAGGAAATTCTGTTGCAGTCTGTATTACCGGAATATCAGGCTGTACTGAGTCTGGATGTGGAGGAGGATACGGCAAGCCGCACCTGCTTTTTGAAACAGGACTATGATTATACGCTTGTACTGGATCCGATCGATGGAACTCTGGACTATTTGCACCAGAAGGATACCTGGTCGATCTGCAGTGCCATTCTTCATGAGCATGATGTCCGTCTTGCTATTGTCTATTTTCCAAAGCGTGACATCATGTACACGTATGTGGAAGGGATTGGCTGTCGGGTATATCATCGGCTGAAGCAGTGTACGGCGGCTGATGGCGAAGTGCTGTCTGTACAATGCGACAATACACCCTCTGTCGTATACAAAAACAGCCGTCTGTCACAGGATATCGTACAGCAGCTATGGGAGCGCGGATTTCAGGTCGTCGATGACAGCGAACACGAGCTGGGCTGTCCCGATGCCATTCTTGCCTGTATGAGAGGGGAAGGACTTGCTTATTTCTCCGATACCCGCAATATTCGCGATATTCTGCTCGGGGCAATCCTATCCAAGCTGGAAAATGGACACGCCTATGACTATGCTGGCAATGCAGCACGCTGGGCTTCCCATGGACGACAAAAGGAAATCGTCTTCAGTATTTTTGAAAAAAATCAAATATTTTAATAAAATTTAGGAATTCGGTACTTTTCATTCGTATATAAGAGTATATAGGAGGTAAACGGATGAAGGAGACTGAATTTTTTTATGAGTCCTGTGTCGATGAAGCACAGACAATTCGCAATATGAAGCGCCAGCTTTTGTTTTTGAAGCAGTATACGGCCTCGCTGCGTCTGCACAGCGTGCTGTATGGAGAGGATTGTGTACAGCTGCAGGTGGAGGATGAACTCAGTGATTATCTGAACTATACCCGCAGCATTGTTCAGACATCAAGAAACGGCGGATATGTACATAGGGATCCCGTGCTGGACGCAATGGAGCGTCAGCGAAGAGCGAGGGAAAAGGTGATGGAGCAGGACCAGCGGGCCTATGTTCTCTTGCAGGGAATCCTGCAGCTGGAGGAGCAGGAAAAGGAGCTGTTGCTGGATTTGTACGTGCGAGGCTTGAAGCGGGAGCTGGTATTGCGCCATCAGGGAGACATTGTGGAAAGCACGCTGAATCGAAGGCTTCGCCGTGCCTGTCTGCACCTTGCTGCTCTGCTGCATCTGCAGGTTTTAAAGGAATGCTCTTAGTTACAAACTTGTAATACTTGCATTATGAGTTTCAACGTCTACAGGTTTATGGTATAATAATTTAAGGTGGTTATGAAAACCATGTGAACAGGAAGCGGAGGAATGGATTTGGATAAGAAAATCGTAATCAATATGCTGTCCAGTGCCGACAAGGTGGAAGGACAGGGTGTGGGGAGTGCCTATCTGGAGCAGGTAAATCTGGTTAAGGAAGGTGCGAGTGATCTGTTTACCGTTGAAATCAACAGCGGAAAGAAGGCTGATATCATTCATTCTCATACCATTGATCCGCAGAATTATCTGAAGATGAAGAATAATAAAAATGCCAATGTATGCTATGTGCATTTTTTACCGGATACGCTGAATGGGAGTATCCAGTTACCCAAGGCACTGTTTTCGGTGTTTAAAAAATATGTGATCAGCTTCTATAAAACAGCGGATTATCTGATTGTTGTAAATCCGATTTTTATGAAGGAGCTGGAGAAATATGGAATTGCCCGGGAGAAGATGATCTATATTCCGAATTATGTATCCAAGGAACAGTTTTATGTGAAGCCGGTGGAGCAGCGCAATGCCATTCGTGAGCAGTATGGGATCAAAGCGGATGATTTTGTTGTCATCGGTGTCGGACAGGTACAGACACGAAAGGGCGTTCTGGACTTTGTTGACGTTGCGAAAAAGCTGCCGGATGTGCGCTTTGTCTGGTGCGGAGGCTTTTCGTTTGGAAAAATTACAGACGGCTATGAGGAGCTGAAGAAGGTTGTGGAGAATCCGCCGGCAAACGTACAGTTTCCAGGCATTATCCCGAGAAGTGATATGAATGATATTTACAATATGGCGGATGTGCTGTTTATGCCATCCTATAATGAGCTGTTTCCAATGGCAATACTGGAGGCGGTCAATTTGCACAGACCAATGGTTCTGCGCTCTTTGGAGCTGTATGAGGATATCTTATTTAAGAAATATCAGATGGCCGATAATAATGACAGCTTTGCCGAATTGATTCGAAGGCTGCATGAGGATCCGGCCTATTATGCGCGCTGTGCAGCTGACAGTGCCTATATCAGCGAATATTATTCCAAGGAGAATGTGCTCAGTATCTGGAAGGAATTTTATACGCGTGTATATGAGGAGCTGCAGGAACGCAAACGGGGGTAGAGAAGCGCAGCGTTCGCGCTTTGGCAGGAAGGCAGTTGAGGGTTCATGAAAAGTTCATTACGGAGTTATATCTTAAATTTTGTAGTCATCATCGGACTGACCGCTGTTTCTCTGTGGTTTGCACTGAAGGATAACTATCACGAAATCATGCATCTCATCAGCAGTATCTCCTGGTACTCGCTGCTCATCATTTTCCTGTGGGGAATGATCTATGTCATGATTTTAGGGCAGATCATCATGATTTTTGCCCGGCGCTATAAAAAGGACTACACGTACCGGCAGGGATTGAGCAATGCGCTTGTCGGAACGTTTTTCAGCGGGATTACACCAAGTGCCACCGGCGGACAGTTCGGTCAGGCATACGTATTTAAAAAGCAGGGAATCAAATACAGTGACGGAGCGAGTATTCTGTGGGCGGATTTTATCGTTTATCAGACGACGATGATGGTCTATGTCACGATTCTGTTTCTTTTGCGCTATACGCATTACATGACGATTATCGGGCCGGCGTTTCTGGGGATTCTGATCGGCTATATCGTAAATGTATGTGTCATCAGTATCCTGTGGACGATGGCGCTGTTTCCACGTGTCTATGTAAAGCTGAGCGGGCATGCCGTGACGCTGCTGGCGAAGCTGCATATCGTGAAAAACAAGGAAAAGACACTTGCCGCCTGGACCATTCAGGTTGAAGGTTTTACCAAAGAAATCAAGGAAATGAAGCACGAAAAGAAAATCATATGCAAAACCGTGCTGTGGAATGTGATTCGTATGACGGTTCAGTTTTCCCTGCCGTTTTTCATCGCCTATGCGCTGAACCTGAATCTGGGGCTGGATAAGTTCGTGGATTGTCTGGCGCTGGCCAGCTTCGTGCTGATGACAAATGCATTTATTCCGATACCTGGGGCAAGTGGCGGTACCGAGCTGGTATTCGTACAACTGTTCAAATATCTGGTCGGCGGACTCAAGGCCAGCGGTATTATGATCCTGTGGAGATTTTCCACGTATCACATTGTAATTCTGGTAGGGGCATTTGTGTTTCTGCATTTGAAACGAACCTACGATGATGAAAAATATGGAAGACGGAAGAAACCGAAAGACATCAGGGAGGTGGATTCATGAGAATCGGGCTTTTTACCGATACGTATACACCGGATATCAACGGTGTGGTTTCCAGTATTGTAACCCTGCAAAGGGAGCTGGAGAAAAACGGACATGACGTTTATGTCATCACCAATCACAAGGCAATGACGATGAAAAAGGAAGGCAATGTACTGCGGCTTCCCGGACTCGAGCTGAAATGGCTGTACGGCTATAAGCTGTCTACACCCTATCATTTCAGTGCCCGTGATGAAATCAGGAAAATGCAGCTGGATGTGATTCATGTGCATACGGAGTTCGGTGTGGGCATGTTTGGCCGTATCGTTGCAAAATATCTGAATATCCCGGTTGTGACAACCTATCATACAATGTATGAGGATTATACGCATTATGTAAACCGTTTTGAAATCGACGAGGTGGATAAGGTGACGAAGAAGGTGGTCTCCACCTTTTCCCGTTCGATATCCGACAGTGCGCAGGCAGTGATTTCACCAAGTGAAAAAACGAAGGAAACGCTGTTGAAGTACGGGGTGAAGACACCGATCTATGTCATACCGACCGGACTGAATTTTGAGAAATTTCATCCGGATAATATTGATCCTGCCCAGGTGCAGGAAATCCGCAGACAATATGGTATTCAGGAGGATGAACGCCTGATTGTGTTTGTCGGTCGGATTGCACAGGAAAAAAGTATTGAAATACCCATTGAGGGCTTCCGTTATGTAAGCGATGCGAAAATCAAGCTGATGATTGTCGGGGGAGGACCGCAGCTGGAGGAGCTGCAGAAGCTGGTGCAGCGCTATCATCTGGAGCAGCAGGTGATTTTTACTGATAAAAAGCTGCCAGAGGAAATACCGGCCTATTATGCATGTGCGGACTGTTTCGTGTCTGCATCTCTGACAGAAACACAGGGGATGACCTATATTGAAGCACTGGCGTGCGGTTTACCGGTCTTTGCCCGCTATGATGATGTGTTGAAGGACCTTGTCATTGAGGAGGACAGCGGCTTTCTGTTTGAAACCCCGCAGGAATTTGCAGAGAAGCTGACGGACTTCATGCACCGGAGTGCTGATGAACGTAAGGCCTTTTCCCGGCGTGCGCTGAGTAAAATCGTCAAATACGATTCCAGAGTATTCTATTCGAAGGTGCTCAGTGTATATTATCAGGCAATCAATGACTTTGAAGACGCCTACGAGGTTATCAAAATCAAAACACTGGATGATTATGTGCGCATCTATGTGCAGAATGACAAAGAGGATCAACCGCAAAAGCTTCTGATTGATCTGGATGATTACTTCACCTATAAAATCCGTCTGCATACAATGCTTGACCGCTACACCGTTGCGCATTTTCAGCGGAAGGAGATAGTGCTGGAGGCCTATCGCGGAGCGATCCGCAAGCTTCGCATGCGCGACTATACCCGCAAGGAAATGGGCACCTGGCTGCATCGGCAGCCGGGCTTATCCGTTGAGGATGTGGAGGGCTTGTTAAGTGAGCTGGAGGAAAAGGGTTATATCAATGATAATCTGTATATGCAGCAGAAAATCGAAAAGATGCAGTTTTCTCTGAGTGGCAAGGGGAATATACGGCGGACCCTGATCAATAAAGGAATATCTGCGGAGGATGTCGATGAGGCATTGTCCGGTCTGGATGATGAGGAGGAGCGTCTGCGTGCCTTGAAAATGGCAGAAAAGCTGATGGCAACCATTAAGGATAAATCCAGAAAAATGAAGAAGCAGACCATCGTACAAAAGCTGATATCGCTTGGCTTTGACAGTGATATCGCCAGAAGTACCTCGGAACGCTTGAATTTTGAAGAAGAGGATGACAGTGATGCGCTGAATAAGACGATTGCTAAGGCAATTCGTACATACAGCCGCAAGCTGAGCGGACAGCCGCTGAAAAACAAGGTGCTGGTATATTGTATGCAGAAGGGCTTTCTGCGTGAGGATATCATGAACCATCTAAATGAAATGGAGTGGCGTGATGAGCAATAAAATTAAAGATTTATACGACGGATACAAGGGAGAGCTGACAGCGCTGATTATCAGTATGAACCGCGGTGTAACAGCAAAGGGAGCACCGTACCTGTCCTTTGTGTTTCAGGATAAAAGCGGCAGCATTGATGCGAAATACTGGAATGTAAGTGAGGAGCTGCTGCATAAATTTCAACCCGGTATGCTGGTGGAAATGAGCGGGGATGTGCTCTGTCATCAAAAGCAGCTGCAGTTTCGTGTACAGCAGATGAAGGAGCTGGAGAAAGAAGCGGATATCTCTGATTATGTAAAGGAAGGACCGTTTTCCCAGCAGGCACTGCATGAGAATATCCAGCTTTATATCGATGAAATTGAAAATACGGTTATGAAGCAGCTGGTATGCGGGATATTGAAGGATCATGAAAAGGATTTCTTTGAATATCCGGCTGCGACACGAAATCACCATGATTTCTATGCAGGACTGGCAACGCATGTACTGGGGATGCTGCAGCTGGCAGAGCAGCTGTGTCATTTGTACCCGATGCTGGACAGGGATCTGCTGTACAGCGGTGTCATCCTGCACGATGTGGGAAAGACTGTGGAGCTGAGCGGTGCCATTGTCAGTGAATACACCACACAGGGAAAGCTGCTGGGACATATTTCCATTATGCAGGCTGAGGTATTGGCAAAAGCAAAGCAGCTGGGTCTGGAGGATTGTGAGGAGGCCATGCTGCTTCGTCATATGATTTTATCCCATCACGGGGTGTATGAATACGGTTCACCTGTGCTGCCAATGATACCGGAAGCAGAAATGCTGCATATGATCGATAACATTGATGCACGGATGAATACTCTGCACAAGGCATTGGAGCCGGTACAGGCAGGAGAGTTCACACAACGTGTATTTGCATTGGAAAATCGTTCGTTTTATAAAAGCAGATACAAAAATTCAGACGGTAAATAGACGCAAAAGCGCTTATTTACCGCTTTTTTTCGGCACTTTTCCAGTTTGTGGATAAATTTTTCATATTTCTTGTGAAATAGTTAATCTTTTTATTTTTAGAAACTTTCGATATACTAACCATGCAAGCTGATAACGCTTTCACCTAAGCGTCAGCAACCCCATCCATAGGAAAGGAGGAAACAGCCAAATGAGAGAAAAACGAATACTGGAAGAGCTTATGAATGCAGATCAGTATTGCAGTCTGGAATACTTCTCCAGACAGCTGCAGGTATCGACCAGAACCATCAGCAATGATATCAAATACCTGATGCAGGATGGCGAGCGTAACGGCTTTCGCATCCATCTGAAGCGGCGCTTTGGCTACTATCTGGAAATCACGGCATCCCAGAAATTCAAACAGTATATGCAAAGTGATGAAGACAGTATGACCATCAGCAGTAAGGAGCGTGTTGACACTATCATCGCCCTGCTGCTTCTGCAAAGTGATTACATTACGCAGGAAACAATCGCCGATACACTGGCCGTCAGCAAATCCATCATAAAGGTTGATATGGTCAAGGTGGAAAAGGCATTGTTTGAGCACAGCATATCCCTGATTAAAAAAGCTCATTACGGCATCAGCTTATCGTGTGAGGGCATGATGCGCAAGCTGTATCTGCTGGAGCTGCAGGAAAAAGACAATCCCTATATGAAGAAAATCATGGATCACTATCTATCCCAGCAGCATATACAGCATTTGGAAAAGCGGCTGATTACCCTGCTGAAGCAATATCGGCTGAACACCAATTATATTGAGCTGAAAAAAATCGACCTGTTCCTGAAGGTCACGGTGCTTTTGGCGGAAAAGGGGATTGTATCCGCTGCAGGCGCGATAGACAGCAGTGTCCATAAGCAGATGGCAGGCGAGCTGGCAAATGTGATTCAGGAAATCTATCAGGTGAAGCTGAGCAGTGGAGATATCTGTGATATCGGCAATTATCTGAAACAAAAGACAAAGCCGAGCGATGTCTATCTGTACGATGAGGGTCTGATTCAGGATATCGAGGTCTTTCTGCAGGATGCCGATGAACAGTATCATACCCAGTTCAATGCCGACGCAGAGTTTAAAAAGAGTCTTCTGGCACATGTATCCCTGCTGCTGGACCGGCTGCATCAAAGCATATCCTTCTCCAATCCGCTGGTTCACGAAATCAGTGTGAAGTATCCGGTGATTTTCAATATCTGTATCCGCTTTGCCGGTATGCTGGAGGAGAAATATCATGTGAAAACCACGCAGGATGAGATCGGATTCATCGCAACACACTTTGCCGCACATATGGAAAAGGAGCTGCATCACAAGCTGAATCTGTATCACCGCATCGCCATCATCTGTTCCAGCGGTGGCGGAAGTGCCTTTCTGATCAAGCTGAAGCTGGAAACGATTTTCTCCTCCAGTAATATTGAAACCTTCTCTTTACTGGAGCTGGACGAGGTACGCTCCTATGAGCCGGATATCATCTTCACCATTAAGCAGCTGGATGAAGCCTTCGATGTACCCATCGTTCTCATCAAGGAGCTGCTGGATGATGCGGATATTCAGAAAATCAAGAATATGCTGGAAACAGATGCATCTCTTGTTCTGCAGGAGCGCTCCTTCGCCTCACTGTTTCGAAAAAACGCATTTCATATCTTTCAGGAAGGAAGCTATGCCGATATGGTTTCCTGTATGGCTGCAAAGCTGGAACAGGAAGGCTATTGTGAAGCAGGCTATGCAGCTTCCGTGAAACAGCGCGAGGAAGTGTTATCTACCGTGTATAACAACGGTATAGCAATTCCCCATCCCCTTGAAATGTGCGGCAGAGGAAATATTCTGTCGGTGGGGATTGTAAAGCAGGAGGCAGCGGTTCGCGAGCTGCCGGTGCAGGTCATCTTTCTGGTCGATCTTGAGAAGGGGGATTTGAAGCTGCATCAGAATATAACCAGAGTATTGTTTGAGGTTATGAGTGATACGGCACTGATTGAAAAGCTGCGACGTGCAGAATCCTATGAGGATTTCATGAAATGCATATCGCATCTGAAATTTTAAAGGAGGGACTTTATGAATATACAATTCTTAGAAAAGCTGTCCAATGCGGACGGCATCGCATCCAATGAACAGGAGGTACGGGATGTTCTGGTGGATGAGCTGAAGGAGTATGCCGATGAAGTTTCCACGGATCATCTTGGCAGTATTATCTTCAAAAAGGGAAACAGGGGGCCGAAAATCATGCTGTGCGCTCATATCGATGAGGTCGGCTTCATTGTTCGCAGTGTATCCGATATGGGACAGGTCATGCTGATGAGTGTGGGCGGTGTGAAGCCGCTGGCACAGTTTATGCAGAAGGTTCGTATCACGACGGAGGATGGTAAGAAGATTCACGGTATCATCCAGGCAACCTATGAGAACAACGCCGCCACCAAAGTCTATGTGGATCTGGGGGCACAGACTGCACAGGAGGTCTATGATCTGGGCATTCAGGTCGGGGATATGGTGACCTATACGACAGAATTTGAACACTTTGCCTTACCGAATGTCATGGCAGGAAAGGCGTTTGATGACCGCCTTGGCTGCTTCATCATGGGAGAGGTATTGAAACGACTGCAGAGCATCGATCATCCCAATACCGTTTACATGGTGGGAACCTCCAGTGAGGAGGTCGGAATACGCGGGGCAAAAACCGCAGTTTACAGAGTGAATCCGGATGTGGTATTCCCGCTTGATGTTGCCTGCTTTAACGATGAATTTGTTCGCAATCATACCAATCAGCGCCAAATCGGCAAGGGGATGATGCTGACAAACTTCGATCGCACACTTGCTCCCAATCGTGCCCTGATACGTCGTATCAAGGACACGGCAAATACATTGCATAAGCCATTGCAGCTGGATATGTTTAATGGAGGAGGAACCGATGGCGGGGAGGCTCACAAAAGCCGGGATGGAAAACCAACCGCTGTCAGCTGCCTGCCTGTGCGCTATGGACACTGTGCCTATTCAGTTGCACATCTGCAGGATATTGCGGACGCCATCGATATCTTTACAGAGCTGATTGCCAATTTTGACGAAGCAGCGTATCGTACATCAACAAATTTTTTGAAAGGAGTCTAGCATGACAGAATTAGAACAGCAGATCATCGGCATTATTTCCGCTGCCGGTGACAGTAAGGGGAAGGCATTTGAAGCCCTTCGCAAGGTAAAGGAAAGCGATTATGAGGGAGCTCGCGCACTGCTTGAGGAAAGCAGAAAAATCGATCTGGAGGCACACAAAATCCAGACCAAGCTGATTCAGTCGGAAATGGATCCGGAGGCTGAAAAGCCGGAGCTGTCACTGCTCATGGTTCATGCGCAGGATCATTATATGACCAGCCAGCTGGCAAGAGACGTCATTGAAGCACTGGTAGATGTATTTGAAGCAAAAGAAGGAGGAAACTAACATGAGAATTTTATTATGCTGTGCAGGTGGCTTCTCCACCAATATGCTGATGCAGAACATGAAAAAGGTAGTAAAGGAAAGCGCAAAGCTGAATGAAGAGGATTTTAAGTTTACGGCGATTCCCGCTGACTCTCTGGAGGAGGAAATCGACAACTGGGACGTGGTTCTGGTCGGGCCGCAGGTATCGCATAAGATTGACTTCATCGAGGCTGTATGCAAGCCGAAAAACGTTCCGTTTGCGGTAATTGACAAGGATGTATACGGACAGATGGACGGAGCAACCGTATTAAAGCTCGCTCTGGTTACACGCAAGAAACACGAAATGGGAAAGTAATCCCTGATTTAGAATCATAAAATGCTATGCGTCTTCATTTGCAGACCCGTCTCATAATACTTCATCAGGCTATGCGATGGATGAGCAGGCGTATTTCCTTTAAGAGTGCCCGCTTCTTGCTTCATGTGAAGACAGCATATATTAAGAGCGTATATAAATAGAAAGGAATCTAGTATGTTTAATAAATTTGAGGCATTTATGAACAAATGGCTGATGCCAATTGCTCAAAAAGTAGATAAACAGCGTCATCTGAGTGCCATTAAGGCATCCATGGTGGCCATGACACCATTCACGATTCTGGGAAGCTTCTTCGCCATTATCCCTGCATTACCAAACATGATTGGAGAAAATAACGCATTCAGTCAGTTCATTCTGAACAATGCGGAGCTGCTTGACCTGCCGGTTACCTTATCCATCGGTATGATGAGTGTATACGTAACCATGTGTATTGCATATAATCTGGGAAATCACTATAAGCTGTATATTCCGGGCTGTATCACTCTATCCACCTTTGCTTTCCTGTTTGTAGCTGCTGAAAACGTAGAGGGCGGTATCAGCATTGCCAATTTCGGGGCAAAGGGTCTGTTCTGCGCCATGCTGGTCGGTATGGCTGCTACGGAACTGTATCGCTTCTGTAAGGAAAAAAATCTGACGGTCCGCATGCCGGAGGGGGTACCGGACTTTGTATCCAAATCCTTTGAGCTGATTCCTACAACCATCATCGTTGCCGGAACCTTCATTGCTGTACGCTTCTTCTCTCAGCAGATTTTCGGAGCACTGCCTCCGCAGATTCTGACACAGTTTCTGGCACCGCTGGTTGGTTCCATGGACAACCCGTGGGCAGTGTTGTTCCTGCATTTCATGATCTGTCTGATCTTCTTCTTCGGTATCCATTCATCTGTCTTCGGACCGATTACACGTCCGATCATGGCTACCTTTATTGCGGAGAATATCATCGCAAGACAGGCCGGAGAGCCTCTGCCACACTTTTATACGGCTGGTACCTCTAGTGCGTTCTTTGGATTCACCGGTGCCGGTATCACCATCGGATGCGTCGTGGCGTGTATGCTGTCCAAATCCAAGCGTTATCGTAAGATCGGACAGGTCGCATTGTTCCCGTCACTGTTCGGTATCAATGAACCGATTCTCTTCGGTGCTCCGATCATTCTGAATCCGATCATGTTTATTCCATTTGTATTCGGTGGTGCCATCATCGGTACCATGCCAATGTTCTTGATGCACTACGGTCTGCTGGACAAGCCGTTCTTCGATCCGCCTTATGTCGGCGTCTTCCTGGAGGGATTCCTGACAAACGGGGACTGGAGAGTTATTCTGGCCTGCGGTGCACAGCTGATTCTGGCGATTCTGCTCTATCTGCCGTTCTTTAAAATCATGGAGCGTCAGGAGCTGCGTGAGGAGGAAGCAAGAGCAAAGAAGGCTGAGGAAGCAAAAAACATCTTCTCGGATGATGAAGAGGCTTTACTGAACGATCTTGATCTTGATTTCTAGCAATAGCCAGCGGCATCCGTTTGCGGGTGCCGCTTTCCATACAGCTGCGCAAAAAGAGAAATGCAAGTGCAGAGGTATTTCATAAAAAGGAGGAAGCAGTATGCAGAGAATCCAAAAAATCCGCTCCATTCTGGAGGAAAAGCAAATCGACGCCATATTGATAAAAAGCCGCAGTAACAAGCGCTATCTCGGTGCATTAACGGGAAGCGGCGTCAAGGTGCTGGTAACAAGAGATGAGCTGTATCAGATTATGGACGGACGTTACAGCAATGAAGCCAAGGAAACAACAAGCGGCTTTACCCAGGTGGTGCATGAACAGGGAAGCAGCTATCTGGATGAGGTGGTCCGACTTCTGGGAAGCCATGCCCGCATTGGAATTGAAGCGGGACAGGTTCTCGTGAAGGAATATCTGACCATGCAGGAATACGGGTTGGAAACCGTGCTTTTGGAGCATGAGCTGGAGGAAGCACGCCGCTGCAAGGATGCGCAGGAAATCGCGCTGGTACGCAAGGCCTGTGAAATCACGGATGCGATCTTTCAGGAAACGATTTCTACAATTCGCATCGGCATGAAGGAAACCGAGGTCAGTGCGCTGCTGCAGTATCTGGCAATTAAAAACGGTGCCAGCGCTATGGCATTCGATACGATTGTCGCAAGTGGTGTACGCGGATGTATGCCGCATGGCCGACCGAGTGAGAAAACCTTGGAAGCCCATGAATTCATCACGATTGATTTTGGTATCACCTATCAGGGCTACCAGTCCGACATGACCAGAACGGTATGTATCAGGGAGCCACAGCCAAAGCTGAAAAAAATTTACGATATCGTCCTGCAGGCGCAGTGTGCCGGTGTTGATTTTATCAAAGCCGGTGTAAAGGGGAAGGACGTGGATGCCTATGTGCGCGGCATCATACAGGAGCAGGGCTATGGACAGTATTTTACACACGGTCTTGGTCATGGTATGGGCATGGGGGATGGAGAGCTTCCCATGCTGAATGCCGGCAGTGACACCGTGCTGGAGGAAGGCATGATCATGTCCTGTGAGCCGGGTATCTATGTTCCGGGACTTGGCGGTGTGCGAATTGAGGATGATGTCCTTATCGAAAACGGCCGTGGTGTCCCATTGAATGCCACAACAAAGGAACTCATTATTTTGGAGGGTAACGGATATGAAGTATGATTTTGATCATGTAATCAATCGAAAGCTTGGAAAATGCAGAAAATGGGACAATACCATTTTGAAGGAAAAATTCGGCTTGAATGAGGATGCGATTCCTATGGATCTTGCTGATCTGGATTTTGAATGTGCGCCGGCAATCAAGCAGGCGATGATAGAGCGTGCCGCTTTGGGAGATTATGGCTATACGTATACGTATGATGCATATTATGATGCGCTGATCGACTGGAACAAGCGCCGTTTTCATGTGGATATTAAAAAGGAATGGATCAAGCTGACCTTTGGAACCTGCGGCACTCTGCATTATATCGTACAGTGCTTCTGTAACGAGGGAGATGCTGTTATGATCAATACTCCTGCCTATGATCCCTTCGCTGAAGCGGTGGAGCGCGGCGGCTGTCGTTTGATCTGCAATTCCCTAAAGCTGGAAAATATGCGCTATTATCTTGATTTTGAAGAGATGGAGCGTCAGATGGTCGAAGAGAATGTCAAGCTGTTTATCTTCTGTTCACCGCAAAATCCAAGCGGACGCGTCTGGACGAAGGAGGAACTGCATCAGCTCAGTGCGCTGTGTCTGAAGCATGATGTTCTGCTGGTCTGTGATGAAATACACCGTGATGTGATTTTTGATCGGGAAAGCTTTACCACGCTGTGGAATGCGCATGAGGATATTGCGGATGCATCGATTATGTGTGTGTCCCCAAACAAGGGCTTTAATCTGGGTGGTTTAAAATCCTCCTACATCATCGTTAAGAATAAGCAGATTCGGGAACGCCTGCTGGCATATTTACAAAAGGTCTATGTGACCAGTCCGCATGTATTTGCCGTTCCTGCCATCATTGCGGCTTATAATGATTCAGAGGAATGGCTGGATCAGCTGACTGCATATATCGGGGAGAATTTCACCATGGTGTATGACTGGTTTGCACAGCACATGCCGCAGGCTAAGGTCATGAAAAGCGATTCCAGCTTTCTGGCATGGATCGATATGCGTTCCGTGTTTGCGGATGAGGATGAAATGCGTGCCTTCTTTATCAGGGCAAATGTATCCATGGTTGTCGGCAGCTATTTTGTGCAGGACGGCTATGGCTGGGTGCGCCTGAATATCGGAACACAGAAGTCGATTCTGCAGGAGGCGCTGCGCCGTATCGCTGTAACATGGGAAGCATGGGAATAAAAGGAAATTCCAACATAAAAAAGCTGCCGGAATAGGCAGCAGAAAGGGTCAGATACATCGTCTGATCTTTTTCATATCGATGATTTTGGCAGAAAGGAACTGCTGTATAATATGAGCATAAAACAGGGGCAGGAAAGGAATCAGCGGGAATAGAAAAAAGCAGTCTTGTTTGAAACGGTCTGTTTCATCACCGTATCCTTATAAGGGGAAACAAAGGATTTTATTGCTGATTTACTTTCTTTATCACGTATTGCCGAAAGCAATGCCGGTGCCTTATGAAGGCTGTATGCTTCGTACAGGAAATCTCTGACTGTGCGTTAGCAGTATCCATCGGATACCCTGACGTTATGCCGCCGGCTTCGTACTGCAGGTAAGTCCCTGCTGTTCATAAACGATTACCGCGGTATGTACATCGAATACAGCGTCTTCTAAGGTCTGGATGAAATCCAGCTTTTTCAGCTGTGCGGTGTCAATGTCCGTCAGCTTTAGAACGAGCAGCTGCTTCATTTCTTTATCTGTCACGGATGCCTGATAGGTCAAGCCCCTGATATTTGCATAATCCTTCTGGTACTGTTTAACACAGGCCTGTGCCTGCTGCTTGTTATAGCCAAGTGTACGATAGTCTGTATGCAGCTGTATGCTCTGTGTTGAAATTCGTTGATTTTCTGAATCCATGGTTGTTTCAATAAAGGTATCCATCAGGGTTCCCCGGCATGTCGTTTTACTTATGCCTGCTTCTGCTTTTTTCGAACAGCCACTTAACAGAAGCAATAGACTTATCAACAGGATCTGTTTTCTCATAGCATCCACTCCTATTGGTATTATGGTACAGGGATCATTGCTTCATGCAGCAGCTTTACCCGCTTACGACTGTGTGCTTCCCTTTTTGTTTCCCCTGGTACAGGAGCTGATCGGCTTTATTGATTAACTCATCCAGAGAAAGCCGCTGATGACAGCAGATGCCGAATGTCATGGTGACTGGGATCTTTTGTTCTCCGTATTGAAATTCTGTGTGATTCATCCAGTGACAGAAATCCTGCAGCTGCTGCAGTGCATCCTGCTCCCTGATATCATGAAAAAGGAAGACAAATTCCTCACCACCCCAGCGGCAGATAAAGATCGCGGGATCCAGTCTGGTTCGCATATGCTCAGCGAGCTGCTTTAATATGGCGTCCCCGCACAAATGACCATAGGTGTCATTGATCCGCTTGAAATCATCAATATCACCAATTGCAAGACAGCAATTCTCAAGACACAGCTGGGATGCTGTTTTTTTCAAATAAGTACGGTTGTACAGCCCTGTGAGGGAATCGTAATTAGCAATCTGCAAAAGACTTTCATTCTGCTTTTTTAAAACCTCTTTTCCAATATCGGCACTGGCATTGGAAACATAGGCAACATAAAGGATTGTGAGAAATGAACCAAAGCTGTTGCAGAGAAATAGCAGCTGTAAGGAAGCAGCCGGCAGAGAAGAGAACGTCGTTCCCTGTGTTTGTTCATGCAATAGAAAAAAGGTGAGCATATGCAGGATGGAAAACAGATAGGGGATGTAGGGACTGCGGTAGGGACAGAAATACACAAGAGAAGCCATTGCAATCAGAAAGAGAAAGAAGGAAGCGTTCCAGCCAAACAGCACAGTGTGTAACACAACAAAGCAGATGGTTTCCAAATGAATCAGGGAAACGGCCAGCGCATATCGCTTTTTTTTCATAACCAGCAATAGCATACCGATGTAAAACAGCACACTGCAGATATTATAGAGAAGAGGAACGCCATAATGCAGAATTCCCATAAGCAATGTATAGCCGAAATGCAGAAGGATTGCCAGACATATCAGATTGCGGTAAATATAATAGCTGTAATTATTTTCATTAAGTTTCATTGGCATACTGTAAACCTCCTGTCTTTTCATTCCTGCCGTGAAGCAAGCTTCTATACTGCATCACACCGCTTTGTGAATAGCCGAAAAAACAGTGCTGTGTATGGGATTCTGCTGCGGCAGACTCCCTTATGGAGCCTGTTTGCCTGATAGCCGTCGATTTAGGCAGTGCTGCATTGCGCGATACATCTGAGATAGCCAAAGGACACGCTGTCTGTTCGTATATCTTATGATTTTTGATATTGTAATTATATCACTTTATGATAGGGAAAAGCAGATATATTCTATAAGTTCGACTAAAAATGTTGCCTTTTCAGAATTATTCAGGCGGGATAAAAAATAAAAGGGCTGATCAATGTGCAGTTAGATTGAAAATCCCCTTTCTGATACAGCCATTTCTATTTTTCATGGATTTGGATGTAGAAAGATAAAAAAAGCTCTCCAACAGAGAGCTCTTCAGCGCTTATCATGTAATGGCCTGTTTATTTTTTACAGGTTAATCCGCTTTTTTCGATGTTTTCTTTTGTCTTTTCCAGATCCATTACCATTTTTTTACCGCTCAGCTTCTGGTTGGTAAAGGTACCGTAGTCCTTCGGATCGATTTCTTTGATATCAAAAACAATGGATTCCGTAATTGAGAATTTGTCTTTATCCTCTGTCAGACTATAGCTCATGCCTTCAACACCCTTTGCCTTGCTTTCCAGAGAAGCGCTTTTCAGTGTCGGCAGCATTGCTTCATAGGTTTTTTTATCCGGTGCAGTAATCACTGTTTTCTGATCCTGCTTGGTGATGTTGTCACCCTGATAGTCAAATTTGATCGTCTGTGAAATGGTGGAACCATTGGATTTCTGTTCTGCCGTACAGGTCATTGTTTTTGTTTCTTCTTTACCGCCGGAGCAGCCTGCCAGCATGGCAACCACAAAAGCAGCACATAATAATTTTTTCATTGTATTTTCCCTTCCTTCAGATTATAATGGCAAAACTCAGAGCTTAGCCCTGAGTTTCAAAGATTATTTACAAGTAGCTCCGCCGTCTTTTGCTTCTTCCAGCGTCTTGGACAGACTTGCTTCTCCACCGAATCCCAGCTTCTTCAATGTAGCTGAATCTCCGTCTTTCATATCAACGTCAACGGTTGCGATGATATTCTTGTCCTTGAATTCAGCACTGACATTGACACCTTTTCCTTCTTCAACACCCAACTGGCTTAATACAGCAGTTTCCAGCTGTTTTTTCTGATCATCTGTCAGCTCTGTGTCTCCAAGACCGGCAGCGGAAAGATCCATGGTAACCTTTACTGAGGTTTTAGTGATTTTATCATCCTCAGCGGTGAAAGTGGCATCCATTTTCATACCGCTCTGTTCCATTGAACAGGTCTTTGTTTCTGTTTTTGCTCCGCCGGAGCATCCTGCTAATACCAGTACGGCAAATGTAGCGCAAAGTAATTTTTTCATATTGTCCTCCCTATCAAATGATTGATTGCACAGGATAAACGTATCCTGTATGTAGAAATTATATCATGAAATAAAGAAGAAAAGATTACAAATTTGAAATTTAGAAAAAATATGTGATTTTTGTCAGATATTCGGTATAAAATTGTATAATTTCTGAATTCAACTGCTTTGTATGCGTTTTTTCAGGTGATAATGGCGTGTGGATCGGATCAGCTGTTCCAGCTCTCTGCAGGCAGGCTCCCAAATCAGTTGATCCTCATTGGATATTTGGGGCAGCAAATACTTCAAAAAATACTCCTCCCGCTGAAAGGGATCTCGTTCCTTCTGCTTGAACCGGCAGTATTGATGGTAAGCGGTCACATGCTTCGGAAAACGCTCGGGATAGCGCGGCTCCTGTAATATTTCAGGAGGGATTACACGCTCTAGCTGCTCGCAGAGAATACAGGCAAGCAGTGCTGCCGGCAGAAAATGGTAGTCGTCCTGCTTTGCCAGCTCACAGAAATAGTCGCATGCTTTTTCATATTGTCCTATTTCATAATACAGCATCCCGCATTGATACAGGCTTTGCAGATATTTATTGCGGTGCAGCTGTTCGGGATGCTCTTTAACAATGGCAAAGAGCTTTTCGACATATTCATGATTGGCCGCATCCTTTTGTACATCTGCATACAGAAGGACAATGGCATCGTATACATCCAGCAGACGGTTGTAATTACCCTGCTTCAAAAATGTCTGCTCCAGATACAGGGAATCCCGAAAGCAGTCCAGAAAGCGTTCCTCATAATAGGCCTGATAGCTGCGGTTCAGTATATTGAGCAGCGAGGTGCTTTCCGCCATGTGCAGGCGGGTGAAGACAGCACCGTTTTTTCTGGCATCACGGTGTCTGTGTACGGTATATGTATAAAGCATATCCTTTAAAATCTCCTGTATGCTCACATCAAAGATAGGAAGCAGCTCCATATATTTATGAAACTGCTCCTCACTCATTTCGCTGCAGTGTTCATAATAGGAAGCCATCAGCATCAGCAGTTCTCGATACTCAACCGCAAAGATATCGGTTTTTTCCCGGAGCTGTGCAAAAAGGACGGCACACCGCTCTGCCAGTCCTGCAAGGTCATAGCGCGTCACCAGCTCCAGCAGCTCCTGAAAACAGGTGCTCCAGGGCTCCCACCAGCTGGAAGGAAGATTGAGTTCAGCATGAATCTGTACCAGCAGATAATGATAGATGGAATTGCTTTTAATGATTTTACAATTTTCTATTTTACTGTAGGTATCGGCAGAACAGATCGTTGCCCCGTTGTAAGTGATGAAGTCACGCTGGTTCAGATTTGCTTTTTTGCGATAATATTTTAATAGAAGCGACAGCTTCTTTTTCGTTTCATCATCGATTTTCACTCGTCCGTACATACGTTACCTCCCTGTGATAGTCTGTATATAATTATACCAGAGAACGGAAAGAATTTATATGATTCCAGCATGACAATAACAAAATTTTACATAATTTGCGGCTTTCATGAAGCCGGTCTTCATGGTATAGTAATAATCGAGGTGTTTTATATGAAAATTGGGTTTATATCACTGGGCTGCAGTAAAAATCTGGTAGACAGTGAAAAAATGATGGGTATGATCAATAGCGGCGGCCATGAGCTCGTTCACAATGCGGATGAGGCAGAGGCAATCATTATCAATACGTGCGGATTTATCAATTCCGCAAAGGAAGAGGCCATTCAGACGATTTTTCAGATGGCGGAGTATAAAAAGCACAGGTGCAGAAAGCTGATTGTTGTCGGCTGTCTGGCACAGCGTTATAAGGAACAGCTGGAGCAGGATATCCCGGAAATTGATGCAGTGATCAGTATTCGCGAATATCCGCACCTGCATGAACTCTTACCAAAGCTGCTGGACGGGCATGATCTGGTAAGCTATGACAAATGTGAGCGGAAGGTGTCCAGCAAGCCGTGGACGGCATATCTGAAAATTGCCGAGGGCTGCAGCAATCACTGTACCTATTGTGCGATTCCGCTGATTCGCGGGGATAATGTGTCCTTTCCCATCGAGCAGCTGGTGGAAGAGGCGAAACAGCTGGCGCAGCGCGGTGTCAGGGAGCTGGTGGTGATTACACAGGATACGACAAAATACGGCGTCGATCTGTATGGCAGAAGAGCACTGCTTGATCTCTTGCAGCAGCTGCATGAAATCGAAGGCTTCCACTGGATCCGTATTCTGTATATGTATCCGGATGAAATCGATGCCCGGCTGATTGAGGGAATGGCAAAGCTGCCAAAGGTGCTGCCATATTTTGATATTCCAATGCAGCACGCTTCCAATCGCATGCTGCAGCTGATGAATCGAAGAGGAAGCAGAGAAGATGTTGCCACTCTGGTGAAGAAGATTCGGGAAACCTTTTCTTATCCAACCCTGCGTACAACCTTTATTGTCGGATTCCCGACAGAGGAGGAAGCAGATTTCAGCGAGCTTATGCAGTTTGTAGAGGATATCCACTGGGACCGTATGGGAGCCTTTCCCTATTCCCCGGAGGAGGACACCCCTGCCTATTCTATGGATGGGGCCGTGGACGAGGATGTAAAGGAAGCGCGTCTGGCGCAGCTGATGAAGCGTCAGGAGGTAATATCACTGGAGAATCAGAGACGTATGGTAGGTGAGATCATTGAGGTTCTTGTTGAGGATCAGGAAGGTCTTACCGGCGTGTATCGCGGACGCGGGGCCAGCTCTGCACCGGATGAGGTGGACGGCATTGTGATGTTTAAAAGTGAGCGCTTTATCGAATTCGGCAGCTTTGTAAAGGTGCGGATCACTGAGGCACTGCCCCATGACTTCAAGGGTGTGGAAGTGTGCTGAAGGGCTTTGATCCCATCATCCCGGAAAAGCCAAGACTCATGATTCTGGGTTCTATGCCCAGTGTGACTTCTCTGGATAAGCAGGAATATTACGGGTTTGCCCACAACCGTTTCTGGAAGATTCTGCATGCGGTATTTGAAATGCCGATTGATACCTATGCTCAGAAAAAGGAAATTCTGTTTCAGCAGCACATTCTGCTTTGGGATGTGATTGGAGAATGTGAGCGAGAGGGCAGTTTGGACAGTGCAATCCGCAAGGAAAGGGTAAATGATATCGCACACCTGACAGCGGTGTACCCAACCCTGCACAGGGTGATCTGCAACGGCAGAAAAGCCTATGAACTGTATCAGAAGCATTTTCCGGATATCGCTTTGCCCTGCAGCTATCTGCCGAGTACGAGCAATGCAAATCGCAGTATCCGTGAGGAGGTTCTGTTTGCGCAGTGGAAGCAGGCTCTGATGGAACATGAGGGTGATATGTGAGGAGACAGGCAAGCATCAAAGAGCTCGTGCATATGGAAGATTCTGTACATCAACCACGCATGCAGGAGAAGTATGCTGCAAAACAACGCAAATGATATCTCAGGTTTTTTCTCGATTGTGGGTTAATTTAACATAGGGGGACTTCCATACGATTGTAGTTATCAATTGTATGGAAGTCTCCCTTTTGCAAACACCCTAAAGTAAGAAAGAACCATACCTCACCGCTGTGTTGTTTCTTTGCATAATGCATTCCAAGAATGTAAAGGGCGTTTTTTATCCATGCAGTTTCCAGGTACGGTAAAATAAAGTGAAACGTCTGTTACAGAGAGGCTTTGACTGACAGTTAGCGTAAGCTGCAGGAAAAAAAGTACAGCAGACGCTTCAGGTGCTGTCTATGCATAAAAGCATCCTATCTATTTACTGATATATCCTAAAGAAATCATAAAGCCGTGATACCGTAAGGAAAACCAGAACGCTTTGTATAATGCACAACTCTTTGTATATGGATGATGATCAGGGCAAAGGGTTCTGCTTTCCCTTGGAAAAAGCGCATTGAAAAGGGAACGACGGCTGCCTGAGTGTCGTATTGGCATATCGAAAATACATTTACAAACCGTAAGCCTTGCTCTATAATGGTAAAAAACAAGGGAGGAATGTATATGGAACTGCGTATCTGCAGCTGCGATGCGGATATCCGTGCATTGGCAGCACTTGCCACAGAAATCTGGCATGAGTATTTTACAGCCATCATTTCAAAGGAACAGATTGATTATATGGTTGAGAAATTCCAGAGCTATCCGGCATTGAAAAAAGCAATCGAGGAGGAGAACTACACCTATTTTCTGGCTTATGAGGAGGGTGCTATGATCGGATTCTGCGGTGTGAAGCCGGAAAAGGATCGTCTGTTTCTGAGCAAGCTGTATCTGCATAAGAAGGCCAGAGGAAAGGGGCTGTCCAGTATCCTGCTGAAGCGGGCAATTTCCTTTGCGAGGGAGCAGGATAAAAAAGCCATTTATCTGACCTGCAACAAATTCAATCAGCACAGTCTGGATGTATACCGTGCGAAGGGCTTCAAGGATATCGATTCTGTGCAGACGGATATCGGGCAAGGCTTTATTATGGATGACTACATCCTGCAGCTGGAGCTTGACGACGGAAAATAGAAAACCACGCTCTTTACAGTGATGATGTTAAGAAAAGAATGAGGAACGACATCTATAGCTGCCGATCAATGCCTTTTTTTCATCTTTTTCACATTTGATGTCCATCCTGCATAGCCCTTTGTGATGGTTATGTGATACAATATCTACATAGGTGATAATTTATGGAATGGGATATCTCGGCAGAGTGTGTATCTGTCATCATGCTCAACATCATTATGGTATATTCATGGAAGGGGAATCTGCTTCCCTCGCGAAAAAACCAGGCCTTTCGCGCCTGTCTTTTGATAACCTATCTCTCCATTCTGACAAATATCCTGTCAACGCTGCTGCTGACACAGCTTTCCGCTTCAACGTATCTCCTCAATCAGGTGCTGCTGCATCTGAATTATATGTCCACTCCGCTTATGGGGGTTGTATATTTTATTTATACACTGACTACTGTGTTTGAACAGGACGCGGATAAGCTCAAAAAGCATATTCTGTTTGCAGGGATACCGGCTCTGTTCTATCTGCTGTGTCTGCTGAGCAAGCCGCTGACGCATCTGCTGTTTACGCTGGATCCGATAGCTGGCTATGTGCGGGGATCCTGGGTATCTCTGACCTACATCGTCTTTTATATCTATGTATTATTTTCTGTATTCTTTACGATTTCCAAGCGCCGCAATCTGGACACCGCTGTTTATATCATTCTGAATTTCTTCCCAGTGCTTTCTGCAGCCGTCATCCTGTTTCAGCTTCTGTATCCAAATTATATCCTTACCGGAACGGCCGCAACAAGTGCGCTGCTGATTATATATCTGTATTTGCAGAACAAGCAGCTGTTTACAGATCCGCTGACCGGTATTTTAAACCGTCAGGAATTCAACCGTCTTTTGGAAATCCGCATGAAGGATACAGACCCATATTCCATGATGGTGCTGTCGCTGAAGGGCTTTCGCTTTATCAATGATCACTTTTCTCAGAAGGCCGGGGATGTTTTGTTGACGAGAATCTGTGCCTTCCTTGAAAAGGAGCTGCCGGCGGTACGCATTTTTCGCTTCAGCGGTGATGAATTCGCGATTGTCTGTAAGGATGCAGAAACATGCAGGCAGTGCCATACGCAGCTGATTGCGCGTATGCAGCAGTCATGGTCTGTTGAGAATTTTGATTTTCGGATACAGTATGGTATAGGCATTCTGCATGTCGAGGCGCATAACCGCGATAAGGATGAAATCATTAAGGGTCTGGAATATGCCGTCATGCTGGCCAAGCGTTCAGAAGAAAACAGAACCTGCGTCTGCACTGCAGATATGATCGAACGACTCCATCGGAATGAGCGGGTGCTTGAGCTTTTACGACAATGTATCCGGGAGGACAGCTTTATCGTGGTTTACCAGCCGATTTACGATGTAAAGGAACAGGCATATACAAAGGCGGAGGCACTGCTTCGTCTGCCGCCGCATAATTTGGGGCAGCTTGGTCCGGATGAGTTTATACCACTTGCTGAGGAAAACGGATTGATTACAGAAATCACATATCAGGTGCTGCGAAAGACCTGTTTATTTCTGCAGCAGCTGCAGCATACCGCTACAACCCTGAAAAGCATCAGTGTTAATTTCTCTGCCGTCATGTTTTTACAGCAGGATCTCGGAAATAACATTCTGAAGATTATAGAGGAATATAAAATACCCGCACATATGCTGCAGATTGAGATCACGGAGAGTATGCTAAGCAGGGATTACCATATGATCATTGCTTTTATTCAGCGTATGCGTAAGCAGGGAATTGAATTTCTTTTGGATGATTTTGGAACAGGGTATTCCAATATATCCAATGTACTCAGCCTGCCGATACAAACGATCAAAATTGATAAGAGTTTGCTTTGGAAAGCGATGGTGTCTACTGAAGGTGCTGTCGTTCTGCGCAAAATGTGTGAGGCTTTTCATGAGGTGCATCAGCTTTTGCTGGTGGAGGGTGTTGAGAATGAGGAACAGGCTGCCTTTGTGAGAGACTGTGCCTGCCGCTATATTCAGGGATATTACTACGCAGCGCCACTTCCGCAGGAGCAGGTTTACAAATTGCTGATACAGAAACAGAAGGAGATGTCCGGGTGACATCTTTTCTTTTGGCGAACGCCTGTACAGGTGCTTTTAAAATGCGTAGTATGAAAGAGAAAGGAGGTGTGTGTATGCGAAGACTTGGAATTGACGTATCCGAGCATAATGGCATACTGGATTGGGATGCGATAAAAAAGGGCGGGATAGAATTTGCCATCATCCGTTCCAGCTGGGGACATTTTGAAGAAGATAAGCAGTTTCGAAGGAATGTACGGGAATGTGAGCGTGTCAAAATGCCCTATGGACTCTATCATTATTCCTATGTTGCCAATGATGCACAGATGAGGGAGGAGGCTTCCGGCTTCATCAGATTGTGTAAAACCTGCAAACCGAGCTATCCATGCTATATAGATATGGAGGATGCGGACGGTTGGAAACGGCGTAACGGAGTCAGTGATGCCATGAATGTGGAAACCTGCTATTATACCTGTCGGGAATTGGAAAAAGCCGGCTTTTATGCCGGTATCTATGCCAACCTGGACTGGCTTACAAACCATATCAATTCATCCCGCCTGGATCGCTTTGATAAATGGGTGGCACAATGGGCCAGTGTAAATACCTACCGTAAGCCGTACGGAATGTGGCAGTTTACCAGTGACGGCTCCATTCACGGCTATAATGGCAGAATGGATCTGGACTATGCATATAAGGATTATCCGGCCATTATGAAGGAAAAAGGACTGAACGGCTATGGCAAGGCACCCGATCAGCCGAAACCGGATCCAAAACCAAACCCGTCAAAGAATCCGAAGTATAAGGTTGGAACTCCGGTAACCTATACCGGCTTATGGACACAGGCAAATGGTGGAAACTGGTATCCCAGAAGACTTCTGGCTGTAAAAGAGGGTATCATCACACGTATTATAAAAGGAGCTGAGCATCCGTATTTGATCAATGATGGTACCGGATGGACAAATGATCGTGCAATTGATGATGAACCGACACGACCAAGTGGATATTAGTTCGATGTATTAGGCAGGGGATGTTGATTGCAGCATCCCTTTTCCTGCGATACCTCCGGATGATAGCAGATTGTCAGTAATCCGTGTATTGATAAATGGAGGCGCTGCAAGGTATCGGTATATGGATGAAAGACTGCCCTGAATGCTGGCTGTGGCAGGATGTGAACTGCTTTGAAAGAGGCATCTGTCCATGCCTGCGTACGGTGCTGGTCGTAAGGGAAGTCTGTTCAGATGGCAGCGCTTTTTTATAGCTGTATGAATGTATACAAAGGGGCATGGATAAGATATCGTGATGGTATAACGTATACATAATAAAAAAAGTCACCGCAGGGTGACCATGCCGCAAAATACTGCCTAGGTATCTTTCTATATCAGGGCGGCAACGGTATCATTATAATCACACAGACATCACACACAGTGTCGTTGTCTGTCGAATAATGGAATAAGAGGCAGAGATTTCCATACCCTCATCAGAAAGGTAGGATATGCGGCAACACAGGAAGGGCGGCATGCAGATATTTTATGAAATTCGACATATATAGACTCTGCCAAAGCTGGACCGTATGTACACTATAGATTTTGGGAGGGATGTAAACATGAATGGGATAGTGAATCTGAATACAAGAGTATCCGAATTGCTGAATCGTATGGGAGTTCCCGATTACACTGCAGGCTACAGCTTTTTACATACGGCAATTATGAGCGTCTATGAACAACCGGATCTGCTTGGCAGTATCATAGAATGCTTATATGTGGTGGTTGCGAACAAGCATAAAACGACTGTGGCGCATGTGGAGGAAGAACTGGAGCATGTACTTCTGGCAACCCTATTATCCGGAGATCGTGTCATGCTGCAGAAGGTACTGCATACCCTGCATTACAGACAGCCGACATTGCGGGAATTCATAGAAATGTCATTAAAATATATTAGATCTGCGGAGCAGGTGGGATGATAAAAGTTCTTAATTGCAATGCTGTAAAGGAATTTACAGGATAAAATGAGGAATTTTGATATATTTTTCTATGAATTTCGCTCTTTTCTAAAAAAAGAATGAAAAAAATGAATTTTTCTGCAATTTAGGTATTGCAATTATTCAAATCATTTGGTATTATAATTGAGCAAGTTACAAATGACTCCTTAGCTCAGCTGGCAGAGCAACTGACTCTTAATCAGTGGGTCCAGGGTTCGATTCCCTGAGGGGTCACCATTGTAAATTTGAAAGGCTTTCTTCAATTTCGAGGAAAGCCTTTATTGTATATTATTTAATAATTTATGAAATCAGTTTTGTTGTTTTCCGGATTCAGCACATCCCTCTTACATTTTGGATGAAACAATGCCCAAAACGTTACGGGCTAGGATGCTCGAATGCTGAAAGCACGGATAACAGGATGCCCTGAATCAAGGAACCCTGCATATATCCGAGGTTATGGGAAGACTGAAAATCTAGCTTTCCTGTAACCATTTTCCTTCGCTTACACGCTATAGCTTTGAGCTTCGCTTTCATTCCCTGGATTGCGAAGCCCTCACAGCTACCGGCGTGTTATCCATTATGGCTGTATCTCAGTGCTACAGAAATCCTATCGTATGATAACCTACGCCATTCCTCGGGGGATAGGGTATCTTTTTACCTTTTGTTTATTCATAATCGTATAATTTATGGTGTTCGATATCAATCGTGTTTGTCTTTGGCGGTCTGCCATTACAGCATTGCATAATTACACGCAAGGATGAAGTCGTGTCAGGAAATATCTGTACACCGTTAATTACTTCTTTATCGTAATCATCCTTCGTAACATATACATCATACGCTGCGTAGGGACATACCTGCGGATTGCTTTGCATGGAATGTATGCTGTTTGGGGCAGGAAGAAAAATCGGTTCACTTAAACCATTTTCATCGGTATAACAGCACATTATAAATGTGGAAGTATCCTCTGTTCTTCCATACACTCGTACAGCTGCCGCATTGACGGGAGAGCCATTTGCTTCCATGGCCTCAACTGTTAACGCACCTGTCATTTCACTCACCTCCGATATAAACTATGCAAAGGTTATACTGCTGTTTATGTAAATAGCTGATACACCTGTTCATGAAAATAATTTATTGGATGTGCAGATCATGTTATGCTTCAGGTGAAAGTCCCATGCAGGTGATCTGTGTTTGCCTGCCCTTATATAGTAAAGCTTTTTCAAGCGAGACTCTTTATAATACTGCAGGTTTCCGGATAGGCAGCAGTTGTGTAAGTGGTTCCTACAGATACAGATGAATCTAACGATACGATTATTTCCTTTAGGTGATAGAACAGAAAGGTAAACATAGAAAAAACAATTATGTGAAACTGACGGTATCCGATAAGGGAAGGTGGAAAGAAACTGAAATTTGTTATATAATGTTTACAATCTACAATGACAATAAAAGGAAGATGGTGTCTATGGTATTTCGAAGAAAAAAACATAAAAACACAGCAGAGGAATCGATTGATTTTCATGCACTAGTGCTGGAACAGCTGGAGCATATGTGTGAGGAAGGACAGATTCTTGATGATGCCTTTGTGCTGGAAGCACAGGATATCTATATATATGCAGACGTGATATCGGTTGAGCATAATGTGGCACAGATCGTTTTTCAGCTCCACCATGAATGGCTGGATGATGCCATTCTGGAATCTGTAGCAGCAAGCGGTTCAAATGCGCAGGAGGCGGTTACATTGGCATGTGAGGATTTTTACCGGCATACCCTGCAGCTGTATCTGCGGGCTCTGCAGGGAAAGGCGGAGGAAACTGTTTTCGGCTTTACCCAGCTTCGTCATTACTTTCAGGTGTACAGGAATGAGATACACGGCATCGGAAAGCGGGAAGGTCTGATAGAGCAGGACTTCTGGGAAATGCTGAAGCAGAAGCTGCAGCTGCGTCTTGGCAATAAAAAGGCATACTGGATCAAGGTGTTTGCATCCAAAACCCGTAGCAAAGTATTGTGCGAGGTACGAATCAACGGCAGGGAAGACAGTGAGCTGAGTGAACTGCTTCTGCCCTATGCACAAAACTGGGACTGTATCGGAAGCTATCATACGGAAAAGCAGAACTTTCTGCTTATTCAGGAGGAACGCAGCTATGAACCCTCGGATTTCACAGGGGACAACATCCGTCAGTATACGCGTAAGGCTATCAAATGGTATGAGAAATGCGGAAGCAAGGAGGAGCACAGAAAGCTGCGTGAACAGCTGATTCGTTTATGCAAGGATGATTCTCTGGCATATGAAATCTTTTCCTTCGTTCCGGAAATCTATTGTAAATATGCATATCCGAAGGTGGAATACGGATCACGTCTGTTTCTGATTCAGAAGGATCAGAAAACGCGGGAGCTGTATCAGAGTCAGCTGCAATCCTTCTCCTATATTGAAGAAACGGTTATGGAGCATTTGAAAAAGGATCATGTAAATCGCAGCATTGTCGAAAACGTGATCAGCTTCAGTGCAAATGCCCGGGCTATCCAAAAAGCGATGGACAACGGGGATGCTCTGGATGAGCTCATGATACCGGGAATCGGCTATTATGCCAGAAATGATTATATCATGCGTTAATATCCTTGACGCAGGTCTTTAACTGTGATATGATAACCAAGCAGAAAAGTTAGTGGAAAGTTAGAAGCACCCCTTCTCACCTGATGTCCGAAGGCATAGGTAAAAGCTACAACATATCGAAAAGACGAAATTGTTGATGAGATATTTGAGCGGGTGCATATGAGTACCCGCTTTTCTTATGGCAACATTGGAGGTGTCTATTATAAACAAGAAAGTTATTCCTAACAACGTAAACGACGATCTGGTAAATGAAAAAATCCGCTTCAAGGAAGTCATGGTGATTGATGCCAATGGAGACAAGCTTGGAATCAAGATGCGTCGTGAGGCTCTGGAAATTGCATACAGACAGGAATTGGATCTGCTGTGTGTGGCTCCGAAAGGGCAACCGCCGGTATGTAAGGTGCTGGATTACGGCCGTTATCGTTTTGAACAGCAGAAAAAAGCGAAGGAAGCCAAAAAGAAACAGCATGTTACAGAAATCAAGCCGATTCGTCTGTCCCCGGTTATCGACAAGCATGACTTTGATACAAAAATGCGTCATGCACGCAAATGGATTGAGGACGGCATGAAGGTCAAGGTGGACATGCGCTTCAGAGGAAGACTGATTACGAGACTGGAAGTTGGAAAAAAGATTATGAATAGCTTCACAGAGGAAATCTCAGATATCGCGATTATCGAAAAGAGACCAATTCTGGAAGGTAACACGATGTCATGCGTTTTGGCACCGAAGAAAAAATAGATATAAATTATAGGAGGTACTACTTATGCCAAAGATGAAATCACATAGAGGATTAGCGAAACGAGTTAAACAGACTGGATCTGGAAAGCTGAAAAGAAGTCATGCATATACTTCTCACCGTTTCCATGGTAAAACACAGAAACAGAAACGTCATTTAAGAAAATCCGGTACGGTACACAGTACAGACTACAAGCGTATCAAAGAGATGTTAGTGAAATAATATAGGAGGAATATGAGATGGCAAGAGTAAAAGGTGGATATACAACACGTCAGAGAAGAAAAAAAGTATTAAAGTTAGCGAAAGGGTACTATGGTGCAAAGCACATTCTGTATAAGACTGCTCATGAGCAGGTTATGCACTCTTTCAAATATGCATATAATGACCGTAAGGATCTGAAGCGCAACATGCGTAAGCTGTGGATCGCACGTATCAATGCAGCTGCCAGAATGAATGAGATTTCTTATTCCAAGCTGATGCACGGCCTGAAGCTGGCTAACGTTACGATCAATCGTAAAATGCTGAGTGAGATCGCTATTCACGATCCTAAGGGCTTTACAAAAATCGTAGAAACTGCTAAGTCAGCATTAGAAAAAGCTTAATTGAGGAAGCTTTATGGATGACACACGTCATACTTTGAATGAACTTCTGGTAGATCTGTTCAACTACATTCTCTTGATTGAGGAGAAAAATCTCCGCGATCAGGGAGTAAAGCTGTCCATGACCGAGGTACATATTCTGGAAGCAATCGAAAAGAGTGAATCCAATATGATGTCCGCGATTGCCAAGCGTTTGATGGTAACACAGGGGACACTGACCGTTTCAACTTCCAAGCTTGTGAAAAAAGGATATGTAGAGCGTGTTAAGGATGAGCGGGACAAGAGAATCGTGCGTCTGAAGCTTACCGAAAAGGCAGTGAGTATCCTGGACATTCATAATCGTTTCCATGAGGAAATGATTGAGCGTCTGTTGAATGAGCTTGAGCTTGATAAAGAGGTGGAGCTGATTCAGTCACTGCGTAATCTAATGGAATTTTTTAAAGGAAAATACTAAAGCCTGTTCTTGTTAGCAGGCTTTTTCTGTATGCAGGCAGGGGAATGGTGCTATAATAGGGACAAAAGGTACAGGAAAGAACGGATGCTGTAGGCGCGGAAAAGCAGCGGCATTATGTGGTATCAAAGCGAAAGCATGAAAAGCTATGAAGGTTAAAGGTGAAGATAACGGTATGCGATGAGAGGAGGATGCAGATGAAACGTGCACTTGTGCTAGGTGGAGGAGGCAGTAAGGGTGCCTATGAGCTGGGGGTCTGGAGGGCTCTGGATGAGCTGGGAATTTCCTTTGATATTGTAACGGGAACCAGTATCGGTGCGATGATTGGTGCCATGTATGTGCAGAAGCAGTATGAGCGATGCTTAGAGCTGTGGGAGCAGCTGTCTGTTGATGACATAATTGCCAATGGTGTGAATCTGGATATGGATATCGAGCTGTTGATGTCACAAAAGGGAAAGTATAAGACACTGTTGAAAAGCTATGTGAAAAACAGGGGAGCGGATATCACCCCCTTTGTGAACAAGCTGCAGCATTACTTTGATGCGGAGCGCTTTTTCTCTTCGGATATCGAGTATGCCTGCATGTGTGTGAATGTCACGAAAAAGCAGCCACAGCCGGTCTATCGCCGAGATATGAGCAGGGATACGGCGCTGAATTACATCATTGCCTCTGCCTCCTGCTTTCCTGCATTTCCCATGAAGGAAATCGAGGGGGAGCATTTCGTCGACGGCGGCTATTATGATAACGTTCCCATTGAGCTGGCACGCAGCATGGGAGCTCAGCAAATCGTGGCGGTTGATTTGAAGTCTGTGGGAAAAAGGAAAATACACCGGCCGCAGAAGGATGTGATTTACATTGAGCCGCAGGTATCCCTTGGCAGCTTTCTGCTGTTTGATCAGGTGCGGATTCACCACAATATGGAGCGTGGATATCAGGACACCCTAAAGAAATTCGATTGCTGTCTGGGAAGTATTTATACCTTTTCTCTACAGGACAAGGCGCACATCATCGCGTTTGAGGAGCGAATCCACATGCAGCTGGAACAGATAGATGATCTGGTGGACCGTCGCTATATGAGCAGGCTCGTAAAAAAGGCATTCCACCATCAAATGATTGCCAGCTTTTCTCATTTTCAGGAGTATGACTGGCCGTTCTTACGTATGCTGGAAATGACTGCCCTGGCATTTCAAATAGATGATATCGGCATCTGGAGCTTTCCGAAATTCGCAGAGCAGGTGCTTGCCTGTGCACAGAAGCATGTGAGTATCGCAGAACGAGCTGACCGTGACTCCTTGCATCTGCTGGATGCCGCAGCGTCTTTAAAGGAGCAGAGCACAAAGGAAATCATCTGCTCCATCTATTATTATATGCGGACTGCGGGAGCTGCAAGCCGCAAGGAGCTGGAGGCGGTCGCACTTCTTATGAATGATTCCTTTGTCATGGCATATCTTCTGTTCGCACTGGAACAGCTGGTTGATAAGGGGAAGGGATACAGGCTTTCTTGATGTGGACAGTTTGCGTTTTTCGTAAAGCCTATGGTGCAAATCAAAGTCCGATTGTATATTTCAAGCTACTGCGGATATACGCTGCTAACTCAGCTATGCAATGCGATCTACTTCTTATTCACAAAAGCTGCCTCTCATTTGTGAAAAAACGCCTGCAGGCTTTCCTTACGCAATCGCATATATAAGGAAACCGTTATACTTACGTCCTTACGGAAACTGCCTGCCCTTTCATGAAAGCTGTGCAAACAGGAAGAAGGTCAGGGAGAAAACAAAAAGAGACAGGTGTGGATATGAATGATATCCAGCGCCTGTCTTTTTGACCTGCAATTGCTTCTTTTATCCTTAATATTGTAAGTCCACTTCCGTTTTTAGAATAATGTTTCCTGGTGCGTTGCGTACAGGTATTCGTCAATCGTATTTACGATACGGTCTTTGATCAGCGCTTCCGGATCATTCTCCAAATGTCCCTCGCGAACCTTTGTGTACTGAATCGGCATAAACTGGGACAATACGCTCAAAGGAATACCGCTCTTACGCAGATTGGCAATCAGCTTATCCTTGGCTGCGGTCACCTTAGGATTTGGCATATAATAGCGGCTGCGGTCAGAGAAGCTGTATTTACGCTTGAACCACAGGGCATTGTCATCTCCGTGATAGTGCTTTTTCCAGTTCTTCGGATCCTCCATCATCGCTTCTTCCAGAACATCGATAAAGTTGCTGAGCGCTTCTTCTTTTCCATGATATACGGCCGTTTCGATGTTTGCGAGTGCGAACAGTGCTTCCCGCATGGCATAGGTCAGTCCCGGGCCAACCTTCAGGATACCGACGCCATCCTCGATCAGCTCGCGCAGCTTGAATTTTGTCTGATAATCTGTGGAGTGTCCTTCAAAAATAAGGTTTGGATACTCCTTGATGGACGCCATCAGATCACTGGCCTTGCTGCGGTCATACTCGGTACATCCGTCATCCTTTTCCTCGACACCTGGTTGTACAACAACACCCATAACATCCTTCCAGGTTTCCTTAAGCCCTTCAGCCGCAAAGGCCTTTTCAAAGGTTTTGACAGTAGCCTTGAAATCTTCAACACGGGTAACCTGCATACCGGCACCCTCTTCCTGTGCACCTCCTGGAATCGGTACCTCACTTCCCACGATGTATACCGGACGTACGGCATTTGGATTCTGCTTCAGCAACTCCTGATAGGTTTCCTCGCAGATGCGTGCCAGATGCGCACCGCGCTTTGCGATAACCGCGTCACTCAGACGAATGTTTGGATCATCATCCGCAACCTTCATGCTTGTATCTATATGAATTTTTGTAAATCCGGCAGCTACATAGCAGCGTACCAGCTCTTCTGCCTTTTCCATCGCTTCCTTTTCCGGTAAAGCGGCAAAGGTCAGAGGACCCAGATGATCTCCTCCCAGGAATATACGGCTTTCGTCCACCCCGATCGCCTTTGCTTTCTTTAATACGAATTCGCGGAAGTCTTTTGGTGTCATTCCGGTGTAACCGCCGTTCTGGTCAACCTGATTGGCTGTTGCCTCGATCAGTACGCAGGAATCATCGCGTTTTACACATTCCAGTGCAGCCTCGATAACGTAGTCATTCGCACTGCAGCAGGAATAAATTCCAACCGGTTTTCCTTCCTTCTGTTTAACAACAATCTGTTTTAATGGATTAGCTTGTGGCATTTCAAAACCCTCCTTATATATTAAAATTATAGCACGAAACGAGGGAAAGTAAACGGAAGTGAAACGGAATGCTAGTTTGTATAAAAGTTTTGTACAAAAATACAAACAGAGATATTTTAAACGCGCAAAAACGACAGAAAAGAATACAGAAATCAGCTATGATAAATCAGGAAAAATGAAAATAGAAAAGTAAGTGGAAATTTAGAAATACTTTATCTGAAAAGGTGTTCTTTTGTGATTCCGGTGTGATATACTATAGTGAGATGAGCGAAAAAATCGTATACAAGAAAGGTCGGTGGGGATGATGCTTGACGAACAGGAACAATTTCTCCTCCATCAGATTCGCATTCTGTTGAAGCAGCTGGATGAACGGCAGACAAAACAGAAAGATGAAGAAAAACCGGAGAATAAGGATGACAGATACCGTACACTGTTACAGCTGTCCTGCAAAAATATATGGGAGTTTGATCCATTGACACAGATGATAAGTATAACCTGTCAGGACGGACGCGTAATCATCAATTCCTTTCGCATGCTTATGCAGGGAGTTAATGCGCAGGACCATAAGCGTATCAAGGAAGCTGTGCATCGCATCATGCTGGGAGAAAGCGAAAAGGAGTATTTTTCCTATCAGCGCGAATGCAGGAGCGGTGAAATCCGGTTTTATGAGGTTGGAGCTCATGCATACTGGGTCAACGGCAATCTGCATATCATCGGTGTTACGAGGTCTGTACGGGCGATGGAGGAGCGAATCGAGCGTGTTCTGCATGAACAGGAGAAATTCGATTTACTGCTGAGCATGGCCAATATGTATATATGGGAATACGATGTCGGAAAAAGAGAGTTTTCCGCGAATCAGTCTCTGTGCGACAAGCTGGGACTTCCCATGCGCTCGTATACGGTGGAGCAGCTGAATGAGCTGCTGCAGATACACCAGATGCCGGTCCTGCTGGAACGTATCGAGCGAAAGGCGTTATCGGAGCATGCGGTCATTCATCTGAAGAATATTCAAACCAGTTTCGATTTGATTTTTGAGACGAATTTCAAGGGATTACCGGATAAAAACGGCAATATCAAGGTCGTACTCGGCACTATGAATGATATAACGGAAAAGGAGCTTTTGAAAACAAGCGCCAGCAGGGATCCGCTCATCGGCTGTTTTAACCGGCGAAGCGGCGATATGACGCTGGTCTCCACGTTTCAGAAATTTCAGAATGGGGAGGATTTTTATACCATCATATTTTTCGATGTGGATGATTTTAAGAAGGTCAATGACCGCTATGGACATGATATGGGAGACTATGTTCTGCGCCATGTCTGTGAACAGATCGAGAAGGAAATTCGAAGCAGTGACATGCTGTTTCGCTGGGGCGGTGATGAATTTTTGCTCATCTGCAGTGGAATCAGCAAGGAAAATATCTATGCCTATATCGAGCGTCTGCGCCGTCTGATTGAAAGCTCGGATTTTGTTTTCGACGGCAACCGTGTGCAGGTGACCCTGTCTATCGGTGCAGCGTATTATTATAAGAGTGACCATGATTATCAGGATGCATTAAAAAGAGCCGACCGCAGTGTCTATAAGGCAAAGCTGGCCGGGCGCAATAAGGTATGTGTTTTAAAGTAAGTCAGGCCTAATCCAGCAGCTGGCGAAGATCCTGTGGAAGCGGGCATTCCACGCGCAGCATATCGTTGGAAAGGGGGTGAGGGATGCTTACACGACAGGCGTGCAGTGCGAGGCGGGGACATCTGCTGTCACGGATTCCATATAGCGGATCACTGAGCAGGGGGTGCTGTATTGCGGCCAGATGGACACGGATCTGATGCGTTCGCCCGGTATACAGCCGGCAGCGAATCCATGTGAAATCCATGAAGTTCTGCTTTACAAACACATCGGTTCTGGCACTCTTGCCATGCTCGGATATGCGCATCTTTCGCGCATCGTGTCGATCTCTGGCGATTCCCCGGGTGATGGTGCAGTGCTTCTGTGCAATGTATCCCCTAGCAAATGCCTCATACTCACGATAGATCTGCTTATTTTTCAGCATGGCATCAAGCAGTGGCTGCAGAAAGGGAACTTTGCAGAATATCAGGGCTCCGCTTGTTTCGTAATCCAGGCGGTGAAGCGGGCGAACACAGGTATTGTGTCCCTCCAGAAGATAATGTGCCTTGACCAGATTACAGACGGTGTGTGCATGTTCGATACCGTCACTGTGTACCAGAAGATTCGCAGGCTTATTCACAATGCAAAAGAGTTCATCCTCAAACAGTATCTCCAAATCCTCGTACCAGGGCTCTATCGTATCTTCCTCCATCGCAAGAAAGATGCGTACGGTATCCTGCTCCTGCAGCATATGATTGCCGTGGATGATGCGGTTATTTATGGAAACACGATTTGTTTGATAATATTCATAGCGTTTCTTTTTCGCGGTATGGAAATATGCGAAAACAGCATCGGTATCCGCAAAGGAAATGCCGCGTAACTGCAGTATATTGTTTTTCAATTCGATTTTCATAAAATCACCTCATAATTTTTCGGTCAAATGAATAGAATTTCCTATATGGGTCATGCTATACTGGCATCGAGCCAGGAGGAACTGGTTGTAAAGGATGATCCATAGCAGCAAACGCTACTATGAAGATAACATAAAACAAGGAGGAAATAAACATGAAATTATTAAAATGCTCAGTATGCGGCAACATCGTTGAAATGATCGAGGACAAAGGAGTTCCGGTAATGTGCTGCGGAAAGCCAATGGATGAATTAAAGGCAAATACGACAGACGGCGCACTGGAAAAACATGTTCCGGTTGCTGAAATCGCAGATGGAAATCTGCATGTAAAGGTTGGTTCCATGGAGCATCCGATGCTTGCAGAGCACTATATCACAATGATTCTGGTTGAGGCCGGAGACAACATTATGCGTAAAAACCTGAAGCCCGGTGAAAAACCGGAGGGTGTCTTCCCGCTTGGTGATTACAAGGGGAAAGTGCATGTATATGAATACTGCAACCTGCACGGTTTATGGAAGACTGACATCGAGGCATAACCTATGAAGAATAAGGAGCACCGGATCGTGCTTCTTTTTTTATCACTTTGTATAAATAAGGAAAGCATTACATAAGCACCTGGAGGATTTCCGTGGAGAATGAATCCACAGTTGACTCTTGTGCGTGAGAATTCAGGCAGCAGCCAGTTCAGGGTGCAGCCTACCGGTATATGCCAGAAAGCGCTGCATGCTTTCTTTGTGCGTACAATTTCTTATGAAAAACGAAGAATTCATGAAAACTATGGTATACTATTGAAAAACAGGAGGTCGATCACATGTTTGTAGAGGAGCGGCAGAGTGCCATTATGGAGGAGCTGCATGCCAATGGAAAGGTAAAGGTCAAGGAGCTGAGTGAGCGGTTTTGCGTTAGTGAGGACTTGATTCGTAAAGACCTCAGCGCATTGGAAGCAAAGGGACTGCTGAAAAAGGCATACGGAGGTGCTGTGCTGATTCGTGAGAATATTCATCGCAAGATTGCGGCGCAGCGCAAGGACGTGAATCAGGAAGAAAAGCGTGGTATCGCAAAAGCCGCGGTGGATCTGATTCAGGAAGGAGATGTGGTCTTTCTGGACATATCCACCGTCAATATACGGGTGGCCAGGGAGCTGGTGGAACGGGAGAAGCAGGCAACGATCGTTACCAATATGCTGGAGGTTGTATCCATACTGGCAGACAGCAGTCTTCCTGTGATTTTCATCGGTGGAGAATTCGATTATGGCAGGGACGGCTTTGTGGGGAGTCTGGCAATGGAACAAATAATGAAATTCCGATTCGACATATCCTTTCTGGGTGTTGTCGGTATTGATGTACACGATAACAGCGTATATACCTATATGGCCAATGACGGGGCGACAAAGCGTGCGATCCTGTCCAGCAGTAAGCAGGCGTTTATGGTATGTGAATCGGATAAATTCATGCAGATCGGCAATTACCGCTATGCTGGGGCGGATGAATTTACCGGAATCATAACGGATCATAAGCTGGACAGGGAAAATGAAAAGCTGATGAAAAACATGCAGCTATGTATACAGCTGGCAGAATAGGTCGGGAAATGGAATCCCGGCTTTTTTATTTATTTCTATTGTTTGATAAAAAGTAATAAGAAATAATAACAAAAGTGTTGACAACCGGTAAAAGCATATTATAATGAAGATGTAAACGGAGGTATCTGCCATGGAACTGAAAAAAACTGCTCGAATCGATCTTCTAAAGGAACGTATGCTGTCCCAGCCGCGTTATGTGAGTATGGAACAGGCGATGATCATTACCAGAGCCTATCAGAGGCATGAACAGGAGCCGGTCATTTTAAAACGTGCATATGCACTCCATGATGCTCTGTGCGAGCTTGAAATCGGAATCGAGCCGCAGGAGCTGATTGTAGGAAACCGGACAAAGGGGGTACGCTATGGGGTGGTATTTCCTGAAAGCGGTATTTCCTGGGTGGATCAGGAGCTGGAGACGCTGCCGACGCGTCCACAGGATAAGTTTCTTGTACGTCCTGAGGATGTGCAGACATTTCGCGAGGTCATCAAGCCGTACTGGAAGGGGAAATCATTGGAGGATGTGCTGAAAAAGCGTTATGGAAAAGAAATCAGTGCCCTGTCAACGGTTGTAAAAATTAATCAGAAGGATCATGCACAGGGACATATCTGCCCCAATGTCCGTGAGTGGCTGGAAAAGGGGCCGGCCGGCTTGAAAGAGGAGGCACAGCAGCACCTGCTGGACTGTAAGGAGGAGCAAAGACCCTTCTATGAAAGCATTCTTCTTGTGATGGATGGTGTATGCCGCTTTCTGATGCGGTATCATGATGAATTGCAAAAGGAAGCAAAGCAGCATCCGGACTGGAAGCAGGATATGATAGAGACGGCAGAAATCTGTAAGGCGCTGTCCAAACGGCCGGCTGAAACGTTTCATGAGGCGGTACAGTCCATGTGGATTCTGTTTGTCGTCCTGCATATGGAAAGCAATGCCTCCAGCTTCTCTCCCGGACGTCTGGATGAAATACTGTATCCGTATTATCGCAAGGACAGGGAGCTTGGACGTCTGGATGCGCAAAGAGCGCTGGATATCATTGAATGCCTGTGGCTGAAATTCAATCAGATTGTCTATCTGCGCAATAAAAACAGCGCAAAGTACTTTGCCGGCTTTCCAATCGGCTTCAATATCGCTGTCGGCGGACAGGATGTCCATGGTGAGGATGTATGCAATGAGCTGAGCTTTCTGTTTTTGCTGGCACAGGAGCACATCGGCTTGCCGCAGCCCAATCTGTCTGTGCGCCTGCACAGGGGAACAGGGGATGCTCTTTTAAAGAAGGCTGTTCGCGTCGTGGCAAAGGGAAGCGGTATGCCGCAGTTTTTCAATGATGAAGCAATTATAGCTGAGCTGGAGAAGCTGGGGATTTCCCATCAGGATGCAATGGATTATGCCATTGTCGGCTGTGTTGAGCTGACGACGCAGGGGAATAATCTGGGCTGGAGCGATGCTGCAATGTTTAATCTGAACAAGGTGCTGGAGCTGACGCTGCATCATGGCAGATGTCTGCTTACCAATCAGCAGCTGGGGCCGGATCTGGGCGGTCTGGATACGTATGAAAGCTATGAGGAGCTGGAAAGTGCATTTGATGCCATGATCGATCATTTTCTGCAGCGCATGATTCCGGCCTGTGAAGAGGTGGAAAAGGCGCATATTGACATCCTTCCCTCACCGTTTTTATCCAGCGTTATCGATGACTGCATGGAACAGGGAATGGATGTGACACGTGGAGGCGCTCATTATAATCTGAGCGGTATACAGATGATCCAGGTTGCCAATCTGGCCGATTCTCTGGCGGCGATCAAGGCTCTGGTCTATGATAGGAAAAGCGTAACAGGAGAAGCTCTGCAGTATGCACTGGAGCATAATTTTGCACAGGATGAAATGCTGCGGCAGCGTCTTTTGAACAAGGTGGACAAGTATGGCAACGATGTGGAATGGGTGGATATGCTGGGGGCGAAGTGGGCATCGGCATTCCGTGATAAGCTGCGCTCCTTTACCAATTACCGCAAGGGACCGTATCATACCGGTATGTATACCGTAAGCGCCCATGTGCCGATGGGAGAGCATGTCGGTGCAAGTGCGGATGGCAGACTGGCCGGTACACCGCTTGCGGATGGCGGTATGTCTGCAGTATATGGAAGAGATTTGCATGGGCCTACTGCCGTTTTGAAATCGGTATCCCGTCTGTCCTGTGACTGCACGACCAACGGCGGTCTTCTGAATATGAAATTTCTGCCGGAATTTTTTCAGAATGAGCAGGGCATTGATAAATTTGCCGGATTCTTACGAACCTTCGTCGATTTGAGAATACCGCATATCCAGTTTAATGTTGTGCGTAAAGAGGATCTGCTGGCTGCTCAGAAGCATCCCGAGCAGTATGCATCCTTAACCGTGCGCGTTGCCGGCTATACGGCATATTTTGTGGAGCTGGCACAGGAGCTGCAAAATGAAATCATTGCCAGAACGAGCTATGAAGGCATCTAGCGGCTATGTGTTTGACATCAAGCGCTTCGCTACGCATGATGGAGAGGGAATCCGGACAACGATTTTTCTCAAGGGCTGCCCGCTGCGTTGCGCATGGTGCCAGAATCCGGAGGGACTGCATCCGGTTTTGCAGCTTCTCTATATGGAAACGAAATGTATGCATTGTGGAAGCTGTGCGGCAGCAGCCATCCATGGCGGTGTTTCTATGCAGGATGGGCGAATAAAGCTTGTGCGGGATGCAGTTGAGGACTGGGAAGGTCTGATTGATATCTGCCCGACAGGTGCGCTGCGCTATGATGCGTCCTGCTATGATGTTTCGGATATCCTGCGGGAAGTAAAAAAAGACCGTGCGTTTTTCCGCTATGGCGGAGGGGTTACCCTATCCGGAGGTGAGCCGCTGCTGCAGGCGGACTTCGCACTGGAAATTCTAAAGGCATGTAAGGCAGAGGGGATACATACAACGATAGAAACATCCCTGTATGCACCGCAGGATACGCTGCGGCAGCTGCTGCCCTATCTGGATCATATTTATGCGGATTTGAAAATATTTGACAGTGCGGTGCATAAAGCCTATACTGGAGTGGAGAATGCACAGATTCTGGATAATATCCGCTATCTGCTGTGCAGTGAGGAGCTTCGTGATCGTGTGATCATCCGCACACCGCTGATTCCGGAAATGACGGCACGCAGTGAAAATATTACGGCCATAGCACAGTTTCTGCAGCAATGCTATAAAGGTGTGCGTTATGAACTGCTGAATTATAATCCGCTGGCAAAGGCGAAGTATGATTATCTGGATATGGAATATTGTTTTGACGAGAATCCGAAGCTATATACAAAGGAAGCAATGGAGTCATTCTATCGGATTGCAAGAGATCAGGGTATCCGCAATCTGATTATAGAATAAAAAAATCAGGGAGGACATAGAGATGAAAATTTTAATTGACAACGCAGACATTCAGGAAATCAAAAAGGCTTACGAGTATTTTCCGATTACGGGAGTTACATGCAATCCGACAATCCTGAAAAGAACAGGAAGAAATCCATACGATGTATTGAAGGAAATTCGTGAATTTATCGGTGCGGACGGCGATCTGCATGTACAGGTCGTAAGTGCGAAAGCTGAGGATATGGTTGTGGAAGCCCATAAAATTCAGGAGGTGCTGGGAAAGAACACCTATATCAAGATTCCGGTAGTCAGGGAAGGTCTGAAGGCGATGAAGCTGCTGCATGCAGAGGGTGCAAACATCACCGGAACGGCAATCTATAACCAGATGCAGGGCTATCTTGCCGGTATGGCAGGGGCTGCCTATGTGGCACCGTATGTAAACCGTATTGATAATCTGGGCTATAACGGCGTACAGGTTGCCAAGGATATTCACGATATGCTGAAGCATGCCGGTTTAAAGACCGAGGTGATTGCGGCCAGCTTCAAAAATTCACAGCAGGTACTGGAGCTTGCCAAGTATGGTCTTGGTGCAAGTACGATTGCTCCGGATGTGATCGAAGGTCTGATTAAGGTCGATGCCGCCGTTCTGGCAGTGGATGCGTTCACCAGAGATTTCGAGGAGCTGTGTGGTGAGGGCAACACCATGCTGAACATCTAAAAGGCGCCCATCTGAAGGGTGCTGCACAACTGATTAGCATAGATAATAAAAAAACATGCACTCAAATAGAGCAATGTCATCAACTTAAGGTATCTTGACAAATGTGTGGTTTATTGTATAGAAAACGAAAAAAGGTGAAATGATTA
>NZ_CAXSSO010000015.1:0-5513 GCF_964240115.1 Clostridium sp. HGF2
ATTTTGTCAAGCCTAAATAAAAAAGACACCTATACTTTTTGTATAAATGTCTCTCATCTATTTTTCTTTAACTTAATAACATTGGGTGAACAGTACAGAATATGATGAGCCTTCCGGATTGAGAACATTCGGGTATGGTCTAAGGGCTGAAGATTGGCAGCGTATTGATGATTAACGGAAAAAGGCCTGTCTCTTTGCGAATATTGTAGACAGGATAGTCAGATATTAACGGATGTGTGTGATATGGACCGAAAAAGTCCGTGGCAGGATACAAAAAAAACTTCGTTACGATCGCTGCGTACCATAGTTATCGAAGTCCTGATTTTCATGTTAGCGGTATACAAATATAATATAAAGCTTTGAGACGATCCTTACTTTATAGGTTTTTATACATGATAGGTCTACAGTTCTCCGCCCGATAAATAATCAAGCTGATATTTATGATTTCCGCTTTATGTCTTATTCATGAAAAGCACCTGTTCCTTATTCACATTCGTATAGCTACGGGTAATTTGATCTCTGCTGCTTTTATGATAGATGAGATAACCTGCAGTATCCGTTTTAAAGGTCACCGTCAGCTCTTTTACTTTACAGGTGTGTATATGATCATCATCCGTTTCGCAGATACGTACATAATCCTCCAGTGCAGAATCCTCCAGTGCTTGTTCAAGGGCCTGTTTATCCCAGCGTATGGTGTTGAGGCCCAAAGACAGCAAACGGGTATCCGCTATCCTCACCTCTGCCATAAGCCCTGACTGCTTTGTCTGTTCGATATGAAATGCAGTGCCCTTTTCATCCGTAAAGGTGGCGCTGTATTCATAAGGGGCATATGCACTGCTTTCATCGTTTGGCTTTGCTGTAGTATCCTCACTGCTGCTGGATTTACGAATACTCATATCCACAAGCTGTCCTTTATCATTCTCCTGCTTTAAATGAAAGCTTTCTGCGTCTTCCAGCTTTTTTAACGCGGTATCCAGTTGTGCTACGGTATCCTTGTCTTTCTGAAATTCCTCTGCATCCCTGTCAGGCTGAGCACTGCATGCACAGCACAGCAGGAGCAGCATTATACAGTATCCAATTTTCTTCATAGTTATAGTATACATTTGCATGTCGGTTAAAAACGCCACGCACTCCTTCTTTCCTTTATTGTACACAAGGATAGCTGAATTGTCTTCCATTTATTAGCTATACTCTGTCAGCTGTTTTTAATCAGAGGCTGATCCTATTATGGATACCGCTGTATGTAACTCCTCGTAGTATGGCGACATCTTCCGTATACTGCGGCAGCTACGGCTTTATAATAGGATAAAACTGATTAGACAAGAAAGTTTTTCAATATTTTTATTCTATAGATAACTATTATGGTAAAATGAGTTCATAGGAATCGGGAAAATGAAAGGAGACGCCAATGAAAAATATTCTTGTGATACAAGGTGGAGGTCGAGTTAATGGAAATACAAGTCAATTAGTAGATTCGTTTATTCAAGGAGCAAAAGAGGCAGGACACATTGTTGAAAAAATTTCTCTTAATACAATAGAAGTACGGGGTTGTATAGGGTGCAATGCCTGTCGTCATGAAAAAGAATGTGTATAAAAGGATGGGTTTATGGAACTTATTCCAAAATTAAAACTGCTGATTTAATCGTTTTTGCATCTCCCTTATTATTCTGGACACTCTCTTCTAAAATCAAGGCATTTATCGAGAGGTTTTATTGTATTGCAGAGGAAGACCCAAATCCGCCTTTGGGACGATATGAAAGGTATCCGATAAAAGATGCCGCTTTACTTATGACATCTGCAGATAATTTCTTTTGGACATATGAACAGGCGGTATCTTATTACAATTTTGCAATCATAAATTATATTGGCTTTAATGATAAAGGTATGTTACTAGCTGATGGATGTGGGGGAACATCCGGAAAACCTCAAATTGATAAAACACACCATCTTATAAAAGCCTATAATTTTGGAAAAAGTATTTATAGTGAATAGTACAACTTCGAGATTGCAGATTTATAAAATTAGAAGTTGAAGAGGTGATTAGGATAATGAAATTAGGTACAACGTATATATGTGTAGAGAATATGAAAAAGTCAATGAATTTTTATGAACTGCTTTTACAATCGAAACCTATATATACCAACGACGATAGGTGGGTTACATTTGATTGTGGAAATAGTATTTCATTATACAATAAAGCGTTTGATGAAAAGCTACTAGAAAAAGCTGGTGAGGAATGCTTTAATCAAGCCTACATTGATGATTTTTATAAAGAAGATTCAGGTAAAAAGAACAATATTATAATTTTGAATTTTGAGGTTGAAAATTTAAAGTTAGAGCATGAGCGGTTAAAATTTTTACATATTGGAGAAGTATCCCAAATGATGTATGTAAATGTTCATCTTCCGTATTGGTACTTTAACATTAAAGACCCTGATGGAAATATTCTTGAAATAGCTGAAATTGATTGTTGATTTCTTACTCTAGTGAACAGTTATAAACAAGACAACTTAGAAATTATGGAGAAGAATAAAAATGAATAAATATATTAAAAGCAATTTGTTTGTTATTAGTATTATAGTATTTCTCGGTTTGATCACTATGCTATTTAATACTCTTAACTATATTGAAAGACGAATATTTGGAATAACGATTAGTATTATTGAGGTGAGTATTGTGTTCATTTTATCTAAAAGACAAAATTTAAGTTTAAAGGATATGGGGATAATCAAACCAATCAAGCCAATTGCATGGATTGTAGGAATTATAGTAGCTTTAATCCCTATGTTTTTAATGATTGTGTTGAATTGTGGTAATCTTGATACTATGTTTCCACCAAAAACTTCTCTAACAATCTGCATTACACAAACCATTTATTATTTTCTCATTGTTGCACCTTCAGAAGAAATTATATTTAGAGGATTTTTATTAGAAAATTTTAATAAACACTATAATGAAAATATTAGTATCCTATTGACCTCTTTTGTATTTGCATTAGTTCATGTCTATAATGGAAGTATCATGAATGTTGTAATAGCTTTTGTTATCTCTTTACTTTATTGTAAAGTGAAATTCAATTCTAATAATCGTTCTATTTTCCCATGTATGTTTGGACACGCCATAAACGACAGTTTAAATCTTGGATACCATATTTTATTTTGTAGTAATATCACGCTACAAATTCCAGTTTATCGAACTTATAACAAGGAATTATGGAGGTTGATAACGTGAATACACCTGTGTTAATAACAAAACGTTTGATTTTAAGAAAATTTACAGATAAGGATATGAAAGCTCTTTTTCTCATTTTGAAAGATGAGGAAGTCAATAAATTTTTACCATGGTATCCCTTGAAAAATTTAGAGGAAACAAGAAAATTTTATGAAGAAAGGTATGCTTTGAAATATGTACAGCCGCAGGCATATGCGTATGCAATCTGTTTAAAAGAAGATAATTTTCCTATAGGCTATGTCAATGTTGATATGGAAGAACATCATGACTTTGGTTATGGACTTCGTCAGGAGTTTTGGCATAGGGGAATTGTTACAGAAGCAGGGAAAGCAGTCATAGAGCAAGTGAAAAAAGATGGTTTGCCTTATATTACGGCAACGCACGATAAAAACAACCCGAGAAGTGGGAATGTTATGCGAAGGGTAGGGATGACATATCGTTATTCCTATGAAGAACAATGGCAGCCAAAAGATTTGCCTGTTATATTCAGAATGTATCAGCTCAATTTTGATGGTAATGAGGATTTTGTGTATAAAACGTATTGGAATATGTATAGCAATCATTTCATAGAGAAATTAGAATTTGATAAGAAATAATTATAATAGATTTTACTGTTTAATTCACATTGGTACGTATATAACAATAATTTTTTTTGTTAAGCATGCTGATGAAAAGCGACGTTCCAAAATACCTGAAAATCAAAGCAGAACAGGTAAATGGATTTTTCCTGCATAAAATCTTGCAATGCTTTACCGTCTTTATCGATCTCACGTTTCCTTCAGTTGTCTAAATCTATTCACTATGGAGTACCATAAGCTATAAACACAGAAGTGTGACATTATGAGAATTCAGCTTTTCAACACCCCTAAGACAGATTGTGAGTATTCCAATGATAATGTCAAAATGATATCAAAATAGAAATTTTAAGTAGCCGCCACCTTAATTTTATGATATAATGAATCCTGCAAATGATGTGCCCGTAGCTCAATTGGATAGAGTATCAGATTCCGATTCTGACGGTTGCAGGTTCGATCCCTGTCGGGTGCGCCAGAATATTATAGAAGCCCTGTTGTTCAGGGCTTTTTTCTATACCTTATACAATGTAATATCCAAGTATCATGGCTATGTTAGTATGTCCCATTAAATATAAGTGTTTGGATTCATTCTTTTGTTTGCCATATTCGTACAATAGGCTGTTTTTCTTGTCGTAAATCTGGCAAACTATCATTTTACCACCGGCTGTGTCGATACCGTTGTTTAGGTCTTTTATTATCTGTGCTTCTTTTGGCAAAATCTACATTATTCATTTCCAAAAAGTAATACATCAACAAAGTTTCTCAGTTACGTTCGGGTAACTGTTTCAAGGCTTCTGCCGATTCATCATAGACACGAATATCATTTTACCGCATACATTGAAAATCGTATAGTCTGTTTCGTAGTCGTCCCAGACAACCAAGTTTTCAACTATGATTTCTGGAAGTTCACAAAACGAAATTTTTTTTCTTTTCGCCGCTTCAATCTTGCTGATAGTCCTTAACAGCATGACGGACAACTTTCTTCAAACAACTGTCAAAACGACATTGAAGAGTTTTCTGGAAATCAGACAATTTCATCAATCCCACCCCTTCCGTTATGACGTGAAAAGTGTTTATCCCTCTTTCCGCACCATATAGGGAATGATTAGTGTGATTGGTTAAGTTGAAACCGGAAAAAATATGAAAAAATTTCTGCATTAAAAAAGCCCGCAAAAAGCATATAGTTTGTACGAGCCTTTAAACTGTATTGTGTTCATTTTCTAATGAAGTTTAATTATATCGTATTTGATTGTGTAGCATTGTACTTAAAGCTTTCCATAACGTTAATCCTCCTTAAAGCACTTTCTCAAGTATCTGGAAACATCATGTTAGACATACGGTATCTCAATAATCATATTAAAGTCTAATTATCTTTTTTACAGATTCTCTTTCTATACATCACTTCTAATATCACAAGAAATAAACCACTCATGATAAACAATGACATATAGAATTTCAAGTTCGTATTGTCTCCAGTTTTAGGAGTTAATACATCTTGATTTGGCGTATCAGTGATAACAGGAGTGTAAGGCTTATCAGGATTTTCAGGTTCTGGCGGTGTTACATCTTTTGCATTTATAAATACAGCCGTCCCTTTCACATCTTTTGTGATTGTTCCTGTATCATCTTTTTTAGAGGTTACATAGCCGTCCTGATTTTCTTCTGTTTCAGTTACTTCATAATCTATGCCTGCTGATAGATTGATTG
>NZ_CAXSSO010000015.1:5609-78643 GCF_964240115.1 Clostridium sp. HGF2
CCTTTTGTGATTGTTCCTGTATCATCTTTTTTAGAGGTTACATAGCCGTCCTGATTTTCTTCTGTTTCAGTTACTTCATAATCTATGCCTGCTGATAGATTGATTGCTGTTTTGCTTTCTCCATGCTTCAAGGTGAACGTTGCGACACCGTCAGTAAATTCCAAATCCCCATATACTCCGCTGATTGTCTTATCGCTTAACGTTACAGTAAAGTTGAAGTCCTTATTTTTATCCCCAGCATTTCCTGTTACTATCTTTGATACGGTCAAATCGCCTGTTTCAGGTTCTGGCGGTGTTACATCTTTCGTATTTGTAAATACAGCTGTTTCTTTCACACCTTTTGTGATTGTTCCTGTATCATCTGTTTTAGAGGTTACATAGCCGTCCTGATTTTCTTCTGTTTCAGTTACTTCATACTCTATGCCTGCTGGTAGATTGGTTGCTGTTTTGCTTTCTCCATGCTTCAGGGTGAACGTTGCGACACCATCAGTAAATTCCAAATCCCCATATACTCTGTTGATTGTCTTATCGCTTAGCGTTACAGTAAAGTTGAAGTCCTTATTTTTATCTCCAGCATTTCCTGCTACTATCTTTGATACGGTCAAATCGTCATATTTTTCTGGTTCAGGGTTATCAACAGGTTTCCACATCAGTACAAAAGGGGACATGTTATTTCCCTCTTCATCTGCGGGCAATACGAATTTAAGCCCCTTTTCAGTAAGCTCTACATCTACATTCTCAACTTTGACCTCATTACCTGGCTCATGCATGATTGCCTCGCCCCATATGTCAGCTTTATCCGATAAAGAAGCAGAATATTCACGCTCCATTCCTTTGAAGTGCAGAATCTGATATTCATAATCCTCATAACAATCCATTGTTGCAAATGGGTAAGGCCAGTACACAGTGATATCCTTATCGCAGGACACCCATGAGTTGCCATCACTAGCATTGACAAGGTCAAGATAACGGAAGTTATAGTCCCAGCCGTCAAAGGAATACGTCTCGCCACCAAATCGGCTATCCGCAGCGCATTCCTGCGCATGCTTCATCTGATATTCCTCGATCTTCTTGTCATCTACCTCAGATGACAGCGACACCGTATCGTCAAAGAACAGACTAATCAGCGGTTCGCTGTCTTCATCAATACCGATAGGACTGCCTAAGCCGGAACTTTTACCATTGGTATAAAATGCTGCATCCTCTGGAATTACGACAACACCCCGGCGAACAGGCTTATCCAAAGGGTTGCCCTCGGCGTCCGTTGTGACTAATGTCGTAACATCATCTTCATCCGTTACAATCGGAGACAGGAAATATTCGGGATTATCATAAATATCAACGCCGTCAGGCAGGTCGCCATTGTTTCCCTTATTGGATACATACCGGGAGGTGTAATAAACATCCTCCGGAGTTTCCACCTGAACCCGATAACTCTGTCCCTCATATTCTGCCGTAATATACCAATCGCCGGTCAGCTCAATCTTATACCTGCCCGCACTGGAGCCGGTATTGCTTATGCTTGTCATTTTCAGAAAATCGCCCGTCAAACCCAAATCATCAGAGTTGCCCTTATCCAGCTTCAGACCCGATTCCAGAGTCGGGAAATAGTAAATCGGCGTTTCTGCGCCGGTATCTGCTTTCAGGGGAAGCAGAGTCCAGCTTTCCTCACTCTCATGACCTTCCACGACTTTGTCGTTTTCCAGATGCATGGTTATGACCATGCTTGGATTCGTTCCGGCGATGGCGGCGCCCTCTGGCAACCCCTCTACCTTGAAGCGCAAAGTAGGGATGTGGTTGCCGCTGGCGGATTGTCCGCCCACATAGCTGGTAACAGAAACCGGTGTAATTGTCAAGCTGCCAGGTTCAGGCGCACTATGTGCTGCTTTGAGTGCAATAGAATTTTGTTTGGAAGCTTCTTCAGCAGAAATCTCTTTGCAGTAACTATCTACATCCCAGCGATTGGAGTCCCAATTATAACCATCTTCAAACCATCCTGTGATCTGTTTTCCGGTCGATGTCAAAACGCCAAAGCCGTTTTCTTTACTTGCAGTAACAGAAACATTCACAGTACCCTCTGAATAGATATCATCCCCCATTTTAGATGCTGTATTATTTTGAATAACTCCGCCTGTCATAGTAAAGGTGCCAATGCTGCAGACGCCTCCGCCATAATTACCCTTATTATTCTCAATGATACCGCCAGACATATTAAACTTTGCATTCGTACCAACAAAAACAGCACCGCCATATCCCGTATATGTATCTTGGCAATTTCGGATTGCTCCACCATACATATTTAACGTTGCATTTGTTGATACACCTAATTCTCCAACTGAAATTGCACCACCCGGTCTGCCCATTGCGTTGTTATTCTGAAAAACAACACCCTCGTACACATTGACAGTTGCACAATCACCTATTCCTAAAAGGTCAGGAAGCCTCACACCTGCCTCTATAATCAGCTTGCTTTTTTCAACCTCACCTGCTGATCCGAGATCTACAACAGCACTATCGTTTGCAAAAATCAAACTGTATGAATTAAACCTTGATTTGAGAGTATGACCATTTCCATAAATCGTTGTCATACCTTTTATGAATTCTAATGAAGCGTTATTTCCAGTGTGTGAGTCGTTTGTAATTGTAATATCATCCGTCATTTCTATTACATACGTTGCATCATCAATACCATTGTTGATTTGTTTAACTGCATTGATAAATTCTTTATCTGATGAAACCCGGAATGTATTTGCTTCGGAAACGTCTATTGCATTTGTTTGCTGCTTTGAACAGATCTCGCACACGAAAGCACATGGTGTATCCTCAACCATTTCCATATAACCACAGCTTTCGCCATGCGCATGGGTACAGTTCAAATTCTTTGTAGTACATCCGCATTCTTCGCTGCAAACATGAATACATTCAGTTGGCGCTCCCTCGTCCGCATTGGACGGGGTAGCGTTGTTATCCGCAGAGATTTCACCAGAATAACAAGTTTCGTCGTGTGAATGAACGCAATTCGTTTCAATGATGTAGCAATCCTCTGTATGTTCATGGGTGCATGGGCTGCCTTCCACACCCTCGCTGTAACCGCAATCTTCGGTATGCAAATTATGATGTTCGCACAGACCATTCTCTGCTAAAGCGGAAGCTATCATTGTCCCCTGAGGGATAAGACCGCAAAACATAACTGAACATAGCAGCAGGCTTAATAATCTTTTTCTCATACTCTTTTTCCCCTTTCAGAAGTAATTTACAAATCTTATTTTCTTTTTTTAAAACTGTTAAAATAGAAATCACTATACCCGAAGCTACTAAGAATAACACCCAAAGCAATCTGTTAGATTTATCACCGGTTTCCGGTACTTCTTTTGTCTTTGTCTCTGGTGTTTTCACATTCACCGAAGATTTCAAATCATTATCCTTTTCATTATGCCAGGAAGGACTTGTTATATTATCCTTTAAACCATCATCAATACCAACACTATCCTTTCTGTAATACAAAAACTTAGCAAAAGCTAGTTCTCCCTCCTTAATAATTCCAGTTTCTCCCGATTTTTCCACCTTGTAGGCTTTGTTGTTATCGGTATCCTCTACTGTATAACGAATTCCGGAAGGAAGACCTTTAGCAGTAATACTCTCTTATGCTTCAAAACAATGTTCGCTACACCCTGCTTAAATCTCATGTCTCCATAAGCACCCGTGACTCTCTTATCACGCAGAGTCACGGTAAATATTTCTTTTCTTCTTTATTTCCGGCTGCTGTATTGGAAATCATCAGACTTCCGGTTTTAACCTCAGACTCTGTTGGCATACTGTTCTTCGTATTAAGGAATTCCGCTGTAGAAGCATTCGTTGTAATCTTGCCTTTTGCACCTTTTGAGGTTGTGATATAACCATCCTGATTGCTTTCAACCTTAACAACTTCATACGCTGTTCCTAATGAAAGATTTATGGCAGACTTTCCCCCATGCTTCACACCTCTCTTGTAGCTTATATCACCGAACAAGCCGTTAATTTTTGTATCCTGAAGGTATACTCGAAAATGGAAATCCTTTCCCGTATCTACTTCAGACCTCTCATTATCAATCACTCACTTTCGAAAACCTAATAATAACCTGATTGCATAATAAGCTTCGTTACCTATATAAAATTTCAGATTACAACTAAATCGCTTTTCCAAAATCTGCACAACTTTTAAAATATAATATTTCTTGAAATCTCCACGTTATCCTCTGATCGTTTTAAAGGCAAATAGCATAATCAATCATGATATAAAAGGGTGGAATATAAGGTGTCACCTTATTCTGTTAAGTACATAAGACATGTCTTCCCATCATCCCTTTTGAATATTCTGTTCTGCCTCCTCCATTAGGATTGCGTGCTTGATAAGATTTGCATGCCGATAAAAGGTAGACCTCTTGATGTTCAATTCTTTTTGGTATTCACTTAATGCCTCCCTGTCAACTAAACGTTTTCTTATTTGTTCCTCAAAGTCATTCGGCAAATCAATTGATGGCCGTCCATAATTTCCTTTTCCTTCTGATTTTCTTTGCAAAGCCTTCTGGATGCCTCGATGCTGACATTCTTTCATCTTCTTACGGTTCAAATCTATAATATATTCATAAAAGGAAGAAAGTACAGCTGCATCAATGACCATCCCCTGAATGGATAGCTGTATTCCGTTTTTTGCATATTCCCGCAATTCATTTTCCACCTGTATGACATCCTGTCCCAGAGCAGTGAATGATGTAAGTTTCAAATTTTTATGTTTCATCCCAGTATCCTTTCTTATGTTCTATATGTTGCATCTGATTTTCAGGTGCTGGTGAGGTCATACGAAATCCAAAACACCACTGCAGGATTTCCATGCATTATATTTTTACAGCACCTTGCAATTCGCTTCACTAATCAATGCTATCCCCGTGTCTAACTGCCGGTTTCCAAATATCTCTTCAAGAGCCTTGTAAGCACCTGAATATCAATTGGCTTTGCAATATGGGCATTCATTCCGCAACGCAGGCATTTTTGAATATCTTCAGAAAATGCATCTGCTGTCATAGCGATAATAGGTATTGATACAGCAGCTGCATGCTTTGATGTACGAATCGCCTGTGCAGCCTCATATCCAGTCATATGCGGCATTCTAAGATCCATGAGGATAGCATCATAATATCCAGCAGGTGACTTTTCAAACATCTTTAAACAGCTTCGTCCATCCTCTGCCCACGCAACCTCCATCCCTATATCCGTCAGCAATTCACGTGCAATCTCCGCGTTTAATTCATTATCCTCAGCAAGCAGAATACGATATCCGGATAGGTGCATATCTGTATTCCTATCCTCATCCTTTTTTATTTCCATATCCATATATTGTCTTAGACCATGAAATAATGTTGATTTAAACAGCGGCTTTGAAATAAACCCGGAGATACCAGCTTCACGCGCTTCCTGTTCAAACTCACTCCAGCCATATGCCGATATCAATATAACAGGCATATCATTCCCTAATCGATGCCGTATCTCTTTTGCCACCTGAACACCATTCATACCGGGCAGCTTCCAGTCCGATAGTACTATTTGATAATCGTCTCTGTTACTGTTATGCTCAATCAGCAATTCAATGGCAGCTTCCCCGCTCTGCGTCCATTCAGCATGAACTCCCATAGAGTTCAAGGTACGGATAGTGTTTTTGCCGAACAGCTCATCATCATCCACGACAAGTATTTTCCATGGAGGAAGAACCATATCATAAGCAGCAGAAGGAGCTTTTTCAAAATCGAGGGCTATATGAACTTCAGTGCCCTTCTGCAGCTCACTCTGTATATCTATGGTTCCCTGCATGGCATCGACTATATATTTTGTAATCGCCATTCCCAAGCCTGCACCCTCTGTTTTCTGTACTCTTGCACCATCTGCCCTGCTATAGGAATCATATATTTTTTTCAAAAAATCAGGAGACATTCCGATTCCATTATCCTTTACACAGATATGTAGCTGCACATAGTCTTCTTTCTTTAAAGATTTTTCTTCATATAAAGTTAGTTGAATGAGTCCCCCCTCCGGCGTGTACTTTACCGCATTTGATAACAGATTCAACAGTACCTGATTTAAGCGTACACCATCACACCATACATGCTCTGTCGCTATCGTATCGATTCGTACTTCTAAGCTCTGCTGCTTAGCTTTCACCTGCGGCTGCATTATGTTGACAATTCCTTCCACAACCTCTTTCAAAGATACCTGCTCAGAAGACAGGGTCAAATTACCGCTTTCGATTTTCGACATGTCTAAAACGTCGTTGATAAGTCCCAGCAGATGTTTACCGGACAGTGTGATTTTTTTCAAACAGTCCTTCACATATTCCCGATCATTTATATGATTTTCAGATATCGCCGTCATCCCTACAATTGCATTCATCGGTGTTCGGATATCGTGGCTCATATTTGCTAAAAACTCACTTTTTGCTTGATTTGCCTCCATTGCAAGTCTTCGAGCATGATCAAGCTCCTGTACCTGCTGCTGGCTGATATAATAAAAACGAATGAATATAATCAATAAATAACCTATGACAAAGCTACAGGCAAGCATGGTTGCCATCATCCTTTGAGACCCTAAAGCATTCATCGTCTCACTTAATATACCGTACGGCATAACTGCAACCAGAATCCATTCAGAGTTTGGCAACGCGGTTCCAAAAACCTGCCGGTATTCGCCCTGAACTTTTAACGTTGTTGCATAATTCCCCTGTCTCTTCCATGCCGCTGCAAGACCATACAGCGGATTGTTTTGTTTTGTGCCGTTTCCCTGATGTAATTGATCAAAATATTCCCAAAGCTCCGGATTTTCATTGCGTATTACAAAGCTGTAGTCAGGACGTATGATATGATAATACAGTATGTCAGTTGCATCATCCAGTGATAAAAAATCAGTAATATATGCTAACGGTACTGCTGCTATCAAGCCAATTGATTTCTCTTCACTTTTCATCGGATATACTGCCTTAACACCAAATAAAACTATTTCGCGTCCTTTTGCGTCCACTCCTATCGCCACCCGATGTTCCCCCTGCTTTAGCGCTTTTACAAACGGCTCTGGATTCTTGGGCTGCATTTGTTCTCCATAAAGGTTTTCAAAACTTCCCTTATCGGAACAGAGTGCCAGATATTCAAAGTCTCTGATCTGTGCTCTGTAGACCAGCTCGTTGTACAGATTCTCCTTATTGCTGTTCTTTGTCGTAACAGCGGTGATAATGCCCTCAACCTGACGGAAACGTAAATCTATAACATTCTCAAAATTTTTTGAAATCTCACGATTCATTCCCGACATATATAGTTCGCCGACCTTATAAATACTTTTATTGCTCTTCTGATCCATAAAAAATACGAGCAGGCCAAAAACAGCGATGCTGATCAGCAGAAAACCAGTGAAGCTGAACGCTAGAAATCGCGTTACATACCGATGTGAGCGCTGCGTCTTCATTTACAAAAATCTCCCTGTCTCTGATACGCTTTTATGGCAGCTATTTGCTGATCATACAATTTAGAAAGCTGAGGAAGGTGCTTTTCCACGCTTTGATAATCTCCTTCTCTGCATGCTTTTGTAATTTGACTGCTGCATTCATACAGCCTGGTAAATGAAAGATTCTGACAGATTCCCTTCAGCGTATGGATAAAGCGAAGGGCCTCATCATAATCTTTGCGAGCAAAAGCCTCTTTGAACATAAAAAAGCTCTTGTCCTCGGAATATTTCAAAAGGAATTTCGTGACTGTCTTTTCTAAGCGCAGTCTTGACATCACTTCCTCATAATCACCGCCAAAAGCAGTATAGCAATCCTTTAAATTCATCGTATGTCTTCCTCTCTTTTATTCAAATCCGCTGTTTCTTCCTTCAAAAGACTCACTATCCCCAGATTTTTGTCCGCTTTCGCTTGATACATGAGTTCGTCCGCAGTTATGAAAAGCTCTGCAGCTCCCCCTTTCTCATATACACCGCCAATGCTCACAGAAACAGTTAGATTTGGATAATCCGCCAGCTTCATTTCAGATACAGAATTGCGTATCTTTTCTAAGCGTTTGGTGAACAACGCTATCGGCAGATTCCAAAAGATAATGATGAACTCATCACCGCCATAACGTATAACAGTGTCTCCTTTTCCAACACTGGAGCATATTAGCTTGGCGATTTTTTGCAAAACGATATCTCCGACAAAGTGACCATAGGAATCATTGATAGCCTTGAAATTATCGATATCAATTACGGAAAGATTTTGTATTTCATGAAGAAGAATATAATCTTCATAATATCTTCGGTTATATACTCCTGTTAATGCATCTGTATATAATAATTCAAGAGTTTCTTCATAGGTCAGAGTGTCCACAGCATCACGCCTTTTATGCGGTATTCCCTTTTTCAACAATCCCTGCACATTATAGGAATCCGCTTGATCATAGGTGAGATTTAATGCAAGTGTAGTACTTATGTCTATAAGACCTTGTATAAGCATTGGATTAAACACACCGCATTCTCCATTTACAATCATGTGCAATGCCTTTGTATGTGAATATGCCTTTTTATAGCACCTCTCACTGGTTAGTGCATCATATACATCTGCCAGTGCTACCACCTGCGCTGCAATTGGTATCTCTTCTCCCTTCAGCCCATCCGGATAGCCGCTTCCATCATATCGCTCATGGTGCCAGCGGCAAATTTCAATGGCTATCTTGACAAGCTCGGATTCCCGCTGTTCCGCTGGTAATTCCATCAGCATTTCAGCGCCGATCTCCGTATGCGTCTTCATTACCTGAAACTCCTCAGCTGTTAATTGTTCCGGCTTATTTAAAATTGCATCGGGTATCGCGATTTTCCCTATATCATGAAGTGCTGAAGCCGTGCTGATGACGTCTATATCGGTATCTGTCAGCATATACGGAGTGCTTTGTTGAATAAGGTTTTCCAACAAAAGCCTTGTTATCGTATGAACATGCTGGATATGCGAGCCGCTTTCTCCATTACGAAATTCTACAATGTGGGATAGGATAGAAATCATCAGCTTATTATTTTCTTCCTGACTTTGATATTGCTGTGCAATTATTTCTTCGAGGTAATTCTGCCGTGCATATAACAGCATTGTATTCGCTATTCGATGCTGGACAATCGCAGGATCAAATGGCCGGCTTATATAATCAAATGCCCCGAAGTCATATGCCTGTTTTATATTCGCAGGAGAATTGTCCGAGGAAATCATAATAACCGCAAGGTTGGCATTCCAGCTTCTTTTTTTTATATAAGCCAAAACTTCGAAGCCATCCATTTCCGGCATCATGATATCCAGTAATAAGAGTGAAAATTCCGTTCCGTAGCAAGAAAGAAGAGTTATTGCCTCTACTCCATTTTCCGCTTCTACAATGTCATATTGATTCTCAAGGATTTCAATCAGAAGAGCTCTGTTTATTTCTGAATCATCTGCTATAAGAACTTTTTGTTTATTCACATGCATCCATCGCTTTCATAACAAGGTATATTTCACGATTTTATTATAATTTCAGGTAAACACCCTGACAACATCCCGATTGGTAAGGTATACCTATACGTTTTATACAAAATTGGCAAGGTGAACAAATAGCTTCGCATATGCATACTGACAAACAGAAGGTCGCATACTATAATGGAAAAAAGACCGGAAAGGATATGGGTATGGAAGCACAAGAAACGAAATTCTCATTTGTCTATCATGAAGTAAAGCAGCGCATCCTTACAAACCAAATACCACCCGGTGATTATATACCATCCTCAAGAATACTCTGTCATCAATTCAATGTGAGCCGTTATACCATCAATCGCGTCTTTGATGCACTGCAAAAGGAGGGATATATTGAAATAAAACCTCGCATCGCTCCCATCGTATTACCGCGAGAAACCGAAATAAAGCAGGGTAATGAAGGTATTGACATTTTGCGAAGTCGTGATAACATTCTACAGATATATGAGACATTCGCCCTGATACTTCCCTCCTTGTTAAGCTTTGCAGCAAAGCACTGTGATCTGGAAATCCTGTATCATTACAAAAAAGCCATGAAGGTCTCCCGTATGGGGATTTCCGCCGGAGGGTGGCGTCCTGTATCAAATCTGTTAAAAGAAATTCTGACAGTTGGTGGCAGTCCCTTGCTGGGGAACCTTTATTCTGTCTTTGAACTACATTCTCATTTAAGCTTTTTCACAGAGAACAGTACCTTTTTTCTGAAAGTCTTACGAAAGGATTCCATCCCCATAACAGCAAATCTTATTAGTATCCTGAAAGAAAAGGATACGCATGTTATGTATACGCAGCTGACTCATCTTCTTCTCAGATTTGTATATGCTGTTCAAGAAACCCTGCAGCATCTGGCAGATACATTGGAGGCTTATCCCCTGCAGAGCCCAGCTGCTTTTTCATGGAGACCAACGCGCGGCAAGGATTATTTCTATACTCGCATCGTCAGTGATCTGAACCGGAAAATAGTCCGCGGTGATTATCCGCGCGGCACTTTTCTCCCCAGTGAAAAGCAATTGGCTGCATTCTATAATGTTTCTGTTTCCACAATACGAAAAGCACTGACAGAGCTTTCACAACGAGGCTTTGTCAGAACGATAAACGGAAAAGGTACCATGATTATAACCCCGGATGATAGCCGTGTAAGGCAGATTCTTCCCAATCCGGGACGAACAGAGGAGGCATTGCGGTACTTGCATGCTTTGCAATTACTGGCATTGATCATTCACCCTGCAACGGTGAATGCAGCCGCAAAATTCAAGAAAAAGGAGCTGAAGAGTTTAGAGGAAAAGCTCTATCTTCCGGATTCTATCTGTATCATAGATATATTTGAAGCTATTTTATACCATACGGATGCACAACCCCTGAAAAGCATACTGAAAGAGGCCTTTCGTCTCACAGAATGGGGGCATTATATTGCTTATTACGATCATAAAAAGCAGGTATTGCAGACAGTTAATAAACGGCTGCGCTTAGCAGTCCATGAGTTGCATACCGGAGACTACATAGAATTTGCTAATCGAATTGCTGATTGCTATTACCAAATATTTCAGCATGCCAGAGACATCATGACAAACAAATACGGATTTTCTTCCGCCGCAGCTATCCAGTTACCGGAGAAGTATTATTGAAAACTTCATTTGACAGCATTTGTATATCTATATTTCCGGCATGATTACTCTTTCTTTTCATCGATTGTCATTGATTTTCTTTTCCTGCTCTACGTTTTCGTTATCGAAAATATCATCAATTTTATAACGTTTTTTGAAAGCAGACTGTTTTTCAATAATGACAATTCGCTCTTTCTTTTATTTTTCAATTTATCCTAGTTAATATGCTTATGGACAATTGATAGATGAATAACAGCGATAGATAAGTAAACTGAATTTTACTTGATAAGTATTCCGCTATTTCTATCAGAAAGTATGTCTTATATTCTCACACTATATAGAAAAACCCGCCGTAGCGGGTCTATTTATCGTTCAGCTCTTGAATCAATGCAGGCAATTCACGTATATCCTGCAGAACATAATCGGCACCTGCCTGCATATACTCCTTGCGCAGGCGTGCACACAGTGCTTCCTTTTCCTGTGTGCTGAGTGCTTCGTATTCTGTTTGTGTCAGCCCCATCAGAGAGCTTCCCTCCAGAATACCGACAGAAATCACACCTGCCGCAGCGCCTTCCTTAATATCAGAGATCGTATCCCCTACCTTAACGGCTGCGTGTACATCACGGATATGCAGCTGCTTCAGGTTTTCAAAAATCATATACGGGTATGGTCTTCCATAGTTATCCACGCTGTTCGGTGAAATCCAGAAATCCGGAGCATATCCCTTTTCCTTTGCGACACGCGTTACGACCGCCATCATCTGATCGGTATAGCCGGTAGTAGAGCCGATCGCCAGTCCCATAGCCCGCAGCCTTGCGATCGTTTCCACGACATACGGCTTCGGATCGGCAAACTGATCCAGTATACCCATCAGCTTTTCCGTAAAGGTATCATGCATTGCATCGATATCCGCTTCCGTTACTGCACGGCCGTGTGCACTTTTCCACAATCCCTCAATTCTCGGCATTTCCAGCATGGTCTTGATGTGATCACGCTTCAGCATCCCCATCGGCTTTCTCGTTTCCTCCATCGTAACCTCCATGCCAAACGCATGAAATACCTCCGCAAATGCCTGTACCGGCGCAAAACAGCCGTAATCTACCGTCGTTCCTGCCCAGTCAAATATAATTCCCTCTATTTTCATATCAGTTTCCTCTTTCCATATACTCTTTCATAATCTGTGCCAGCCGCAGGATATCCTCCTCATAAATCTCACCGATCGTTCCAATGCGGAAGGTATCCTTATCCGTCAGCTTTCCCGGATAAATTGCATAGCCTCGCTCCTTGATAAAGCGATACATCTGTGCGAAATCAAAATCTGTATCCGGATACAGGAAGGTTGTGATGATTGGCCCTTGTACCGCCTTTTCCACATAAGGAAGGAAACCAAGCTTACCGAATTCCTCAATCAAAACATCACGGTTATGTGCATAGCGTTTACTTCTTGCAGGAATACCGCCTTCCTTTTGCAGCTCCTCCATTGCCTTGGCAAATGCCAGAACAACATGCGTAGGAGAGGTATAGCGCCATTTTCCATCCTTCTCCATGCCTGCCCACTGATCGTACAGGTCCAAGGACAGACTGCGGGCACAGCCTCTGGAAGCGATCAAAAGCTCTCTTCTTGCGATGATAAAGGAGAAGCCCGGAACACCCTGAATACACTTATTGGCCGAGCTTACCAGAAAATCAATATGCCAGTCATGCATCGGAATATCCACGCCGGCAAAGCTTGACATCGCATCCACGATAAAGACCTTATGATACGTCTTAGCCAGCTCACCAATGGATTGAATATCATTGAGAATGCCGGTTGTCGTTTCGCTGTGAATCATTGCAATATGCGTAATTTCCGGGTGCTGCTTCAGTGCTTCCTCTGCTTTCATTCGATCCGGCATTTTATCATAATCCTGTGCAATATGAACGCAGTTAATGTGATGATAGCGACACATTGCGGCGATTCGTTCCCCATAGGCCCCATTGCTGAGCAGCAGCAGACAGCCATCGTCAGGAATCACGCTGGAAATCACACTTTCCACCCCGAAGGTTCCGGAGCCCTGCATCAGTACGGTTGTATATGCAGTCTCATCGACATGTGCCAGCTGCAGCAGCTCTCTTCGGATTCGCTGCGTAATCTGCTTATAATCCTCATCCCATGTACAGTGATCAAACAGCATTTCCTGCTTTACACTGTCTGTTGTCGTAAGTGGTCCCGGTGTTAACAGCTTGTATGTTTTCATTTGTTTTCTCTCCTTATTTTCTACAGCCTTCAAAGAACGCCTGATGCTCTTCTAAAAGCTCTACACTCAATGCTCTCTTAAATACTCGCGGATATTTGCTTGCATATTTTTTCTCCACCTGTTCACCTTCATAAAGTGCAGTTGGATAGGTATACAGAATATCTCTTCTCCCATTTTCCATAATGCAGCGTGCCATTGCCATTGCCGTCTTATTCACATTTTCCTTTTTTACAACGGCAATGCTTTCCGTAAGGGAATAATTGCCTTCGATCGGGTCAATACAGTCGATGGGAAGCCCCTTTTCCTTATCCGCAAGTGCCTGATGCCGCAGTCCGAAGGCAATGCCGACCTCCCCGGAGCGCACCTTTTTCAAAGGACCTGAGCCGCTGGATTCCAGATGCGGACCGACATTGTCGAGGATTGCAGTTAGAATTTCTTTCCCATCTTCTTCTCCATAGGTATCCAGCAATGCCTGTACGAGCAGCCAGCCGGTACTGCTTGCCTTGATATCCGGTATTGAGATCATTCCCTTATATTTTGGATTTGCAAGCTCCTTCAGAGAGGACGGCACCGGCAGCTGCTTTTCCTTCAGTACACTCGTATTCACAATCATCGCTCCCTCCAATGCCGTCAGCGGAGTATCGTAATCGGAATAGGTTTTCAGTGTCGGCGTCGGGAAGGTCAGCTTATCAAACATGTCATTTTTTTGTTGGGCACTGTCAATATAATAGGAGCTCATCGTAATAATATCCGCTTCCAGATTCTTACCCTCCGCCATGATTTTTCCACCAAGCTCACTTGTTCCAAACGATTGCAGAACATATTGATCCTGAAAGCCGTTTTCATCCAGTGCATGCTGTATCGCTATCAGTGCTTCCTCATCCGCATTGGAGTAAATTACCACAGGCTCCTTTCCCTGTCCGAAAACGAAGGTGAACAGCACAACACCGCCGGCAAGAATGCCAAGTGCATATTTCTTCACACGGACACCCTTTTCTTTTTTTTCATCCTTCTTCTGTGTAACAAAGAGAATGATTCCCTTTACCAGCAGATTTGTCAGAAGAATCAATAGAGACAGAACGAAAATCTGATCAAATTTCGCAAAATGCTGCAGCTCCTTGATCTTGGTTGTCAGCACTGCTGTTTTTGCACCGACAATGAAAATCAGGGCAGAAATCGTCACCATGGAATTGATAAAATAATAGCTGAGCATCTCCAGTATCGTGCTTTTGGAATTGGGAACGACCACTCTTCGAATCGTTTTGAACCAGCTGTCCCCCATCAGCATAGCCGTTGTTTCATAGGAGGTATTCAGCTTTCCCAGTGTGTTCTTCGCCATCACATACGGTGTGGAGAAGAAATGAATCATATTACAGAGAATGATGATCCAGAAGGTGCTTTGCAGCGGTGTGCCGCTGAATGCGAACAGGAAGGCAATACCGATGACCATTCCCGGTATGGTATTGGCAATACTGCTGATGGCATCAATACTTTTTCTGCACAGCACAGGAAGCGTGCTGCGTGTGGTCACAAGGGCAGAGCCATACGCGACCAGCGTTCCGGCAGCTGCCGTCCCCAGTGCTACTATTAAAGAATTGCGGTAAACCGACAGTAAATTGGCGCTTGCCAGCGTGTCTGTGAAATGCTGCAGGGAAAAGCTGATATCATACGGCCATTCCTTTACAAACGGCAGCAGAATAATGACAGCAAATACCAGAGCAATACCGCACAGGACAAGACCGGAGCCAATGCCGCACCACAGATCCCGTTTCCTGTTTTCCGGCAGCTCGATAACACTGATCCTGTTGTAGCGGACATTATAGCGCTCCAGATAGTTCAGAAGAATGATACTGATGATGGAAGGAAGCAGCATCATCATGGCGACAACTGCGCCGTTGCTGAAGTTCGGGATGGAGCCGAGCATTTCATTATACAGCGTGGTTGCGACTACCGCATATTCACCACCAACGGCCGCCGGGATACCAAAGTCGGTAAAGCTCAGAAAGAATGCCTGAATAAAGGCTGCCGCAAGGGTTGGAATCATCGGTGACAGGGCGGTCATCCAAAAGCGCTTTCCTCCGGAATCCCCCATGATTTTTGAAACGATGATGAATTTTTTATCAATAAATTTCATCGTATTGTTCACAAGAAGGAAGGCGATTGGCAGCGTATAGATCACATAGCCGATCAGAAGACCGCTGAAACCATATATATCAAACAGCTGCACATGCAGCAGCTTGCTCAGCAGTCCCTGCTTTCCAAATGTATAAATAATGGCAAAGCCATAGGTGATGGTCGGCAACAGCATAGGCAGCGTGGCAATACTGCTGATTCCCTTTTTCAGCCGCTGTGATACATTTGTATAATTGATGGTGTAGGCCATTAGAAAGGCAAGCAGCGTTGTCACCAGGGCACTGATACCGGATACCGTAAAGCTGTTGCCAAAGGCGTTCACAAACTTGCCGCTGAAGATCAAATCACGGTAATGCTGCAGTGTCAGTGAGGTTCCGCTTTCAAAGGATTTATACAGCAGAATGGCGACCGGCATAAAGAGAAATACGAGAAACAAAGCCGCCAGAACCACATAGATTCCCTTTAGCTCCAGCTGCTTTTTATGCATAGGTTTCTCCAAACAACGTAAAGATATTATTGCGTTTGATTTCCAGCTGGTTCAGGATGAATTCCTTCACGAAGCTGTTTTGCGGATGCTCGATGATATCCTTCGGCTTCGCATACTGCGAAATGCTGCCATCCTTCATGATCAGCACGCGGTCGGACAAGGTCAGCGCCTCCTCCGGATCATGTGTGACAATGATTGTTGTCAGGTGAAATTCCTTGGCAATCGTTTTGATCTTCTCCTTGATGCTTTCCTTAATGACACCATCCAGCGCACTCAGCGGCTCATCCAGCAATAAAATTTTCGGTTTCATAACCATGGTTCTGGCCAGTGCCACACGCTGCTTCTGGCCACCGGACAGCTGGTCGATGTGCTTATCCAGATGCTGAGAAAGCCCCAGCAGCTCAATCAGCTCATTCACCTCCTGCTGTGTGGAAATTCCCGGCTTGTTCTTCAGACCATAGGTGATATTTTCATAGGCGTTCAGATTCGGAAACAGGGCATAGTCCTGAAATACGATATTGAATCCGCGCTCCTCCATGGATACTCCGGTAACATCCTGTCCATTGAATACCACACTCCCGCTGTCAATGTCTGTGATACCCAGTATACAATTCAGCAGGGTTGTTTTACCGCTTCCGCTCGGTCCCAGTATGGAAACGATTTCCCCGGTTTCTATCGACAGACTGATTCCATTCAGAATCGATGTCTGATCATACGATTTCTTCAGATTATTCAGTGTCAGCATACGTCACTCTCCTCATCGCGATATTTTACTCGCTTGTGTCCATTATAGAAAAGTGAAAAAAGATTACAATAGCTTTCATTAAGTGTTAACGTCCTCTTTACGAACCCTTAACATTTCATAAATTATGTAAATTCTTTGTTATATTTTCTGTTTTTCATGTAATTTGTTCATAAAAACACAACAAAAAGAGCTGCTATTTAATAAATTTGTAAATAACAGCTCCTTTATGTTCATAATACGATTTCTTTAGCAGAAAAATGAAAATCATGCTGTATGCACGCAATGACCGTGTTCTTTTTTATAATTTTCCGTGTCCTGCGCATATACGATACAAGAAAGATGGCACTACTGAATGAAGAAACGATGCAACGTCACTGTGCTGCAGCTTACCTTCGTATGGATGAAAAGCAGCCATTTTGCATTTGCATTCATGTATCATTCTTTCCCGCTATTTTGGCATCAGCCCTATGAACACATCAATTTCCTTTTCTTAAAATCAACCATTTTTTCCATATGTTCGTTCTCTTCGTTTAACTGATGAAGAAGCCCTCAACAAGCCTGCCGGTTCCACCTTCATATGGAGCCATTTCACGAAAGGCAATCAAATGTTTGATTATAGCTTCCGCTGTCTATGCACATATTCAGTACAAAAGCTTCCCTACAGCTTTCCATACAAAAGCCGGTATCAATATCCCCATTGCCTGCTTCAAGTTCACAGGCAACATGGTGTGCATAGTTAACAGGGGTTACTTCTTCAGGGGGGATATTGCTCACTTGCTTACTTATATAGTGTTTTCCATACATCCATAACAATCGTCTCAGCAATTTCCCATCCTTCCATCCCCTAATGCGATTTCTACTGCACGCTTTGCATGAATACACGTTGTATCGAATACAGGGATGGAAGAATCTGATCGATGAATAAGAAGTCCGATTTCCGTACAGCCAAGAATAACACCCTCAGCTCCTCTGGACTTCATGCGCTCTATAATGCTCTGGAATTTTTTCCGTGAGTCCTTCTTTATTTGACCAACGCAGAGTTCATGAAAAATAATATGATTGATCACTTCAATCTCCGTTGCTTCAGGAACGATAACCTCTATGCCTCTCTCTACCAGTTTTTGCTTATAGAAATCCTGAGTCATCGTATATTTTGTGCCTAACAATCCCACTCTATGAATATTGTGATTTAAAAGCTCTTCTGCTGTCGCATCTGCTATATGGATGATGGGAATATGAATCATGGATGCGATTTGAGGTGCAACCTTATGCATAGTATTTGTACAGATCAAAATTAAATCCGCACCGGCACCTTCTAATCCCTGAGCAGCTTTCCCTAATATTTCTCCGCTTTTTTTCCAGTCACCTCTTGACTGGCATTTTTCAATTTCATCAAATTCCACACTGTGAAGAATAATTTTTGCTGAATGCAGTCCGCCAAGCTGTGCCTTAACTCCTTCATTGATAATTTGATAATACGGGATTGTACTTTCCCAACTCATTTCACCAATTAAGCCAATTGTTTTCATTTTTAACCCTCCATAGCTTTCTATTTGAGTATATCACGATAATCATACACCACAACAACTCGTAGCCACCAGCTGTTCCAGAATCTCACCTGAGTAATAAAAGCATATTCTGTTTTATAAGATTTAAAATATCGTCTGACACTTGATCCGCTCAGACCCGTGTCAGTGATGGTATTCAATAAAATTTCTGAATATCAACTGCATTTTCCTGTCGTTTCTTCAGAATGAAATAACTCATAATTAAAACGGACAGGTATACAACTGCAAATGCTAAGGTATGAATGATCCCTATTGGATAAGGAGAAATCCACCCTTGCTTGAAAACTAGGTCTGCAATATATCCGGTCATGATAGATACAGGCATAAAAACGATTCCATTGATAAGAATCCACGTAATATAAATCGGAGCCTTTTCTCTGGACAGTATGCTTGCTATAAAAAATCCGGCAACACCCACTACTTGAACGATCATTGCTCCCCAAACAGCTTCCATTGTCTGTTGCGCATACCAGCCTCCAAATGCACAGAACAGACCTATTACAACAAAAGCTGCTGATGAGATATAAAGTACCTTACTCGCAAGCTCCCTGCTTTTTTGTTCTTTGCTCTCTACCGTCTGAATGCCCTTTAGGATATAATCTGTTGTAACTCCAAAATAATCACTCATTATAATTATTTTTTCTACATCCGGTGTACTCTGATCACTCTCCCATTTGGAAACAGCCTGTCTGGAAACACCTGCTTTCTCAGCAAGCTCCTCTTGTGAGATTCCTTTCATTTTTCTTAAATATTGTATTCTTTCCGCTAACTTCATGATCAGCACTCCTTTCATGATGCGATTATAGCAAGTATTCAGTTGCATAGCCACTATGCAAGCATGGAAATGTATCAACTCGTAGTTGCAATGAAAAAAAACATAAATAATGCTATATAAAAGCTTATGTTAATTGAAGGCGGAGTTTAGCAGTCTCTTGTTTTGCTTCTGTATATCATTGGAATAAAGCGTATCCCCATAACAGTTTGTTCAGTATTTGTGGCTTTGAAGCCCAAATGGTGATAAATTTCCCTGGCATAAGGAGATGCATTTACAGTTAACTCATTGGAAGAAGAATTTTTTAATGCTGCTTCAAACAACCTTCGTCCGATTCCCTGTCGATGATATTCATCATCAACAAAGAACAGCGCTATATGACTGCCGTTGTTTCTAGTCGCAATTATACCAGTCAGTTTTTTGTTTATATATGCCCCCCAGATATCCAGTTGGTCCATAAACTTGTGATTATGCAATGCAGTATCAAAAAACGTTTTTATCCCCTCATCCGTATAATCCGGTGCTTCAAATTCCATAAAAACCTTTGTAACCAATTTGGTTACATCTTCAAGATGCCGGTTTGCAATGCGCTGTATATTCATTGTTAACAGCCTCCTATCATATAAACGACTGATGCCGGTTTATCATTCTGTACATTATATCATACTGCTTCAATATCGTCATTTCTTTCTGCTTTCGATGAATTGTTTAGCCGTCAACGCTTTATAAGAATGCTATTTGATATGTTCTTTGCAGCAAATTCTTAAACTCGTATCCTTTTAGCATTCACGATACTCATAGAAGTTTTCATTAAAGTCTTTCCGATATGAAAAGAGCGGCTATAAAATAAAGAGAAAATTACAGCCCTGCTATTAACATAATAGAAAACAGCTCGGTACATGCAGGATAGCTTCCTGTATGATTTTCTTGTCTTTTCATGCAGTGATATACAATACAACCAGAATGGTGATGTGCAAGGGATAGAAGGTATAGAATAACCATTTTGGCAGGGCTCCTTTTTTACCGTTATAGCAGGATAACAGCGGCAGGGACAAAGAAGCGTAGAGGATATACAGGAAAGCATACAGCAGATCATCTGCCTGAAGGCTTTGTCCCTGTATAAGGAGAGTAGAGGCTTCCAACAGGATGACCCCTCCCAGACGATACAGACGATATTCATCACTTCCGCAATAGCAGACAAAAATCGCCAGAACACCAAGGGCACCGTAGTCTGTTTGCAGGACATATGCGATAAGCATGCAAAGAGGCAATGGTAGGAGGGAGAGCTTTTGAAGCGTTTGTCTGCTTCTGAAAGCATCATAGGCCATAATAGCTGTAGCTCCCAGAAAAAGGGTGAAAAAAATGTTCGTTAAAGCGAAGTGCAGAGTGAGCGGTGCATCCAGTAAAATGCAGATCATATACTGAAAGGGAATTTCCGATATCAGCCCCATAATCAGCAATCGAATTAGATAGGCACTGCGATTGTGAGTCCTACGACAGCCCTCTGCTATGAAAAATGCAAAGATCCAGAAGGAGGCGGCGCCAAGCATACCGATCAGCTGAATTCCCCATTGAATGACTTCCTGTGTCAGCGTGGTATGTACAAGAAGAAAATCCCGTACATCAAAGCAGAAAATTTTATATATATGGTCCAGAAGCATCAGACCCATTGCGATAAGCTTCAGTGATGCCTGATTTAGTATTATTTTCTTCATCTGTATTCTCCTATCGATATATCGCTGTTCTTGTCGTTTCCACCAGCTTTACACCTGCTTTTCTCCATAAATTTACCCAAGCTGTACGTATTCTCATTATAATATACAAAACACCCGCTGCCAATAGCTGATCTCCACAAAGAAATAGACGCTCTGAAACGGAGAAACACTTGCATGACAATAGACAAAAAACAATCTGCTCAGACTCTCTGCCCTCTTCCATATGTATTACAAAAAAAGAAACAGGTGCAGGCTAAGCCCGTTCCCTGTTTCTTCTGTTTCACGCAGGCACATTTCATTTCATTCCATGCCCGCAACTTTATACCTTTTCTGCTTCCTTGCGTGTCATATCCTGATACAGCTCCATATCCATCAGCTCCAGCTGACGGTCAACCATGATGGCATTGGTCAGTGACCCGGATACATTCAGCATGGTACGCATCATATCAATAATGGGATCGATTGCCAGAATTGGTGTTATGAAAGCAAAGGATGCTCCAAGGCCAACACCGGACAAACCGACTGAGGCCGCCATGGTACTGGTACCCGGGATACCGGCAATACCAATGGAGCCGATGGTAATGACAATGATGGACATGATGATCAAACTGATATCAATCGGTGTACCGCTGGTATTTGCGACATAGACAATCAGGAGCGCCGGAAAAACTCCTGCACAGCCCTGCATACCGGCCGTTGTTCCAAAGCTGGATACAAAGCTTGCGGTTCCCTGTGACACCCCGAGCTTCTGCGTCAGTGTGTCAATCGTTGCCGGCAGAACTCCCAGAGAGCTGCGGGAGGTAAAGGCAAGCAGTAACAGAGAATAGCTTTTTTTCAAATATGTGATCGGATTGACCTTGAAAAAGGAAATAGCGAGCAGTTGAATCATGAGCTGTATGATACATGCAATATACAGAATCACGATGAACTTTCCAACCTCCAGAATACTGTTCAGACCGCGCTGTGCAATCGTATTTGCCAATAATGCCAGCACTGCATATGGCATTCCCTTAATAATCGTCATGGCAATACTTATGATAATCTTGTGCAGAGCATCAATCAGCTCATAAAACACCTGGATGGTATCGGGATACTTTTTCTGCATACGGCGTGCCGCAAGCCCGAAAAATGCGGAGAAGATTACCAGTCCAACAACATTGCTGTTGACCATGGCTTCCACAGGATTGGCAGGTATCAGATTGCGCAGAGTCGTCACAACCGGTACGACCTCCTTCATCTCTCCGTTTGTGATGGATGCGGCACTTCCGCTGCCTCCAAGCTGAAAGACGATTCCCAGTGTCAGACCGACAACAGCGGCAACGGCCACCATACCCATGGTAGTAAGAATACTGTGTTTTACAAGCTTGCGTACATTTTCACGCTCATCCATATGAAGGATAACATGAATGATGGAAACCATGACAAGCGGAATTACCAGCATACGGATAAAATCAATGAAGCCGTTACCGATAAGCGAATACCACAGTGTCGTTTCATTCACAAACGGAATCTTCATCGGGTCTGCCGCAAAACCGGATACCGCCTGCATGGCAAGTCCCAGTGCCAGACCGAGCACAGTCGCAATCAGCACCTTGCTGGAAAAGCTGAATTTTTTCTTTGGAAGCTTATATACTGCAAAAGCCAGCAGCAGATAGGCGATGAGAAACACAATGGTTTTCCACTCACTGATCATCAGAAACTGGCTTAGAAACACGTTTTTCATAAAATCCCTCCTCGTTGTACCTGACTATCATATACAAGTAGCTTTATTTTTTCAAGTCATATGCTTACTGCTCTTTTATGTTATGAACCATATCCAAGCTTTTATACCTGTTTTTTATCATATGCTGTTTAAAAGCCCTCGGTACAGGCGAAAACAGCAGCTTGCTTTCCTTAACCCACATTTTGCAGGCATGAAAAGGAAATGTGCATTTTTGAGAACATCTGCAAACAGAAAAACGACCTGCCGATAGCAAGTCATTTTGTACTTATTCCTTTGTTTTTTTCGTATCCGCATAGGTTACGTGGACCAGATAAAGTCCTTCCGCCTGTGCCTTATACCGGCACAGATGCTTATCTTGCCCATACAGCATCTGTTTGACATCCGCAACATCCAGACGATGCTTGCCTGCTTCAATCAGGGTCTGTGCAATCATACGCACCATATAGCGCAAAAAACCGTTCCCCTCGAAAACAAGGCGGACAGCATGCTCCTCCTGTACGATATCCAAACGGGTGATGGTTTTGACCTTTGATTTGCGCGGATCAAGCTTGCTGCTGGTGAAGCTTGTAAAATCATGGGTTCCCAGAAACACTCTGGCACATTCACTCATACGTTTTACATCCAGCACCTTGCGATCCTTCCCCATATAATGATAATAAAACGGATTGTTCACATCCGTTGTAATCAGATAATCATAGCGCTTGCTTACCGCATGAAAGCGTGCGTGGAAGTCATCCTCTACAAGACATACATCCTGTATCCGGATATCGTGAGGAAGCAGGGAATTTAAAGCACGCCTCCAGTTCTCCGGTGCCAGATCCTTAGCGGAATCAAAATGAAATACCTGTCCGAGTGCATGCACATGGGCATCTGTTCTTCCACTTGCCGTAATACGGATAAAGCTGCCTTCGATTTTTTCCATGGCTGCTTCAATTTCCTGCTGTATGGAATGCGTATTCGTCTGCCGCTGCCAGCCTCCGTAGGCAGTACCGTCATAGCTGAGAATCACCTTATATCTAGGCATACAGCATCATAGCAACCATTGCAGCGAAAACCAGAACAGATGCACTAAGCAGAACATAATCTCTGCCTTCCATCTTCAGCTGCTTATAGCGCGTCCGCATACGGTTGGGGATATAGCCTCTTGCCTCCATGGCATACGCCAGATCCTCGGCACGCTGGAATGCAGATACAAACAGCGGTACGATCAGAGAAAGAATCGCCTTCACCTTTTCCATCAGGCTTCCCTCCTCCATATCCACACCACGGGATGCCTGCGCCTTCATGATGCGCTGTGTTTCTTCAATCAGCGTTGGAATAAAGCGCAGCGCGATGGAAATCATCATGGCAATTTCATGAGCAGGTACATGAATGACCTGAAACGGCTTCAGCAGGTCTTCGATTCCCAGCGTCAGCTCCAGCGGCTTTGTGGTGGCAGTCAGAATTGTGGTAATCATAATCATTAAAGCAAGACGGACAACGATATACAGGGTCTGTGCAATTGCCCCGGTGTAGACAGAAAATCCGAATATGGTAAACAGAACATCCCCGTCACGGATAACCAGCAGATTGATGATGAGCAGAAACGTCAGCATGAACAGCATCGGCTTCATTGCTCTCCATAAAAAGGACAGCTTTAAACGTGCCAGCAGAGCAGTTCCGATGACCGCAGCCGCAATAACTCCATAGCCCGCATAGCCTGCCGGTATGAAAATCGCAATCATCATAATCAGCATGGCACCGATTTTGGCTCTGGGATCCATATGATGAATGATGGAATCCAGCGGCAGATATTTTCCAAGTGCGATATTATTCATGCTTCTTCACCTCACAAGCGACAGCCGCAGCCAGCTTGTCCATGTCCAGCAGAGTGCGGTCGATGGAAAAGCCGCGGCGAATCAGCTCTTCCCGAAGCCGTATCACAGCCGGGGGATTGATATTCAGCTCCTGCAGGAGCTCTACGGTTTCAAAGAAGGACTGCACATCACAGTGCTTTTTGACGCTTCCGTCCTGAACAACGACAACCTCTTCACAATATTGTAATACATGCTCCATATCATGTGTTACGATCAAAACGGTTTTTCCGTATTTCTTATTCATATCCACAAACAGCCGCATCATATCGCTGGCTCCCTGCGGATCCAGTCCGGCAGTCGGCTCATCCAGTACAAGCACATCCGGGTTCATGGCAAGGATTCCGGCAATGGCAATTCTTCGCTTCTGTCCCCCGGATAAATCAAACGGTGAGCGCTGCAGGTAGCTTTCATCCAAACCGACGACCTTCAGTACCTCCTTCGCACGCTGTGCCGCTTCCTCAGCACTGACGCCGAAATTCTTCGGTCCGAAGCTGATATCCTTTTCAATGGTTTCTTCAAACAGCTGATATTCCGGAAACTGGAACACCAGACCGACCAGACGGCGCAGCTCCTTCAGATTTTTCGGCTTGCTGCCGGCGGTAATCGTTTTATCCAGAATCTGCACTTCTCCCTCCGTAGGAAGCAGCAGCGCATTCAGATGCTGTACCAGGGTAGACTTTCCACTGCCGGTTTCACCGATAATGGCAGTTACCCTACCCTCGGGAATCTCCAGATCAATGCCCTTTAAGGCTGCATAGGAAAACGGAGAATCCGCATTATAGGTATGTGCTACTTTTCGAAATGTAATCGGCATACTTCATCCACCACCTTTTCCATCGTTGTGCAATCCTTCATATCCACACCATGTGCACGCATGGCCTTTGTGAACTTTAAGGCAAACGGTATATCCAGCTGAAGATCGATCAGCTCTTTTTCTTTTCTTAAAATATCGTCAGGAAGTCCCTTCATAACCACGTGTCCGCCATCCATGACGATGACATAGTCCGACCTACTGACCTCTTCAATGTCATGGGTTATCGAAATAATTGTAATCTTGCTTTCTTTATGAATTTCCTGAATCAGCTCATTGATTTCCGCTTTTCCCTGCGGGTCCAGCATACTCGTGGATTCATCAAAAATAAGAATCTGCGGAGACATGGCAAGAACACCGGCGATTGCCACACGCTGCTTCTGCCCGCCGGACAGCTTGGTCGGTTCACTCTGCATATATTCCGTCATTTTCACCTTCTGTGCAAAACGTTCGATAATCGGCTGCATTTTTTCCGTTTCCACCTGATGATTTTCCAACCCAAACGCGATATCATCCGCTACGGTAGCGCCGATAAATTGGTTGTCGGGATTCTGAAACACGATTCCCACCTTATTGCGAATATCATACAGGGTGTCCATGCTCAGTTCATCCTGATCCACATAAATATGTCCCTGATCCTTATCCAGCAAACCGATCAACAGCTTAGCAATCGTTGACTTGCCGCTTCCGTTATGTCCGATAATGGTTGTATAGCTTCCCTCTTCAATTGAAAAAGAAACATGCTCCACTGCATTTGTTTCCTTATCATAAGAGAAGGTCAGATCCTCCACACGTATTTTTTCCATGTTCTCACCTCAAAATTATAGCGTTTTTATTATACAACGAATCGAAAGTGAACACAATAAATCTACTGTGTAAAACAAAACTAACAGCATAAACCATGGATTCTTCCTTATATGTATGAGGTTTCTTCATGCTTTTTCGGTTCTGGTATGTAAAGCAGAGAAACCATCAATTCTTCATTATATAAACAGCGATTATGCTGTATCCTATATAAAATTTTTTCACCTGCTGATTTACGGATGTCACCCGCGTTAAACATCCGGTTCTTTATCAATGAAAAGCAGGATAATCAATAAAATTATCCTGCTTTTTTTCGATGAATGGATTCTGTTTGATCATTGTTCTTTCATTTACTTCTTGATTGCGTCTATCGGACGCTGACGGGCAATTCTTGTTACCGGAAGGATACAGGCGATAAAGGTTACTGCCGCAACGATTACCAGCATCAGCAGCGGCTGACGCAATGTAATGATGACCGGTGAAATCAGAACACCGATTTCCTCCTTTGCGAACGTATTGGTGATCAGTGACACCAGCTGCAGACCTATCATGGTTATCACATAGGAGATTACCGCCAGCATGACTCCTTCCCAGATAAAGATTTTCAAAACATCTGTGCTTCTTGCGCCGATGGCACGAAGTATCCCGATATCCTTTTTACGATAGGAAATCGATACAATGATGAAATTCATCATCAGCACTGCCGCAAAGATGAACAGGGCAATGCTTGCATAGAAGAACACCCTGGTAGCGAAGCTCGCAAAATCCTTGATGCTCTTGACATCCTGCGTAGCTACCGTGTTGGCATACAGATTGTTGCCGATATCGTATTGTTCAAGAAACGGCTTCAATGTGGTATCATCAAAGCTTCCCAGCAGCTCACTGACATACAGCGTATCCGGAATGTAAGCGGCAATCAGCTCCTGATTGACCATATTATCATTGATCTGATAAACATCCTCCATACTGAACTTTCCCTCCGGCATCACTACACCGGCAATGCGTACCTGCTGCTTCAAAAGCTCACCGCTGTTTCCAAAGCCCTCCTGTACATGCAGCTCCACACTTCTTCCAATCAACCGCTTCGCACTGTCCTGCAGAGCTGTGCGGATTTCTTCCGAAGACTTCTTCGCCATAGCATCACTGTAGAAGCTTTCCGATTTTCCCAGAATAAGCATCAGCATATCCGGCGTAAGCAGGATTTCATCTTTTTTCACGCTCTTAGTGGAAACCATTTCCGTACCATTGAAATAGGTAACCGTCTGCGCAGGATAAGCCAGTGAGGACATGCCCATATCCTGCTCATTCACACGCAGATATAATGTATGCTTACTGCTGTCCAGAACCGTTCCCTTCTGCTGCTTCACTGTGTTTACAAAGCCCTCTTTCACATACAGCTTATTACAGCTTATGCTTGCTATATTTCGGAATTCACGAACCAGCTTGTACGTTTCACTGTCAATATTATTCGCACTGACCTTCTTCAGGGATTCATATTTGCCGGTATCCTTGACTACAATCCCGCTGATGCGCATCCATGTATCTCCGATTGGAAGCTTTACGTTTTTCAGAATATCATCATATGTCTTCGGAAACTGCAGCTTTCCTTTCTCATCTGCGATTCCCTGTGTGAGAATGATATCCGCCAGATAGGAGGAAATTGCCATTTCCCTGTAATCCTTGGGAAAGGATCCCTTGATATCCTTGTAGCCCAGAGTATCAAAGCTGCTCATTTCCGTCAGCTTATACTGTTCGACTGCAGCGGAATACGCCGTACTGTCCAGCTCTTCGATTCCCAAATCTCCCAGACGCAGCGGCATCGTGTCCCAGGAATAGACCTTTGCGAACTTCTGCTTTGCATTCTCCTTTAAAACAGCATGGATATCCGAATCCTTTATCTGTGTATCCATACCGGTATAGATGGTATTTCCATTATCATCCAGATACTGATAACGAACACCGGCATACTGCTCCTGTAATTCCTCAGCTGCCTTATACTGGGCATTTACCGAACTGAAATTTCCAACAGCATCCGAAAGTGCCAGGAGCAGCAGGGCGAAGCTGGTCAGCAGAATGGTGAATACCATTCGGATCTTTTTGTGGCCAAGACAGGAAAATCCAAGTCGGAAGCTGTCTTTGAACGGCAGATGGGAATGAATAGCTTCAAATACCTCATGCTGCTCATCGACATCGGGTGCTGTATCAGATTCCACAACACCGTCCTTAAATTCGATAATCCGATCTGCATAGTCCTGTGCAGACTCCCGGTCATGACTGACAACGATGACCAGCTTTTCTCTGCTCAATTCCTTCAGAGTATCGAATATTTCTTTCCCTGTCGCAGAATCCAGCGCTCCTGTCGGCTCATCTGCCATCAGGATTTCCGGTTCCTTGATCAAGGCACGCGCGATGGCAACGCGCTGCTTCTGTCCTCCGGATAATTCATTCGGATATCTCGTCGCATAGCCGCTCAGACCCAGACGTTCCAGCAGCTGCTCGATTTGTGCAGAAGACGCTTCCTTCTGCTGCAGCTGCAGCGCCATGGCGATATTTTTCTCGATGGTGTATTCCTCCATCAGATTGAATTCCTGAAAGATAAATCCCACATACGTATTGCGGTAGGAATCATAATCTGATTGCTTGAAATCCGCAGAGCTTTTTCCGTTGATGATGATTTCCCCTGTATCTGCCTGATCCAGTCCGCCGATGATATTCAGTAAGGTGGATTTCCCAGACCCTGATTTTCCTAATACGAACACCATCCCGCGCTGTGGAAAGCGCAGATTGATATCCTTCAAAGCCTCAGTTCTCACTCCCTTTGTTGTTTTATACGTCTTTGCTATATGTTTAAGCTCCAGCATAATATTCTCCTCCCTGTACAAAACGATAACTGTACTACTGTATCTATTACACTAATACACTATAAGAATTAACTGGATTTGTCAATGTATTCATAGAAATGTGACCATTTTGTAAGGTTCAGAACATTCCTTTACAGTCTTATTAAGGAAGACTGCACATGTATCCCCGTAAACCATCACATAGCAGGAAACCTCGTACAGCTATTGTTCATCCTATTTGCAAATTCGTAAGCTTTCTTCTAAAAAAAAGACTTATCAGCCGCAGATGTGTAACTACTTCGCTCTGCTTTGATAAATCCTGATGTGTGCTTCCGATTCTGTACCATTTGGCGATTATTTATAGATTTCAGATATGCTTTAATCAAACTGATCCACATCCTTTTTCCGATATAGTCTGCGGGAAACAATAAATCCCTTGTGACTTTTAAACTGCTTGTTTAAAAAATCATAATACGCTCCCGGAGATATAATACCGCTGAGGTCAAACAGATTCAAGCCGATGGAGCTCAGCAGGTTTCCCAGAAAAAATACGCAGTTGCTCGAAACGACAAAAAAGGTTTTCAGCTTTCCTTCCCGTATCTTATAAAATCTGGCATCCGGTGATGTTCTGGTTACACGGCTCAGATAGTCATCACACGCTCCCTTGCAAGGAAGTCCTTTCTGTTTCAGCTGCTCGTCACACTCGAAATCGCAAAAGGTCTCAAATACCTCCAGAATGCGGTCATTCAGCCTTTTTTTCTGTTCCTCATTCAGAGATACACCAAAGCCGATCAGTGTCTTATTCTCATTCTCCAGACAGTTTCGGATATAGGTATCCTTTGGTGCGATAATGACGACACCATCTCCCAATGTTCCAAACAAATGTCGATTATGCGGATCATAGCAGCCATAGGATATGACCAGTCCGCGATACACGACATCCGCATGTCCAAACATAGCGGGTCCGCTTGGCGCTAAATGAATCAGCACCTCCATATCAACGGGAATATCCTCCTTTATGGCATCAAAGCGCTCCTTGATTTCATCCTCTTTATCCTTGTTCAAAAGGGTACTCATCAAATGCGGAGGGATGATGGCAGACAATACCGGAGGTACCGAGAGCTGAATTTTCTGATCCAGCTTATCCCCGCTGCCGCTTGGCAGAATTTCCCGTATCAGATCAAGCAGGGTATTTCCTCCGTAAATAAGAAAATAGGCTCCCAGAAAAAAGCTGATTACATCCTCATGCGCTCCCGGATTTACAATCAGAAAGAAAGCGATAATCAAATCGCCGCATAGAAAAATCACCTTCGTAAACGGAATGGGCAGCCGATCCTTGATTTTGATATAAAAGACGATAATTTTGATGATGGCATGCAGCAGGATCCAGCAGCCGATCAACCGTGGAAATATCGCGAAGAAGGTTTCCGGTATGGTCAGTGATATGATAATGGCAATCAGCCACACGATAATATCCAGAAACTGTCCACCCTTATGCTTCAGCTTGCGGTAATTCAGAATCATGTTGAACATACGAAAGACTCCGGCGACGGATATACCGATGACAAGTGTGGTATACAGCCAGTTCCAGACAGCAAGAGAATCGAAGATAAAGGAAAAACCGAGCACACAGAAAAACAGCCCGGTCGCAAACATAGTAAAATAATTAAAATTTTTCTTCAGCATGCCCTCATCTCCCTACTTCCTATAATTATAGCGGAAAGAAAAAATTCCGCAATCTATTTTTTAAGGATATTTTGCATACGCAGTTGCATTTGTATTTCCATTATGACATCCTTTCATACTATGATTATAAATGATCAATCAGAAAATGCTTCATTCCATCATAACATTATTTATAGTCAATCTCCTGCATTAAATGCTCTATAAAAGCTGCGTTGTTATATATCTTTCCAAATGCCTCCATAAGCTGTTGTAAAGCGTCACCATCCTTTGATGATACACATAACTGTTCATCCGTCGGTTCATAGTCAAAAACATACCATAAATTTTTCAGTTCTTCATTATGATACATGAATGCAATCAGCAATGTGCACCAGTCATAGCCGCAGCATACAAAGCCATCCCCTTTATGTTTTATAAACAATTCCTTCATATGGTCCTTAATATCGATTCGAACGGTATATGTATCTTCGATTCTCATAATCTGAAACTGCTCATTTTTAATCGACGTTTCTATTTCCATAATATGCTCCTATCAGTTAATAAATCGATTGAAAAAAATGGAATCAGACTGATTGAAATAGGCTCCTCATTCAGTTTGATTCCGTTTTGTTTACATTGTCACGTTATCTGAAATGCCTAAACTATTACAATAAAGGCTTATAACAATAATCATTTATGCATTGCTACTGTGTAAGTTAAGATATCCTTATGTACTCCTTTTTTGGTTGCTACAGATGACCCTGGCAAGGTTGCAGTACCGGCCTGCTTCGTTGCCTGTGATGTCAAATTCACAGTAATTGGTGTTGAACCATTCATTGTCGTTGATCCATATGTCAGTGTATACGGCAATTCATCCGTTCCATCAGATAGAGATAATTTCATTCCCTTTGATGATTTAACTGTAACGTCTACATCTTTATTCATTGCAGCAATGTCATTACCATTTAAACCAACCAGTTCAAGATCAGCATTTACCGATTTTGTTGTTTCTGTAAACTGAATGGATGCGGGTACTCGTACCCCCCATTTTCCTGCATCAGGATCCGTAGGGTCAACAATCGTTTCTGAATTGTCATAAGTGACATCTACATCCTTTGTATCCTCATCTGCTGCTAATACTGTGGTCGCACCCAATGACAGAAACATTGCCATCGCTGCTGCTGTTGCGAATAGTTTTTTCATTTTTTTTCCTCCTCTATTCTCATTTATCTGTAAGAAGATTTCTTCTTTCTTACCATCTTTTTTCTATTCCTTTAGCGAAACTAGATTTGTTTGTACAGCTCCTCCATTTAGCTCTTTTTCATAATCCTCCAGAGAATAGGAGCGAATTTTAATTGTAATCGGATAAACACCCTCCGGGAACGGTTTGTTAAGCGTTTCTTTTACGACTGCCTTCCCCGGCTCTATAAGCCCGCTTGTATATAGAATCTCCTCTGTTTTATCCAAAACAATTGTGTATTGGAAGTAACATGGATTTTCCTTTGGATTACTGAATGCCACATAAATGGTATCCGAATCAGCGTTCATATGGAGATCGTCAAATCCCGGTATCAATATAGAATTCGCATCCCAATTTTCAGGTCTCTGCAATTTACCTTTGTAATCCTGTGAATTTGGATCTAGCGGCACATTCCCCTGTGTATTCCAGGTAATACCGATAAACAAGGCAAGCACGATACATGCCGTCAGCAAAATATAGTGTATATTACTCTTTTTTACTGCAAGATAAGTATCCTTTTCAACTTCGATATAGCCATATGTACGATACAGCATGGCGTGATAGGTTCCTGCCGGCGCAGCCTTTAAATTTTTCTGTCCTGCGGAAATATCCACAGTCCTTCCTTTTATAGCTTTAGCCCCTACCTCTCCTATCACTGCATAGGTCTTATTCTGATACTTTTCCTTCATATCCTTTGGTGACAGACATGGCCAGTTTACACCCTTACTTCTGAATTCGCGCTTACCTCTTGTCATGCAGCTTCTCCTTTTTCTTCCTGACGAAGATGATAAAGCCAGCAGATAACAAGATGATGGAAAGGTAAACTGCTGTGGCTATCGAATCCCCTGTTTCCACTGTATCTGTGTCCTTTCGGGGTTTTTGTGATTGTTTACAAAAAGTAACGATCAGTTTTGTATCATGATCCTTTCCTTTGACAGTAAGTGTCTGCTGCTGCAGCAGATTTGTTATATCTTCCCCGTCATATTGGATATCGGCAATTTCATATCCTTGTGCAGGCTGCATTACAAACTGCTTTTTTTCATCAGAATGCAATGTAAAGAAAGTAGGATTTTTCAATGTTAGTCCCTGATCCAGCACGGCACCTTCTCCCTGTATACGTACTTCCATATGAAAGGTTTTTAATTCATAATCCTGTGGTACATAGCTTACTTCTACCTCATGTGCATTTACAGGAAGAATTGTAAGACCAAAAATCATCAGGATAAGAAACAATGCAGTCCCATAGTTTTTGCTATGCATACAATCACCCTCCCAATCTAAAGCGAAACATCATGCTTCCTTCATATATACCGCGCTTCCATTGACTGTTTTTCACCGTGCGGAGGTGGAATTCCTTCTGCTTGGTTCCCTTCATGCTTAAAATCATTAGCGGTTTGGAAGCATCTTCATATGGTTTTTGTTCAGATGTCAGTACCTTCGCAGTATAGGCATTCTGTGATTCAGTATTTGTCAGGGTGATGGACGGCGTACAATAAACTTCAACCGCCTTATCCGGCATAGTGGCATCTTCAACATGAGACTCATCCATTTGAATCACTTCCGATGCACCGGCATAACCGCTTCCGGGTATATTATGCAATGTTATCTTATTAGGAATAGCTACATAATAGCTGGCATCCTGTGCTGTCCATTGAGCATATAAATATGTATCTTTTAATGGCGGCTCATAGTCTTGTAAAGCTTCAACTGTATCACCGCTGCCATCCTGCATTGTATTCCATCCGGAAAAGCTGCTTCCGATTTTTGTTACCTTAACATCACTGATATCCACTTTATTGTTTTCAATCGTAAAGGATCTTTCAATATCCGGCTCTCTTCCTCCATTGGTGATAAGATGCAGTTTATACGATACTGGTTTCCAAGCAGCGAACAGTGCGATGGATGAAACCTGATCATTATAAGCAAGCTCCTTAAAAGCACTGTCACTGGTTATATTTTCACTGCTTCCTGCAATGCGCCAGCCCAGGAATTCATAATGCTCTTTTTTGGGAATCCCCGGCAACAGATTCTTTTGCTCCCATGTTACTATTTTATCCGGATAAGCAGGTGTACCGCCATTGGTATCGTACTTTACTGAATATTGCTTCTGCATATACTGGGCAGTAAATACGGTATCCTCCTGAATATTCGATAATGGATGATCCCAGCCGGTAAATGTATATCCCTCACGTTTCGGGTCAGCTGGCGGAACTGCACTGCTTCCAACAGTTATTTCTGTCGCATCCTTTAATATCGTACCGTTCCAGTCCTTAAAAGTAACTCGTACCACGTCACTAACAGAAATGATAATTTCCTTTTTCACTGTAATATCAGTCTTATCATCCGGTGTCTTTGTCGTAGCGCTCAGCACCGCATTTGTTCGGCTGCCTGATTTATTCAATGCATGTTTTATATCCTGCAGCGATGTTTCTAGTGTTACTGTAATGGGCGTTTGCTCGTCATTGTTACGATATGCATGTGCCTGCGCGCTGCTTAGGATACTCTGTTCTGTAAGATTTGACACCTTGTTAAGGGACAGAGAAAAGCTGTTTGCTTCTATTCGTGCATAGACAAGCTCCGAAACTTTAACAGCCTGTATTGTATCCGCACTATTTGTCGAAGCCGTTATCGTATATTCTCCATTCATATGAACCGGATAATCAAATTCATAAACAGGAGTATTCAGAAAATCTTTTTTTTCTCCGTCCGGCAATGTAACAGATTTAATCATAGCATTTTCAGGAGCTGTAATGACGGCATGAATCGTTGCTTTGCTGTATACTGCATCATATGTTACTGAGGTAGTGATATCGGTATACTCACCATCATAATATACGGTCGCTCCGGTTGCTCCCCATGGCTGTGCCCAGGCAATTGCAGAAGAATCCCGAGCCTGATGAACATAAATGGTATTTCCCTTATAGCCAGTCAGAGACTTTGAAGCATACAACAGAGTTGACGGAAGCTTGATTTGTGAGACATTGGTACCATTTATTGCATTTTCCCCCAATCTGATCAATCCCTCCGGCAGCGTTAGACTATCCAGAGATGTACAGCCCTGAAATGCATAATCATAAATTTCTGTAATACCTGATGGCAATGTGAGGGTGGATAGTGAGCTGCAATTTGAAAATGCAAATGTGCCGATTGTTTTGGTGGATTCGGGAAGGATGATGGTTGTTAATTTTTTATCGTTAGAGAACATTGCTCCTGAGATACTATTCAGCTTGTTCGGCAAAGTAACTTCTGTAAGCTCAGAACAGTCACTGAATACACCGGTACCCAATTTTGTAACGCTGTCAGGTAAATGCAGGAATGTTATCTTCGTCTTTTCAAATGTATGAGTCCCGATACTCTGCAGTGTATCAGGAAATGTTACCGTCTCAAGCGAAGTATTGCTAAATGCATAATCGGAAATCGTTGTCAGTCCGTCCGGTAAAATTATGGTGTTTAACTGTGTACAGCCATAAAACATATAATCAGGTATCATGTTCAAATTTCTCGGCAGTCGCACATAGCTTAAGGACTTACAATTTTTACAAGCTGCTTCCTCTATTTCTGTGACGGTATCAGGAAATGAGATTGAAGTTATATCGGAATTTGCAAATGCATTCGCTCCAATGCTTGTCACCTTTATTCCGCGAACCTCTTCCGGTATGTCTACCACGGTGTGATTTTGTGAGGCTGTGTGTTCATCAGAGCCAGTATGATCTAATGGCTTAAAACCGATCAATTTCCCCTTATCATCTACATAGAAGCAGGAAGTATCGCTGTCTTTCCAGTAAATAGAAGCCTTGCTTGCGCCCCATGGACTTCCTGTAACCTCATTTACGTTTTTTGACAATAGATGAATTTTCATAGCATTCGTTACACGGAAAGCGTCCTTACCAATCGTTTTAATACCTGACCCAAATTGGATCTGAGTTACTGCAAGACTAAACGAGACAAATGCCTCTTCACCGATATCGGTAACGGAATCAGGAAATACTATTTTTTTATCGTTATAGCCTAATTTTCCACATCCATAAAAAGCCCTAGTACCTATGCTTTTTAACGTATTTGGAAAATTAACAGCTAAAATGTCGGAATTACTGTTAAATGCATTATCAGCAATGGAAGTCACCGTAATTCCATTTATCACAGAGGGAATATTTACAATCGTGTGATTTTTAGACGCCGTATGCTGCGATGAACCTGTCGTATGATTTAATGGCTTAAAGCCCAATATTGTGCCATCACCACTAATATAAAAACAGGAATCATCATCACTCTGCCAATATATTTGCGCTTTTACCGCTCCCCAGGGAGCGCCTGTCACATCGTTCACAGCCTTTTGCTCTAAATGAATTTCGATTCCGCTTTTTGTTCCGTTAAATGCATTTTGGCCTATTGTTTTTATAGATGAGCCCACTGTTATCTTCTGCAAGCCGGAGCAGCTGTAAAATGCCTTAGCGTCAATTGTCTCAACACTATCAGGCAATGTGATGTCAGAAAGATTGAAGCAGCCTGAAAATGCACTGCTCTTAATAGCTTTCAGATTGGCAGGCCATCTGATATTCTGAAGGGCCGTACAGTTGGAAAAGCTATTGCTGGAAATGCTTGTAATAGCATCCGGAAGTGACAGACTTGTTAATCCGCTAAATGCAAATGCACTGTCTGATATCAACTGAAGTTTATCGGGAAGAGTAATGGATTGTAAAGCGCCGGCACGATAAAACGTATTTGATCCGATTCCTGTCAGTGTCGAGGGAAGCTGAATATTCTTCAAGGCACTGTCCCCGTAAAATGCTCTGCTGCCGATATTCAAAACACCCTCCGGTACAATCAGATTGTCAACTTTAGTACCTTCGAATACAGAGTCAGGCAGCTCTTTCAGCTGATCTGACAGAGTTACCGAAGATAAAGCACTGCAGCCGTAAAATGCACTCCTTCCTAAGGATGTTACACTGTTTGGGATGACAATGGAGGTGATCTTTGTATTACTGGAAAAAGCATTGTTCCCAATGGATAAAAGATTATCATTCAGCACAACAGATGTCAGCTCCTGACCTGAAAACGCACTCTGTCCTATTGCTGTAATTTCAATCGTCTTTCCATCCTTTACATAGGAATCCGGAATTACGATATCCTTAGGGGCATCCGGTCTTGCAGAATAGTTTGTAATCATTCCCGGATTTGCTGTATCAAATGTAAAGAAGGTTGGATCTGTAGGAGCTGATGCTGCTAAGGTTGCTTCCTGCACTCCCGTATCTGCTTTTTTACCAATATAGGAAACATCAGCTTTTACATTTTCAGCATGTATTTCTGTGCTAGTCACCTCGACTTCGGTGTTTGATACTGCATATATGAAATTCTGTGGAATCATCATCAGCATCATTCCTATCGTCAGTGCACACACGATAAACCTTCTTTTCATATACATCCTCCCATTCTGACATTATCATCATAGCCTCTGATTCTCTTTGCTTACCTCATCTTTATTATATATTTATAAACATTTACATACCGCACAGCGGATATTTTCATGGATTCTTTCATTCGATATATCGGCGATGCGCTACTCCCTATGCATAATATTATACTTTATTAAATAGAGGTGATTTAAAGAAAAACACGGGAAAAAGTATAAAAAAAGAGACAATATCGCGATAAAACACATTGTCTCTAAATGTATAATTTTATGAACACTTTATTACATTTACATATTACCAAAATTTGTAAATAATAGCAATATATTTTTACAATTATTTTCTTCGTTTTACTATCTAAGCCGCCTGTATACGCTCAAAATATCTATTTCAAATGGAACGTCTTCGGTGACAGACGGTACACCAGGGTAAGCGCAATCGGAATATATAGAATTGTAGCAGCCAATACACCGCAGACAAACACCAGATTTCCATCCAACCGCATGCAGAAATAGCAAAAAAGGTACACCATGCCGTTCAGGATTGACATGAACGGATTCTTCATATCAAACTGTTCGTTATACGGTTGAAAGATATAGTAGACAAACAGATAGTGAACACTGAAAAACACAGCCAGACAAAGCAAAGCAAAATCGAACAGAAGAAGCGTTGAGAGAGTATAGGGCAATCCGGCAAGCACCACGGTGATATTCATGTACAGGCAAAGCACCATGATGAGCAGGAGATTATAGAAGCAGAGCTTTTTTAAGCGAAGCCGAAAATTTACCAGCACCGCCTCCTTTCTGCGATAATAGCTGTAATGCAGCAGCGACACATCACAGTTCATAAACATTGCCTTACAGACACGCTGTGAGATGCTGAGAATATAGGAAAGGAATACAAATGGCGGAAGCAGCTCCAGAATATCCTTCGTGAGTTTCATATCATCCTTCAGCATAATTATCAAAAGTGTTCCTGCAAGCCAGAGCACTGTCATCATCACCAGACGAAATCTTACCGGCTTATAAATCAAATGCTTATGACGGCGGAAGAATAGATCATTTAAAAAGGCGTAGCCCGTTTTCTCCGTTTGATATTGCAGCTCCTCACTGGTATAGCTCTTTTCATCCAAAGCTACCTCCATCTGCTTCATCCGACTGCTATCCAGCTGCAATATTTCATGATTATCCGTAAGCAGACGTGTCAGCAGCTCACTGTAAGCATGATAGCCGCTTTCAAAACGCAGATAGGGAATGATGGCTGCTGCACACACAAGTGCAAAGATGCAGAACAGCCGTGGAGCAAAGCTGAAATCCACTTTCAGCCAGTATAGCGCATACAGCAGGATCAAGGAGCCAAGTGAAATGAGGAGCTTCCATATATTCGCATCCAAATAAAAGCTGTTTTTCTTTTGAAAGCGCCGCATCTGCAGCATGTCCATACACTGATGGGAGCCCAGATAGCCGAATCCGGCCATAAATGCATACCAGAAGGGAAACGAAAACATTAAGGACAGAAGCAGGCATGCCAGGAAGAGTCCGACAGCATTCATACTATAGCTGTACCAGCTGCGGGAGCACAGACAGTGTCTGGCCTCCATATGCATCTGACGGCTTAAAATAAAGGTTTCATCATCTGCTGAAAGAAGCTTGCTGTTGCTTATACTTCCTGCCACAAGACTTAACAGTACAAAGCCAAACAGAAATCCATTCGCAATCTGCACATCATTCGCACCCTTTTGCAGATTGATCAGCGGCACAGCAATCACCACAAACAGATACAGCAAATTCTTCAATAAATTCATCAGGACATCCACCAAGAAGGAGAAGACACTCAGCACTCCCTTTAGATTTACAGCCGCATAACAGGATTCCTTCAAAAGCCTGCCAATCAGAGGGAGTTTTTTAAAGTAATAGAAAAATCCGTTCACCTTTCTGGTCATCCGAATCCGAAACAGCAGCAGAATATCACCCAGCATGCTTTACTTCCTCCTGCAGCAGTGAAACGATGCGATCCTCAAAATCATTTTGTTGCAGCAGATCATGATCGAGCTGTTCCAGTACTCCGTTATGCAGCAATACAATTTCATCACAGAGATCACTTGCCAGCTGTAAAATATGAGTGGAGAATATGAGAATGTGTTCCTCCTTCATTTCCAGCAGCAAATGCTTCATTTCATTTGCCACAACAACATCAAAGGATGTCAGTGGTTCATCCAGCAGAATGACCTTCGGCCGTGAAATCAGAAACCCCAGCATCTGCAGCTTGTTCTTCATACCGTGGCTGTAACCCTTAATCAGACGGTGACGGTCCTCCGCTACGATACGCATCAAATCAAAATAGGAATCTATGGTCTTGGCAGAATCAATTTCCTTTGCATGAATATCCATATAAAAGCGGATATATTCAAATCCAGTCATGAATTCAGGCAGAATCGGGCTGGAATATGCATACCCGATATCTCTGTCCTCTACCTTACGCAATTCTCCGTGCTCCTCAATCAGAACATCACCCTCACAGGGTATCTCGTGAGAAATGCAGTTAAACAGCGTCGTTTTACCACTTCCGTTCCTCCCCAGCAGGCCATAAATCTTCCCCTGTTCAAAAACAGCGCTGCCCCCTTTCAGCACTTCCTTATCGTCATAGGTCTTCTTTACATTTTGTATATGCAGCTTCATAGGTATCCTCCCGGGTTTCCTTCTCTTATGCAGACACTGTATCCGTGTTTGACCGCTTATTTTACCGGATATTTGATGGTCATGCTACAGCCTACGGCATCTGTAATTTCAGGATACCCGTACAAAATTCATTTGTCAAATAAAATCAAGGATTTACGACATGATATTGTAATCCTGCAGGACACTTACTATAATGAAGATAGAAGAACAGGAGGCTATCGTATGCGCAATCATGAGGTTACACAGCGGCACCTTTTACTGAACGAGCATGGCAGGCTGAAAGAGGCAGGCTGGTCCCGCTCCCTGCTGCAGGAATATCGCAGAGAGGATATTAAAGCCAAAACGCTGGAGAATCAAGGAATGGGATTATTATCTGATACTTAACAATCATTATGGGGTCGCCTTCACAATTTCCGATGACGGTTATATCGGACTGCAATCCGTTTCTCTTCTTGATTTTAAGAAGGGCTGGGAGCATACCGAAACCATACTGAACGCATTTCCAATGGGTAAGCTGAAGCTGCCGACCAGCTCGGAAAGCGGCTCCTGCCGATACAGGGATAAGCGACTCGATATGGAATTTCAGGTCATGAAGGGCAAACGCATTCTTCGCTGTGATTTTCAGAACTTCTATGAAGGAAAACCATTCCATTGTGAAATCACGCTGCATCAGCCGGATATGGACAGTATGGTAATTGCGACACCGTGGAAAGAAAAAAAGACCGCATTTTACTACAATCAGAAAATCAATTGCATGCGTGCTGAGGGAAATGTCAGCTTTGACGGTAACACAATACACTTTGATCCACAGGATTCCTTCGGAACACTGGATTGGGGGCGTGGGGTATGGACCTATGACAACACCTGGTACTGGGGAAACGGAAACGGCCTTGTGGAAGGAAAACCGTTTGGCTTCAATGTCGGCTACGGCTTTGGTGATACGACAGCGGCCAGTGAAAATCTACTGCTGTATGATGGTGTTGCACACAAGCTGGAGGATGTTACCTTCCACATACCGCCGGACAGCTATCTCAAGCCTTTGCGTATTACATCCAGCGACGCACGCTTTGAAATGTCCTTTCGACCGATTCTTGATCGTTGTGCGAAAACAAGTGCGCTCATCATTGTAACGGATCAGCATCAGGTTTTCGGCTACCTCAGTGGAACGGCCGTATTGGATGATGGAAGCATTTTGAAGCTAGAGGATATGCTTTGCTTTTTTGAAAAGGTTCACAACCGCTATTAAACCATATCATTATTTTCAATTACCTATGTGATATGATTACATCCATAGAGCCTACGTATCATCTGTTCTAAAAGCCGAATAGGTCATTTCTACTTTAACGGGAGATAAGAAAACGAAAGCAAAATAAGGTTGTCATTTATATTCGCCTGCGCATTCATTTTATCCGCATGTGAATTCAGTAAGGATACGGTTGATCCAAAGGATTATATGAACAATAATTATAAAAATCATGAGCAATTAAATGTTATAGAAGATAAGCAAAGCTTACTATATTTACTAAAACAAAGGGACACCTATCATCTGTTGATTTTTAAGAAGGATGGTTCATCCTATTCCTATGAAGGCGGCAGAGAATCTGATACACCTTTTGGCTATATGAAGGTTGGAACGCCCGATAATATCCGTATCGTCGTCTTTATCGATAACAGTATCGTGAAAGCAGAGCGCTATGAATTTGATTTGCGTGCTTCCAAGAATGATAAAGATAAGCTCACCATATCACTGGATGGATTATCAAATCTGGATACCTATCTTATCAAAAGCTATGACTTCCTTCCGCCTTATTCAAGTATTTCACAATTACGTTTTTACGATAAGCATGGGAAACGCATAGACGAAACAGTGTTAATCGATTGAAAAAAAACCGGCGCATAAACCGGGGTTTTTCTTTACGAAAAGAATCTCTATTGTGCTATGAGCATTCAGCGAATAAAAGCAAGTGTTTCAAAGCTGAGAAAAAGACGCCGCAGTATGTGACGTCTTTCTATTTGTATGGCTTAATAAATAACCTTACTGCTCCATCCCTGATATTTACCATGATGCAGCTTCGCTTCGCCGGCAATATACAAGATATTTCCCATCAGCTTGACATCATCAATCGGAGTGATATGCAATACAATCAGCTCCAGGTCTTCATCCCCTCTTGTGATGACAAAGCCCTTATTGATAACCTCATTTTTAAAGCTATCCATATCCTCGGCTGTCTGGAATACCACGCTGTGCTGAACCGGACGCTCATTTTCATGTACGTCCCCCTCCTGCAGCATGTCATCCATCAATTTCTTTGCCTGCTCCTTCAGAGCTGCCGTTTCACTCTTCAGGAGAGACGGAAAATCCGTATCAAATTCCTCTGCAGCATCCTGAACAATATCCTTTGCTTCCGCTGCCTGATCCTTCACAGCATCCGCAAAATCCTCAGCTGCTTCTTTTCCTTCTTCAAAAGCATCCTTTGCAAGATCCTTCAAATCCTCTGCAGCATCTGCTGCTTCTTCTTTCACAGTCTCCATACAGGAAGCGGGATCACTGATCGGACCTTCTTCAATTTCGTCATCCATATCCATTTCATTCAGGTCATCCTCATCCTCAAGAAGTCCCTGATCAAGATCAACGATCTGTTTTTCCTCATCCTTTTTCAGCTTGTAGGCAACCAGTGCCGCAGCTCCGGCAATTACCGCCAGTGCAGGTATTATCTTTTTCATAGTATCACCACTTTCTTGTTTCTATTGTATCACAAAACATGCGAAATGATACATGAAATAGCTTAATTTCAGGAATAGTTTCATTCCTTACTGCACCGGCTACGCCTTTTCTTTCCGATCTATACTCACACTTTTTTTCTGCTGATTCCCACACCGTCTCCAAAATCATAAAACTGTGTATCATAATCCTCACGCTGCTTCAGATACTCGACAAAATTTCCGATTTTACGTACCAGACTACGCAGATTGCGGCTTTTAATGTTTTCCGGATGCTCTACCAGACCATGGAATTTCAGATTATCCGTTATTACATATCCGCCCTTTTTCAGCAATGGCTCATAGCGCTCGAAAAACTTAGTGTACTGTGCCTTGGCCGCATCGATGAACAGCATATCAAAGCTTCCCTCAACGACTGTCTCCAGTGCATCACCAAACAGCAGTGTGATCCGATCCTGCAAGCCGCTTCTTTTTACATACTCTACAGCCTGATCATAGCGATCCTTATCCCGTTCAATCGTGGTGATCTGTATATCCATATCCAGCATTGCCATACGGATTGCCGAATAGCCGATGGCACTTCCGATTTCCAGCACATGCTTTAGATTATGCTCCTTCAGAAAGGAGCACATAAAATCAATGCCTTCCTTCTGCATAATCGGCACATCATGTTCGTGCGCATACATCTCCATTTCTTCTATCAGCGTCATTTCGTATCCCCTTTTTCTATAACAGGTATTTCTGTAATCACCTTTTTTGTTCGCGCATACAGATCATTCAGGCGAACCTTCTGTCCGTCCACACCATTTAATCCATGCTGTTCCGCCAGCTCCTCGCTGTAATCACTCAGCTTATATACTGTGAAATTCTTTCTCGTATTCATAATATCCGCAGCATCTCCAGTATAATGTGTAATCAGTGGTTCCCATTTCACATTCTGGATGGAAATTTCACTGCTTTTTGCGTCTTTTACAAAATCGAAACGGATCATACCGCCAAGAACGTTATTTACATCCAGCATTCCATTCAGAAAATTGCCAAGTGAGTAAATGACCAGCGTCTTATTTCCATCCTTACCATCCATCCATGTTACCGGCTGAATCACATGCGGATGCTCACCGACAACAACATCAACACCCAAATCCGCAAACAGCTTTGCATACTTCTTTTGAAACTCCGTAGGGGCTGAAACATTTTCATCACCCCAATGCGCAGAAACAATCACAACGTCGCTGAGCTGTTTTGCCTTCTTCACATCCTCGCGAATCCGGTCCTCATCGAAATAAGCAACACTGTAGGGATTGGGTGGTTCAATTCCGTTTGTTCCATAGGTATAGGCAAGAAAGGAAAATGTGATTCCCTTGCGTTTGATTGTGCGTATCGTATCCCGATCCTTCTGGGAGGTATAGGTTCCAGCTGTAATAATGCCCTTCTGTTTTGCCCAGATTTCATGAGAATAATCGATTCCCTCCTGATATTTATCCAGACAGTGATTGTTTGCCGTATTCACGATATCAAAGCCGGTATCCGCAACATTTTTAGCGATATCTGCAGGCGTGTTGAATGTCGGATAGCCACTGATACCAAGCGCATCTCCACCAACAATGGATTCCTGATCGATATAAGCAAGATCCGCTTTCTGAATATCCTTCTTTACATGCGTATACATTTCCGTAAAATCATATTTTCCATCATTCATCTCACCGGCAGCAGCATCCGCCTGCTTATATATCATTTCATGAATCAAATTATCTCCGACTCCGACAAAGGATACCGTTGTATTTTCATTTTTCGGATCCTCTTTCGGTGTTTCTTTTTCTTTATTCTCTGATGTACTGCATGCACACAGCAGCAGACTCAGCATCAAAACCATAAGCTTTTTCATTTCTGCACATCCTTTCTGGCAATATATTCATCCAGTGTAAGCCCCTGCTTCACAATTTCCTTAGCAATATCCTTTCCGACATAACGCAGATGCCAGGATTCATACTGATAACCGGTCACATCCACCTTATCCTCAGGGTATCGCAGGATGAAGCCATAGTCTGCGATATGTTTAAGCAGCCAGTCATAATGCTCTGAGTTTTCAATTTCATTGAAATTTTCATTGTTAATGGTCACATCCACGGCAAGGGCGCTGTTATGCTCACTCTGTCCCGGGCGGGCATAGTATTTATCCGCATATTCCTTTCCCTGACTCTGCTCATAATAATCATACAGATTTTTCTGATAGGCAAAGCTGCGATAGCTTGCAATTGCCTTGATATTGATATGCTTTGCCTTTCCTGCCTTCACCAGCTCGGAAAATGCATCCGCAACCTCCTTGCGTAGATACTGAGGCTCGCTCTGACAGGAAAAATCTTCTCCAATTACACAGGCATTCGGAGTCTTTACCAGATTCTGCGGCTCATAATCATCCGGCAGCCGGTGATATTTATTAACCAGCAGTGCTACATCATCAGTATCCCTGATTATATCAACGTTGGTGAAATATGGCTGATCCAAGCCGATATTAACTTTCGTAACAATGTCCTGTACTGCTCTTTTTCCGTCATCGTATGCAATATAGCGCTCGGTTAACTCCTTGTGGTAGTATGGAAGATTTAAAAACTCGCTGATGCGCTTCGCATCGTAATCCTTTTTCACAAAGGCAGTTGCCTGATCCAGATTCTTATCTGTTGTGATGGCACAGTAGACACTTTCCTTGTCCTTTACAAGCTTGTCACCTGCCTGCTTCACAGCCGCAAGATTATCACAGCTTTTTGTATCCTCTACCCCATACTGTTTTAGGGCGTCCTCTTCCTCGTTGGAATTGCAGCCGGCAAGCAGAAGCGCTGCCGTCATAAGTATCATCAGTTGTTTTTTCATATGTACATCCCTCGCTCCACCATATTATAACAGTTTCTGTTTATTCGTACAGTGACATCCGCAAAAAGCAGGTGAATCTTCCCTGTTTCTTAAGATTATATATGGGAAGCATGCTGTTTATCCTCAATAATACGGCTGTCTTATGAAGCGGCGGACATAATGAAAAAAAGCGAACTCTATACAGGGATGTAGAGTTCACTTATTTTCTATGCTTATACATCTCCCAGATATTCCTCCAGCGTGATCCCCTGTGACATAATCCGGGATGCGATTTCTTTCCCAACGTAGCGAACATGCCATGGCTCGTATTGATAGCCTGTAATGCTTTCCTTACCAGCCGGATAGCGCAGAATAAAGCCATAGTCTGCACAATGGGCATTCAGCCATCTTCCACCCGGCGTATTGCCATACCCGTTATCCAAGGCACCGATGTCAAAAGCAAGACCGCTTTGATGCTCCGAATGTCCCGGTCTTGCTGAATAGGTATCAGCAAGCTCCTGTCCATCCTGTGCGACATAGCTGTTATACAAGGAAGCCTGATATGCATAGGAACGATAGCCGCTGATCAGCGGCATGGAATAACCAGCAGCCTCAGCTCCGGCCTGAAGCTGCTGCAGAGCTGCGTAAGCATTGGAATCCATCCCTCCGTAATTCTGTGGCAGTGCATGCTTTTTATTCACCAGAAGCACTCCGTTGACGTAATACGGCTCGACAGATGCAGCTTCGGAACCTTCTGTCTGTGATGATGACGCTTCATCAGAAGAAGAAGGATTTTTTTCCTTCAGGTCCGGCGCTGTTTTTTTCTCTACCATTACCGTAAACTTTTTTTCTGCACTGTTTCCATTTAGATCCTGTGCATGTATGGTGATGGTGTAGCTCCCTGCCTCCAACACATTCAGCTTGCTGTCAATCCAATAGCTTCCGGCTGCTTTTTTGTTTGCTTTCTTCAAGGGTCCGTCAATCGGATCACGAACGCTTTTTATATTATCTGCGACATCATACTTCTGCCCATATTCCAGTGTAATATGATTCTCCTTCAGCTTTATTGTCGGTTTTCTTGTATCCTTTACTTCAACCGTATACGGTATTTTTTTCGTCTGCCCTTCATAGGTCAATACATAGGTGATTGTCTGATTACCTGTTTTCTTTGTATTAACGTTCGGGTAGGTTTTCACTTCACCAAATGAATGCTTTACAAAGGAGCGGCTGTCTATCTTTTCCCCATATTCCAGAATCTGGCGATCCTTTTGGAATGTTATCTCCATCTTTGCATAATCCTGTTCCTTTTTTTGATTTTGTGACCAGATATAGCCAACAACGGCGGAAGCTGCAAGTATTATCGCAATACCGGCAATGAGAACTTTTTTCTTCATTCGCATGAGCTACCCACATCCTTTACTACACTATAATACTACAATGCAGGTAAAATGAATACAGGTAACCTTTTTTTCAATATAAAAAGACACTGCTGAATCGTATGTTAACGAAACCACAGATCTGCATTCAATTTCTTTTTTTCCATCAAATACATGATATGTCTATCGCATAAGATTATTTGTTTAATGCGAATGCATGAATCCTCCATATTCATAAATTTAATACGGGAGGAATTCTATTATCGCCTGCAAATAACAGTTGTGATCATACAGGAGCCCTCGTCAAACAATTCCAGTTTAACAGCTGATCTGCCTTTGTCACTGGTCCTAGAAAAGGATGTCTAAATTACCGTAGGGATAAAAAAACTGCAGCGCTATGGATTTGCGTTGCAGTTCTCATGTTATTTATTTAACTAATTCAATGATTGCCATAGGTGCTGCGTCTCCGCGACGTACTCTTGTCTTAACAACACGAGTATATCCACCCTTACGGTCTGCATAAGCAGGTCCGATTTCTTCAAACAGCTTCTGCAGAGCAGTCTGTCCTGTTTCTTCATTGACAACAACATCACGTACAAAGCTTGCAGCCTGACGACGAGCGTGCAGGTCTCCACGTTTTGCCAGTGTGATCAGTTCATCAACAACGGAACGAAGTTCCTTTGCTTTCATTTCAGTAGTTTCAATCTGACCGTAAGCGATCACGGATGTCGCCATGTTACGTAATAAAGCTTTACGGTGGTCAGCTTTACGTCCTAATTTACGATTCCACATTGGTCCATTAACCTCCCTTGCGAATATTTATTCGTATGACTTGAAACTCAGTCCCAAATCATAGATCTTATCTTTAACTTCCTTTAATGATTTCTTACCCAGGTTTCTTACACGCATCATTTCATCCTCTGTTCTCTGCGTCAGTTCCTCCACAGTCTGGATTCCTGCACGCTTCAAACAGTTATAGGAACGTACGGATAAGTCAAGGTCTTCAATCATCATGACAAGTCCCTTATTCTGTACCTCACCCTGTGCTTCCTTCATCACGGATTCCATATCGTTTACTGCTTCGTGAACATTCGTCAGCAGCTCCAGATGGTCGATCAGAATTTTGCTGGCAAGTGCTACGGCTTCTGCAGGACTCAGTGAAGAATCTGTCCAGATTTCCAGAGCAACCTTGTCATAGTGAGCATCCTGTCCAACACGAGTCGGCTCCACATTATAGGATACCTTTTCGATTGGTGTATAAATTGAATCTGTGTAAATGATTCCCAGAGGCTGATTTGGTGTCTGGTACAGCTGCTTGTTTGTGTCAGCACTCACGTACCCGCGACCAATACGAGCCTGCAGTTCCATTTCCAGCATTCCGCCCTCTTCCAGTGTACAGATGTGCAAGTCCTTGCTTATTACCTCCACACCTTCCGGGCAAATGATATCAGCACCGGTTACTGCGCCTGGACCCTGTTTTGAGATACGCAGGGTATAAATTTCATCATCCTGAATACTCATCACAAGGGTTTTGATATTTAAAATGATTGCCGTTACGTCCTCTACAATTCCAGGAATTGAAGTGAACTCGTGGTAAACACCATCAACTTTAATTGAAAATACGGCAGCTCCCGGTAAAGAGGAGAGCAAAACACGTCTTAGTGCATTTCCAATGGTTGTACCAAAACCTCTTTCCAAAGGTTCAAACACAAACTTCCCGTAATGTTGAGATTCATCATATTCTTTTACTTCAAAATGTGCACGTTCGAATTTTTGCATAGTTTACCTCCTCAATTACAGTTAATCATTAACCACGTGGTCGTTTAGGTGGACGACAACCGTTGTGCGGGATCGGTGTCACATCGTTAATTAATGTGATTTCCAGTCCTGCTACCTGCAGAGCTCTTACAGCTGCTTCACGTCCTGGTCCCGGACCCTTTACGCTAACTGCAATTACTTTCATACCATTCTCTATTGCTGCTTTTCCTGCAGCTTCTCCAGCCATCTGTGCTGCGAAAGGAGTGGATTTACGAGATCCCTTGAATCCTAAAGCACCAGCACTAGACCATGCTACAGCATTTCCGTTTTCATCAGTAATAGTAACGATGGTATTGTTAAATGTTGAGTGGACATGTGCAACTCCACGAGCAATATTCTTGCGTGCCTTACGTTTACCACGTGAGTTCGCTTTTACGTTCTTTGCCATTATTTACTTCCTCCTATCGTCCTATTTCTTTTTGTTTGCTACTGTACGAACTGGACCTTTACGCGTACGAGCATTTGTCTTTGTACGCTGTCCGCGTACTGGTAATCCTCTTCTGTGACGGATTCCACGGTAGCATCCGATTTCCATTAAACGCTTGATGTTTAACTGAACCTCACGACGCAGGTCACCTTCAACCTTTACACCATCGATTTCGTTACGGATTGCATTTACCTGATCTTCTGTTAAGTCTTTTACACGGATATCTTCGCTGATTCCAGTTTTAGCCAGAATTTTTTCTGATGTGGAGCGACCGATACCGTAAATATACGTTAATGATACTACTACGCGCTTATCGCGTGGTAAGTCTACACCTGCAATACGAGCCATTACATTACACCTCCGTTAGTTTCCCTGTCTCTGTTTGTGTTTTGGATTTTCGCAAATAACCATGACGCGGCCTTTACGTTTGATAATGCGGCACTTATCGCATATTGGTTTGACAGATGGTCTTACTTTCATGCGTTTTCCTCCTTAATTCACGACTTACTTGTGTCGGAATGTTATACGCCCACGTGTTAAATCATACGGTGAAATCTCTACGGTAACACGGTCCCCTGGTAAAATGCGAATGTAGTGCATGCGGATTTTACCAGAAACGTGAGCCAGAATTTCGTGTCCGTTGGCCAGTTTCACCTTAAACATTGCATTTGGCAGAGTATCTACAACAACTCCGTCAATTTCAATAACATCTTGTTTACCCATTATCTGGACGTTCCTCCTTATTCAGTGTTGTGAGTATTTCATACCCACGGTTTGTAATCACAATCGTGTGTTCGAAATGAGCTGCCTTGCTGCCGTCTCTAGTGACGACACCCCAGCCATCCTTCAACATTCTTGTCTGTGGTTTGCCCGCGTGAACCATCGGTTCCACTGCCAGCGTCATACCCTCCTGCAGGAGGATGCCGCGGCCTGCTGGGCCAAAATTTGGAACTGTCGGATCTTCATGGACAGAAGTTCCAATACCATGTCCTGCATAGTCTCTTGGAATCGAATATCCGTGCGTAAACACATATTCTCCGATTGCATGAGAAATATCAGTTAAATGATTCCCCGCTCTGGCCATTTTTAAACCTTCATACAAGGATTCTTCACTGACACGCATCAGTCGCTGATCTTCCTCGCTGAGCTTGCCAACGCCATAGGTCCAGGCAGAGTCTCCATGGTACCCCTGATAACAGGCACCGATATCTACTGAAACAATGTCTCCGTCGCATAAAACGGTATCGCCTGGGATACCATGTACTACGACAGAATTTATAGAAATACAGGCTGCTGCCGGAAAGCCGTACAGACCCTTGAATGACGGTGTTGCACCGTTTTCCAGAATCACATTTTCAATGATTCTATCCAATTCCTGCGTGGTAATTCCGGGCTGCATTGCTGCACTTGCTGCACGATGTGCAAGCGCAACAATTATACCCGCTTTTCTCATCTTTGTCAACTCCTGATTTGTTTTGGCTTTCACCATTCCTATTTCTCCAGAGCTGTCAGTGTATCATTCCATACGCTGTCAATCGGCTGACTCGCATCAATTCTTGTGACGATTCCCTTACTATCATAATAGTCAAGCACCGGAGCCGTCTGTGAACTGTACTCTTCCAGACGCACTGTTAAGCTTTCCACAGTATCGTCCTTGCGCTGGAATAATTCTCCACCACATACATCGCAAACATTGTCGGTTTTACTCGGCTTTGATTTGATGTGATAGATTTCTCCACATTCCTTGCAAATGCGGCGTCCGGTTACACGATCTGCCAGCTTTTCAAAGTCAATTTCAAGTGCGATGACTTTGTCAATGGCAAGCTCGCTGCCTTCAGCCAGTGCATCGAATGCTTTGGCCTGGTCAAGTGTTCTCGGATAGCCGTCCAGCAGGAAACCGTTTTTCTTGTCTTCCAGCTTTTCCAGATAACTCTTTACCATATTGTTAACGACTTCGTCGGGAACCAGCAGTCCTTTATCCATGAAGCTTTTCGCCTCCATGCCAAGAGCTGTTCCCTTTCCGATTTCACTGCGGAAGATATCTCCCGTGGAAATGTGGTTAACGTTAAACTTCTCGACGATTTTGGCAGACATTGTACCTTTTCCGGCACCAGGTCCTCCCATAATCAGGATATTCATAGGTTCACCTTCTATCGTTTTATCTCTGCAGGAATCCGCGGTAGGATTTCTGTGTCAGGCGTCCCTCGATCTGTTTTACCGTTTCCATTGCCACACCGACAACGATGATGATTCCGGTTCCACCAATACCCATTGACTGTGGAAGATTGATGCCTGGAATCAGAGGCAGTGCATGCGGCAGAACAGCGATAAAGGCAAGCCCGATTGCTCCCAGAACCGTGATTCTGCACAATACTTTGTTAACATATTCTTTGGTCTCCGTACCCGGACGGATTCCCGGGATATACGTACCGGATTTTCCGAGGTTCTCTGCGATTTTTTCCGGATCCACCTGCAGCTTCGTATAGAAGAAGGTGAATAACAGTATCAAAACCACATAGATCACAAGGCTGACCGGAGTCTGCATTCCCATATAGGTTTCCAGTGTTTTGACCCAGCCTGCTGCTGGCCAGACCATTTTGCAGATCTGCAGCGGCGCAACCATGATGGCGGATGCGAAGATGACAGGAATTACGCTGGCGGAATTGATTTTCAGCGGCAGGTAAGTCATGTCCTTCTTACGAGTCGTTACAGTACTGGATGTATACTGAATCGGAATCTTACGTTCTGCTGTCTGCATGAAGACGACGAATACGATAATCAGCAGATAGGACACAATATAAAGTCCGAATGTCAGAATACCATTGAAGGTTGCACTGCTGTTGCTTTGATCCACCAGTGTCTGCCATGCTGTTGTAAACTGATATGGCAGTCTGGAGATGATACCGGCAGCAATGATCATGGAAACACCGTTTCCAATTCCCTTCATGCTGATACGGTCTCCAATCCACAGAATAAACATGCTGCCTGCTGTTAACAGAGTCGCAACGTACAAAATAGAAGCCCATCCGCTTCCATTTACCAGCAGTGTTTTATACTGTGTGGAGAAACTGTAAACCAGTGTGGATGCCTGGAAAAAGCTTAATACGACAGCCAGATAGCGTGTATAACGGTCAATCTGCTTCTTTCCGGTTGCTCCGCCCTTAGCCAGTTCGGTAAGCGCGGGAATGACATCCATGGATAACAGCTGAATAATAATGGAGGCAGTAATGTAAGGACCAACACCCATCGCAAAAATGGAAAGCTGCTCCAGACCACCACCGCCCAGCATATTGATCATCGCAAATAGTGAGCTGTCCTGCATACCTTTTATCAATTCGGTTACATCTACGCCCGGTACAGTGATTGCTGAACCGAAGCGAAAGACGAACAACATGGCAAGAGTAAAGAATATTCGATTACGAATATCTTTATTCTTGAACATGTCTGCAAAGGTCCTAAACATGATTAGATAACCTCTGCTTTTCCGCCTGCCTGCTCAATGGTAGCGATTGCTGATTTAGAGAATTTGTTTGCTTTTACGCTCAGCTTCTTCTCCAATTCACCTTCGCCCAGGATTTTAATACCATCCAGTTCTTTCTTTACTAATCCACATTCAATCAACAATTCCGGAGTTACTTCCGTACCGTCTTCAAACCCGTTCAGGGATGCAACGTTTACGATAGCATATTCCTTGCGATTGAAGTTTGTAAATCCACGTTTTGGTAAACGTCTAGCAAGTGGTGTCTGACCACCTTCAAAACCTAAACGAACGCCTCCGCCAGATCTTGCTTTCTGTCCTTTATGACCCTTTCCTGCTGTTTTACCATTTCCGGAGCCATGACCGCGACCAACACGGTAGCTTTTCTGTCTAGCTCCTTCAGTATATTTCATTTCATGTAATTTCATGTTCTAATCCTCCTATTAACCGCGAATTTCTTCTGGTTTTTTACCACGGAGACGAGCAACTTCCTCGATCGTTTTCAGATCTTTCAGGGCAGAGATCGTAGCACGAACCATGTTGATTGGTGTACGGCTTCCCAGACACTTGGAAAGGATATCGTTGATACCAGCCAGCTCCAGGACTGCACGAACAGGACCACCGGCGATAACTCCGGTACCTTCAGAAGCAGGACGCAGGAATACTTCTCCAGCTCCGTATCTTCCAGTGATTGCATGAGGAATTGTAGTTCCTACAACAGGTACTGTGAAGACATTCTTCTTAGCATCTTCGATTGCTTTCTTAATTGCATCAGGTACTTCGTTGGCTTTACCTGTACCAAAGCCGACGCGGCCCTTCTTGTCACCGATAACAACCAGAGCTGCAAAGCGGAAACGACGTCCACCCTTGACTACCTTTGTTACACGGTTAATGGTAACTACGCGTTCTTCAAATTCTTTTTCAGCATCGCGATTTCTTCTTGGTCTACGTTCCATTCGCATAACCTCCTAAAATTTCAAGCCAGCAACTCTTGCTGCTTCGGCCAATGCCTTTACACGCCCTGTGTAAACATATCCACCACGATCGAATACGACACCAGTGATGTTCTTTTCAATTGCACGCTTTGCAATTTCTGTTCCTACAGTTTTAGCGGCTTCAACATTTCCACCGTTTTCTAACTTTAATTCTACACTACTTGCAGATGCCAGGGTTACACCGTTAACATCATCAATGATCTGCGCGTGAATGTTGCTGTTTGAACGGAAAACGTTCAGGCGGGGACATTCAGGAGTACCGCTGATTTTGGTACGAACACGCACGTGACGGCGCATACGCTCGTCATTTCTAGAAACTTTCTTAAGCATTGTTCAATTTCTCCTTTCCCACTATTTCTTACCTGCTGTTTTACCTTCCTTACGACGAACATATTCACCTTTATAGCGAATACCTTTTCCTTTGTAAGGTTCTGGTTTTCTCACAGCACGAATGTTTGCAGCGAATTCACCAACGCGTTGTTTGTCAATTCCTGATACTTTGATATCCGTAGCAGAAGAGCATTCTACCTTCAGACCGTCTTCTACAGCGAACTCAACCGGGTGGGAGTACCCAACGTTTAAGGTCAGCTTGCTTCCGCTTACAGCAGCACGGAAACCGATACCTACCAGTTCCAGTTCCTTTGTAAAGCCTTCGGACACACCTTCCACCATGTTTGCCAGCAATGCACGGGTTGTACCATGCAGCTGTTTCACATGCTTTTCGTCGTTAGGACGAGTTACTGTCAATACATTTTCTTCTACCTTGATTCCCAAAGCAGGGTTAAACTGACGAGTTAAAGTTCCCTTGGAACCTTTAACAGTCACCTCATTCCCGGCAGCGATGGTTACTTCAACGCCGGCAGGAATGGTAATCGCTTTATTACCGATACGTGACATTTTCTTACCTCCGTTAAGCTCTTACCAAACGTAAGCGATGACTTCACCGCCAACATGTTTAGCTTTTGCTTCTTTATCTGTTATCACACCGTGGGATGTAGAGATGATTGCAATTCCCAGTCCGTTCATTACGCGAGGAATGGAGTCCACCTTTGCATAAACACGTAAGCCTGGTTTTGAGATTCTCTTCAGCCCGTTGATTACTTTTTCGTTGTTAGGACCATATTTCAGAGTAACTGTGATGGTTTTCTTAACATCACCATCGACTGTATAGTCTGTGATGAATCCTTCATTCTTTAAAATCTTAGCGATTTCAACTTTTTCTTTGTTTGCAGGAATTTCCACTGTTTCGTGACGAGCCTGAAGCGCGTTACGAACTCTGGTAAGCATATCTGCAATCGGATCTGTCATAATCATGACTGTATTCCTCCTATCTGACTACCAACTTGCCTTTTTCACACCCGGGATCTGACCTTTGTAAGCCAGCTCACGGAAGCAAATACGGCAGAGTTTGTATTTACGTAAAACTGAGTGAGGACGTCCACAACGCTCACATCTGGTGTACTCGCGCACTTTGTACTTCTGAGGACGTTTTGATTTGTTAACCATTGCTTTTTTTGCCATATACGTCTAAGTCCTCCTATTTCTTGAAAGGCATGCCCATTTCTTCCAGCAGTGCCTTTGCTTCTTCGTTCGTGTTGGCTGTCGTAACAATAACGATATCCATACCGCGAACCTTGTTGATCTTATCGTAATCGATTTCCGGGAAGATCAGCTGTTCCTTTACACCCAGAGTGTAGTTTCCACGACCGTCAAAGGAAGTGGCACTGACACCGCGGAAGTCACGTACACGAGGCAGTGAGATGTTCATCAGCTTATCCATGAAATCATACATTTTTTCTTTTCTCAGAGTAACCTTACATCCGATCGGCATTCCTTCACGAAGTTTGAAGTTTGCGATGGACTTCTTAGCTTTTGTGATTACCGGAGCCTGTCCGGTGATCTGTGCCAGCTCAGCAACTGCTTCATCCAGCACTTTTGGGTTTGAAATAGCTTCACCGATACCCATATTGATAACGATTTTATCTACGTGAGGTACTTCCATGACTGATTTGTAGTTGAATTTCTTCATCAGGCTTGGTGTTACGACCTCTTTATATTTCTGTTCTAGGCGATTCATCCTTTAGCCTCCCTACTTAACTTCAGCGCCGGTTTTTTTGTAGACGCGTACCTTTTCTGTGTTACCTTTTTTGTCAGTTTTTGTTTCATAACCGACACGGCTTGCCTTCTTCGCTTTGGAATCGTAAGCCATTACGTTGGATACATGGATCGGAGCTTCCTTCTCGATGATTCCGCCATCCGGATTTGCCTGTGTAGGCTTCAGATGCTTCTTCACCAGGTTGACACCTTCCACGATTACTTTGTCTTCCTTAGGGAAAACTTTGGTTACTTCACCGATAGTGCCCTTGTAAGCACCTGTAATAACCTGAACCTTATCACCTTTTTTGATTTTCACAAAGACACCTCCTTACAGTACTTCTGGTGCCAAAGACACAATTTTCATGAAGTCCTTGTCACGCAGCTCACGTGCAACAGGTCCGAAAATACGAGTTCCACGCGGTGTATTGTCGTCCTTGATCAGGACAACCGCATTGTCATCAAATTTGATGTATGTTCCGTTGTCACGGCGAACGCCACGTTTTGTACGTACGATTACACCCTTGACAACATCACCTTTTTTTACAGTTCCACCAGGAGCAGCCTGCTTTACAGCACAGACAACGATATCCCCGATGTTTGAAAACTTACGAACGCTTCCGCCTAAGCAGCGGATAACCAGAACTTCTTTGGCTCCCGTGTTGTCAGCGACGCGTAATCTACTTTCATTCTGGATCATGAATGTCTACCTCCTGATTACAGCTGTACAGCTTTTTCGACGATTTTCACCAGACGGAATCTTTTGGTAGCAGACAATGGACGTGTTTCCATGATTTCTACCTTGTCTCCCATTCTAGCTTCATTGTTTTCGTCATGCGCTTTGAATTTCTTAGAATATTTTACACGTTTTCCGTATAACGGGTGTGTTTTCTTTGTTTCAACAATAACAGTAATTGTCTTATCCATCTTGTCGGAAACTACAGTCCCGCGATATACTTTACGGTTAGATCTTTCCATAACTTAGTGATCCTCCTTAATCCTGACTACCAAGCTCGCGCTCAGTCATCACAGTTTTGATACGGGCAATTGTCTTTTTCACTGTCTTCATACGTGCAGTGTTTGTCAACTGACCTGTAGCTTGTTGGAAACGAAGATTAAAAAGTTCATCTTTAAGCGTTTCGATCTCTTGTAATAATTCAGTGTTGCTTTTTTCTCTGATCTCTTTCGCTGTCATAATTACTTCTCTCCTTTTCTAACAACAAATTTTGTCTTCACCGGCAGCTTGTGAGCAGCAAGACGGAATGCCTCACGTGCCACTTCTTCAGGTACACCGGCGATTTCAAACATAACACGGCCCGGTTTTACAACTGCTACCCATCCTTCAGGAGCACCCTTACCAGAACCCATACGTACTTCAAGAGGTTTTTTCGTTCTTGCCATGTGAGGGAAGATACGGATCCAAACCTTACCACCACGCTTCATGTAACGAGTCATGGCAATACGAGCGGCCTCGATCTGACGGTTGCTGACGTAAGCACCAGTGTCAGCCATTAGACCATATTCACCAAAAGATACTTCACGACCGGCTTTTGCACGTCCCTCGTAGCTTAAACGGTGAGGTCTTCTATATTTAGTTCTCTTAGGCATTAACATAAATTATTTTCCTCCTTCCGCTTTTCTAGGAGCATTTCCACCAGCAGAGTTTCTGTTGTTATTGTTTCTCTGGCTGTTGTTTCTGTTTCCACCACGATTACCACGGCGATTGCGGCGTCTGTCGTTCATGTTGTTCTTCGGAGCTTCCGGTTCCTGAACCATCTGTCCTGGCAGAACTTCACCACGGCAAATCCAAACCTTTACACCTAAACGACCGTAAGTCGTAGATGCTTCTTCCCAAGCATAATCGATATCTGCACGCAGTGTGTGCAGAGGTACAACACCTTCGCTGTAGCCTTCGGTACGAGCCATATCAGCTCCGCCTAAACGACCGGATACAGCTGTCTTAATACCTTTTGCACCGGCACGCATCGTTCTCTGGATTGCTTTCTTCTGTGCAGTACGGAAGGAAGCACGCTGCTCCAGCTGATCCGCAATGCTGCGGGCAACCAGTTTTGCGTCCAGATCCGGGTTTGCAATTTCCAGAACCTTCAGGTAGATGTTCTTTCCACCAGTCAGCTTCTCAACTTTTTTCTTCAGCATTTCAACGTTTTCACCGTTTGTCCCGATGATCACACCTGGACGAGCGGTACGGATCATGATTTCCACACGGTTTTTAGAACGTTCGATCTCAACTCTGGACACTGATGCATTCTTGCACTCAGCGAACAGGAATTCACGAATCTTTACATCTTCCAATAATAAATCGGCATAATCCTTGTCAGCGTACCATCTGGACTCCCAGTCACGGATGACACCGACACGCAATCCGATCGGACTAACTTTCTGTCCCATGAGCTACCTCCTTAATCACGCTCGTCAACCACAACAGTAATGTGGCTGGTGCGTTTGTGGATCGCACTAGCAGATCCTTTTGCACGTGGCATGAAACGTTTCAGAGTTACACCCTCGTTTGCATAGCATGCCTTTACGTACAGCTTTTCTTCATCCATATCATGGTTATTCACTGCATTTGCTACTGCAGATTTCAATACCTTACCAACTGCTTCCGCTGCAACGTTCGGTGTGAACTTCAAGATTGCAGCTGCTTCAGCAGCATCTTTCCCACGGATTAAATCGATAACAATACGAGCTTTTCTAGGTGGGATACGTAATGTTTTCGCTGTTGACTTAACTTCCATTATAACGTTTCCTCCTTATCGTTTAGCTTTCTTGTCATTATCGCCGTGACCACCGTATTTACGGGTTGGCACGAATTCACCAAGCTTGTGTCCTACCATATCTTCTGTAACGTAAACAGGCAGGTGCTCCTTACCGTTGTAAACGGCAAATGTATGTTCCACAAACTGAGGGAATATAGTTGAACGACGTGACCAGGTTTTGATAACTTGTTTTTTACCGGCTTTGTTCAGCTCATCCACTTTTTTCATTAAGTGGTCATCACAGAACGGGCCTTTTTTAAGACTACGACTCATTTTTCATTTCCTCCTTTGCCTATTTGCCATTACGACGACGAACGATCAGTTTCGTTGACGCTTTTTTCGCTTTACGTGTTTTCACACCCATAGCTTTCTTACCCCAAGGTGTCATTGGAGATTTACGCCCTACTGGAGTACGTCCTTCACCACCACCATGAGGGTGATCATTAGGGTTCATAACGGAACCACGAACAGTCGGGCGAACACCCTTCCATCTCATACGTCCGGCTTTACCGTAGTTTACCAGACTGTGGTCTTCGTTACCAACCTGACCGATTGTAGCACGGCAATTAGACAGAATTCTACGAACTTCACCAGAAGCCAAACGAACCGTTGTGTATTTTTCTTCAATACCAAGGATCTGAGCAGATGTTCCAGCGGAACGAGCCATCTGGCCACCCTTACCTGGCTTTAATTCAATATTGTGAATGAAAGTACCTTCAGGGATATCTTTCAGCTCCATTGCGTTACCGACCTTGATGTCGGCACCTTCACCGGAAACTACTGTCATACCAACAGTTAATCCCTTTGGAGCGATGATGTAACGCTTTTCACCGTCTGCATAGTTCAACAGAGCGATGTTAGCGGAACGGTTTGGATCGTATTCAATCGTAGCCACACGAGCAGGAACACCGTCTTTGTTTCTCTTAAAATCGATAACACGGTAAGCTCTCTTGTGTCCACCACCCTGATGACGGGTTGTGATACGTCCGTTATTGTTACGTCCACCTTTGCTCTTTAACGGCTCCAGCAGACTTTTTTCAGGCTTGTCTGTCGTAATTTCTTCATAGGACAGACTAGTCATACCACGACGACCTGGAGTGGTCGGCTTATACTTCTTAATTGGCATAGTGTCAATTTCCTCCTTACGCAATATTTAGTCAGGAAATAGCGTGCTTCTTCCTGATATTATTCAGCTTCTTCGCCGAATAAGTTGATGTCCTGACCTTCCTTGATTTTCACATAGGCTTTACGGACATTCTTGGTAGTACCAACATATTTACCCATTCTCTTGGTTTTCGGTTTCACATTTACGATGTTCACTTTCTCAACATCGACACCGAAGATTGCTTCCACGGCCTGTTTTACCTGTGTTTTGTTGGTTCCCTTTTTAACTTCAAACGTTACTTTGTTATCTGCGTCCATGTATCTCATCGTTTTTTCAGTGATGATCGGACGGATGATGATATCCTTGTAGTTTTCCATTATGCAAGTGCCTCCTCAACATCTTTCACAGCAGCTTCTGTAAAGACGATTTTGTTAGCATTTACGATATCGTAAACATTTAATCCATCAGCAGTAAGCATCATCATAGTAGGGATGTTCCTCATGCTCAGGAATGCGTTTTCAAAATCTTCACCTTCAGATACTACGAATAAGGTTTTCTTAGGTGCGTTGATATCAGCGACAATCTGATTGAAAGCTTTTGTTTTCGGAGCTTCCAGCTCAAACTTGTCCACAACGCTCATTGCGTTTTCCAGCACTTTTTCAGACAGAGCTGATTTCAGAGCCAGACGACGAACTTTTTTGTTCAGCTTGTAGCCATAGTTTCTAGGAGTCGGACCGAATACGATTCCTCCGCCTCTCCACTGTGTGGCACGAATGGATCCCTGACGAGCACGTCCGGTTCCCTTCTGACGCCAAGGCTTACGTCCACCACCGCGTACTTCTGTACGGTTTTTGGTATCGTGAGTACCCTGACGCATAGATGCTCTCTGCATAATGACAGCATCGAAGATACATTGCTGATTTGGCTCGATGCCAAATACTGTATCTGCAAGAGTGATTTCATTCAGCTCTTTACCAGTTTGGCTTAATACGACCATCTTAGGCATCTTTTATTCCTCCTCTTTCGTGTAATCCACTAATGTTACAGGTTCTGTATTGCCCTTGGAACATTTAGCAGTGCGCACCATAACCATTCCACGTTTTGGCCCAGGCACGTTTCCTTTAATCAATAAGTAGTTGTTTTCAACGTCAACCTTGATCACTGTCAGGTTCTGGTTTGTAGTTCTGTAACCACCTTCCTGACCAGCCATCATCGTACCCTTTAAGATTTTACCCTGACGAGAGGTAATACCGTTTGTAGCAAGGGAACCGATATGTCTGTGGTGTCCGGAACCATGGCTCTTAGGACCGATTTTCGCATTGTTACGAACAATCGTACCCATGAATCCCTTACCCTTGGATGTACCGATAACATCTACTGTTTCTCCGGCACTGAAGATTCCTACGTTAACCTCAGCACCCAGCTCCAGATCAGCAAATTCGCTGTCGCGAACTTCCTTGACAAATCTTTTTGGAGCAGTGTTTGCTTTCGCAGCATGTCCGGCTTCACCTTTTGTGCTGCGTGTTTCTTTAACATCTTCAAAACCTAACTGCACAGCTTCGTATCCGTCGTTTTCCACTGTTTTCTTCTGTAATACAACATTTGGACAAGCCTCAACTACAGTTACAGGAATCAGTGTTCCATCCTCTGTGAAGACCTGTGTCATCCCAAGTTTGCGTCCTAGAATACCTTTCATGATGTCACCTCCATTACAGCTTAATTTCGATGTCAACACCACTAGGCAGCTCCAGACGACTCAGTGAGTCGATTGTTTCTGCTGTAGGTCCGACAATCTCAATTAAACGTTTGTGCGTTCTGATCTCGAACTGCTCGCGAGAATCTTTGTATTTGTGTACCGCACGCAGGATTGTAACCACCTGCTTTTCAGTTGGAAGAGGTACTGGTCCAACAATTTTTTTAGCACCGTGAGCTTGTGCCGCTTGCACGATCTTTTCTGCGGATGCATCCAAGATTCTGTGCTCATAAGCTTTTAAGCGAATTCTTACGCTATTTTTTGCCATGAATATATCTCCTTTCGCCTATATGGACTATAGACTCGCTCGATGCGAATTCCCCGACCTCGCCGTCCATGACAACGTTTCTCAGTGGGTCGGCAACCTCGCATGTCCTTGCGGTCGTGATAATATTCTAACACATCCAAATGTTGATTACAAGCGTTATTTACGGCTTTTTTTAGTTTTTTTCATAATCTTTTCCGAATGCGTTTCCTGCTGAAAATCAGCAGTTTATGAGAGCGTTTACATGTTTTTTTGATGAAAATCACGTAAAAAAACTTCTAAATCGATAGAAGTTTTCTTTAAAACGGAAATCGCTTCCCGATAAATTTTTCACAGTTAACCACCATCTGTTCCTGCAGTTTCTCATAGGATATGTTACGCATTTCACAGATTTTGTGCATACTGCGTTTTAATATGGCTCCATGCTCCTCTGGTGCGACCTTACGATTCTCACACCACGTACATGCGGAAATACCATCCGTTTCCACCAGCATTCGATCCAGCGGGACACAGGCCGCCACATGCTGTACCGTTTCATCGAAGGGCAGCGAAGGACCGACGGTAAACCAGCAGCCCAGATCAATATACTCCTGCAGCCATGCATCACAGGAATACCAGTGCACCAGATACCGGTTTTCATAGCGACGCAAATATTCAAGTGCTTCCTTTTCTCTTCCCTTCAGATGCAGAATCACCGGTTTCTGATATCGCTGTGCAAAAGCAAGCTGCTGCTCAAACAGCCGGGACTGCAATGTCATATCCGTGTTACACCAGACACTATCAAATCCGATTTCACCGATGATGTCCACTTCCTCAAGAATCGGCAGCATTGCATCCCAGTGAACCTCATCCACCTTCCATGGATGAATACCGGCACTGATCCATATTGCAGAATTCCCGTCTTGCAGCTTTCTTAATTTCATATATTCTTCAGGTGTTGCGGCATTGGCGATACAGGCAATATCCTGTTCTTTTAAGATTTCTGCAGGATAAGCTTCCTCCATATGCATATGCGCATCAACGATCATATGTCCCCTCCTTCAGCAGCCGATAGATTTCCTTCTTCAGTCCGCCCTGATCATACAGCCATTCCCTGCTTTTTTTGCAATCCTTTAATGAGATTTCCCTACAGATGGAAGCAGGTGATCCACCAAGAATCAGAATGCGGTCTGCCAGATACAGGGCCTCTTCAATATCATGGGTCACCAGCAGCATCGTTCTGTTTAATTCACTTCTCAGCTTCAGCAGCCAATCCTGCATATCGTTGCGGGTGATGACATCCAGCGCACCGAAGGGTTCATCCAGCAACAGGATATCCGCACTGCAAAGTGCCGTTCGTAAAAACGCAGCCCGCTGCCTCATACCGCCGGATAGTTCATAGGGATAAGCCTGTTCATATCCCTTCAATCCAAATGCCTCAAACTCCTGCAATGCCTGCTCTCTGGCTTCCTTCACATGCCCGTGAAGCTTTCCATATAAACAAACATTATCCAGAATATTCTTCCATGGCAGAAGAAGATCATCCTGTGGCATATAGGCAAAGTGGGAGGATACGCCGCTAACCTGCACATCATCCACATAAAAGGTTCCCTCTTCACAATCCAAAAGCCCTGCCAGTATGTTCAGCAATGTGGACTTTCCACATCCGCTTGGTCCAATCAGCGCAGTAAACTCTCCCTCTTCCACATGAAAGCCGACATGCTCCAGTATTCTTCTGTTATCAAAAGAGATTGCCATATCCTCCACTCGTAATTTCATGATGACCTCCTGTGTCGTTTTTTTATTTCATTACAAATTCATTGGTATACTGTTCATCCGCCTTGATTTTTTCTGTGATCAGCTTGTTTTCATACATAAAGGCAGTATAGTTATCCCATACGGAATCCTTCATAACACCCCAGCTGTCCGCATCCCTGGCATATTCACTGCTCAGATATTTCTGACTTTCCTTCAGAAATTTCAAATCATAATCAGGAGCGTATTTGCTTAATATTTCAGCGGATGCATCCGGGTTTTCAATTGCATATTCATATCCCTTCTTTACCGCATTCATAAATTTCTGAACCGTTTCCGGATCTTCCTTGATCATCTTTTCACTGGTAATAATGAGCGGTGTATAATAATCAAGGCGTTCATCCAGTTCGCGTAACGGTATGTAATTCAGTTCATAGCCTTCCATTCTTCCCTTTGTGACTGCCCAGCCTTCAAATTCCCACTGGATATCCACACTCTTGCCAAGGGAAGCAAAGCCGCTGCCATCTGCCCCCACCATTGTCAGCTTGGAGAAATCTGCCTTCGCAGCTGTCATTACCGCCTTTACAACTGCTTCCTCACTCGGTGCCTGCCATCCTGCATAAATCTTTCCCTCGAAATCCTTCGGTGTTTTGATATTTTCCTTTTTCAATGATACAAAGCCGCTTGTATTATGCTGGATGATGGTCGCAATTGCGCGAATCGGCAATGGTTCCTCCGCCGTTCTCGCATACGTGACGTCCTCCTGATAGCTGACACCGAATTCTCCCTTGTTTGCCGCAACCAGTGTTGCACTTGTCGAATCATCTCCCGGCTCAATGATATCCACCTCCAGGCCTTCTTCCTTGAAAAAGCCTTTTTCCTTCGCCACATAGAAACCGGTATGATTGGTGTTTGGAAGATAATCCAGAATCAATGTTACCTTTTTTTCTGTTTCTTTGTTTTCGGATGCTTCCTTTTTATCAGAACATCCACTCACTGTGACAGCCATCAGCACAGCCATCAGCATACAGCCTAATTTCTTCATTTCGCTTTCCCTCTTTTCTTTCTCGCATATGGAAACAACACCGCCTCCAGCAGCACCACCGCTCCATGCAGCAGCAGACTCAAAGCGATCACAACGACTACGCAGGCAAACACCTTATCCAGCATATAGCCGTTTTTCACACGAATCATATAGTATCCAAGTCCTGCGGATGCACTCAGCCACTCTCCGACGATAGCACCACCGATACAGTAGGTAGCTGCTACCTTCAATCCGGAAAACAGTGCAGTGGAGGCCGCCGGTATCTTCACATATGCATATATCTGCCATTTTTTTGCTCCAAAGCTTTTCAGCAGACTGATCTGATGCTCATCTACTTTACCCAGCGCGTCACAGAAGGCGATTGCGACCGGAAAGAAGCACATGAAGATGACCATTAGAATCTTCGGTGCCATGCCGAAACCCAGCCAAATGGAAAACAGCGGTCCCAGTACCATGACCGGTACTGTCTGCGTGACAACCAGATGGGGAAATATGCTGTGTTTAAACAGCTGGGAAAGATCCATGCCAATCGCAATTACGATTGCGAGCAGGGTGGCGATCAATAAACCGATGACAGCCTCCTGCAGCGTTACCAGAGAATGCATCCACAGTATATCGCGATTCGCAAACAGCGCCTGTAGGATGTTTGAGGGCGCCGGCAGAATATACAAATCAATATCAAATATATGAACACAGCCTTCCCATACTGCCAGTACCAGAAGCAGCGTGAGCAGCGGCATACCGATTCTTTTTAAACGCTTCATCCATAGTTCTCCTTTCCAATAAAAAAACACCTCCGTGAGGCGTAAGTGAACCAATCTAATACTCAAGATAGATATGACTCCCTACGCTAGCATTAACTAGATCAGGTCATAAGGGACTGTCTCAGCCTTACGGCACCCCTGTCATGACAGTATCATTATACACGCTCCGTGTAAAAAAGAAAAGAAAAAAGCAGACAAGCTGCTTTTACAGGAAGGTTGCCGCTGTACCATAGGCTATAACCTCTGCGGCTCCACCCATGATGGCACTGGATGCATAACGGATGTTGACAATAGCGTCAGCACCGAGAGCCTCTGCCTCCTCCACCATTCGCTTCGTTGCCAGTGCACGTGCCTCATTCATCATTTCATTGTATGCCTTCAGCTCACCACCAACCAGTGTCTTAAAGCCCTGAGAAATATCCTTACCGATATTCTTTGTCTGAATTGTACTTCCCTTTACCAGTCCCAGCATATTCAGCGTTTTTCCGGTAATGTAATCAGTATTTACTAAGATCATCTTCTTCTCCGCTCCTTATCTCGTCAAGCCGTTCCTTGACAACATGTATCCACAGAAAAAGCAGTGCCAGCATGGGGATGCCAAACAAGATTACGAGAAACCCCGGTGCATCCAGAAAAAACAGGGAGCTGATCCAAATCATCATATAAAATGCAATCAAAATGCCAATTATGATAGGTGCCAGCATTTTTCTGTTCATACTGCCCACTCCCTTCTGTCATTACCTGTATTATACTACAAAAAAGGTACAACACACAGAAAAAAGAGCACAATTGTGCTCTTTTCATTGTTTTTATAAAATTACTCGATGATTTCTGTAACGTTACCGGAACCAACAGTACGTCCACCCTCACGGATAGAGAACTTTGTGTTGTTTTCGATAGCAATTGGAGCAATCAGCTCAACGTTCATTTCAACGTTGTCACCAGGCATAACCATTTCAGTTCCTTCCGGTAATGTAATAACACCAGTTACGTCAGTTGTACGGAAGTAGAACTGAGGACGGTAGTTAGAAACGAATGGAGTGTGACGTCCACCTTCTTCTTTTGTTAATACATAAACCTGAGCCTTGAACTTTGTGTGTGGATGTACGGATCCTGGTTTAGCAAGAACCTGTCCACGCTGAATCTGGTCACGGTTGATACCACGCAGCAGAGCACCGATGTTGTCTCCGGATTCTGCGAAGTCCAGCTGCTTACGGAACATTTCCAGTCCGGTAACAACAGTTTTCTGAGTATCCTTGATACCAACGATTTCAACTTCTTCTCCCAGTTTTACTACCCCACGCTCAACACGTCCTGTAGCAACTGTACCACGTCCTGTGATTGTCATAACGTCTTCTACAGACATCAGGAATGGTTTGTCAGTTTCACGAGTTGGATCTGGGATGAATTCATCAACTGCATCCATCAGTTCTTTGATAGCGCCAACGTACTTGTCGTCACCTTCCAGAGCCTTCAGTGCAGAACCACGGATAACCGGAGCGTTATCTCCGTCGAATCCGTACTCGCTTAACAGCTCACGTACTTCCATTTCAACAAGGTCGATCAGTTCTTCGTCATCAACCATGTCGCATTTGTTCAGGAATACAACGATGTAAGGAACACCTACCTGACGAGCAAGCAGGATGTGCTCACGAGTCTGAGGCATAGGACCATCAGATGCAGCAACAACCAGGATAGCACCATCCATCTGTGCAGCACCAGTGATCATGTTCTTAACGTAGTCAGCGTGACCTGGGCAGTCAACGTGTGCATAGTGACGCTTGTCAGTCTGATATTCAACGTGTGCAGTGTTGATTGTGATTCCACGTTCTTTTTCTTCAGGTGCACCATCGATCTGGTCATAAGCCTGTGCCTGTGCCATACCGTCTTTTGCAAGAACGTTTGTAATAGCAGCAGTTAACGTAGTTTTACCGTGGTCAACGTGTCCGATAGTTCCAATGTTAACATGTGTTTTGGAACGGTCAAATTTTTCTTTTGCCATTTTAATTTTCCTCCTAATTTATTAGTTTCCAAGTATATTCTAATTCAAAGTTTTTATAAAAGCAACAGTTAATTTTCAGAACTATTGTTTTTAATGATTTTTTCTGCAATACTCTTCGGTACTTCGGCATAATGGTCGAATTTCATAGAGTAATTTCCACGTCCCTGAGTGAAGGAACGCAGGTCTGTAACGTAACCGAACATCTCTGACAGCGGAATGTGAGCCTTAACGATAATCGCGTTTCCTCTCTCTTCCTGGTCAACGATAGCACCACGACGGGAGCTTACGTCACCCATTACGGATCCAAGATATTCATTTGGTGCAGTTACCTCCACCATCATGATCGGCTCCAGAATAACCGGATTACATTTCTTGGCAGCTGCCTTTAATGCCATACTAGCCGCAATTTTGTACGCCATTTCACTGGAATCGACATCGTGGTAAGAACCGTCAAACAGCGTTGCTTTGATATCGATTACCTGATATCCGGCAACAATACCGTTTGCCAGTGCATCTCTCAGACCTTCTTCTGTAGGCTTGATGTATTCACGAGGTACGCTTCCACCGACTGTAGCATCAACGAATTCAAATCCTTTTCCCTCTTCCTGAGGCTCAAATTTGATCCATACATGACCATATTGTCCACGTCCACCGGACTGTTTGATGTATTTACCTTCACAGTCAGCAGTACCGCGGATGGTTTCACGGTAAGCAACCATCGGCTGTCCAACGTTTGCTTCCACCTTGAATTCACGGCGCAGACGGTCAACGATGATGTCCAGGTGAAGCTCACCGACACCGGCGATAATTGTCTGACCTGTTTCCTGGTCTGTATAGGTTTTGAAGGTAGGATCCTCTTCTGCAAGCTTTGCAAGAGCAAGACCCATCTTATCCTGGTCAGCCTTGGTCTTCGGTTCCAGAGACAGTTCGATAACCGGTTCCGGGAATTCCATGGATTCCAGAATGATTGGAGAATCCTCTGCACATAAGCTGTCTCCGGTTGTTGTAACCTTCAGACCTACGGCAGCAGCGATATCTCCTGCATATACCTGATCGATTTCCTTACGGGCGTTGGCGTGCATCTGAACGATACGTCCGAAACGCTCTCTTTTTCCCTTTGTGGAATTCAGAACGTAGCTTCCTGCCTTTGCTGTACCGGAGTACACACGGAAAAAGGAAAGCTTTCCAACAAATGGGTCCGTTGCGATTTTGAATGCCAATGCAGCGAATGGTTCTTCATCACTGGAATGACGCTCGGATTCGCTTCCGTCCTCCAGCGTTCCCTTGATTGCAGGAACATCCAGCGGAGAAGGCAGATATTCAACAACAGCATCCAGAACCATCTGAACACCCTTGTTCTTATATGCAGAACCACATAATACAGGGAAGAAATCACCGGCACATACGGCGATACGCAGAACACGCTTGATGTCCTCAACGCTAGGTTCTTCACCCTCCAGTACCTGCATCATGAAATCTTCATCATAATCAGCAAGGTAGTCAATCAGCTTGGAACGGTATTCCTCACACAGATCCTTCAGATCTTCCGGAACATCGCCTTCCTGAATATCCGTACCTAAGTCGTTTGTATAGATTTCAGATTTTCTTTCAATGATATCAACGATACCAGTGAAAGTGGATTCAGCACCGATTGGCAGCTGAATCGGGCAGGACTTAGCTCCCAGACGATCTACAATTGTTTTGCAGGACATCAGGAAGTCAGCTCCTGTTGCATCCATTTTGTTACAGAATACGATACGAGGAACACCATATGTAGTAGCCTGACGCCAAACGGTTTCTGTCTGAGGCTCTACACCGGCTTTTGCATCCAGTACCGTTACGGCACCATCCAGTACACGCAGGGAACGTTCAACCTCAACTGTGAAGTCAACGTGACCTGGAGTATCGATAATGTTGATACGGGTACCCTTCCATGCTGCAGTTGTTGCTGCAGAAGTGATGGTAATACCACGTTCCTGCTCCTGTGCCATCCAGTCCATCGTAGAAGCTCCATCGTGAGTCTCTCCGATTTTGTGATTAACACCTGTATAATACAGAATACGCTCTGTAGTTGTTGTCTTACCAGCATCGATATGAGCCATGATACCAATGTTACGTGTGTTTTCTAATGAATACTGACGTGGCATAATGGATCTCCTTTCTTACCAGCGGTAATGAGCAAATGCTTTGTTTGCCTCTGCCATCTTGTGAGTGTCCTCACGTTTCTTAACAGATGCACCACTTCCGTTTGCTGCATCCATGATTTCAGCAGCAAGTCTTTGCTCCATTGTTTTCTCGTTTCTTAAACGAGCATAGTTCACGATCCAACGCAGACCAAGAGTCAGACGTCTTTCAGCGGATACTTCCACCGGGACCTGATAGTTGGCACCACCAACACGGCGAACCTTAAGTTCCAGTAATGGCATTACGTTTTCCAGAGCTTTCTCGAAAACTTCCATTGGTTTTTCGTTAGTTTTTACTTCAATAATATCGAACGCATTGTACAGAATCTTCTGTGCAACCCCTCTTTTACCATCAATCATGATCTTGTTGATTAAACGAGTAACCAGCTTGGAGTTGTAAATTGGATCTACTAATACATCACGTTTTGCTACATGTCCTTTTCTAGGCATTCGAATTTCCTCCTTTCACAATTGATTATTTCTTAGCTTCTTTTGGGCGTTTTGCTCCGTACAGGGAACGGCTCTGGTTACGGTTCGCAACTCCGGCACAGTCCAGTGTACCACGGATGATGTGGTAACGAACACCTGGAAGATCCTTAACACGTCCTCCACGGATCATTACAACACTATGCTCCTGCAGGTTGTGTCCAATACCAGGAATGTAGGCAGTAACCTCCATACCGTTGCTCAGACGAACACGGGCATATTTACGCAGCGCTGAGTTTGGTTTCTTCGGTGTCATTGTACCGACACGAGTACAAACTCCACGTTTCTGAGGTGCACTTAAGTTTGTAGGACGTTTCTTGATTGAGTTATATCCTCTATTCAGAGCTGGTGACTTGGAAAGCTTCACGCTCTGTTCACGACCTTTACGAATTAATTGGTTAATTGTTGGCATAATATCCTCCTTTCACTAACACACATTTCCGGGTGTGTCATTTTGAAGTGTAAATGTAGTTCCCGCAGAACGGGAACCTCAAAAATCCACTTGCCTAATAATCATAAAGCAACTGGAATAGCTTGTCAACACCTTTTTTTATTTTTCTTTGTAAAAGATTTGAGATTCTAGTATAATAGGGGACGAATAGACATAGAGGGAAAGTAGAGGTTTCAAGTATGGCTTATAAAATCGTGTTTTTTGATATGGATGGTACCTTGTATCAGACAGAAAACGACATCATTCAGGAATCCAGTCTTCAGGCGATTCAAGCATTGAGGGATCAGGGCTATATCGTGTGTGCCGCAACGGGTCGACCGCTGAATCAGATGAACCTGATTCTGGAGCGTGTACAGTTTGATTATATGGTGATGATCAACGGCGGCTATGTTCTGGATCGTGAGCAGCGCCTGCTGTTTGAAAATCCGCTTGACAGACAGACGACGCAGGATATCGTAGACTGGTGCGAGCAGCAGGAAAACGGACTGATGTTCCATTTCGGAGATACATCCTATATATATGATAAATTTTATCCGTTTTATTATTTCTGTCGAGACCACCATGTTCTGAATTATCTGTTCTATGATGAACAGCGCTCTTATCATAAACGGCACAATGCCTATAATGCAGTCCTGATGACAAAGGAGCAGCGCTCCCTGGAGGAATTTCTTGCAAAGCATCCGCTGCTGCGCAGCGATCTGATCGAGGTTGCACAGGATCATTTCTGCTTTGATGTATTCAATGCAAATAACGATAAGTTTGTGGGAATCAATCAGGTTCTGCAAAAAGAGGGGATTTCCTGGGAGGAATGCATTTGCTTTGGCGACAGCACCAATGATATCAAGATGCTGGAGATGGCAGGTATGGGGGTTGCCATGGGAAGTGCCACCGATTACGTAAAATCCTTTGCCAACATGGTGACAGCCTCTGTCTATGACCATGGAACAGCGCGTGCATTACAAAAAATTTTAAATCTGCAGCTCAAACTATAGCATATCTTTAACAGGCAGATATAACGCATGAAAAGGAGACACTCCAGCGTTGTGATTATGCTTTGTTGTAAGGCTATTGAGAGTCAAAAAATGAAATTACATATATCAGAAGAAGACCGCTCATTGAACGGTCTTCCTTTTCTTATTCTCTGGTTTCTATTAGTCCTGATCCTTCATTGTTCATTGGCCAGAATGGCAGAAGTCCGATCAATGCACCTGCCACTGCGGGTAGAATCCAGCCGATACTCAGCTCATAAAACGGTAGCTCTGCGAACCAGTCACTGATTATCCCCAAGGAAACACCTGCACTTTCCATACCATTTACGAAGGATACTGCAAAGGTGAACAGCATCGCCATGATATACACCATTCGCCGTGATCCGATCCGCTGTTTTAGAAAAGACAAAAGCATCAGCACCACGGTGAGCGGATATATCATAATCAAAATTGGGAGTGATACAGTGATTAGCTGACTTAAGCCAATATTGGAAATCACAAAGCTGAACAAGCAGACAGCAGCAGCTATTCTTTTATAGGTCCAGCGTTTGGGCAGTATGGTTTGAAAATAATCCGCAAAGGATGTTGTCAGTCCAATTGAGGTTGTAAGACAGGCGAATAGAACAGCAATTCCCAGAATGATTCCACCGATACCGCCAAACAGATGATTGGTTACTGCATGCAGAAGTGCTCCGCCGTTTGTGAAGGGCGTATTCGTAATGGCCCCGACATAGGTGAGCATAAAATAAACAACTGCCAGAAAGCCTGCCGCTCCAAGACCGCAGAGTATCGTATAACGAGCAATGGATTTCTTATCTGTAACACCATAACTGCGAATTGCTGTTATAACAAGAATTGCAAATGCCAGCCCTGCCGGTCCATCCAATGCATTATAGCCCTCGATCATGCCCTTAAAGAACGGAATATCAACATATGCAGGGGACGGCTCCATCATGGTTCCAAAAGAGAATGCACCATTGCTTGTTTCCTGTAAAAGAGAGGCGATAAAGATAGCCAGTATACTGATCAGCAGGACCGGCGTCAGATATTTGCCGACAACATCCACAATCCTGCTTGGGTTGCTGCTCAGATAGTAGGTAAGTCCGAAGAAGGCAGCTGTAAACAGCAATGACCATAGTATGGCATTGTTCTCCCCTATGTAGGGAAGCAATGCTATTTCAAAAGAAACGCTTCCGGTTCTTGGCAGTGCAAACAGCGGACCGATTAGCATATAAACACCAACCGATAGAACCAAAGCGAACCTCCGACTGACCAGATTTCCCAGATCACTCATAGAAGTTCCTGCCAGTACAACAGCTGTTACTCCAAGAATTGCAATACCCGCATCAGTCAGAATAAAGCCTGCAAGGGCACTGATATAGCTCGTTCCAGCCAGTTGTCCCATAGCAGGAGGAAAAATCATGTTGCCGGCACCAAAAAAAATTGCAAAAAGCATCATAGATACCGATATAATTTGAATAAATGTTAATTTCTTCATATAAAAGCTCCTTATATTCACGCCTATTCATCATAGCGGAAAACAAAGCGATACGCAATCACTTTTTCACTGTTTTAGACTGACTGCTGCAAATCATAATCTGCATCCAGCAGCTATTTTTCGACTTAGCCTGTATATAATTACAGAAAGAACAGTAATCAGCATTCACTGGCAATGTTACATCAGAGACACTGCTATTCAATTTTCGGTATACAAGGTACTGTAGTTACATATAGGGAATGCCAAAAAAGAAAATGTAAGCTATTGCCAAGAGTACACAATCCACAGATTGAACAGAAGACGCAAAACAAAAAAAGACTCATCAAAAGATGAGTCAGATTACCTGGCAGCGTGCTATCTTCACTGGAGCCAGTCCAGATATTGTCGCCGCTGATATGCTTA
>NZ_CAXSSO010000016.1:0-76141 GCF_964240115.1 Clostridium sp. HGF2
ACCGAAATTTCTATTTCGTGCGCCGCTGTACTCATCAGCGCTCGTATATAATACAACGAATCATACCCTGTGTCAACGATAAAATTCACTTTTTTCATCTTTTTTTTAACATTATCAATCGTAAACGGTTACATCCTTTGTTTACAGCTGTTTCTCTATTCTATAGGAGCTTTTCTATCTCCGTTTATAAAATAAAATGCGATGAAAGGTAATAAAAAGCTGTGACAACCTGCCTGAAGACAGTCTGTCACAGCTCTTTTAGTTGCTTCCATTTTGTAAAGCTCTTATGCTTCCTCGCGAACCCTGCCGCAGATCGGATAGTTTGCACAGCTTGGATTACATGCCTGCTGTGCGGTAAGCCGCAGCTTCGCCGGAACAAGTGCCGTAATTTCATCATCGTCATATCCGACAACGAAGCTCTTCTCATTGATCATAATCGGACGCTTCAGAATGGATGGATTTTTTTGTATAATATCCACCAGCTCCTTGATAGAGATGTCATCCAAATCTCTATGCAGCTCCTGAAATGCCTTGGAACGTGTGGATATAATATCCTCCGTACCATTCTCTGTTCTCTGCAGAAGGTATTTGATTTCATCCTCCTTCAGCAGTGTTGTAAAAATATTCTTTTCAATGTATTTCATATCATTGTCTTTTAACCATTGTTTCGCTTTTCTACAGCTAGCACACCCAGGCGAAGTATATAAAATAATCATCTTCTCTGCCTCCTTCACATATATCTATTATAATTCATTGTATTTTAATAGGAAAGCAATTTTTGCATATTTTGCTTTTTTCCTTGTTTTTCATATTTGATAATAGTATGATAATAAGGAATCAGAAATGCTGTGAAGAAGATATAGTAGTTTTACTGGTGTTCCTCAGCAGAGAGCTGACATACGGTGCAAGTCAGCAGGAGACTGTAAAATGAATTGGGTCTTTGGAGCATGTTCCTGCGGGAACCGTAAAAGCCTTTAACGTTACAGGCAAGTGATTCCCTTGTGCGAAAAGCAATGGAATAAGTCGGGTGGTACCACGCTGTCAGCGTCCCTACATGGTACTTTTTTTATTTTATGGAGGTGTTTTATATGAAAAGAATGCTAAGCGGCATCAAACCAACCGGGCGTTTAACACTCGGAAACTATATCGGAGCTATACGGAATTTCGTAGCTTACCAGGACGATTATGAAATGTATGTCTTCATTGCGAATATGCATGCAATCACGGTTCCACAGGAGCGTGCAGAGCTGAAAAAGAACACAAAGGATTTAATTGCCCTGTACCTGGCTGCCGGACTGGATCCAAAAAAAGCTACGATTTTTTTACAGAGCGATGTGCATGAACATGCGGAGCTTGGATGGATAATGACCTGCAATTCCTATATGGGCGAGCTGCAGCGAATGACACAGTATAAGGATAAGACCGCAAAGGGTGAAACAGGTATTACCGCAGGACTGTTTACGTATCCTTCTTTGATGGCTGCGGATATCCTGCTGTATGATGCGGATTATGTACCGGTAGGTCTGGATCAGAAGCAGCATGTGGAGCTGACCAGAAATCTGGCAGAGCGCTTCAACAACCGTTATGGTGATACCTTTATCATTCCGGAACCGCTTGTCAGTAAGGTAGGTGCAAAAATTTATTCCCTGCAGGATCCTACAAAGAAGATGTCCAAATCTGAGGAAAATCCAAAGGGTACCATTGATCTGCTGGATGAACCGGCAGTAGCACGAAAGAAAATTATGTCTGCAGTTACTGATTCATTGGGTATCATTCAGTATGACCCCGAACATCAACCGGGTGTTTCCAATCTGTTAACAATCTTATCATCCTTGAATGGGGAAAGCATCGAAAACATTGTTGAGCGCTATAAAGGTAAGGGCTATGGCGATTTCAAGAAGGAGGTCGGCGCTGCAGTCTTTGATTTCCTGAGTGAGCTGCAGGCAAAGTACAAAGAGATTCTCTCCAGCGGTATGGTGGAAAAGGTTATTACAGAAGGAAATGAAAAAGCAAGACGCAGTGCGCACAAAAAGCTGATGAAGGTCAAGAAAAAAGTTGGTTTCCAGTTATTTTAAATAAACGCATTGCTTATAACTTTTCAATTGTTCGAATAAGAAGCATTCCCCGTAATGCTTCTTTTCTCTTCCAGCAGCTTATTTGCTGGTTTTCCTGTTTATGTATGATATGATACATATAGAAGGAGGGGGTTGTATGCATAGCTTATTTCTACGCGAAGTATCAATAGATTGGGATGCTGTTAGCGACTATACGCAACATATTGCGGCACTGCACTCCTTTGACCGGCTAATCTTTCAAAAACAGATTACCTTTTTTACAGGAGAAAACGGCTCCGGCAAATCAACGCTTCTGGAGGCGATTGCTGTTGCTTATGGTTTTAATCCGGAGGGTGGTACCAAAAACTACCGCTTTTATACAAAGGATACGCATTCCTCCCTGCACGAGGGGATTCATTTAAGCCGCGGTTTCTGTCAGCCCTCCTGTTCTTATTTTTTACGGGCGGAAAGTTTTTATAATCTTGCGACCAAGGCTGAGGAGTATGCGTCCATCTATCAGGGAAGAGAACTGCATTCCTGTTCCCATGGTGAGAGCTTTTTATCCTTTATACAAAGCTTTCGGGACATCGGCTTGTTTTTACTGGATGAGCCGGAGGCCGCATTGTCCCCACAGCGCCAGCTGACCCTGCTGATACAGCTGTCAACGATGGCTTGGGAGGGCTCACAGTTTCTCATTGCAACAAACTCTCCGATTTTGCTTGGTATTCCCAATGCACAGATTTTAAGCTTTGATGATGGAATCATTGAAGAAATCACCTATGAGCAGACCGCATCCTATCAGATCACCGAAATGTTTATGAATAACCGTGAGTATATGCTCGACAAGCTGTTACGGGAAAACGAGAAATAAAAAGCGATGAATACAAAACAAGCTGCTACCCTTTTGAGAAGCATCCTTCTCTATGTACATTATCGTTGCACGGCTTCTGTTTGAGAATAGCATGAGCTGGTAACAAGCCATATCAGACTTTATGCATAAGCAAACAGGGCAGAAGCTGAACCAGCCTCTGCCCTGTATACGATTGGATTAAATTGCACTTAAATTTAATACGCCGAGGAAGTAACAGATCAGCACTGCAACACCTACAACGATTCGATAATAACCGAAGATTTTGAAATCATGGTTGCGGATATAATTCATCAGGAAGCGGATGGCAAACATGGATATCACAAATGCGATAATGCTTGCGACAACGAGCAGTGCAATATTTCCCCCGCTCATGGAGAATCCGTAATGCATGAAGTATTTTAGGAATTTTAATCCGCTGGCACCCGCCATGGCAGGAATTGCCATAAAGAAGGAAAACTCACTGGCCGCAAAACGGGAACACCCCAGTATGGAAGCTCCTAAAATGGTTGCCCCACTCCGTGAGGTTCCGGGAACCAGAGCCGCAATCAGCTGGAACAAACCAATCAGAAAGGCCGTTTGATAGGTGATTTCACCAACCCTACGGTATTTGGGATGATGCTTGGTGCTTTCCAGTACAATAAATCCGATACCGAATACGATCAGTGCAATTGCCACAACAATGGCATTGTTCATATACTTTTCAACATAGTCATTCAGAAAGATACCGATGATGCCGGGAATGGACGCTACCAGCACATGAAACCACAAATCCCAGGTATTGCGCTTTTCACTGATGGATTTTCTTGGTGAAAATGGATTCAGCTTATGAAAATACAAAACACAGACCGCCAGAATGGACCCCAGCTGGATAACTACCAGAAACAATCCCCAAAATGCAAATTCCGGAGTATCCGGTTTGGCCAGCGACGAGCTCATTGGAAAGAAGCTGTTGAACAGAATCATATGTCCGGTGCTGCTGACAGGAAGCCATTCCGTAATCCCCTGAATGATTCCCAGCAGAACCGCTTTTATCATATCAAATAGAAACATAGTGTAATCTCCTTTTTTTCATTCTTTACCATTGTAAACCACGCGGAGGTAAAGCACAACCTTTCCCCTTGAAAAAACAATAACAATTGTGTAAGAAATAAGCTTTTTTCTGGACCAAAACAACTAGGGTGTATGCATAAGCTCCTTTTTCAGACCTATGCCTGCAGCCACTTTCTTACCATTTCCTTAAACAGGGTTCCGCGCACCTCATAGTTTGGAAACTGGTCATAGCTCGAGCAGGCCGGTGACAGCAGGACGATATCCTGTTCCTTACTGTTCGCAATTGCCACATCCAGTGCCTCCTGCATGGTTTCCACAACCTGAACACGGGAGAAGATATCCTGAAACTGCACTCCGGTTTCCCCAAAGGCCACACACAGCTTGACGCGTTCATCATACTGTTTTAAATCCGCAAAGCTGATACCCTTGTCATGCCCGCCGGCAAGCAGAATGATGTTTTTATCAAAGGAGTTCAATGCCGCAGTGACCGCATGCGTATTGGTTGCCTTGGAGTCATTGTAAAATTTTACACCGTTTTTCTCTCCGATATATTCCAGACGATGCTCCACCGGCGAAAAGGCGGCGATCGCCTTTTGAATATCAGAAACGGATACGCCCAGCTTATAGGCCATGCAGGATGCAATCATGGCATTGGACAGATTATAGTCGCCGACGACATGAAAGTTTTTTTCTTCAAACAGCGCAAGCTCATGCAGATATACCGTACCGTCTTTACGATACAAATCAACATCCTGACGTGTCAGGGAAAAATCAATCACTTTACATGGAATATGCTGCGCATACTGCATGACGGTTGCGTCATCCACATTGCGCAGGAACCAATCATCCTCTGTACAGTTCTCATAAATGCGCATTTTGCTTTCATAATAGGATTCCACACTTGGCATATAGTCCAGATGATCCGGTGCGAGGTTGCATACCACGCTGACACTTGGCGCAAAGTGTTCAATGCCCAGCAGCTGAAAGTTACTCAGCTCCAAGGCGACATCCTTTTCTTCATCTTCATAAGCAAGCGCAAGCTCACTCAGCGGCCAGCCGATGTTGCCGGCTACGATTGCCTTATGGTTATATTTCAGCATTTCATACAGCATGGTGGTGATGGTGGTTTTTCCATTCGTCCCCGTCACAGCACCATACTTGAATTTTGTCGCATACCGGTAGCCGATTTCCACCTCTGTCAGGATCTTCACCTTGTGCTTCACAAAGTAGCGGACAAAGGGAACCGTGTATTTGATCCCCGGATTTTTCACAACGAAGGCATAGTCCTCGCGCTTTAGTTCTTCCGGATGTCCCTTTTCAAACACATGAATGCCCAGAGTCTGCAGCTCATCCAGCTCATGGATCGCATTCATATCCGTAATCGTAACATCAAAGCCATGCCGCTGTAACAGCTTTGCGACCGCAACACCGCTTTTTGCGGCTCCAATTACCAGTACATGTTCCTTCATATTACATTACCCCCAGCCATAAGCCAAGTGCCGCAAGGACAACACCGATGCTCCAGAACATCAGCACCACCTGTGTTTCCTTCATACCGCCCAGCTCGAAATGATGATGCAGCGGTGCCATCCGAAACACTCGCTTCTTTGTCGCCTTATAGCTTGTTACCTGAATGACAACAGACAGCAGCTCCATGACGAAGACACCGCCGATCACTACCAGCAGCAGCTCCTGCTTTAAAATCATGGCGCTTGCCGCAAGCAGACCGCCGATTGCCAGGGAGCCGGTATCCCCCATAAAGATTTTAGCCGGATGCACATTAAAGCGCAGATACCCAAGCAGCGAACCGCATACCGCCAAAAGCAGCATTGCCAGATCCTTATTTCCCTGCAGCAGGGCAAATATCACAAAGGGCGCAATCGCAATGATGGAGGTTCCGGCGCACAGGCCATCCAGACCATCCGTAAGATTGACGGCATTGGATTCACAGGTGAACATAAAGAAGATCAGTACAAAATACAGAATTCCCAGCTCCAGTGAAATATGAACAACCGGAAGAATCAGCGTCGTTTCCGCAATGGAGCGGTAGAACAGATAAAATACGACCGCCAGCACGGACTGCATCAGAAACTTCACAGATGGTTTCAGACCGTCATTGTTCTTTTTCACGACGATCAGGAAATCATCAATGAATCCGATGAGGGCATAGCCCAGATAAGCCAGGACACAGATCAGCATTTCCCCTGAGAAAAAAGCCTTGTAGTCCAGAACCAGCATAACTAGGATTGGGACACTTACAAATACCAGTCCTCCCATCGTCGGGGTTCCCGTTTTCGCCATATGGCTCTGCGGTCCTTCCTTGCGGATGCTCTGTCCGAATTTAATTTTATGTAGAAACGGAATGAGCAGCGGCATTACCACCAGGGTTGCCACCAGACTGATTCCGAATGCAAGCAGATATTTTATTTCCAAAGTAGTTCCTCCTTAGCTAGACGTTCCTTTACGCAGGATCGATCAGAAAAGGGATATTCGTGTCCGAAAGCCGTGATGGTTTCCTCGCTCCCTTTTCCAGCGATTATTATTATATCACTATTTTGTGCTACTTTGATAGTATGTTTTATCGCAAAGTAGCGATTTTCGAAGACTGCTGCGTTGGGAAAGCTCTCACATTTCATGTCAGCAAGGATACGGTCTACACTTTCCCCTCTTGGATTATCACTCGTGAAAACGGCAAGATCACTGTATTTTGCGGCAATGGCAGCCATGGCAGGACGCTTGGTGCGATCCCGTTCTCCTCCACACCCCAAGATGGTCAGAATCCTTCCTTTTTTTACAGAATTGGCAAAGACCAGCAGCTCTTCGACCGCGGCTGCAGTATGTGCATAGTCGATCCAGATGGTGAATCCGCCAACCTCCATAACCTCCATGCGACCGCTGACCGGCAGCAGCTTCTCACAATCCTTACGCAAGCGCTCATAGGAAAAGCCCAGTCGATGGACAACCACAATTGCCTCTGCCAGATTGTATACGTTCACCATACCCAGCAAACGGGCATGAAAATCATAGCCCTGCAGGCGAAAGGAAAGGTCATGATCACTAAGTTCCACATCATGCAGCGGAAAATGTGCTGCCTGCATACCGATGCTGATACAGGCATGCTGGGCAAGGTTGACCAGCTCCTGCATATAGCTGAGGTCACTGTTGTACACAATGGTTCCCTGTGGCTTCAGATAGCGGCGCAGCTTGAATTTGGTATAGCGGTAATGCACTCTGGTCAGGTGATAATCCAGATGATCCTGTGTGATATTCGTATATACGATATCATCAAAATGCAGAAAGCTGATGCGGTTTTGATCAATGGCATGTGAGCTGACCTCCATGACAACATGGGTAATCTTCTCATCGTGCGCTCTCCTGAAATAGTTTGCCAGCTGAAAACAGCCCGGAGTGGTGTTGTGAATTTCAATGACCTCATCCGGATAGCGGACACTTCCGGTGCCGATCTGCAGAACCCGGCATCCTTCCATCTTCAGCAGCTGGGAGATGATGCTGGCAACGCTTGTTTTTCCATTGGTTCCCGTAATGCCGATCACATGCAGATGGGTACATAAATCCCCATAGTACAGCTCCAGCAATGCCTGTGTAATGCGCTCTACATGCGGTGTGTAGTAGACATGCTGCATAGGCAGCATCTGATCGCACAGCACCACTGCCCCCTTGTCCAGCGCCTCCTGTAAAAACGCCGCTCCATCATACAGGCTTCCTTTGCGGCAGACAAAGAGCCAGTCCTTTTTTACGTCGCGGGTATCATCACTGATTCCCTGCAGGATACGCGCATCCTCACAGTCGATATGCAGCAGTGCAAACAACTCATTTAACCTTATCATTTCCAAGATAAATCCAAACCTCCCCTCCCTCAGCACTGAGTGTGGTGCCTGCTTCCGGCATCTGTTCCATTACCGTATCGCCGCTGCCGATAAAGGTAAAGGTGACACCCTCCTGCGCTACATCCTTTTTCTTCTTTCCTCTAAAATCCTGCACCTTGATATTTTCCGTTTCCGGCCAGACCAGCTTCTTCGGAATCTGTTCCTCCGCCTTTTTCACGCCGAGATAGGGCAGAATATCCTCATAGCAGGCCTTTGCGACCGGCGCAATGACCGTTCCACCGTATAGTACGTCATTCTGCGGACTGTCTGCCGCAATATACAGCACGATCTGCGGATCATCAATCGGTGCCGCACTCAGAAAGGACAGAATGTAGTTACTGGTGGAATACACACCGTTTTCCGCAATCTGTGCCGTACCGGTCTTACCACCGATTTTATAGCCCTCGGTATATGCCGGCTTACCGCCGCCATTGGCGACAACGCTTTCCAATGCATAGCGCATCTTCTTGCTGGTATCCTCACTGATCACCTTGCGTTTTGCTGTCGGCTTATATTCCAGTATTGCATCATGGGTAATCGGGTCGTTGATGCTTTTGGTGATATACGGCGTATACAGGGTTCCGCCGTTGATGATGGCAGAGAAAGCGGTAACCAGCTGAATCGGTGTGACACTCAGCCCCTGTCCAAATGCAACCGTCGCCTGTTCCAGCTCTCCCATCGCACTTTTCTTAAACATGATGCCCTTGCTTTCTCCGGGCAGATCAATGCCCGTTTTTTCACCGAAGCCGAATTTTTTTACAAAGTCATATTCATTGTCCAGTCCCATACGCCTCGATATTTCCACAAAGCCAGGATTGGAGGAATTTTCCAGCACCTGCAGGAAGGTCTGCTGCCCATGACCTCCCGCCTTCCAGGATTTGATACGGGCACCGCCGACCATTTCATAGCCGCGGTCGTAATACGTATCCTTAAACATATCAAACAGCTTCAGCTCCAATGCAGAAGCGAAGGTTACGGATTTAAAGGTGGAGCCGGGCTCATAGCTCTTCCAGATTGGCAGATTGCGGTTATATACATCACTGGAATAATCCTTGTAATGATTCGGATCGAAGTCAGGCTTACTGACCATGGCCAGAATTTCCCCGGTATTCGGATTCATCGCCAGAGCCAGTGCGGATTTCGGCTTATAGCGCTTGACCAGATTGTTCAGCTCCCGCTCCACGATATCCTGAATATTGGAATCAATGGTCAGCTGTACATCCATCCCTCTGCCCGGTGCCTCATAGCTTTCCTTATATAATTCAACATTATGCCCCTTGGCATCAAACGGGATATTCAAAGCACCGCTTTTCGCAGACAAAATATCATTATACTGCAGCTCCAGACCTGCCAGTCCCTGATTATCGATACCGGTAAAGCCCAGCACCTGTGCAAGATAGTTATTATTCGGATAGTTGCGCAGGGAATCCTGCACCAGATAAACGCCTGGTAAATCCATCGCCTCCAGCTTGCGCGCCTTATCATCGCTGATCAAACGTCCCTCCGGCTGCAGCTTCTGGGTGCTGACATGCTTGGTGATGGTAGACAGGATTTTTTTCTTATCCGCCTGTAATACATCTGCCAGCTGCTGGGCTGTCTTGTCGGCATCCTGTATCTGGGCAGGTACGACCATCACCGATGTACTTGGAATATCATGTGCCAGAACATTTCCGTTTTTATCCAGAATGGAACCGCGCAGACCCGCTACGGTAAAATCACGCTCCCACAGGCTCAGGGCTTTTTCCATAATATCGGTATGATGAAAGATCTGTTCATAACCGAGCTTGCCCAGTATACAGCAAAAAATAAGAATGCAGCAGAGAAAGATAGTGGATATTCTCGTTTTGACCTTTCCTCGAATCATACCGGATCACCTCAATCCATCGTATGAAATCAAGTCCGGTTTTATGATGGAAATCATGCGCAAGCCCTGGCTTCATTCCTAGGATTCCCTTTTTGCAGCAGTGCTCAGTAAATAATATTTTTTTGTTGACTCTCACGCTGCGTGATACTGTATGATGAAAGAGAAGATATGGTAAGCATTGGCGCACGCAAAGTAAAATGACTTACGTATCGAAGACAGGAGTGGTACCATGAAAACAGTAAAAGAGGTCGCAGCGCTGACAGGCATCAGTGTCAGGACCCTACAATATTATGATGAAATCGGCGTATTCAAACCAACGACACTTACGGAAGCAGGCTATCGTCGCCTGTATGATGAGGAAGCATTGAAAACCCTGCAGCAGATTCTGCTCTTTCGGGAGCTGGATTTTCCGCTGAAGGAAATCAAACGCATTATGACACAGAAGGAATACGATCAGGCAGAAGCATTTCAGAAGCAGAAGGCTTTGCTGATCAAGCGGCGGGATCGGTTAGATCGTCTGCTATCGCTGCTCGATAAATTAGAGAAGGGAGAATCCTGTATGGAATTTGAAGATTTTAAGCTGCAGAGCTACCTGCAGCTGCTGGAGCAATTTAAAGCTGAGCATACCGAGGAAATTATGCAGCAGTGGGGCAGCATTGCCGCCTTTGATGACATTATCGCCCATATACGTGAGCATGAAGCGGATATCGCAAAAACCGCAGTTGAATACTATGGAAGCACTGCGGCGTATACTGATGCCATGAAGTACAATCTGGAGCATTTTTCAGAGATTATGGAAAAGCTGGAGCATATCAGGCAGCAGAATTATGGAAAACGTAATCAACAGCTCATGGAGAAGCTGCTGCAGGATACCACATGTGACCCCGCATCCGCACAGGTGCAGCAGATCATTTACGACATGCAGCATCTGATACCGGAAGAGGAAGCCTGTGGCAGTAATCCAGGTATGCATCAGCAAAAGCTGCTGATTGACAGCTACCTGCATAATGAAGCGTTGATACAGCAGACGGATCAGCGCTATGGCAGGGGAGCATCCAGATTCATTGGAAAAGCGTTGCGCATCTATTTTGACAAGGAGGATGCGGCAAAAAAACAGAGATGAAGAAACATGCAATGAGAAAGGCAAAGGAATGCATAAAAGCCACAGGAACTAACAAAAGCCCTGTGGCTTTTATAAATTGTTTAATCAACAACGTATGCAAGCAAGACTGCAATATGCAAATGGCTGTGCTGGATGACGATATCGCGGATTCCTCTGCATGGGAACACAGCTATTGGAATAACAAAAAGAATGTGTAGAGAATATCCGAATCGTGTCGGTGCAGATGCTGATTATGAGGAGAAGAAGCATTCTTAAGGATGCGCAAGGGTATACGCAAACATCATTTCTCAGAACTTCATGCGTTGTATTGCAGTGACAGAACCGGCAGTGAATGCAGAGCTGGTGCAGCATAGGAAAAAGAATAAATTAGCTTTATCACCTGTTTTTTATGATATGATATAGGTGATAGAAGAACCATTCCGAGGAGGCGCATACTATGAAAATAACAGCTGCTATAACCGCAAATCTAATGGCGATCACCGTGTTTGCTCCCTGTGAAAACGATACTTGTATATTCAGCTGAAAACAAACTCAATCGTGAGAAATAACAAACAAGCAACACAAAGAAAAAAGCCATTAGCTGCCAAGGATGAGCAAGAAAAACTAATAAAAGAAAAATTTACTGAGGAGGAGGTAACAGAGCTGTTAAAGGAAGGATTCACCATGGAACAAATAGCATATGTGGCAAAAGATAAAATAAAAGGTGATAAACAGTGCAGAATCATAGGTATAATTTTTGATATCCTTACATGGTTTATTCCGGATTTTAAATAAGCTAAGCCAGGACACCCGCATGAGATATACCAAAGAGGCTGTTGTTCCAATGCCGGTTATACAACCGTGCTCGTAAAGAAAAGCATGTAAATGACGTACCCCTACGATAATTTGATATCCATTATTTTTAAGGAAGCTTATGTAAGCTTCCTTTTGCGTGCAAGAAGTAAAGCAGCGCGATCATGTTATCCTCTGCTTTTATCTTCCGGATACTTTCTTTATAAGGACATGCTTAAGAGGCATGTGGCATCCTCGTTCGATACATACCACAAGCAGGCAAACGGTTAAGAAATCACACTCTGGGAAGCACCTTTGGTATAGGGGCTCCTGCTCCAGTCAACGGGTTGTGGGAATATGGCGAAACTGCATGGTAAGCTTACACATAATTCTTCACATCCCTATTCCAAAGAAGCTCTTTCTATCCTTGTTCAAGCTGCCCGATTTGAGATTGAAGACAGCCCTGTATACGACTTTTCCTTATGAGTATAGGTTATCAATTTCTATGCACAGGATATCCTGACTTTGAATTATGCACACTGGATATACAGCTTGCATTAACCGAATACTTTTTTACGTATACCGTTCCAGCTGTATTTTCATGCGTATCCTTACCTCTGTTTTTCATCCGCAAGTCCGCAGCGTTTTTCATACATCTGTACAGAAATAAGATACAGCATCAGATCGAACAGGAAGACAACCGCCAGAGTTAAAAGATTGATCGGCAGCAGTGTTTTTGTTCGCATAACCCGTTCAATGGCATGAATGATGAACACACTGGAAATAGCTGTCAGCAGCAGCGGCATGATATAGGTGAAGCCCAATTCCCTGTGGATGGCTTTTTTCATGTCTTGTTTCGATATGCCGATATTTTTCAGAATCTGACAGCGGCCATAATCATCATCCGCATCGTTGCAGGTTTTCATAAAGATCACACCACCACAGGAAACGACGAAGACTAGAAACATGAAGACGCAGGCAGCGTACATAACGCGGACAAATGCCAGATCATCATTTTCGGGATCGACCCCCATAGCTGAAATCTGTTCATCACACAGCGGTGCCAATGTCTTGCGAAGCTCTTTGATATCGACGGCGGTATCCATCTGCACCATTTGCATATGCATATATTGTGTTTTTTCATTGATAACAGCCTGATAGTCCTCATCATTCAGAATGATAAAGTTCATATTGTTTTGCATGATTCCAAAATAATACTCCTCACTCTTTTCCTGAATATGGATAGAGCGTCGAGGAAAGGGAACGATATCCTCTACCTCATCAGCCATGGAAATCAGATATTTCTTTGATAGACGAAGACCGTTTCCCGGCTTCGGTTCCCTGGCGAACACCTGTTTATGAATGCTTTTACAATATGTCTCATAGTCTGTATAGGAAAGCACCATATCTGTATAGATCAGATGGTTTTCATCCTCATAGGTATACGGAAAGCCCTGCAGCACTGCCTGATATCCCATGTTTCCAAAAGCCGCTGCGGCTTTGTTAAGGTCTTCTGTCGGAATAGGCTGTGTATTGAGCAGAATATAGGAGAATTGTCCTTCCCCTGCCGCCATGGCGTCATAGCGCTGCTTAAAGGCCAGCCCTGCATTCAGAGCACTGACGGAGCACAGCATCATAATGGTTACGATGGCATAGGTACGATAATTTTTCTTTACACGAAATACCAGATTGTTGATCCATAATGTCCGCTGCTTTCGATAAAGAAAACCCTTTTTGATAGAAAGCTGCTGTAAAAGATAGGGAAACAGCGAACGATACAGGCCGTATACACCAGCAATGACCAGAACAACAGCAAGCAGCATATAGCTGAAGCTGTCCATTTCCCCAATCTGCATAGCACAGAAGTATCCGCCAATCAGCAGGATGGAAAAGAGAAGAGAAGAAAGCAGAGCACGAAGCCCTGTTGCCCTTACCACCTCACGCTGACGGGTTGCCTCCAGCATATCCCTGATGCTTGTCTTTATGATAGAAAAATACCCTTTTATGGCAAGTAGCAGATATAAAATGAGAAAGGCTGCGGCACATTGCAGAGCGGATACGAAGGAAAACTGCATGGAAATATCCGCTTCCATACCACTCAGCTGAAAAAACAGCATGGCAAACAGCTTAAAGAATACAACACCTGCACCAATACCGGTCAATACGGCACTCAAAGCAGCCAACAGCATTTCCAGCGTATACATACGGGAGATTTCTTTCTGGTCCAGTCCCATGAAAATAAAGGTCCCCATTTCCTTCTTCCGCAAATTCAAAAACACGTTGGTCGCATACCAGAGAAAGCAGAAGACGAAAAACAGCAGCACGACAATCATAGAGACCAGAATCATATCACTGAACTCCTGATTCTTTTTTCCCATGATTTCCAGCAGTCCGGAATCCATTAAGGCAAGAAAGTCATACAGGATAAAGGCGCTGAAGGAAAGAGACAGAATATAGGACAGATAGAACCGGATATTGCGTTTGAAATTTGCAATACTCAGACGCAGTATCTGCATGTTAGTCACCTCCCATGGAAGCGAGCAGCTGCAGGATGCGCTCATAGAATACCGAACGCTCTGCATCCGCATGAAGCGTTGTAAATATCTCTCCGTCCTTCAGCATAAACACCTTGCGGGCGTAGCTGGCACTGAAGGCATCGTGTGTGACCATCAGAATCGTCGCATTGCGCTCCTCGTTGATTTCCTTCAGGCTGCATAAAAGCTCACGGCTGCTTTTGGAATCCAGTGCACCCGTCGGTTCATCCGCAAACACAATGCGGGGATTGCGAATCAGTGCGCGTGCAGCGGCTCCACGCTGCTTTTGACCTCCGCTTAGCTGATGCGGATACTTTTTCAAATGCCCCACCAGATGAAACAGCCCTGCCATTTCCTGCACACGCTGCTGTATGTTTTTTGCCTTCTCGTTTGATAAAGAAAGCGGCAGGGCAATATTGTCCATCAGCGTCATATTATCCAGTAGATTGTAATCCTGAAAGATAAAGCCGATGTGTTCCTTTCGAAGCTTTGCCAGCTTTTCATTGCGAATGGCTGTCAGCTCCTGTCCATCCAGTATAATGCTGCCCTGTGTCGGCTTGTCAATCGTACTCAGCAGATTCAAAAGCGTACTCTTCCCCGCCCCGCTGGGACCCATGACCGCGATGAAATCCCCTTCCTCAATATCCAGTGACAGATTATTCAGTACTGTCGTTCTTACCTCTTTTTTTCCATAGATTTTCGACAGATTTCTTATTTTCATGATTTCATTCATCTTCAGATTCCTCCTTACAGGTTAAGCATACCATGCCCGTGATAGTAAAATCCTTACCACAGGATGACAGTTTTTATACGTAACCTTACAAATTTGTCAGATGAAAGAAATCGCCGTCATGGGAAAAGGTAATCTGTATATCCGTATAGTCCTGTTCACGAGAGGTGATGGTAACCGTATGTCCCAGAAGGTCTGCAATCTTGCGCACAAAATACAGACCCATCCCCGTCGAACGATAGGCACCATTGCGTTGATTTCTTCCCGTATACCCCCGTTCAAACACCGCTGAAAGCTCCTCCTGACGAATTCCGATGCCATTATCTCGAACGTGCAGAACAGCATATTCCCTTACTTCACAGGAAAAGGTAAGCACGGGGTGCTCTTTGTGGTATTTGACAGCATTGGATATCAGCTGATCCAGCATATAGACAAGCCATTGTTCATCACTGAGGACAAGGATATCCACAGAATCCTCGATTTGAATTTCAAAGCCCTCGTGAATCAGAAAATAGGAAGCATTTTTCACAGCGCTTTGAATGGCTTTTTTCAATTCTATTTTCATAATGCTGCGATCCCCTGCCGGCATCCAGGCTTTGGCGGTGCACAGCATCATATGCAGCTGACGCTCCATTTTCTCCAGCTGCTTTTGCATATCCTTCTGCAAGGCGGCATCGGTATTTCGCTCATTCATCATTCGCAGGGCAGCCAGCGGCAGCTTTATTTCATGCGACCAGCGGGATATGTAGTCCTGCAGCTCCTGCTGCTGCATATAATGCTCCTTTTGTTCCCTGAGGTATTCCTGCTCATTATGTGCAAGCACCGTTTGCAGTTCTCCGGTATCATCCAGCTCCTCAATCAGTACATAGGAGGCTGTCTGCATCGCGTTTTGCCAACCTTCTGTCTTTTTTATCCATCGATACCAATCAGACACCGTACACACTCCGATCACCACGAGCAGCATGAAATCCGCATAAAGCAGTTCGGACAGCTCCATTTTTACAGAGGAAAGCCAGAGAAAATACAGATGGTAAATGATCAGCACCGCTAACAGGATACAAATGCATAAACGCCTGTCCTTCAGCCAGCCCTTCATATCAGCAGATACCCCTGTTTCTTGCGTGTCTGTATCAAATCCTCATCACTGAACAACCGCAGCTTTGCCTTTAAGCGTGAAATGCCGGTAGTCAAGGAGCCATCCGATATAAATTCATCCGTACTCCAAATCTGCATCATCAGCTCCTCACGGCTTACGATACTGCCACGGTTTCGAGCAAGAATCTGCAAAATCTTATGCTCTGTCCTGGTCAGCACAATCTCCTGTGAACCATACTGCAGCACTCCTTTGTCAAGATCGTAGCAAAGAGATTCATGCAGTACAATTACGGTATGTCCGACATATTCATAGCTCCTTCGCAAAAGCGCCTGCAGCTTCGCCATCAGAAGGGGTAAAGAGAAGGGCTTTTGCAGATAATCATCGCCACCGCTCATCATCGCCATGATTTTATCCTGATCCTGATCCCTGCTGGATATGAACAAAATCGGAAGCATGGAACATCTGCGGATGGTTTCACACCAGTAAAAGCCGTCATAGTATGGGAGATTGATATCCAGCAACAGAAGGTCCGGCTTCAGCTGTGCTAGCGTTTCTGCGATTTGCTGGAAATCCTGCACGGTATCCACGGTAAAGCCCCAGCGTGTGCAGGCCATTTGTATTTCTCTTGCCAATACCTCATCATCCTCGGCTATCAGAATTTTCATACGATTCCTTCTTTCTCTTCTTTAGCGTATTTTCTTTTCTTTATTATACCTGAAGAACACGATCAGGTATCTATCAGTTTTGTCATGTAACCGATAAACACCGCAGTGCTGCCATGCTGTGTAAGGTCGTATTTTCAGGAGCTTCACATCCCTTCAGCAAGCAATTCCACCAGTATCTCGTCGTCATATTTTTGCACGTGCAGCTGATGAAAAAAGAAGAACTATCAGCTTCTATCCGCCTTCTAAAGTACGTATAACAGTTAAAACAAAGAAAAGGTGAATTTCCTATCAGGCTGTAAAGCATCATCGGGAATGTATAAAAAAGAAGATGACAAGCATTCGCTTTGTATCATCCTCTTATTCATCCAAGTTTCATGACTCGCTGTCCCATGTACGCACTCCTGCTATCATAATCACTTTATAGGATTGTAAAGTCTTATTCCATATTACATTTTCCCTGCTTTATCGGGAGGTATTGTGTATTCCCTGCTTTCATCCTGTATCCGCCGCTATCCGCTCTTTGGCAATCGCATTATTTCATTGTCACCTGAATCACAGTATCCTTATTGATCGCCTTTCCTGCTTTTATATTCTGCGAAGCAACCATTCCGGTTCCATCCATTTCCATAGCGATATGTGTCAGCTTCCAGAATGCGGTGATATCCTTTTTCGTCCAGCCTGTCATATCCGGCATCGTTAAGCGGCCGCCATTACTGAGAAGGAATACTCTCTGATTGGAAATGATGGTTTCCTTTGGCTGTGGAAACTGTTCCATAACCTCACTGCCATCCCCGATGATGATCTGCTCCGTATGCGTGTCCTTCAGCTTATCCAATGCATAGGAAAGTGAATGATTTCTCAGTACGGGCATTTGCGTTTCTCTGAAACCCTTATATGCTTTCTCTTCATTCAGGGACGCTTTATCGGTAGTGATGTTGGCTGCGACCAACGCAGAGCGCATGACCTCTTTCGCAGGTTCTCTGTCATAGTTCAGATAATCACTCGCCTGAAATGCATAGTAGACCATCACCTTGGGATTCTTTGCAGGAGTTGCCATCATAATGGAATTCGTATACAGACTGCGATCATAGCCTTGCTTGCCATATACCTGTCCGGTACCGGTCTTCGCTATGATATCCACATCCTCCATCCGGTACATTCTTGCCGTTCCATCCTTATCATCCACAACCCGCTTCATCAGCTTTTGTATATAGGCGCTTGTTTTTTCTGAAATCGGCTTCCCCACCACCTTCGGTTCATATTGCTTCACGACAGTTCCGTTGGAACGCTCGATGCGATCCACCACATAGGGCCGCATCATGGTGCCGTCATTGAAAATAGCAGAAAACGCCTGTGCCATCTGTAAAGCATTGACATTGATTGCCTGTCCAAAGCCGGTGGAAAGCTTTTCCAATGCATAGGTAAACTGCATTTCTCCGGGCTTATTGCTGAGATAAGGGGTATCCACCGATTTCAGAAAGCCGAATTTTTCAAGATATTCCTTATAGATCGATGGCTCCATATAGCTTGCCAGTAGCTCACAGATACCGATGTTGCTCGATAACACAAAGCCCTTGTCAAAGCTGATCGTCCCGTGCTTGTATTGCTCGGCATCATAGATTGCCTGATCATTCGCATTATTCGTACGATGGATGTTTCCCTTGCTGTCCTCTACAAAATGATACACATCACTGTCAAAGGTTTTGTTATAGGGATAATGTCCGCTGTCTACCGCCGCTGCGTAGGTGATGCCCTTCATGACAGACCCCGGCTCATATAAAAAATCAGAAGGAAGATCCACATAATCCTTAATATCATCCCGGCTGTTCAGATTAAAGGACGGTGAGGAAGCCCAGCCCAAAATCTTACCGGTTTTTACCTCCATGACAATTCCCCAGCCGCGAACACCGCCGCTTGTCTTCTTTACGCTTTTATCCAGTGAGCTCTGCAGGGTCTGCTGCACATTGCGATCCAGTGTCAATACGACATTATCGCCATCCTTCGCATAGGCCTTTGTATATTCTGTACCCGGCAGTGGGTTGCCATCCGCATCCTTCTGATATTCCTTACTGCCATTGGTACCACTCAGCTCCTCATCCAGCGCTGCTTCCAGACCGATTTGTCCGGTGATTTTCTTCTTTGCTTCATCATATTGTGCAAAGCCAAGCAGATGCGAGGCAAAGACACTGTTGGGATAGGTTCTTTTCACACTGCTCTGAAATTCTATGCCCGGCAGCTTTAAGGCTGCTATACTTTCCTTGACACTGTTGGAAAGATATTTCCCCTTTTCTCCGAATTCGGTCTGATACATATTCGAATCTCTGGCATCCTGCAGCTTTTTACGAAGAAAGGCCTCCTCCAGACCGAGCTTGGGTGCAAGCAGCCTTGCTGTTTTATCAATGTCCTGTACATAAGCGGGTCGATTACCGATATCCTTTCTAGTCCTGCTGAGAACAGCAATGATTGTATATGTGTCCTCATCCTTTGCAAGAATTTCTCCGCTGCGGTCCAGAATGCTTCCCCTTTTGGCCTTTAAAACCTCGGTTTTTACGATATCGCCATCCTTATATTCTTTTACATTCATTCCGGTACGAAAATGTCTGGCGGAGGTCATGGTATATAAAACATTGGATAAAATGAACAGCGTAATGCATCCCATAGCCATCATCATCATTACCAGTGTGCGGTTGCTTCTCTTCATCTACAATCCCCCTTTACAGGAAATGGCCCCTTAACAGGTGCCACTTCCACTATTCCATCTTAACTTTAATAACGGTATCCTTATTGATTGATTTTCCCGTTTTGATATTCTGTGAGGTCACCCTGCCGGTACCGCTCATTTCAACCTCGATATGCGTCAGCTCCCAGAATGCGGTGATATCCTTCTTTGTCCAGCCTTTCATATCCGGCATGGTGATTTTGGAGCCATCTGTCAGAATAAAGACATTCTGATTGGATATAATGGTTTCTCCCACCTCCGGATACTGCTTGATAACACTGGAGCCGTTTCCGATGATGACCTGATTGGTTGCGGTTCCCTCCAGCTTTTCCTTCGCATAGTCAAGAGAATGATTCAATAAAGAAGGCATATCGGACTGCTTAAAATCCTTATATGTTTTCTGTCCATTATTCGATTCCCCGTCACTGGTGATGTTTGCCGCTACCAGAGCAGAGCGCATGACTTCCTTCATCGGCTCTCTGTCATAGCTGAGAATATCACTTGCCTGAAATGCATAATACACCATGACCTTCGGATCATCCGCCGGTGCCGCCATCATGACAGAGTTGGTGTACAGGCTGCCGTCATAGCCGTTTTTCCCCGCAACCTCGCCGGTTCCTGTCTTGGCAATGATTTCCACATCATTCATTTTATAGGGAGCTGCCGTACCATCCTTATCATATACGACCCGTTTCATCAGCTTTTGCATATACTTGCTTGTTTTCTCTGAAATCGGCTGACCTGCTATCGTTGTGTCATACTGCTTTACAATCTTGCCATTCGCATTTTCAATACGGTCGACAACAAACGGCTCCACCATTTTCCCATCATTGAAAATTGCGGAATATGCCTGTACCATCTGCAGGGCATTAACATTGATTGCCTGTCCAAAGCCGGTGGAGAGCTTCTCCGATGCATAATTAAAGGACATCGTACCTCCTCTATTATTTAAGAATGGCGAATTCACCGGCTTCAAAAAACCAAATTTATCAAGATATTCCTTATAGATTGAGGGATCCATATACTTTGTCAAAAGCTCACAGATTCCAATGTTGCTGGACAATACAAAGCCCTTATCAAAGGTAACCGTGCCGTGATTCTTACCCAATGCATCATATATAGTTAAATCCGAATTACTTGTTCGATAGATTTTCCCCTTGGAGTCCTCCACGAAATGGAAGGCTCCGGAATCAAAGGTCTCATTATACGGATACTTGCCGCTGTCGATGGCCGCAGAATACGTAATGCCTTTCATAACAGACCCCGGTTCATACAGATAGCCTGATGGAAGGTCTATGTAATCCTTCATATCCCGTTTATTCAAATCAAAGGAAGGAGAGGATGCCCAACCGAGAATTTTCCCTGTTTCCACCTCCATGACAATGCCCCAGCCACGGACTCCGCCTGCTGTTTTTTTCACACTCTTATCCAGTGAATTCTGCAGGGTCTGCTGGACATTGCGATCCAGTGTTAAAACGACATTGTTCCCATCCGTCGCATAGGTCTTCGTATATTTGGTACCCGGCAACAGGTTTCCGTCTGCATCCTGCTGATACACCTCCAGACCGTCCTTACCGCTTAGATATTTATTTAACGCAGACTCCAGCCCCATTTTGCCAACCATTGTATTCTTTTCTTCATCAAACTGCGCATAGCCGATCAGATGAGAAGCAAATACGCTGGATGGATAATACCGTTTTACCGATTCTTCAAAGGAAATACCCGGCAGCTCCAGCGCCTCGATGCTCTCCTTTACCTCCTTGGTAAGATTTTTCCCCTTATCCCCGAGCTCTGTCTGATACTGATTGTTTTTTTGTGCCCTTGTCAGCGTATCGACAATATCCTTCTCGTCCATGCCCAGCTTCGGGGCAAGCAGTCTGGCCGTCTTGGTGATATCCTGTACATAGGCAGGCTTGTTGCCGATTCCCTTACGATTCTTGTTCAGGTATGCAATCAGCTTGTAGGTATCCTCATCCTGCGCAATTACCTCGCCGTTTCGATCATAAATTGTACCGCGCTTTGCCTTCAGGACATTGCTGCTGGAAATGTCGGGATCCTTGTATTCCTTTACATTGGTACCGGTGCGCAGATGCTTCTGTGTCACCATAGTAAAAAGGACATTGGATAAAATAACTACCCCAATGATCCCTATCATCAACAGCATATATACTAATGTTCGATTACTTCTTTTCGGGTTCATATCATCACGCCTTTGTTATTTCTTTTCATCTTTATCTACAACAACAACGTTGTCCTGATTCGTTTTGATCCCCTCTTTTTCAGCCATTCCAAGTACGCGGTCGCGATCCTCCAGCTTTGTGATATCCGCCTCCAGATTTGCCACGTCCTCTTTTAATGTGTTTGCCTTCTGCTCGCTTTCCTGTGCCTTCAGCTGAAGCGTTATGTTATAGGATTTCAGTGCAAACTTGGCACCGAAGTATCCGAAAATCGACAGTGTTAAAAGCAGTGTCGCAAGTCCTTCTATACGCAGTCTTCTTTTTCTTTTCACTATTTTCGCCTTCGCCATGTTCATCACCTGATCCTTTCTATACATCTTAGCTTTGCGGAATGAGAGCGCATGTTTTCCCTCAGCTCCTCTTCCGTAGCGGTTATCGGCTTTTTACTGAGAAGCCGATACGGTGCAGCTTCCATATCCTGCGGCAGGATCGGAATGCGCTTATCATATTGCTTCGGCTTGCTGCAGGAGGCAAAGGTATCCTTTACGATCCGATCCTCCAGCGACTGAAAGCTGATGACACACAGCCTTCCTCCGACATGGAGAAGCTCCAGTGCATCCCGCAGCACCAGCTGCAGCTCACCCAGCTCATCATTCACGGCAATACGAATTGCCTGAAACACCTTTTTTGCCGGGTGTCCCTTCTTATTCAGCACCTTCGCAGGCAGTGCGGATTTAATGACATCCACCAACGCAAAGGTTGTTTCAATCGGTTTTACTTCTCTTGCTTTTTCAATTTTTCTGGCAATCTGCTTCGCAAAGCTTTCCTCACCAAACTGAAAAAAGATGCGTACTAGCTCCTGGTACTCCCACTCGTTCACCACCTGATAGGCACTGAGCTTCTGGCTCTGATCCATGCGCATATCCAGCGGTGCATCAAAGCGGTAGCTGAAACCGCGCTGTGCTTCATCAAACTGCGGTGAAGATACGCCCAGATCCAGAACCATACCATCGATGCCGGTAACGCCGCGTGCTGTTAATTCACGCTTCAGATTTGAAAAATTACTATGTATCAGGGTTACATTATCGCCAATCTGCGCAAGCCGTTCCCTGGATTCCTCGATAGCAGAGGCATCACGGTCAAAGGCATATAAATGCCCCTGCGGTATCCGTGCGAGTATTTCCGCGCTGTGACCGCCTCGTCCCAGCGTACCATCCACGTAGATTCCATCGCTATGAATTGCCAGATTGTCAATGCTCTCCTGCAGTAATACGCTGTAGTGTTTCATCATATCATAAACTCCGTTAAGCTCTCGGCTATGTCTTCAAAGGCGTCGTTTGCTTCCTCATCCACCGGCTCCCAGCGTTCTCTGGACCAAATTTCCACATGATTGGCAGCACCGATCACCATGCATTCCTTCACAAGTTCTGCCAGCTTCACAAGGGGAGAGGGAATCAGTACACGACCCTGTGCATCAATTTCACATTCAGCGGCCTTGCTCGTCATCATTCGGACAAACATACGGGCATCCTTCTTCGTTGAAGGCAGCTTCATCAGCTGCTCATAGATGGTCTCCCACTGCTCTTTTGTGTAAACAGCCAGACAGCCGTCCAGCCCGCGTGTGATGATGACATGATCTCCCAGCTCCTCTCGAAACTTTGCAGGAATGATGATACGCCCTTTTTTATCAATATTATGTGCGTATTCACCCATGAACATGCCCTTCACCTCCACTATCTACCACTTTCTGCTACTTTATACCACCATTATACCCTCTGGCTATGGTTTTGTACATAAAGAATTAAAAAAATTAAGGATTTTATCCTGCCGGGTTCGACGGATTTTCCTTAATTTTCCAGTTATGTGACGTATATGGAAGAAATGCATCAAAAGCTGCGTTCTCTGCGATTTCCTCACTTGATGATGAATTTATCAGAAAGCTCTGCACGGGCCAGTTTTGTTATTTCCTCAATACATTCTGTTTTTGCCTGTGTATATCCATCCCGATCTCTGCGATAGGTCTGTGCCAGTTCTTTTTTCAAGGCTGCATATTTGCGACACACCGCATCATGCGTACGCAGATACTCACAGAAATAAAGCTCCCCCCATGCTGCAGGATAGCGTACATGCAGATGATATACCTTCTCCGTAAACCCAAGGGCCGTGTAGCCTTTATTGAAGCATAAGATATCCCCCTGCTCCTCCTGTTTTCTCGACATCAGTATCCAGCCGTCCCGTGTAAGCGTTTTGATCAGCTTCTGCGGATGGCGGGTATCCGTTTCCAGCAGAATATCCACACAGGGCTTTGCTTCCAATCCCTTTACCGCGGTACTTCCCATATGGGATATTCGTACGATAGAAGCCTTTAGAAGGCTTTGAAGACGAAGACGCTGCGCATCATACCATGCTGTATATTGCTCATTATACGGTCGTATGACAATCGGAAACAGTTCCCAGAGCTGTTCCAGAGAAAGCTTCTGCAGTTCCGTTGCATCCTGATTATCTGTACGATTGAAATCAGACTTCTGTAATCGGTACAGAAGAGGGGTCTTTGCTATGGCAGGATGTTCCTGCTCATATTCGATTCTTTGAAAGCCCAGCTGAACAAGATTTTCCTGCAGCTGCTGCTCCTTTGCATCCACCTCCATCATCACCTGCTCGATATCCCAGCGATACAGGACGTAGAACAGCAGCATATACACATACTGTCGATGCAGCAGTGCAAAATTCTTTCCGATATTCGCCAGCCGCATTGCGATCGTCACCGTGCGTGCAGACTGAAGCGTCACCTGCATATAGCCGGCATAAATGGTATCCAGCAGCAGATACAGCTGCAAAGTGCTGTTCATTAGATTTTCCTGCAGCTGAGGAACACAGGTTGTATCACATACAGGAATACTTCCTTCCGCTTTGCTGCAGATGGTAAAATTTTTATAAACCAGCTTCATAAACGCCTCCATTTTCTTCCTTCGCAAGCATATGTCTTTCCCTGCTTCCAGATTGCGTCGCTTTCATGTCTCTCTTGCATACAGGAACAAGCTGTATGATTTTCTTAGGAGTTCTCCTGTTCATCTGTCTCATGAACCAGCTGTATACCGTATTCCTTCTGCTTCCATACGCTTCATTATTCCAGCTTTGAGCTGCAGCATTTTTCCAGCTGATGCTGAATATAGGGGGCATCCTCATCATCCAGTAAGGCGATTAGCTTATCCCCGGTATGCAGCACAGTACTTCCTTTCGGCAGAAGCTCCTTCCCCTGCCGCTCAATGCTGATCAGCAGGCACTTATTCGGCCACTTCACATCGCATATCGCCTGATCACAGACCGGACTTCCCAGCTCTACAACGGCTTCCACCAGATGGCGCTCTCCATGGAAGGCAGAAAGATTCACACCGTTTTTCATAAGGAGATTGTGCAGCAGGCTTTCATAAATCGGCTCACAGTTCAACAGACTGGCGCACAGATAGCTGATCAGCGATACCACCGCCAGCGGCAGAAGATTCGTCAAGGTACCACTCATCTCTGCTATCAGAATGATTCCGGTGATCGGTGCGCGAACGATAGCGGCAAATGCCCCTGCCATCGCCATAATGATTATATTATTCATATAGCCGGCAGAGAAGCCGAACACCTGTACGGCGATATTCCCGAAAATTGCCCCGGTAAAGCTGCCAAGGACAAGCAGCGGGAAGAAAATACCGCCCGGAGCTCCAGAGCCGAAGCTGATAAGGGAGAACGCAAATTTCACTGCCAGAAGAAGAAACAGTGTGCGAAGCATCATGACAGGATTCTCACTGAGCATTTCGATCATCGCATGTCCGCTGCCAAGCACATCGCTCAGACACAGGGCAAGCACACCGGACAGCAGCATTGCCACCATCACACCGTAATGCTGCAGACCGCTTTTTGCAAACAGTGCCTGCACCTTCATCGTGGATTTATTGTACAGTACTCCAAACAAGCCGCAGACGATTCCCAGCAGAATCAGCATCCAGTAATAGCCAAGCGGAAAGGTGTTCAGGACTTCAAAATGAAATGCCGGAGCCAGACCGAACACATTGCGGGATAGAAAATCTCCGCTCACACTCGCACACATGACGGAAATCAATACCGACACGCTGAAATTTTTATGAATCTCCTCCAGTGCAAACATCACACCGGCAAGGGGTGCGTTAAATGCTGCAGCCAATCCTGCCGCAGCCCCGCAGGTCAAAAGCAGACGCTCTTCCATCTTTACACGGTGAAACAGCTTTGCAATCGCTTTTCCTGCCATCGCTCCCAGCTGTATGCTGGGGCCTTCCCTTCCCAGAGACAGACCGCCGAAGGCACACAGCGTTCCGCCAATCACCTTCGCAGGCAGCACACGCGTCCACTGCTGGTCGATAAAGGACATGATTTCTCCTTCCACCTGCGGAATTCCGCTACCGGAGATCAACGGCTCCGCCTTCAAGAGCTGCGCAACCAGAAATCCCAGTATGAGCAGAAAAGCAAACCACAACACGATATGCGTCCAGTCGGTGCGGATAAATGCAACCGCAGCCGCAACAAAATCCTCCGCGTAGCCCAGAATGATGCGATACAGCACGGCAATCAGACCGGCACAAAGACCGGCCGCAAGCCCTTCCCCAATCAATACGTATTTAAAATTTCCTGCACTATGCAGAATATGAAGCGTACTTCCATGTTTTCTCTCTTTCACAAATCTCATCCTTCTTTCTCTAAAATTATAGCATTCGTATCTCCCTTTTACAAATCACTTCCCGTTGCTACACGATTCTTATACGGCCGAAGCCGTCAGCAGTCACACCGTTCAGCCTGTACAGGTGCAATTTACGAGTCAATGCTCTTTTATAAGGGCGAAGAAAAACAGGCATATGCCTGTTCATCCTACAACACGGAAGTGCTGTTTTGCGAGTCAAGGATTCCTTAACGCTTAAAAGGAAAACAGAGACATCTGATTTTCATCCTGCATTCCCTCCAGAACTCCCATACTCTCCATCTTCTTCACCAGTGTTCCGCTCAATGCCGTACGCCGCTGTAAATCCTCCTTGGAAAGGAAGGCTCCCTGCTTTCGTGCCTCCACAACCGTATCCGCAACGTTCTCACCAAGTCCGTCGATGCTGGTAAACGGCGGAATGATGTAGTTCGCATTCTCCGGATCGACGATAAACTCACGGGATGCCGAGCGCATGATATCAATATTGGTAAAGTAATAGCCTCGCAGGTTCATTTCCAGAGCAAGCTCCAGCGTATTGAAGGTATCCTTATCCTTTTTGGAAACATCCTTTTTCGTTTCATTATTTTTCAGCATATCGCTGATTTCCTGCATCCGGCGCCGTATCGCCTGTTCTCCCTTAATCATCGTTTCAATGTCATAGGCATCACAGCGAATCGAGAAGAACATGCAGTAATACACCTGCGGACGATGCACCTTGAACCAGGCGATACGTATCGCCATCATAACATAGGCTGTCGCATGTGCCTTCGGGAACATATACTTGATTTTCAGACAGGAATCAATATACCAGTCCTCCACACCATTGGCCTTCATTTCCGGAATCCATTCATCCTTTAAGCCCTTCCCCTTACGCACACTCTCCATGATGGTAAAGGCAAGCTTCGGACGCAGTCCCTTGTGCAGCAGATAGACCATGATGTCATCTCGACATCCGATGACACTCTTCAGCGTACACGTTCCGTTGTCGATCAGATCCTTCGCATTTCCCAGCCAGACATCGGTACCATGGCTCAGACCGGATATTTTCAAAAGCTCATCAAAGGTGGTCGGGCGCGTCAGCTCCAGTATACCGCGCACAAACGGCGTTCCGAACTCCGGTAATCCGGCTGCTCCGGTTTCCTCACAGGATTTACTCGTATCAATCTTCAGGGCATCCACCTTGGAGAAAACACTCATCGTTTCCGGGTCATTCATCGGAATCGTCGTCGGATCAATCCCGCTCATCCGCTCCAGCATCTTCATTGCGGTCGGATCGACATGTCCCAGAATATCAAATTTCAAAACATTGTCATGGATATCGTGGAATTCAAAGTGGGTGGTCTTCCACTCCGCATACGGGTTGTTGGCAGGGTATTGTACCGGTGTAAAATCATGAACATCCAAATCCAGCGGAATGACGATAATACCACCTGGATGCTGCCCGGTCGTACGCTTCACTCCCTCACAGCCCTTCGCCAGATGCAGGACCTGTGCATTTCGCATACTTCCCTCAATGCCCATTTCCTCCTCATAGCCCTTCACATAACCAAACGCTGTCTGCGTCGCAACGGTACCGATCGTTCCTGCACGGTACACATGATCATCCCCGAACACCTCTTTTGTATAGGCGTGGGCATTGGGCTGATAATCACCGGAGAAGTTCAAATCGATATCGGGAACCTTATCCCCTTCAAAGCCAAGGAAGGTTTCAAACGGAATATCGTGTCCGTCCCCTCGTATGGTTTCTCCACAGTTTGGACAGATGATATCCGGCAGATCAAAGCCATCTGCCACGCTTCCGTCCGTATAAAATTTCACATAATGACACTTCGGACATACATAATGCGGTGCAAGCGGGTTAACCTCGGTTATTTCCGACATCGTCGCAACGAAGCTGGAGCCGACCGATCCACGAGAGCCTACCAGATACCCGTCATTCAGACTCTTTTTAACCAGCAGATGGGAAATATAGTAAACAACGTAGAAGCCGTGTCCGATGATACTTGCAAGCTCCTTTTCCAGGCGCTTTTCCACGATTTCGGGAAGCACCGGTCCGTATTTTTTATGAGCATTTTCATAACAGATATCCGTAAGCTTCTGATCAGAGCCCTCGATATCCGGCGGATACAGACGATCCTTGACAGGCTTCACTTCCCCGATCATATCGGCAATCCGTTTGGTGTTTTTAATAACCATATCATAGGCGCGCTGTTCTCCCAGCCATGCGAATTCCTTCAGCATCTCCTTCGTTGTACGGAAGTGCTGGTCCGGCGCCTTGAATTTCCGACGCTTTTCCTGATTGTAGATATAGAGAGGATGACGGACACCGCCAATCGCCTGTGAGGAAATATAAATATCACGAATCATTTTCTCACCGGGCTGTACATAATGACAGTCTCCGCTGGCAACCAGAAGCTTATCCAGCTTATCGGCTGCATTCACAATGGATGTCAGAATTTCCTTTAACCGCTCCATACTGGAAATGGAATCACGTTCCACAAGGTGGCGGTAGTTTTCCAGCGGCTGCAGCTCTATGTAATCATAAAACTGCATAACCTCCTCCAGTGTCTGTTCATTACGAGTCTGTGCCATGTCAAACACTTCGCCGTTCAGACAGCTGGAGCCAATGAGCAGATTGCCGTTGATACGCCGCTTTTCAATTTCACTTCGCAAAATTCTAGGCTCCGCTACGATATTGTTTGTACTTTTACTGCTGTAGGCAAGATAGCTGGTATGGGAAAGCGTCACCAGCTCAAACAGCTCCTTCAGTCCCGCCATATTTTTCGCCAGTATCGTCACATGCTTGACACGCACCTTGCGAAAGCTCTCTGCTGTCTGCATATCCTGAAGCTCCTGCAGGTTTTTGATATGCTTCAAATCGTTCAGCATATTCATATAGGTCTGCGCAAGAACCTCCGCATCATAATCGGCACGGTGAGCAACATCCTCATCGTATCGAATGCCATAGGAACGGGCAATCTGCCCCAGCCGATAGCCCTTACGGTCCGCCTGCATGCTTCTGGCAAGATCCAGTGTATCAATCACGGGATTCATGATTGGGGGACGTCCGATCCTTGCCAGCTCATCGTTTAGAAAGTTATAGTCAAAGGTCGCATTATGTGCCACCAGGATACTGTCCCCGATAAAGTCGAGAATCTCATCTATGCTGTCCGCAAAGGATTTCGCATTCTTCATATGCTCTTCCGTAATACCGGTCAGCTCCGTGGTAAAGGCACTCAGCGCCACCGGCGGCTTGATAAACAGCTGCAGACTCTTTATACAGGCACGATCCTTAACGATCTGCCCGCCGAATTCGATAATGTGATCAAAACGGCTGGATAAGCCGGTTGTTTCAAGGTCAAATACGCAATAGGTTCCCTTTTCCAGTTCAATGTCCTGAATATTACGAACAATCTGCAGGGCGGGATCCACCATATTCATTTCCAGACCGTAAATCATTTTAAACGGTGTTTCTCTGCCCTTATTGATCGCCTCCACCTTATGCTGTGCCTTTGGAAAGGCCTGAACCACAAGATGATCGGTAATGGCGATGGCATCCATTCCCCACGCATTCGCCTGATCGATGTATTCTTCAATATTGCAGACACCATCCATTTCCGAAAGCTTGGTATGCACATGCAGCTCCACACGTTTTTCCTCTGCTTCATCCACACGCTTTACTTCCGCAACCTTTTCAATCACGTCAGGCATAAAGACAAGCTCCCGGGTATAGGCATCGTATTCCGCCTTACCATAGGCTACGACACAGTCTCCGTTCTTTATTTCCGCCAGTACTTCCTTTGTGACGGCACCGCGTTCAAACCGCTTCATGATGATGGCATCGTCGTCATCCCCGATCCACAGCATCTGGATATCACGTCCATTGCGCAGCGTTCGTGTTTCCGTTTCAAAGATCTTACCATGGATACGGATACCATGGCATTCCTCTGTAATATCATGAATGGAAAACGGCACATACTGGTCCAGTCCCTTTTTCCCCTTCGGCTTAAAATTATAGCTTTTCTTTTCCTCATACACCTTCACCGGCTTCGCTGCCGCTTCACTTTTCACCGTGACCGTCGGAATCGGTGCGGATTTTTTCATTTCCTCAACATGAATTTCCAGCTGAAAGCCGCAGCGCTCCAGAAATTCCTGCAGCAAATGCTTATTCTGGATCGCCCGGTCGCGTTCCTGCTCATCCAGAATCTGATAGACAAGATATTTCTGTTCATTGATGGTCGGCAGTGATTCATGAAATATTTTCAGCTGCATATGCCGGGAGACAAAGCGTTCGATATAGCTGGATACCTCCAACAGCTCCGCTTCGGCCTTTTCAGCTGTGATATGCAAATCCACACTGCAGCGTGTCAGCTTTGTTAAACGCATACAGAAAACATCCCATACCTGAAACGGCAGTGGTTTCGGCAGAGAGATTTCCATTTTGATAACATTGGACTTCTTCATATATACCGGCTTCATAGTAAAGGTACCCTGTTTAAAATACTCCAGATCCGGATTGTTCTGTTCCATTTTTCTCACTAAATCAATCAGTTTCAGTTCCATTGAATCCCTCTTTTCCGCTCCTTATATGATAGCATATTTCGCCCCTTTGAAAAAGTAAAATTATCGCTCATTTTCCGGATGTGTCATATTCAAACCACGCGCGACCATTTTGTTCACGGCGCATGCGATGTTCAGCTGACGCTCCCTTTTTACTGCGTATATCCGCTGCGCTTTTCACAACATCTTGTGCAGGATGCAAAAAGCAATCCTCATGTGCCGTAATGGATCAGGCGCAAGAAATTTTCTTCCCTGCACATAAAAAGGATACATCCCGTCCTTTTCGGATGTATCCGTATATCGCTGTTTAAGCAGTTAGCCGCACTGGCTCATCCCAATCGGACTTTGCGTTCCCCATTCACTGGTGGAATGCAGAAGGCTGCTTTACTGCGGCAGAGCCGCCTTTTTCAGTGCATTCTGTGCCGCCATGCGAATTGCTCTGCTGGATATGGTGGCAGAGGAAACATCATCAACAGCCGTACTGTTTTGCTTCTGAATATCTTCAAGAATACGCTCAGCATCTTTCCCCATACCGTTATCGTGCTGAAGCAGTTCAATTCTCTGTATGGCAGCATTCTGAATCCGCAGCCGCAGCCGTACCTGCACCAGACCAGTCTGACATTCTCCCTCATAGCTGCCATCCTGCAGACGGTTCATATCCACGGCTTCAAATGCGAGCGCATCACTTTGCTGCTTCGTCTGATAGAACTGATAAGCAATCCCTCCCGCGCCAAGAAGAATCAGTACCACCAGAGCCTTGATGAGCTTACGCTTCATGAGTCTGCCCTGCAATGACACTGTCAATCGTATCCCAGCGCAGGCGGTCTACAAGTACAGCGTCTTTATCATACAGATGTTCCTGCTTATTCACCATGCGGATGATTTTTCTTTCCAGAAAGCCCAGCTTCTGAAAGTCCAGTCTGCCGCCGATATTCACAGAAAAGGCAAGCTGCCGATAACATGCTTCTCCCAGATTTTCTGTGATGATTTTTTCCGGTGCAGCATCGCTCATACCGCACAGCAGCATACCGACGCTTTTCCCTGCCAGCTCCTTCGTATTTGCACGAATGCAGGCAAGCAGCTGCTTTGCCAGCCTGCCGGCATAAATGCTTCCAACACATACAATGCGCTCATAGCCTTCCCACGACAGTGCAGGGTCTGCTTCCTGTAAATCTGCGCAAAGCTTTTGCTGCAGATACGCTGCCACCTCTTTCCCGGTGCCATGCTTACTTTTATAAATAATCAGTGTTTTCATTTGTTCTCCATTCCCCTGCTTTCTGCAGGCTGCCTCATAGATCGTGATACTGTCTCTGTCATATGCCTACATTTCTGACTGCTCTGCATCCTATGCTGTTTCATGCGGTCGCAGAGATGCCATGATCAAATCCAGCACTTCCTCAATGACCTTATCCCGGTATGCAGGCACCGGCTGTTCTATGAGGATACGCTCCAAAAGACCGTATACACAGCACCAGATGCCTTGTGCGCGAAGCTCCACCTGCTCCACACTGAACTCGCCGCATGCAATGCCTTCCTCCAGACAGGTGCACAGCATAGCGATACTTTTTCGATGCTGGCGCAGATTTTCCTGCAAAATTGCAGTCTGCTTTTGTACGGAAGGAAGCTTGCTCTGCATGACGACCTGATAAAGCAGCGGATCCTCCAGCATCCCTCTAACATAACCAAACAACGTGGCTCGCAGCTGGGCAGCGGGAGATTTTTCAGATGCCATGGTCTGCTGTATGATGCACAGGATATTATGATATCCCTCCTGTACGACCGCAAGCATCAGCTCCTCCTTCCCGGAAAAATAATGATAAATAATACCGGGTGTCTGCTGTATCATCGCCGCTATTTTACGAATGCTTAAAGCCTCCATTCCCTGCGTTTCCATGATTTCTCTGGCTGCACGCATAATAAGCGCCCTGCGTGATGCTATCTGTTCCTCATCCTTTACGCGCATGCTTCTCCTCCTTTGCATAAAAGCAGATATGGCGGTCTGCTTTGATTTTCTTTTGCTGCTTGTGAATCGTATAATTCATTTTCAAACACATCAGACGGGCTACAAAGCCTGGGATTTTCATTTCCGCCTGCTTTGAAAGCAAGCTGGCAACTTCCGTTTTATGCTGTACACAGGCAATCAGCTTCTGCAGGCAATGCTCCACCGGTACCGCATTGGGAAGACGCTTCAATGTAACACCGTCAATGATTGCCCCTCCCCCGATAATCAAGCCGCCCATCCATCGTTGCTGCATCGCCTTTGCAAACAGCTCGATATTGCCGATACAGCAGTGATGCGTATGAGTGTATGGCATTCCACCCTGTGCGATTGCATATACATATTTGTTTCTCGACAGCTCTGCCTGATGCAGCTTAGCCAGTACCTCTACTGCATCCCCCGGGATAGCGTTCACATAACAGGGAGTGATAAAAATCCATGTATCTGCCAGCCCTGCAGCTTCCAGAAAGCTGTCCCATGCAGCCTCGATATCCAGACAGCTCCACAGCTGCGTCTGCTCACCGAGCTGCTCCTGCATAAGTCTTCCCAACAGGGCACTGGTTCCAAGCCTGCGCGGACTCAGATTCAAAATCAGTATGGACATAGTGCTGCCTCCTCGCCAATATACTGTACACGCATGAGCGTACCCCCGGTAATACCATGGATCTCCTCCAGCCATTCCTCAAACAATGCCAGCTCCTGTGGCGTCGCCTCTCCGTAAAGAAGAAATTCGATTTCACGCAGCGGTATTTTCCATCCCTTCTTGGTCAGCTCCCTGTTTTTTACGGTATATTCCGGATAGCCAAGCACCGCCATACGATCCAAAATGCGCTTGCACTTCGGACTGCAGCACCCAAAGCTCTGCCGGCATATGAAGACCAGCTTTTCACATTGCGCGATTTTGGGATACAGCATCTGCATATCATCCGCAACTGCACATTCACCACCATGATGTATGCGACGTTCACAGGCCCCACATCCCATACAGCCCTGCAGCTTCAACTCTCTGACATCCACTGTCTCCATCCCCAATTCATCGCAAAACGCATATTCCGTATCATTCAATCGTAATGTTCTCACAGTCATCACCTCTTAATAAATTAAACACTGTTTAATTTATGTTTATCTTATCGTATCCCGGACATTCTGTCAAGATGGTTTCAGTAGATTAACAAAGCCATTGTCTGTCATTCCTGTCCACCACGATCTGCATAACCGTACAAAAAATGAACGCATAAAAGCATATTCGAAAAACAAGCAGGATGATAAATATACAGAAAAAAGATCAGGTACATGATAAAGACGAACCTGATCCTCCTGATTATTCTATTTTCAAAGCATAAAAACCATAGAAACAGGCCATACCCTCCGCTATTTATTACATGGACAGTAAAATGCTTGTGACATAAGAGCCGAGTATCGCCACACTCGCCAACAGAACCAGGGCGCGATGCTTCTTTCCATATATAACCACCAGTGTACAGACCATGGAAAACGCACCAAAGCCGAGCAGATTCATTACCTGCGGTTCATTGACATAAATGCTTCCCTGCGTAAAGAGAACATCCGCAAAGCAGAGTATGATAAAATTGAACAGGTTACTGCCGACGATATTACCGAAGGATGCGTTGAAATTTCCAATCCGTACCAGATTGACAGAAGCACTCAGCTCCGGCAGTGAGGTAGCCACTCCCAGGAAGATCGCCCCGGCAACCGTAGCCCCCAGCTGCAGCTCCTCCGCAAGGCGGTCCGTTACCGTTGTCAGCAGGATACTTACGATAACAAGTCCCACACTGTAACAGATAAACCGAACAGCAATCTGCCTTACACTCAGCGAGATGTACACTTCCTCCTCCACATCACCGCTGTCATCATTCCCCATGAATTTCACATTTACCGCATACACAAGCAGAATGAGAATGGACATCAGGTTGACCTTCAGAAAACTGAACCCAACCTCCTTCGGCATCATGATGGCCGCAAATACCAGGGCATACATGACCAGACCGAACCACAGCGTCTTGCTGTGTGATTTTGACAGTGTGGCTCTTTGATAACGGCGGGATGTAAACAGCATCAGTCCTCCAATGACACAGAGATTGAAGATATTGCTTCCCAGCACATTTCCCTGTACCAGATCCGGCTGATCCAGTGCCAGAACGGCAGTCAGAGATGTAAATAATTCAGGCAGAGAGGTCACAGCCGCAAGCATGACACCTCCAATAAACGCACCGGACAGATTTGTTTTCTTATCCAGGCAATCAACGTAATACGACAGACGTACAGACAAAAACACCACCAGTGCCGCCAATACGATATATTCAAGATACAGCATACCATTTTCCTTTCCTTTTCCAGCAGCCTCCCTCGCAGAAAGCAGCTGCTCTTTTTCTATTTATTCTATAGCTTCCCCCGACACCGCTTTGACAAACCGGCGCATGCATTCTTCAATCAGTGAACGCGGTGCAGCCATATTGATACGCTCAAAGCCCTTTCCCTGCGCACCGAACAGATAGCCTTCATCCAAAATCAGAGACTGCTGTCGCATCCGCTTCTCGAGCTGCCTCTCGTCAGGACAGTACGCACGGACATCCACCCACAACAGATAGGTTCCCTCACAGGGGGAAACAACAGCCTGCGGCAGCTCTTTTACCAGATAGTCACATGCATAGCGAATATTCTGATCGATATAGGAATTCACCTGATTCAACCAGTCTTCACTTTCATTATATGCCGCCTTCGTTGCCGCTAATGCAAAGGAATTGCAGCTGTTCAAAGACAGTCGGTTTCCGACAAACTCCTTCCAGCGCTGCTGATATTCCGGCTTTGTGATGATGATATTGCTGTTTTGCAGACCTGCCAGATTAAAGCTTTTGCTGGGCGCTGTACAGACGATGATTTCATCCTTATATTCCGGAACCAGCGTATGCAGCGGGATATGATGAATCCCCTCCCGTATCAGATCACAGTGAATTTCATCACTGATGATCCATTTTCCATAGGTATGCGCAAGATCAGCCACCTGCTGCAGCTCTTCTTTTGACCATACCCGGCCTACCGGATTATGCGGAGAACACAAAATCATTCCCTTTACCTCATCCGCAGCCAGCTTTTCCTCTAAATCCGCAAAGTCAATCGTGTAGACTCCATCCGTATTGCACAGGGGACTTTCCACAACACAGCGCCTGGTTGCCAGAATCTTATTGCGAAACGGATAATATACCGGCGGCTGAATCAGTATGCTGTCACCCTCCTCACTCAGAATTTCCAAAAGATAGGCGATAGCTGGAACGACTCCCCCTGCATAAAAGATGGAATCTGCCGCAATCGTCCATTGAAAGCGACGCTGAAACCATCCAGTTACACTGTTTCTGTATGCATCATCAAAGCCGCAGGAGTATCCGTAAATCTGTTCCTCCACACGACGGTGCAGGGCCTCCTGTATCTCTGTGCTGCAGGGAAAATCCATGTCCGCCACCCATAGAGACAGCACCGTCTGTTCATCACTGCAGGCAAAGGGCTTATCCCATTTGATACATCCGGTTCCCGTTCTCGACAGAACCGTATCAAAATCATATTTCATATGTACCTCCCAAACAAGATCAATCATGTACTCTCATACTGCATTATTATATCGTGTTTAAAAGCCCTTGAACAGAGAAAATACTGTGGATTTTCCCACTTTTTCGAAGCTGTGTCTGCAATGCTGTGCAAACAATCGCATACTGAAGGATGTTTTGAAGTTTTATAATTGCATGATGCCTTCATCGTACCCTCTTCTTCATATACAGCAATGCAGGACAATCGCATAATGTGCTAAGCTTTTTGCCTGTGTATACTGCTTGTACGAGCCATGGTCCAATAACCTACCGTGCCTTCCATGTGATACGCAACCGTATATGCCCGATAGTGCATACGGGCATAGTCACCGCTTCAGACATAGCTGCTGTACATATTATATACAGGCAGGTCGCAAAATAAAAAAAGATTCCCATTTCGCTGAATGAAAAGCGCAGATGGAAATCTCCTTGATACCTGTATGGTTGAAAAGCAAGCAACTATTTAGTAACGGAATTCTTCACGGAACAGTTCATCAATGGATTTTCCTGTTTCCTGACGCACATCCTCTACTTCACTGTTCAAGACAATCTGTCCGTTTTTGATGAAGACAACTGTACTGAAGATACGTTCGATATCCGCAATCAGATGCGTTGCGATAAGAATCGTCTGCTCCGGAGAATAATTTTCCAGAATTGTATCCAGAATCACTTCCCTTGCGGCTGGATCGACACCGCCAATCGGCTCATCCAGTACGATGATCTTTGCCTTGCGACTCATTACCAGAGCCAGCTGAAACTTTTCCTTTGTCCCCTTAGACATCGTCTTGATGCGCATTCCATCATCAATTTGAAAACGCCGCATAATCGTCAGGCATTTATCCAGATCAAAATCCGCATACATATCGACAAAAATAGCCAGTGCATCCTTCACCTTCATCCAGTCTGAGAAATACGGCTCATCCGGCAGATAGGACACCATCGCCTTCGTCTCTGCCCCGATGCATGTTCCATCGATTTTTACGACACCGTCATAATCCTTCAGCAGTCCGGTCATAACCTTTAAAAGCGTTGTCTTTCCACTTCCGTTAGGACCGAGCAGACCGATGATCTGCCCTCCCTCAAAAACCATATCCACATTATGCAGGGCCTGCTTTTTCCCATAGGCTTTGCTAAGCCCGCTTATTTCAATCAGCTTTTCCATTGTGCAACCTCTCTTCCACTGTGGCGATGATGGCTTCATCATCACATCCGTATTGACGGATTTCTTCAATAAACATGTCTGTTTTTCTACAGATTACATCTTCCTTTAGTTTCCGTATCATTTCTGTATCGTTGCAGATAAATCTGCCACTCGTGCGTTCACTCGCCACTAGACCGCTGCGCTCCAGTTCACTCAGCGCACGCTGTACCGTATTCGGATTGACACCAAATTCCACAGCCAGTTCACGGACAGAAGGAATTTTCTGAGAAGGCTGATATACATCTGTAACGATCCATCGCTTTATTTCATCCATAATCTGCAGATAGATCGGCATCTTGGAATCAAAATTCATGCAGGTTCACTTCCTTCCTAATACTCTCCGTTTTTCATTCGTTTCACTGTTTGCAGCACTGCTATGATGATAATTCCCAGCAGCAGTGCTCCTACGATATAGATTGGCCATCCGATTCTGAAATAATCCAGCAGCAGATATCCGGTAAATACATACCAGAACGAGAATAGCAGAATAATCAGTATGATCAGTGCTCTCTCCTTCAGGTCATTCATCATTCTATTTCCAGTTTATGATCCAGGATATATTTGCTTCCGAAGAAGAACAGGCTGAGAAGCAGCAGGGATTTCACAATCATAATGCCCACACCTGCCATGAACTGGTATTCCACCTGCATTCCCATAAACATCCCCATGATCGTGCCGGCAAAATCATCGGAGGCAAGATGAAACGGAGCAAGCAATATCCGATCAAACACAAAGCTGAGTATCCAGGATATCAGAATATAAAGCAGAATGGCAACTGCCGTGCGATATCGCGGTACATAGGTGGTATGCGTTATATTCATAACCAGATAGACCAAGGCCACGGATTCTGCCGTACCGACAATCATATAGAACAGATACAGCAGGGAATCCACTGCAATCACGGTGCTGAAGAATTGCTGCAGCGTCTCTGTAATAGCTGAAAAATCAAAGCCGCTGACACGCAGACCGATAATCAGCATCGACAGAAACAGGACAAACACGGAAACAATGATCCAGAACACCGCACTCAGAATTTTTGTCAACAGCAGCTGTGTGCTTGTGACAGGCAGGGTATGCGTCAGATACGAATTCCTGGAGAACATCGAATTGCTGTAATTCTTAATAATGACGACAACACACATGATGAACATAACCACACTCATGATAATATAGACAATTGCTGCAATGTTGGTTATCATTCCCTCATTCCTAGGATTCATCAGAAGTGCCGCCACCATGACGATGGCATATAAAACAAGAAAGCTTCGATATGAGCATTTCAGCTCATGCTTGCATAATTTCCAGAACATATAATTCCTCCCTCGTAAATGGTTTGTGTATCACTGTATTAACCATCTAATACAATAGTACAGTATCGAGAAAGAATTGTCAAGCAATACATAGAAATATTTATCGAAATTAAGGTCGCCAGCAATCACTTCCCATATAAATAAGTCCTATCCTGCTGTATGCTTCTTTCATCATGGCTATTTATAGGACAACCGATTCAGGGCAGTCAGACAGGGATACACATTTGGATAATCTGCTAATAGAAAAGATCAGGTGCATTATTTTCTACAAGCCCGTACACTTGATTCTTTTCCCTCTGCTAATACTGCAGCTTACCGTTCTCGATCCGGATAGCTCTGAACGATTCCTATTTTTTATAAAAGGCGAACGGACAGGTGAATCCCCCTGCAAACGAAAAAAGTCATCCTTTCGGATGACTGCCGCTTCCTTTGCCTAGGTATCTCTTTCTATTTGAAATAACAGCGGCGATAGTAATATCATAGCACATTATCACACAGATGTCACATATATCAGGAAAAAACCTGATTTTTTTAAGAATAATCTGCTGTTATCCGTGCTTAATGAATGAGAACAGCAGTAAATGATGAAACTGCTTCATTGCTGCATGACAACTACATTTTTCTTAACCCTGATTCTCATGCAAATTCACACATTTTTCTCATTGCAACAGAAACAGGAGTTGCCTTTATCTTCTGATGATCGCATGAACTGGACAAACCTCTGCGCACAGACCGCAATGCAGGCAATTGTTCTGCCGGATATGGCAGGGTTCCCCACACACAATGCACTGCTGCGGACAATGGCGAATACAGCTTCCGCATTGGATACAGCTCTCCTGTATCATAAACCCCTTTTTCGGCATCGATGCTTCTCCGATTGTAAAATATCGGCGTTCGATCGGCTGTCTTCCAAGATCAAAGAATTCAAGCTGTGCATCACAAACCACAAAGGCATCCAGTATGCTGAACGAATTACCGGGATAGACGTCCTTCATAGACGGGTTTTCATCAAAAATATGAATCCAATACTCCTGCTGTGACAGACGAATCGAGCGCCCCTGCAGGCGCACCATCTGATACGCGCTGTTCATTCCGGTAATCGCGATTTGCGGATGCTGAAGCAGCTGCCTGTGAAAATCCTTCCCTCTTGAAGTACAGAAATACAGCTTTTCATCCTCTACAAGCATAACATCAATGATTCTGACCTGCGGATTCCCCTGTTCATCAACGCTCGCAAAGGAAACATCCTTTATCTCACGCAGAATTTGCAAACAATCTCCAGCCTGCATATGCATTCCTCCTATCTTCAAACCGGACACACCGTTACCGCTTCTTGTGCGCAAAGAGGAAACAACTGCAACAGCAGCTTTTCATATTCCTTTTGCGGCATTGGCTTATAGTAAACATAGCCCTGAATATAATCACAGCGCATATGCTTTAGAATTTCAATCTGTTCCCTGGTTTCAATCCCCTCTGCCACTGTTTTCACACCAAACTGCCGTACAAGCTGAATGATGCTTTCAACCAGCAGCCGATCCTTTTCCTCTGTCTCCAGATTATGGAAAAACAGCGCATCAATTTTCAATACATCCACATTCAGATTTTTAAACATTCCCAGAGAAGAATAGCCCTTCCCGAAATCATCAATGGAGCATGCAAAGCCACAGGAATGCAGCTGATCCACAATGGAGGTCAGCCTCTCCCAGTTGTCAAACATGACGGATTCTGTAAATTCAATTTCCAGTAGGCCGTCGGGAATGGCATAGCTCTTTTTTATGCCTGCATAGGTCTCTACAAAATCCATATTGCAGAACTGCAGACGTGAAACATTGATAGATACAGGAAGCATCGGCTTACCCTCATCCAGAAGCTTTCGCAACCACACACAAACGGATTCGAATACATATTGATCCAGCTGAGGGATGGTACGATTTTTTTCAAAGACAGGGATAAACTGATCCGGCATCAGCAACGTGCCCTTTTGCGTACGCCAGCGCACCAGTGCTTCCGAGCCTGCAATCTCTGCGGTTCGCATACAAACCTTCGGCTGGTAAAACACTTCAAACTGGCGGCTACTCAAAGCTTCCTCCATACCGCTTTCTATCGACTTTTCTTCCAGTAAATGCTGCCGGATGCTTTCATCATAAAAGCAGTAATTGTTTAATTCATGTCCGTTTTTCACCATTTTTCTCGCAAAATTGGCACGGTTCAGCAATTCATTCAGATTCAGCTTTTCATCGACATCCTCCAGACAGCAGATACCGCAGCAAATACTGAGCGCCTGTCTGTCAAGATGAGAGCGCATATAGTCACGAATAGCAGAATCCACGGCAGACTGCCGTTTTGTCAGCTCAGCTCTGCTGTTATAATGACGGAAAATGATAAAATTATCCGCATTGATGCGTCCTACCAGCTCATCATGCTCCTTATCCTTTATCAGCAGCGCCGCATAGTGCTTCAACAGATTGTCTCCGTTCGCATAACCGAAAACATCATTGATATATTTGAAATCCGAAAAATCCACATAGAACAGTGCGTATTTAAAATTCGTATTGCTTTTCATAAGCTGTTCTGCGCGTGTGATGAAATATTCAAGTGTATAGGCTTTGGTTAGGGTGTCTCTTCCCGCCGTATCCTTCAGCTGTCTGTTTGTGGTTTCCAAACGGAGTATTTTACGAATATTTGTTATGAAAATAAAAACCCATAAAGCGAGCACACTCAAAAACATGATAATATCCAGCAGCATCAGGCGCTTTGCATGCTGCTCGGTAAAGGATTCTGCAGCGAAGACCATATCATTGGTTGTCTGAAAGAAATCCTCACTGTCCTGTAGCAGCTGATGCTTCACGTTTTGATCATTCCTGCTTGTTCTGACAGCATAGATTTGCTGTTTCAGCTGTTCCCACGCTTCCTTTGTTTGATGCAGCTCGTCAAGATAGTCAGCATCGTCCGGCAAAGGCAGGTCATAAGCACCGCGTCCGGTACAAAGGCTGTTCACAATATCATCAATATACACTATTAAGTCATCCCCATGAATATCATTAAGCTCCATTTTCACGAGTTTCTGAGAAGCTCCGCGCACGATTCCGGTATAATTGATCAGGCGTCCATGTCGCTGGACACGATATATGGAATTGATGGTGACTCCGCCAAGTAGTATAAGACATAAAAAAATTCCGAGCAGAGAAAACAACCAGCCTTTTTTCATAAGGTACCTTCTTTCATGTAGTTCAACAGCTGCAGGAATGAAGGTAGAGCTATGCCGCTGCTTCGTATCATGACAGAATACATCATAATCGAAACGGGCTGATTGCAAACCTGCATATGTAATTTATAACACCATTATATACGCTTTCTGTGTGTTAATCAATGTAAGAGCTACCATTCTATTGCAATTCGGAAAGGGACTGTGTAAGAAAAGTGTACACCTTTCACATATGGAACGTTTTTCATGGTCGCTGTCTATGGTAATTTTACCGCACAGCTTCTCACGCAGGCTACAACCTCCTCTGTTACCCATATATCGTTAAGCTATCGCGTGTGAAACGCCTCGCCCCGCAATATTTGCCCATCATGAGGAATCCCCTGTCGAAAACCGGAAGGTGAACGGATAACATCCCAGCTCCTCCGCCGCTGAATAAGAGCAGCCTATTCGAATCAAGGCACCTTCCCCGCAGAGCATAGAAAAAACCACTCATTTCTGAGTGGTTACATTTCGTCAAATGGTGGTCCCGGTCGGAATCGAACCAACGACACATGGATTTTCAGTCCATTGCTCTACCGACTGAGCTACGGGACCATTTGGTTGCGGGGGAAGGATTTGAACCAACGACCTCCGGGTTATGAGCCCGACGAGCTACCAGGCTGCTCTACCCCGCGATGTTTAATGAGCTATTCTTTTTTTTGTTGAAGATTTAAATGGCGGAGGAACTGGGATTCGAACCCAGGCGCCAGTTTCCCGACCTACCGGTTTTCAAGACCGGACCCTTCAACCACTTGGGTATTCCTCCAGATGTTCGGTAACATAATGGTGGACCCTGTAGGACTCGAACCTACGACCCACCGGTTATGAGCCGGATGCTCTGACCAACTGAGCTAAGGGTCCAATTAGCAAAATTGGTGGCGGGGGCGAGACTCGAACTCGCGACCTTCCGGGTATGAACCGGATGCTCTAGCCAACTAAGCTACCCAGCCGTGTTTACAATTTTACAATGGTCGGGATGACAGGATTTGAACCTGCGACCCCTTGATCCCAAATCAAGTGCACTACCAAGCTGTGCTACATCCCGAAATAAATGGCGCGCCCAGCAGGAATCGAACCCACAACCTTTTGATCCGTAGTCAAACGCTCTATCCAGTTGAGCTATGGGCGCATCGTTTTTCGTTTTCTATCATCACGCTGTTCTCATCAGCGCTCATATATAATACAACAGAAAGACCATTTATGCAAGACTTTTTTTGAATTTTTTTCGTTTTTTTTATACAGATGCAAAATAGCCTTATAAATAAAGGACTTGTGCCTTTTTCTCCGATTGCTTTCCCCCCCTTTTGCAGGATTAATCGTGTGTCTCATTATATTCTTTACAAAAAATCAGTATTCTGCGAATCAAAGCAAGCGGCAGTTTTTCATGCAGAGGCAGATGAATTGCTGTTTTAGTACATTTATAGGAAGCAAGCTCCTCCTGAAATTCACGAATAGCATCATCGCCCGGATAGAAGCCGATATAGCCCTTGCACTGCCCCACCTGCACCAGATACCCATGATACAGAAATGTTGGCAATCCCCAGCTGATTTTCTCCTCTGCATCCGGCACCAGCTCTCTGCATATTGAAAGTATGTCATGTATGCGGCCGCGATATTCCTCATCACATCCCTGTACATAGTCCTGTATTGTCCGATACGTAGTCTTTACCATATATTCCTCTCCTTTACATGAACACGTTTCCTTATACCTCTATCTCTATCTCTATCTCTATCTCTATCTCTATCTCTATCTCTATCTCTATCTCTATCTCTATCTCTATCTCTAGTATAGCACAGCATCAAAAAAAAGAGCCGCTAAGTTGCGGACTCTTCAGCTTTTCTTCGATCCTTGGTTGCCTTGATGACCTTCTGACGGGAAAACTCCTCCCGCTCCTTTTCCTCAAGTGCATCCGTTATGAACTTGATATTATGTTCAAAATCCGGAATGACGATATTCTTCAAAGCATTGGCACGCTTCTGCGCCTTACGGATTGCATTCGCAAGACGATAGACACTGTTCTCCACCTCTGCCAGAATCACCGTCATTTCCTTAACCTTATAGAAACAGCGGTAGGCATAATCCAGCTTGGAATTTGCATGATCCAAGCCGTATGTCAGCTTATACTCCTGCTTTTCATATTGAATTTTTGGAATCTCCACACCCATAACACTTCGATAGCTGATTTGAATACCGGTATCCACCGGCACTGCTTCCACCATATCACTGATGACACCTAGGGACATATTCGCCTGCTGTAAGGCATAGTAAGCCTTCTGATAGGTAATGGTAATTTTATCACGCAGAAGCTTTACATCATCCAGCAGCGACATCATTTCGCGCGTCAGGATATTTCGTTTCCGATCCATCAATTCATAGCCCATATGAGCCAGATCGTTTGATTTCTTTGTCGCAATCAGATTTCCTTTGGTTGGAAACACCTGTTTATTAGCCATAATCAGTTACCCTGAGATGCCAGTTCCTTGATGATAGGTCCACTCTTCAGCCCAAAGCGTTTCACCGCACGTTCATGATCGTAGTACACTTCAAGAACCTCGTTATCTACACGATCAAGCTCTGCACGCGGCAGGACACTGAGCAGATCCCAGCCCAGATCCAGCGTTTCCTCAATACTGCGGTTATCATCAAATCCCTGATTCAGGAAATACTCCTCAAATAATGTACCAAAGGACATATACTGCTTGTCGACATCACTCAGCTCATCCTCACCGATAACAGAAGCCAGACTTCTGGCATCCTGCACCTTTGCATAGGCTGCAAACAGCTGGTTGGAAACATCTGAATGATCCTTTCTTGTAAAGCCTTCACCGATGCCATCCTTCATCAGACGTGACAAAGAAGGCAAAACACCAACCGGCGGATATACGCCCATCTGATTCAGATTACGATCCAGTACGATCTGTCCCTCGGTAATATAACCCGTAAGGTCAGGAATCGGGTGGGTGATATCATCATTCGGCATGGTCAGGATTGGAATCTGTGTTACAGATCCTCCCGCTCCCTTGACGATACCTGCTCTTTCATACAGCGAAGCCAAATCAGAATACAGATACCCCGGATATCCTTTACGCCCCGGAATCTCCCCCTTACTGCTGGAGAATTCACGTAGCGCCTCACAATAGGATGTGATATCCGTCAGAATAACCAGTACATGCATATCCTGCTCATATGCCAGATACTCCGCAGCGGTCAAGGCACAACGCGGTGTCAGCGTACGCTCAATAATCGGATCATTGGATAAATTGATAAACATAACAACCTTTTCCATAACCCCAGCTTCCTCAAAGGAACGCTTAAAGTAATCGGCAACGTCATTTTTGACCCCCATTGCCGCAAAGACGATACAGAAATTCTTACCGTCCCCCTCCGATATCTTCGCCTGCTTAACAAGCTGAACAGCAAGCTCATTGTGCGGCATACCGGAGCCGGAGAAAATCGGAAGCTTCTGCCCGCGGATCAAAGTCGTCAGGGCATCGATACTGGAGATACCGGTATTGATATAGTTTCTTGGATACACACGGGAAACCGGATTCAACGGCTGTCCGTTGATATCCGCACTCTTCTCCGCATAGATTTCACCCAGACCGTCGATTGGCTGCCCGCTTCCGTTAAAGGTACGTCCCAGCATTTCACGCGACAGGGCAAGCTCCATCGGCTTTCCCATGAATTTTGTTTTTGTATTTTTTAAAGAGATTCCATTGGTTCCCTCGAATACCTGGATGGCTGCTTTTTTACCCTCCAGCTGAACCACTCTTCCCAGACGTGTCGTTCCATCTCCGCATTTGATTTCCACCATCTCTTCATAGCTGGTGTTTTCCACGTTATCCAGGAAGACAAGAGGTCCGTTAATTTCACTCAATCCTACATATTGAAGACTCATGCACTTTCCTCCTTACGCAACCTGTGAGATGGCCGCATCAATCTGCTTGAAATAATCATCCAGCAGCTCGATATGGTCATTCGGCACATCGTATTTCATTTTGGTAACCTTATCGAAAATACCGGAGGTCACAACCTGACTCATCGGTTTTCCCTGTGCTACCAAATCCTTGCAGCGTTTGTACAGATACAGAATCACATCCATCATCTTCAGCTGCTTCTGTAAAGGTACATACGTATCATCCTTATGGAACGCATTCTGCTGCAGATATCCTACCCGGATGACCTTGCAGATTTCAATGACCAGCTTTTGATCCTCCGGCAGTACATCACTACCGATCAGCTTCACGATTTCCATCAGCTTCGCTTCCTCTGCCAGCAGACTCATGATTTCCTGACGGCTGCGCAGGAAACGCATATCCACATTCTTATTGTACCATTTCGTCAAATCCGTCACATATTCGGAATAGCTTTCCGTCCAGTTAATGGCAAAATAGTGACGTGCATAGGCCAGCTGCTTATCCAGCGCCCAGAAGCAGCGGACAAAACGCTTCGTATTCTGGGTAACCGGCTCAGAGAAATCAGAACCCTGCGGGGATACGGCACCGATGATGGATACCGACCCCACCTGATCATTCAGTGTCTTCATATAACCGGCACGCTCATAGAACTGTGAGATACGGCTTGGCAGATATGCAGGGAAGCCTTCCTCGGCCGGCATTTCCTCCAGACGTCCGCTGATTTCACGAAGCGCCTCCGCCCAGCGTGATGTGGAGTCCGCCATAATGGCAACATGATATCCCATATCACGATAATATTCGGCCAGTGTCAGACCGGTGTAAATACTCGCCTCACGAGCTGCAACCGGCATGTTGGACGTATTGGCAATCAGTACGGTACGATCCGTCAGCGGACGGTTGGATTTCGGGTCGATCAGCTCGGAGAATTCCTCCAGAACCTGCGTCATCTCGTTTCCACGCTCCCCGCAGCCGACATAGACGATGATATCGGCATCACACCACTTCGCCAGCTGATGCTGCGTCATGGTCTTTCCGGTACCAAAGCCGCCCGGAATCGCTGCCGTTCCACCCTTGGCAATCGGGAACAGCGTATCGAAAATACGCTGCCCGGTAATCAACGGCACACTGATCGGCAATCGTTCTGCCACAGGACGAGCCGTCTTGATCGGCCATTTCTGTACCAGCGTCAGCTCATGAAGCTTATCCTTTGCATCCTTCACCTTCAGGATGCATTGGTTGATATTGTATTTTCCGCTCTCTGCCGCTTCCACAACCGTTCCATACAGGGTTGGCGGAATCATACAGCGGTGTTCGATCAGATCCGTTTCCGGAAGCGTCGCAAATATCTGTCCGGGAACAACCTCATCTCCCACAGAAACCTTTACTGTCACATCCCATAAAGCCTCTTCATCCAGCGGTGCCACATCGCTTCCGGTCGCAATGAAGGCTCCGGATTCCTTAGCGATTTCCTTCAACGGACGTTCGATGCCGTCAAAGATATTACGCAGGATACCAGGCCCCAGTGTTACAGAAATCGGACTGCCCGTAGGCTCGACTGGTTCTCCCGGCTTTAACCCTGTTGTGGATTCATACACCTGAATCGTCGTTGCCTCTTTGCTGATGGAAATAACCTCTCCCATCAGACGTTTATGACCGACATATACTTTCTCCAGCATGGAGAAGTCGACTGCATTTTTGACCTTTACGACTGGACCGTTGATGGAATATATAACATTTTCACTCACATTATCACCTCAATCATACGGTTTCGTATGCACTTTATTTTATAAACAATCCGGAGTTCGTATAGAACCAGTCTTTCTGTTCATCAATGCCGGTGTCAAAGGTCTCATCTACAACAATTCCTTTTTCCTCACATTCCATGCGAAATCCTCCAAGCAGAATATCTGCATCGCATTTCCCTTCACAGGGCTTTCCATACGCCTCACAAATATCCTTCAAAACAGCCTGATCTCTGTCTGCGACATAAAACACAACCTGTTCATAGGACAGCTGTGCCAGATCGGCAGCTTTTTTCTTCAAAAGCTCCACATAATCCTTACTGACAGCAAAATCCCTCAGCTGCTGTTTTGCGGCCCTGAATACTGCATCGGTAAGCTCACGGCGTTTTTTCATAAGTCTGCGATTCGTTTCCTCATGCGCCTTGCTTAGACGAATGGCATGCTCACTGGCCATTTCCTTCAACTCCTGTTCTCTGGTAAGTCCAGCCTCACGCTGTGCTTCCAGCTCCAGGTCCTCCATGGATTTTTTACGGATTTCATCAATTTCCTGTTCAATACCGGCAATCTCGATGTCGCTAACTCGTTTTATCTCTTCCTCAAAGTACTGCTCCAATTTAATTTTGTCATCTAGCATAGCAAACACCTCATAGTTTCACACCGATTGCCTCAGATACGTAGCGGTCAATGGTTTCTCCGATTTTGGCGGAGCCATGACGGTCGGGAATCTCGACAATCAGCGGTTTCTTCTGTTTCAGTTTTAATTCAGAAATAACCTCGGGGCAGGTTTCAATCAGCTTTGTCGTCATTAAGACGATGGCCACATCCTCCATATGCATCACACGCTCCAGTTCCTGCAGAACCTCGTGACGCTCATGGACGACCACCCCTTCGATACCTGCCAGACGCATCCCCATCTGGGTATCAATGTTATCACTGAGCAGGTAGAATTTCACGAATGATCACCACCCGTTATTACAGCTTCATGAAGATAATGAAGATAGAGATCAGAAGACCGTAGATAGCAACACCTTCACCCAAAGCAACGAAGATCATGGATTTACCGAAGTTCTTTTCGTTTTCAGAGAATGCCCCGATTGCGGCAGGAGCAGCGGCAGCTACGGCAATACCTGCACCAAGTGCAGACAGCCCGGTCGCAAGTGCAGCGGCGATAAAGCCCAGACCCTGACCGATGGAGCCGGCCATCTTCATTGTGACATCATCAGCACCGGCAGCATACGCCTTTGTAGCGCTGAAGAACACCGTTCCAAGTACGATAGCGAAGAAGAAGCAGACGTGCGTAATCATACGGCGTTTTGCTACTGACACGCTCTTCTTTCCACGGAATACATTCACCAGCGGTAAAGAAATCAGCGCGATCAGAATAAGCGGTAATAAAAGTTCAAACATGTTTAACATGATAGTTCCTCCTTTAATCATTCAGTGATTTAAACACAATTCCGTTCCCCGTGAAATAACGGGAGAACATTTCATAGAATTCCAGACGAAGCACCTGGATTCCGACAATCATACCCTCCAGACACATGACGAAGATGTTCCCGAGGATCATCACGATCCATCCTGCACCTCCGGCCATGTCCATAATCAGCATAACGGCCATCATCATACCGGCATGTGACAAGACGAAGCCGCCGACACGCAGATAGGAGATGGTGTTGGTAATAAAAGACAGGCAGATTTCAAACAGCTCGAAGAAGCTCTCCACAAAGAAGCCTCCAAAGCCGTCCGGAAACATTTCCTTTTTCTCCATTTTCCGCTCCAATGCCTCCTTCAGGAAAATCAGTACCAGCGGTACAAGCAGAAAGACAATGGCAAAGACCGGATTGGTTAGGACGCCGGTTCCGCTAATCAGCTGATAAGCGCCTCCTCCAACCAGAGAAATATAAAAGACAAGTCCGGCGATACCGTTTTGTGAAAAGAACAGCTCACCGTAGTTTTTGTTTTTAATCTGCAGATACAGATTGATACCGATGCTGATTATGATCAGAACAGCCCCCAGCCCCACTGCCATAACAAGCAGAACGGGGATGAAGTTGCTGGTCATAACCTCAACCGGCTTTTCGGAAAGACCGAAAACGGTCTTATACAATGGATTCAGCAGCTCCTCGTTACCGAACACGGATCCGTATACAACCCCAAAGATACTGGAGAAGATACCGATGCGCATACCGATTTCCCCAAGACGCATGCCTTTCCATTTATAGAACAGATATCCGACCAGAATCAGGACGATTCCCTGACCAAGATCGCCGAACATGATACCGAACAGAAGAGAATACGTAAACGCTACAAAGGGCGTCGGATCGATTCCTTCATATTCGGGGGTGCCATACATTTCTACAAACATCGAGAAGGGCCTGGCAAACCACCCATTCTTTAATTTGGTCGGAGGCGAAAGTCGCTTGTCGCTATGGGCAGGCCTGACTTCGATTTCCACCTCCTTCAAATTCGAGAATGATTCCTTCAATTTTGGCACATCTTCTTCAACCACAAAACCTGTAATGGAAAATCTCTCACCAAGGCCCAGTACATATTTTCTGGCTTCAAAGGTGTGGTTTATAAACTCCAGTTCCGCCTTGATGTCAGCGAAATTGTCAATACATTCAGCCTTTAAAGCTTCGATTACTTCATTTACATGCTGCAGCTGCTTGAGATCGCTGTCGATTTCCTCCTGCAGTGATTCCTTTGCCTGAACCGGATTCCCGTGAACAAATTCCGGAATACGGATTCGTTCAAAGTAGAGAGAGGAGAAGATATTGTCCACATCTCCCTCGTATTTCGCGGTTGTGAAATATACACACCAGCTGTATGTGTCATCCGTACTGAATGACTTGAATACAAACGGGCGGTTGCGGTAATACTGCAGCTTTTCGACACTGTCGATCGGCAGTCTTCCGAAGCGGATCTTGATATATTTGCACTCAAACAGATCATCCAGATTCAGATCAATACTTTCTATATTGCGAACCTGTGTCAGCGCATCGCGGTTTTCCTGAATAACAGTTTCCAGCTCGCGGCGGATTGCGGCACCGTTTTCAAAGCGTTCGTGGATACTGTCGATATAGCTGCGGATGCCTTCCAGATCATACGTACTGTTCTTTACATCCTTTCGCGGAAGTGTCATATCCATGTCCTGCAGCACTTCATTGAAATGCGTCAGCACATCGGTAATCGGGTTTTCATCACTCAGTGTGGTAAGCCCGTGTACACTGTCCACAAACTTGCTGGCAGGTTCCGGATGAAAGTAATCCAGTTCCACGAATTTCAAAAGTACATCATTGAGATATTCATTATCCGCAAGGATGTTGACCAGTTTCATTTTTGAAATTGCCATGAACATTCTCCTTTCTAGTAAATCAGCATGCGCTGCATATCCTCAATGGATACGTGATAACGCACACCTTCAATAATATTGATGATATTTTCCAGCTCGCGCTCTGCGGTATACAGATAGCTGGAATATACCAGCGGGGCATCGAGAGAATAGTAAATATTCTTCTTCGCCAATGCATACAGAAAGGAATCGGTATAATATTCAATATATACATAATCCTTCTCCGTATCCTCAATCCCCAGACGATACGTGCTGCTTTGCAGCAGCTTGATAAATGCACGCGCATTGGGCTGCGCAATCAGCTCTTCCACAAAGGCGGCGGACAGATGCTCATGCACCGGTACCAGGGATTCACGTATGACATCCTCACGGGCATTGAAGTATTTTTTGTAGCGGTAGATCTTCTCAATGTTGCTAAGCTCGATCTGTGTTGCAAAATACTGCTTGACTGCTTTTCTGCTTTTCCCCTTCAGTGTCTTGTCAATCACCTGAAAGGTATGGGTGTAATGCTGCACCTGCAGCTGTGTTTCGATTTTTGTATAATCAATATCATTTTCCTCCCCCTTTTTCACACGGTAAGGAAGAAGTATTGCATAATACATCGTATGTTTCAAAACATCCAGCAGCTCATCGTAGCTGTGAACATTTCCCAGCCGCAGCAGATCAAAGCTGGTGTACGGCTTTAGAAAGATAGGAAATTCCGCAATAGCAGCTTCATACTCCTGAGAAATCAGTACCCGGATTCGAGAAAGAATCAAATCAATTTCAATCTGCTGCATATGCAGCCGGTAATACGGCTTCATGGCCGCATCCGCATAACGGTACAATTTCATGGTTTTCTTGAAAATTTCCTGTCGCAGGATACTTTCCAGCTGACCGCGGTGAATATTGTTCTCACGCACATCCTTCAGGGCAGCGGCATAGGAGGTCTCATGCTTCAGGTAACCGGCGATTTCCGCCACGCTTTTCTTATGCAGCAGCTCCTGATACATTTCTTCACTCAGCGCTTCCCCATGCATGCTTCTGGCCTTCGCCACAATAACACCTTCTGCCATACTCATATACACATCACCTCCCAACGTGTACAGGCGAACACACGGCTACATCGCCAGCGTTCGTTTTACAATCTGTGAAACCCACTCCTCCTTATGCTCCTCATATTTCTGCTGGAGAGCATGGAGCGATTCCTCATAGACTGCTTCTTCCTGCTGCATAGCACTCTGTAAATCCGCGTCCATCTGTTCGCGCTGCTTCGCTATGCAGTCTTCTGTTTCCTTTCGATACTTTTCTCTGATTTCCATACTCTGGTCCTGTATCAGATTCTGGATATTGTGGCGTTCCTGCTGTTTCTGCTCGACACGCGCTCTTGCCTGCTTGTCGGCATCTACAATATTACGAATGATTTCTTCCAAAAAACGACACCTCCTTTATCCTTATTATACCACCGATTCGTTTGGCCGTTCACCAAACTTCTAGAAGTATACACCTTTTTATTTTGGTGTGCAAGCAAAGATTTCACTCCTTTTTTCCCTGAAATCGGTTCCGTAAAACCCCTGTAAAAATTGCGGTTTTCCAGCCTTTTTTTGTGTATTTTTTACCTTATGAAAATTTTGTAAACAAAGCTATCCTGAAACCCCTTTTTCTGTACACGGCTGTCGGATGTTGTTTCCGATTTAAAAAGCTGTCTTAAAGCTGCTTTTCTATATGCGGTTTCGGATCCCGTGCATAAAAATTTCAATTATGTAAAATATAAACAAAACATAAATTCTCTTAATTACTATAAATTCAAGTAGAGTGCAAAGCTGAACAAATAATAAAAATAAAGTCCTAAGCCCTTTAGATAAAGGACTTAAGACCTATTTTTACAGTTATAACCGTACTACGCCAAACCTTTTAAACATCCCAAAGGAGTACATTTTCTCAATCGCATAGAATTAAATTGCAAAGATATCATTTATAGTACCGGATTTTGAAGGTTGCTCAAAGATATAATATTTTTCACTGGCATAATAATTGATAATATAGTTACTTGTTATTGATGCGTTTTTTGAATAATACGTAAATCCTCTTACGTTTTCACCAGGTTCAAGAAGTGTAGCATGAATTGTCATCCATTTCCGTGAACTCCAAGGTTCACTGGAACTAGGAGAATACCATGTTGCCAAACCCCCGTATTTATTTTATAACTATTTAAAGGGGCATCATTAAGGTCATAATATCTAGTAAATTCACCATATGTCGCTGCTCTTGTATTACCTCTTGTTCCTAAGCTCACTCTGGCTTCTGCTGCGTTATAAGTTATATGCTCCGCTTCAGCTACTGCTTGAACATACTCCTCATAAGTTAATTCTCTATACTCATAATCTTTTAATGCTTCCATAATATTATTTGCTTCTGATGTATCTTGCCGGGACTTTGCGCTTATGCTGCCATTTGATAGTGAAAATCCAAATAGCATAGAGATAGATAACATCGCAATAAGTGTCTTTTTCATATTTTTCCCTCCTCACTTTTATATAGCTATCCTCTATTTAAAAAATAACACGTATTTTATAAAATATAAGACTATTTATAAAACACTCTATATGGTATAATTAAATATAATAGTGGAGGAGGGTGAATACTTATGAAACCATATGAAATCAGGAGTGTAATATTGGGCTTTGCTCTTATTTTAATTTCCAGTGAAGAAACTTCTTTTTTAGCACTCATCGGTTTTGTTTTTATCATAGCAGGAGTATTTCCGAAATATGAAAAGAAATAATACCGGCAGCTCCATTTCTTTCAAATTTTATTTTAATGTTATTATCGCTGAAAGCATTCCAGTAATGCTCAACTATCAGAAAAGGAGTAATCGGTTCATTTTGAACTATATTACTCCTTTTTGAAAGTCTATGATAATTTCGTGCTTCTTTGAAATAAGCAGGAGCTTGATCTGTACACCTTACAATAGAAACACAGGCTTCTGTTAAACCCACAATACATCAAGCAGTGAAAATCGGATACTTATCAGAAACACCTCTATTGTATATCCGGCTGTAAATGTCTCTTCCGGTTTCAATGACATCATGCCTTCACAATGACTGGATACAGACAAAGAGTAGTCACATGGTATTTCCTGCAGTTCAACCCGCTGTACGGCTTTTTTTCTCGTGGTCAAAAACCAGCTGTTCCATATGCTCGTGTTTTGATAAGCAGAACGTATAATCCTCATACACCTCATCCTCACACAGCGGGCAATTAAAGCCCGGATGCGCCCCCAGCATAAACGGCATATCCCGTTTACCGGTATTCGTGATACGATAGGTGATATTCAAGCAGTTATAATGCAATACATATTCTATTTCATAATGAAACTCAAAGGGATACTTTGCAAGCAACTTGGGATTGCTGTCCAAAACCATAATAATTTTGTCCTTCTGTGTTTTCACTTCTAAGTCTTCATAGCGAACCAGACTATGATTTTTCATATGATAGGTTTTCCCGTCAATGGTATAGTTTCCGTGATCGAAGGTGCTCCTGATCAGGGGAAACAGCGTTGGATTTTTCCCTTTCCAGTAGGTTTCATCTCCCTGCCACATATATTCCATACCTGTTTCTTTATTCTTGAAGCTTTCAATTTCGCCATCCTGCGCTGTAAAGGTGGCGATATAACGTTCATTTTCTAAATGCACGATTGCCTCTTTCTACGAATATATCATTTTTGATATTCACTAGGAGGCATTCCGTTTTTTCCTTGAATTTTTTTCAACGATTGTAAAAAGAATATCTCGCAGTGCATTTTGCGAACCATGAAAGAGGCACACACAGGCAGAGGGCTCAAGAGATTACTGCTTTTATCCTTTCCACATAGCAGACATTTAATTTGTAATGCTAGCTTGCATCCCCTTGCAATAAAGCATTTCATTCACGCACAGCTGATCATTTCCATGAAGAAAACACGCTGTCTGTACATGGATATCTTACAGGGAATGCGTAAGCTGGTACTGTATGGTCCCAGCAATTACAGCTGCAATGTCAAGCTCATACAGCTGTACAAAAAAAAGCAGACCTCATCCGAATGGATAAAGCCCGCCACGTTGAAGTTTTCGTGGATATTACTTTATATCTATATAGATAAGGCTGCTAATTTGAATTTGCGTGGATCTTCTCTCCTATATTTATAACCGTGGGTATCCTCTTCTTTATTTATATAGGAAAGCAATATTGCATGTAATACATCCGATGATTGTCCAACTTCCTGCTCTTTGCACAGCTTGCGAAAGCTATCAGCTCTGCTCCAGCACCTTCTGTGCCAGCTTTTCGTTCTGCTCGATTTTCTCGTAATCTTCAATCAGCTCCGAGGATGCATATACATCCGGGTCATTTTCACGATCCTTAAATACGATTTTCAACAGAATCGGGGTTATCACAGTTGTCAGTACAACCATAATGATAATCGGGCCGAAAAATGCCTCATTCATCAAGCCAACCTTTATGCCCTTGCTGGCGACAATCAGAGCGACCTCCCCGCGGGATACCATGCCGATGCCGATGCGCAGGCTCTGAATATTCTCATATCGGCAAAGCTTGGCCCCCAGACCGCATCCGACAATCTTTGTCAGAATCGCCAGTACCAGAAGCAGTACAGAGAATATCATAATGCTGGTACTCATTTCCGGCAGCACAACCTTTAAGCCGATGCTGGCGAAAAAGACCGGTGATATCAGCAGATAGGATAGTGTTTCAATACGCATCTGTACATAGTTGCAGCGGCTTGTCCCACTGATGATCAGCCCTGCGATAAACGCCCCGGTGATATCCGCAACACCGAAGAACGCTTCTGCAACATAGGCGAACAGCAGGCAGAAGGCAAAGCTCAGAATAGAGAAACGGCGGTGAACCTTTTGATAACGGTCAAACAGCTTCTCGATTCCCTTGCGTGCAAACACGCCAACAACAATTGCCAGTACGAAGAATGCAACGATTTTCAGCATAACCTCTGTTAGCTGTACGGATGTATCCGCCATACCGGTAATGATGGTCAATGCGACAATTCCCAAAATATCATCTATCAAAGCCGCCCCAAGGATGGCATTGCCACTCGGTGTGGACAGCTTCCCCATCTCCTTCAGCGTTTCCACTGAGATACTGACGGAGGTTGCCGTCAGAATGACGCCGATAAACATGTTCTGCAGAAATGCCTCCGGCTCCGTATTGAAGAAGGATGCCAGCACATAACCGGCAATCAGCGGAACCAGTACACCGATAACGGCAATGACAAAGCTGTTTCTGCCGCTTTTCTTCAGCTCGGATATATCTGTTTCCAGACCGGCGGAGAACATCAGTACGATAACCCCGATTTCCGCAATATGATCCAGGAATTCCGATTCCTGTACGATATTAAAGCATGCCGGCCCCAGCAGCAGTCCTGCAACCAGCGCCCCAACGACCTGCGGCATTTCGATTCTTCTTGTCAGCAGTCCGAATACTTTCGTACTGAGCAGAATCAGCGCCACGTCCAGCAGGTAACGATAAGATTCCATAAACTCTCTCCTTTTATTTTCAACTTAACTGATTATACACCCCTTTTTCATAAAAGCAAGCGATTTCACCCAAATTCTATCCGGTATTTATTTCCAGTGCAGCGATTCAATGATCAACCAGACAGTGTATATATGATATTCATACGTTTCTAGCACAGGCCGCAATGTTCATAAAAGTCATGATCCTTGGCCAGTCATTTTATTGCATACTGTTTCCTGTCGATATCTGTGATGAAGCTCTAGCAGAGTAAGTCTTCTGCATGTGATTTTACATGAAACCGGTGAAGATGGGGGAATGCTACAGGTCCTATGGGTACACCGGGCTCATAGGATTTTACGATTTTCAAAGAACCGTATCTTTGAAAGAGTCAAAAGCATGCCGTTATAACATTTCAAAACGGTCTTGCGATATCCGCAAACTGCCGCTCAATATCGGTATCCTGCAGCTCAAATGCTCTGCCGTTGAGATACTGAAGACAGCACGCATCCCCTTGAAAATGAAATGCCACATGGTACGCACAGAGTGCCTGATAAGTCTTCTCTTTTGTCTTCCTCGCTCCGTATTTTACATCGCCCAGCAGAGGATGTCCCAGCCAGCTCATAAGAGCTCGAATCTGATGACTTTTACCGCTGTGCAGCTCCACCTCAACAAGAGAGTAGCGTTCCGCCTCCTGCAAAACACGATAGCCTGTTTCCATGCGTGTATAGCCTTCCCGCTCACAATCGGTAACCTCCGCCGTATTTTGCTCATTCTTTCGATGATACAGTACGATATGATCCTGCTTTTTTTTCAATTTCCCCTGTACGATACACAGATATTTCTTTTCCACCTGACGAAGTGCGATTTTTTCATTCATGCAGCGAAGAGCCGCAGCTGTTTTAGCCGCAATTACCAGCCCCTGCGTGTTTCGGTCGATACGATGGCACAAGGCAGGAGTAAAGCTTTGTTCGGTGGTTGGATCGTATTCTTTTTTACAATACAGATAATGCAGCAGGCGGTCTGCCAGATTATCCTGCACCTCACTGGTGTCACTGTGTGCGCGAAGTCCCTTGGGCTTGTTAATCAGCAGGACAGCATCATCCTCATAGACCACATCCAGTGTATTTGGAACCTGCAGAAAGCTGCGCACGGTTGCTGCTTCATAAAATTCCTCGGGGATATAGCACTGCATGGTGTCTCCCGCCTGCAGTCGCTGGGAAATCTCACAGCGTTTCCGGTTCACCTTGATTTTCTTATTCCTTATATATTTATACATCAGGCTCTTGGGCATGGTCTTCATCGTTTTCTGTATAAACCTATCCACACGCTGATCCGCATCGTTTTCATTGATAATGAATTCTTTCATACACATTCCTCACCTTTCATGATATCAATTCACAGCAAATCCCTGATAGATACTGCAGGCTTTCAGAAACAGATCCTATGCGGTATCCGCACGAAGAAAGCATTTTTTCATGAATTGTTATCTTTTCCCTGTATATTATAGCGTACTTGCATTGCATAATCATAGAAAAACGACTAAAATTACAGTACAGAAGTGAAACAGGAGGAGGGATGCGTATGTATCGATGCAAAATGTCCGTACGCGCTCTGGTAGAATCGGTATGGATCGGCGGTGATCTGGTATCCACAGCGCCATCCATCGAGCGGGCGAATCTGGGCAGCCGTATTCATCGCATGCTGCAGAGCTCTGCACAGGGGGACTATGAAAGCGAAGTATTTCTGAAGCTGTCCAGTGAACTGGATGATATCCTGTTTGAAATTGAAGGCAGAGCGGATGGTGTACGCAAGGAGGACGATCAGGTGACGATCGAGGAAATCAAAACAACCGCGATTTCCTTTTCCGAATTGAACGAGCCTGTCATGGTCCATCTCGCACAGGCCTATTGCTATGGCCATATGTATCTGGCTGAGCACGTTGCTCCCTCCATTCGCATCCAGATGACCTATTATCAGATTGATACCGAGGAAATCAAGCAGTTTGACGAGGAGAAAACACGGGAGGAGCTGGCGGCATTCTATATGGATACGCTGCGGCGCTATGTGAAGTGGGCAGCACTCAGCAGAGATTTGAAAATCAGCTCTTTCAGAACACTGAAGGAGCTGAAGTTTCCGTTTCCGGATTATCGCAGCGGACAGCGTGACTTTGCAGTCGCCGTATACAAAACCATTCTGGATCGGGAAAAGCTGTTCGCCTCCGCACCAACCGGTATCGGAAAGACAATTTCCACCCTGTTTCCGTCTTTGAAGGCAATTGGAGAGGGAAAGGCGGAAAAGGTATTTTATCTGTGTGCGAAAAATGTAACGGCCACAGTTGCCTATGATACTCTGCGACTGCTTTACAACCAGGAGGTATCCTTTAAAAGCGTGGCAATCACAGCCAAGGATAAAATCTGCTTTCAGGATGTGCGTAACTGTGACCCCGAGGTATGTCCCTATGCAAAGGGCTATTATGATCGCTGTCAGGATGCCTTGTATGAGCTGCTGCAGGAAACACAGTTCATCGATCGTGAGGCCGTTGAAAAAAAAGCAAAGGAGCATTTGATCTGTCCCTTTGAGCTGAGCCTTGATGCAAGTCTGTATGGGGATGTGATTGTCTGTGATTATAACTATGTATTTGATCCGCGGGTGTATCTGAAACGTTTTTTTATGGAAAAGGGAGACTATATTTTTCTGGTGGATGAAGCACACAATCTGGTGGATCGTGCCAGAAGCATGTACAGCTGTGAGCTGAATAAGTCGGCGTTTCTTGCGGCAGCCCGCAATATCCCAAAGCAACGCAAGCCGCTGCATGCGGCACTGCGCGCTGTCAACCGTGAATTCCTGCGGTTAAAAAAGCAGTGCGAAGAGGAAGGACAGAATTTTATTCACCAAAAGGAACCGATTTCTTCCATCAGGCAGCGTCTGGCAGATGTGATTGAACAAATGGATATCTATCTGCAGAGTGAGCATGAAGATACCTGGGATGAAGAATTACGCGATCTGTATTTTTCATGCATAAACTACAACCGGATTTCCGAGTTTTATGATGAGGATTTTGTCACCTGTTATGAAAAGCAGAGCAGTGATATCGTACTGAAGCAGCTCTGTCTGAATCCGGCACATCCATTAAAGGAAACCTGTGCCATGGGACAAAGCACTGTCTTCTTTTCTGCGACGCTTTCTCCCATTGATTATTATCTCGATCTGCTGGGTGGAACAAGAAAGACCAGAAAGCTGTTTCTTCCTTCTCCATTCCCGGCAGAAAAGCGTAAAATCGTCCTGTGTGACGCCATTTCCACCCGCTATCGAAACCGCGATAGCTCCCTGCACCCGATTGCCGCTATGATTCACGCAGCGGTGCAGGCCAAAACAGGAAATTACATTGTTTTTCTGCCAAGCTATGCCTATATGAAGCAGGTTGCCCAGACCTTTTGTGAACAGTTCCCTGATATTCACGTATCCCTGCAGGAAAGTGGTATGAAGGAAGAAGAGAAGCAGCACTTTCTTGAACACTTCAATACCACACAAGAACTGCATGTTCTGTTCTGTGTATTAGGCGGCATGTTTTCTGAAGGAATAGACCTGAAGGGGGAAAAGCTGATCGGTACGATCATTGTCGGTGTAGGACTTCCGCAGGTCAATCCACAGCAGGAGCTGCTGCGTGAGCACTTTGATGAGGTTAACGAAACGGGGTATGCCTACGCATATCAGGTACCGGGCATGAATAAGGTACTGCAGGCTGCCGGCCGTGTTATTCGCTCGCACAGTGATATCGGTATCGTGTTACTCATTGACGAGCGCTTCACCACACCGTTTTATCAGCGGCTGTTACCAGAACACATGCGGCCGTTTCAAATTATCAATGATCCAACCCGTCTGCATGCGGCTGTAAAACAATTCTGGCAGCAAAACAGCTGATGTAGGCAGCCTGTATTTCCACCTTCAGGATCCTCTCTTATGGGATTGGAGCTGGCATCGTGATTTCACCGTGTATGTCTATCGCAAATTCTATTTTCCATCTAAAAATTTATTTACCCCCTTTACAAATAAAGCATATCGTTTTGTGTGAAAGCAGGCTCTTCCTCATTCCAGACAGTATATATAAACGCTTTCTTTTCAAGGAGTATCGAACAAAGCTGCAATGCTGAATATTTTTCAGCAGTTAAAGTATACAGTCTGATAAGTTTTTCATCCAATGTTTTATTATAAGCATCCTTGCCTGTATATCAGGAAATGGATGTCAACGCATCAACACACCTGCCATTATATTTTTTACACGGCCTACATATATCATCATAGACGGTTAATTTTACATTGATTGTCGGATGATTGATAAGTTCATTTGCGACTTTATAGAAATCATGTCCCATGGTTTCATCCGGTATAAATCGTTCAATACCGGCGCCATACAGCTTTATGATATCTATAAAATGATGCGGCTTGATGATAATTTCATCCCCCCTGCATTCCTACTTCTCCATCTCAGATTCTTATGTTTCTTAAATACATTTTATCACAGCGGACTATGAAAACCCATGCCCTTTCAGAAAACAGCATTCATAAGAATAAAATCGTAGTCTTTGTGTCCGCAGCAGCTAAAGCCCTGCCATTTAATTGTCCGGATAGTTTCTTTTATACATAATAAAAAGGTATCAGCAGCAGAATTCCCGGTTTCATTCCTACAATCCTTCTCTGCAGATACCTTTTGGTGTTTTCGTCAGTACCTTATTTCAATTGTTTTAGACAGCTTGTTCCTATTGTGTTCTTCGGCATGGATACCTCAAAATTATCCGCAATCGTGGCTCCGATCATGGCAAAGGTATCACTTACCGGCAATAGTCCGTGTCCTTCCATACGCGGGCTGTATGCCAGAAACGGAACCATTTCCTTAGTATGATCCGTTCCCTTATAGGTTGGGTCATTCCCATGATCTGCAGTAATGATCAATAAATCATCCTCCTGCAGCTTATTGAGAACAACTCCCAGCAGCTCATCAAAGCGCTCCAGCTCTTCTCCATAGCCGACCGGATTTCTGCGATGTCCCCACAATGCATCAAAGTCAACCAGATTGACGAAGCATAAGCCGTGGAAATCCTGCTCCATGACCTCAATCGTCTGTTCCATGCCATGCACGCTGCTCTTGGATTTATGAGCCTGTGTAATGCCTTCACCATCAAAAATATCCTTGATTTTTCCAATGCTGATTACATCCAGCCCGGCTTCCTTCAGCGCATCCAGCGCTGTTTTCCCATACGGCTTCAATGCATAGTCGTGACGGTTGCTGGTGCGTTTGAATTCCCCTTTTTTACTTCCGGTATACGGACGCGCAATGACTCTTCCCACCATCCACTCCGGACGCATGGTCAGTTCTCTTGCGATCTCACAGTAATGATACAAAGTCTCCACACCCATCGTTTCCTCATTTCCGCAAATCTGCAGAACAGAATCCGCTGAGGTATAGACGATCAGATCCCCGTTTTGTATTTCCTGCTCTGCCAGCTCGTCCAGAATCTCAGTTCCGCTGGCAGACTTGTTTCCGATAATATGACGCCCTGTACGTTTTTCCAGCTCATCGATCAAATCCTGTGGAAAGCCGGTTTCCGTAAAGGTTTTAAACGGTGTCGTGATATGCAGTCCCATCATTTCCCAGTGTCCGGTCATCGTATCCTTGCCGACACTGGCTTCCAGCAGCTTCGTATAATAACCCAGGGGCTCGGCTGCCGGTGCCACATGCTTAAGCGGATGAAGGTTTGCCAGTCCCAGCTTTGCCAGATTCGGAATATGAAACTTCGGCATGCTTGCATCAATATGTCCCAGCGTATCACAGCCCTCATCATCATATTCCGCCGCATTCGGCATCGCACCGACACCGAGAGAATCTATGACGATTGTAAAAATCCTCTTATATGGTTTCATGTTAACCTCCTTGTGTGTTTTATTTATAACCTGCTTTCCTGTCGTATGTTATAATGCCACAGCTGTTTCCAGTGCAACCAGCATCATATCATGGAAGGATGTCTGACGCTCTTGTGCAGTTGTCTCTGCATGTGTAACCAGAGAATCGCTGATGGTCAGCAGGCAGGCAGCGCGCTTGTTTAAAATTTTGGCATTGTGGAATAGAGCAAAGCTTTCCATTTCAACACATACACAGCCATGCTTTTCAAAAAATTCCCGGTGTCCGTCCACGTTGTCCTCATGATAAAAAACATCGCTGGAATGAATTCTTGCCTTTGTCAGCGGTTTGTTCACCCTTGCGGCCGCTGCTTCTATTTCAGCATTCAGCTCAGCACTCGGTGTCTGAATATCACCGTCGACATCCGCCTGTGCCTTCGCGAAGGTGGATTCACTCCATACACTGTCTGCAAGTACCAGATCAAACAGCTTCAGCGTCTCCGTGTAGGCTCCTGCACTACCGATTCGAATAATGTTTTCTACCTCATAAAATTTATACAGCTCATAGGAATAGATTCCAATACTTGCCATTCCCATACCGCTTCCCATGACAGAGATTTTCTTTCCCTTATAGGTACCGGTATATCCGAACATATTGCGGACCGTGTTAAACTGTACCGGATTTTCCAAATAGGTTTCTGCAATGAATTTGGCGCGGAGCGGATCCCCCGGCATGAGTACAGTCTTGGCGATGTCGCCGCTGGCAGCAGCGTTATGTGGTGTTGACATAAATACTTCCTCCTTTACATAGGTTTTACGCAAAGCAGATTCCCATACATCCTGCTTGCTTTTTTTACAATAGTATCATACTATAGGAGCAGTTAATAAAAAAAGGACATCTGTCCTCTTTTTGAAAAGAAGGTGAATTTTATGACTGCCCTGCAGGATTTATTAGAGGAAACAAAGGAATGCCATCACAGTCTGCTGAAGCAGCTGTTTGCCAATTGTCCCGTTGAGGTGCTGCAGCAGATGCAGCTGATCCGTCTACGTAAGAATCAAAATCTGATTTCCACTTACCAGACCAGCAATCCGGTATTTGTGCTGCTGGATGGCCGTCTGCAGGCAATCGAAGAGCGGGTCGTGGATATTCCTTACAGCTTTACGGAGCTGCACCCGGTGGATATCGTCGGCGATTATGAGCTGTTCACCGGCATAGAGGGACACTATGTGACGCTGAAAACGATGGAAGCCTCATGCTGCGCCAGACTGAGTGCTGCCTCCTATCTGCACTGGATGAAGAGTGATGCAAACGCCCTGTTTCTGCGTACGCAGATGCTGATGAAGGAGCTGTCTGTGCAGACGCAGCTTCAGCGGCAGTATTTGTTTATGGATAATCGCACACGCCTGCTTCTGTTTTTGCTGCGTTCCAATGGACAGAGTGGTGGAAGGATTCCTGCGACCCGGGAACGGATTGCAGCTTCCATCGGCTGTAGTGTGCGTACCTGTAACCGCATTATTTTCACCTTGTCACAGGAAGGCTTTGTGGACTGCATCCACGGCAAGCTGCAAATCAGTGAGCAGCAGCGCATAGCGATAAAAAAAGAACTGGAAACCTCCAGCTTCTCTTCCTGATTATGCCATGAGAGATTCACATTGGCGAATGTTATCGACAACGACACAGCCGGTCTTCTCCAGCTTGCTCTTGTCCTCATGTCCGTTGGCTATCAAAATACAGTGACAGCCGGCACCATGGGCAACCTCACTGTCATGTACACTGTCTCCGATAAAGACCACCTCCTGCGGATTCAGACCGCTTTCCTGCACAAAGCGCTTCGCAAGCTCTGCCTTGGATGCCGCATGGATATTATCCAGACCGCGTACCTGTTCAAAATACTGTTTGATATCATAGTTATCCAGCTGTTCATGCAGGAAATGCAAATCACTGGCACTCAGCAGATACTGATGCATGCCCTTCTGCTTCAGCTGCGCCAGCATTTCCGTTACGCCATCATGCAGGGAGCAATCCATACTATGCGGCTGATAATATCGCATATATTCCTTCGCAAGCATGGGGAACGGTGTCTTTTCAAAATCAAAGCCGACTTTTTTATAATATTCTATCACAGGAAACTGAAAATATTTCCGATATTCCCCTTTATCCAGAACCAGAGGCAGCTGTGCCTTTTTCAGAATGGTATTCAACGCTTCCATACTGACATCAATATCATCCAGCAGCGTACCGTTCCAATCCCAGACGACATGTTTTATATCATTCATAAGAAACCTCCTTCGTATTATTCTATTATATTGCCCCTTATTATATACAAAAGAATATCCCGGTGCAACCATTGTGCGTTGAATCTTTACTGTTTCGTAAATGAAAAAGAACATCTGTATATATCATAATCGTTTTGAAGCTGCTTTTCTTTCCGTACTTGAAAGATCATGCAGATTGCAAAGAAAAAGAGGAAAATCATCCGGAAAAAACCTTCCAAAGTGAATTTCCTCATTTTCCCTCGTCAATTCTGCAGCTGCACGGCTTCTGTGAAAGCCGCTACTTTCCTATTCAGCTTTATGATTGAATTCGCCATATCCTTTAATAAAATCGCATTCATTAAATGATCCTGCGCATGGACCATGATAAGTGAATACTCACTCACACAGCCGCTCGCCTCCTTCTGCAGCAGCCTGGTCTGCAGCTGGTGAGCTGCCACAAGAGATTCATTCCCTGTGTGCAGCTGGACCTCCGCCTCTTCAAAGCATTCATTTTCCGCAGCAGCCACTGCTTTCAGAAACAATGCGGATGCATTCCCGGCTTCACTGATAATCTTAAATGCTTCCAGCATAAGCTCTTCCATGTCTATCCCCCCTTTTGTTCTTTGTGTGCTTTCATGGCATCAAATGCCGCCAGCAATACAGGCACAGCCTCCATTGCACCATAGTGATCCTTATCAATAACCACAACCGGAACATCATAGCCGTGATCCAGCGCCACCTTTTTTACCTCTTCCTGCAGCATGGATACCTGTGGTCCCAGCATGATAATGCGGGTATCATCCAGCTTTTCATAGTATTCTTCCTTTCCCCATGCCTCGATTACAATGTTTTTATCTCGTAGATTCTTAGATTCAGCAACCGCCGTTTTCATACGATTTACCAGCATCGAGGTGGAAAGACCTCCGTAACACACCAATAATATTTTCATTTTTTACTCCATTCCCCCGCACCTTGCGCACGGGCACAAATATTGCATATATGTTGTTTCAGCTCGCTTTTTTATTATCAACCGATATCCATTCACACGTCTTCCTCCTAGAAATCGAATTCGATATCTTCCAAGGTTCTCGTATCCCTGACCTTACTCTGTTCCGTATCCAATGCCCGTTTCTCTACAATTTTAAAGAATGGATAATACAATGCGACATTTACCAGAATGATGATCGCCCAGACAATTAGATATTTCCAGTCCATACAGGCAACCCATGCGCCAAACGGCAACGGAATGTAGGGACCGACCAGACTAAACGGTGCCATAAATCCGCCTTCGATCGCAATCCATCCGATCACCGCAGCCAATGGTGTTGAAATCAGCCACGGAATAAACATAATCGGGTTCAAAATAACAGGAAGTCCAAACAGGACGGATTCGCCGATTCCGAAGAATTCCGGAATGATAGAGAGTCTTCCGATGGATTTGAATCGTTTTGCTTTGGAGAAAATCATCAGAATACAGATTGCACCACAGATACCGGAGCCTGTAGTCCCTGCAATATCCCACATGAAATTCGGTGTTAAAACACGAATGGCCTCGCTTGAAGTTCCTGCCGCGATTGCGGCATTGATATCCACATTCGCAAATGCGACAGCCATCCAAACAGGTGCCATGACGGCATAGCCGTGAATCCCGAACCACCATAACAGCTGCTGTATAAATAAGATAAAGACAAGTCCTCCCAGCGTATTTACCGAAGCTGTCAGCGGGGAAAACAGCTTTTCGATCAGCTGTACCATTGCTACACCGCTCACACTCTCAACACCGTATTTAAAGACGATCAGAATCAGGATGGAAAACAGAATCGGCCACAGGTTCTCAAAGCTTCGCAGAATCGGTGTGGGAACGCCAGCTCCCAGATTGATGGTAAAATGCAGCTTATTACGGAAGATATGTAATATCTCAACGGAAATCAAACCAAACACGATGGCTGTAAAAATCCCCGTACCTCCGTAATAGGAAGTAATCGTCGCACCGGTTTCGGGATCATACAACGTCCCCATGATGATGAAAGCGATAATGGAAGTTACGATGGATCCGATGTCCCATACCTTCCTTTGCTGAGAATAGTAAAACCCGACAAATGCAGCAACATACAATGCCAGACACCCCATTGTGGCAAATTGCATAGGCTGTGTCACTTCCCCCAGAAATACAGTAGCGTCAACAAACCATTTCGGCATACCGGGTATGGACGGCAGCTGGGAAAAGATTGTAGGAATAGAGCCTACCAGCGTAACCGGAACCAAGGTCATCATACCACGCCGCACAGCAGCAAGCTGCGGATTCTGTTCCAGCTTTGCGGCAATCGGCAACAGCCATTTTGATAATACTTGTTCTAACTTTTTCATACGTTTGCTCCTCTCTTTCTAATCTAATCATAATCCACTCATGCTTCATTATCCAATCTAAAATTGCACCTCCTCCTTGTGCAATCATCCAATTTTTAAAAGAATGCAAATTGCGGAGATATCTGGTATCATATACCTGTACAATCTATATCATACAGGACAAACACGCATTTATACATGATCAGGAAACGGAGGTATTGTCATGGCTTTATTGAAGCGGCAGGATGAAATCCTGATGTACCTTTATACGCAGAACAAATGGATTACAGGAAATGAACTGGCTCAGCTCTTCCATGTGAGCCTGCGAACCATCCGCAATGATATCAGCTTTATCAATACAGAGAAAAGCAACAGCGTACTTTCCAATCGAAACAAAGGATACCATATTGCCAAGGATTTTGTATATAACGAAGCAAATAAAGCCGTTTATATGTCCAATGAACAGCGCATCCATCATTTGCTGGTACTGCTTCTCACGCATAATCAGGAAGCATTTTCGTATTATGATCTGGCGGATGAATTTTACATATCCGAATACACCATGCTGCATGATCTGGAAACCATCAAAACCATTCTGACAGAGTATTCGCAATTCGATATTTTCATCGAGAAAAAGGAAGAATACGTCTATGTCATCGATCATGCCAACAATGCCTCCCTCTTTCTGGATGCCTACTTTCATAGCTTTGATCTTTACGATCATATCATGGATTTTCAATCCTGCTTTTTCCAAATCCGTTTGACATCCATGATAACGCATATGAAGGAACAGATTTCCCCGGCTGTGTATAACCGGTATCTGACCTATAATTCCCTTCTGCTTATCAGCAGTATCGTAACAGAACAGTATTTATGCTATGACGAGATTCCCATCAAGGAAATGGATACGGAATTTCAAGCTTATCTCAATCAATTCGACGCATTCTTTTGCAAGGTGGCTGCAGAATACGATATCCATGATTCCATTCGTCTTAGAACGCTCTTTGATTCACTGATTTCACCCTTCATAAAGATCAGTATGCTGGAGTCCAATATAAAGCATCAGGTGAGCATGCAGGACCCGGATTATCAGACACTGGTTCAGATTTTACAGGAGGTTAAGCAGCAATACTGTCTGGATTTGCTTTCCAATGAAAAGCTGATTCTGGATCTCATGACTCATCTGAAAACCGCTCTCATCCGGATACAAAACGGTATCCACATCAACAATCCCCTGCTTGAGCATATCCGTATGAATTATACCTTTCTTTTCGATGTCGCATATTTCATATCGAATTTGTTTTCCCAGCAGCAATCCCTGCAATTTACCAACGTTGAAATCAGCTATCTGGTGGTTTATCTAATCGGTCCTCTGAAAAATCTGAGGGAGGATCTGTATGCGTCCTTTGCCCTTGATATCCTGTTGTATGTCAATGAAGGCTATGCCATTTTGAACAACCTCAAGGAACTAATCGGCGAATCCCTGCAGGACATCAGCTTCAAGATACAGCCGATCCTGCAATATAGTGAGCTGATACAGCAAACAGAAGCAGCAAGCTTTGATCTGGTTATCACTACGTCCCGAAACATTACACTCCCCGACACGGAAACCCTGTACATATCTTCTTCTTTATCCTCTTTGAACATAGCGAATATACGCAAGGTATGCACTCCGTTATTTGAAATCAAGCAAACCGCATATTTCGAGCGTATATTTCAATATTTTTTTCACGAGAGTATTCTGGATTTTCAAAACACCTGTGAGAGTGTTTCCGATTTCTTTTTGCAGAGCTGTCAGACTTTGCAGGATCTCCATTACGTATCGGATACCTTTTACGATCAGCTGATGGAACGGGAAAGACTGCTTTCCACATCCTTTGAAACAGGCATTGCCCTTCCCCACACCACAGAAAACAACGCAAGGAAATCCGGAATTCTGTTTGCGAAATTCCATACCCCCATGCAGTGGCACAAAAACAAAATCAAATGCGCCTTTCTGATCGTGACCGCAAAGGAGGATATTCACTTACTAAACATCATCTACAAGGTGATTGTGGATATCAGCTCTTCCAACCAGCATGTCAACCGATTATACAAATGTCAGACATCGGAGGATGTAAAAAGACTGATTTTTACGCATTTCAAAAAAATATTGAAATGACCGCATGAAAACAACAGCAAAAACTCAGGATCATCCTTACGGATCACACCTGAGTTTTTTTGTTGTATATGCATACAAGGTGAAGATACAAGGATTTCTCTGCTTCTGCATATCACGACAGCAGGAACGCTGTTGATAGTCTTTTTTCCGAGAGGGTATTTTGCACATTCACGGATTCGACATGCACAAAGCTTCTGCTGCGGCAGATACAACCTAATACAGCTTTCTTAACAAATGTATCAATACTCTCAATAAAAAGGGTATTTTCTTCAGGTTTTTACCTTTCACAGCGCACTGCATTCTCCAAATCAGCCAGCCAAACAGAGCAGCACATAGCAGAGATAGGATACAGGGAACAGGCAGGACAGCAAAAACAGAGCGTATGGCACTATAGAGAAAAACCAGCATCGTACATAGGAATACCACCTGTACATAACGGATAATCTGTTTATATACTGCATCAAATACAGAAACGGACATAGAAATGCCCCCTTTCATTGTCAGCCTTAAGGCGCTGTTTCTTCCGCCTGCTATCACCGGGCTGTCTTCGTGTTATTGAGGATGTTTTACGATAATACGCGAGTTTCATCAGTCCATCTTCCACAGGATAGGCACAAATGCGTTTTATATTTTCCCGGTCCGCTTTTTTCTTCTTTCGGGCAGCTTTTGGCAGACACCTGCTGCCGCTTTGACTGACTCGCTAGATACTTTGTGTACTCTGTCCGAATCGTTGGCTGATGTTCCCGGAATAGCCGCCACTTCAGACCTCATAGTCCATGCTTAACTACGCATCCGTATACGCAATAGCACCTCACTGGTTGTATTTCCAGTATCGGTTCCGGGTAAAAGCTATTCTTCACGGCCTTCTCCGATACCATACAGAACCTTGTGTCTGAGATACATATAATGACTGGAATGCAGATATACACTGATCAGGGAGGTATGCGGATGATGTACACTATCAAAGCTCTGAAAATGCTTTCCTATGGTTAATGCATCCCCTCCCAGATAGACACAGGAGTAATTCAGAAACATCTCATCCAGTAATGCATCCTGCAGCAGCAAATGCGTTAATGAGGGTGATTCTACCAGTATGCGCTGCAAGCCCAATGTCTTCAGCATCCGCATCCCCAAAACATTGTCCATAACATCAGCTCCTGTGACGACGATATAGTTTTTTTCCGGCTTGAGCGTCTGTCTGCACGCTTCAAGACTGTCGATGATTTCCACAGGCTTCAGGGAGTTATGAACACAGCGCTGCACTCCCTTTGGCGTAGTGTAAAAAATCACCGGAATTTTCCCGCAGGTAAATTCTATATGATGAAACGGCACATCACTGCCATCCAGTGTTGGAATAATATTCCACGGGATTTCCTGCATCCCCATTCTCACACGGGATTCCTCCAGCGAGGCATCATACACATGTCCGGTTCCGGAAGGCTCATTATGCAAAGTCGCAGCACCAAACAGAATCGCATCTGCACTTGCGCGCAGAACATTCAACGTATACCAGTCCGCAGCACTGCCTTCCTTTGCCAGATAATTTTTGCTTGCGATAAAGGGTCCCTCAGCAGCGTCCGGAAATGCAATCCTGCCATCAACAGAGGTAACAAGAGAGCAATACAAATACGGGCGGTCCTGCGGATGCACCGGAAATTTCAAGGGTGCGGAATATACGGTACGTAAATGCTCATCCTCGATACCGGTCTGCACAAGCGCGATATCCTCGTTTCGATACAGGCATTTCAGCTGCATGCTTTCATAATCAAATGCTGTCTTCAAAAAATCACTCATACCGCAGGTCCTCCGCATACAGGCAGACAGATGCCTGTTATCCAATCCGATTGTGCAGTGCTCAAAAATACGACGCTGTCGACAATATCCTCTGTGGTGCCGATACGCTGCAAGGCATACAGACCTTGGTATTCCTTTTGCAGCTGCTTTGGCTGTGCAGCTGCCGCTAAGCGCTTTTGAATCATAGGGGTATCAATAATGCCCGGCAGTATCGCATTGCAGCGAACCATCGGTGCATATTCCAGTGCAATGCATTCACTCAGCATATTGACAGCCGCTTTGCTTGGATTATAGGCAATTCTGTCCGCAAGCGGCTTAATACTCATATCACTGGAAATGTTCACGATCGTCGATTTCTGTTTTTTCAGATATGGGATTGCTGCTTTGCATATATAAAAGGTACCACAGGTATTTATGCGTAACACACGCTCAAACACCATGGGATCTGTCGTTTCCAGACCTCCCTCATGAACGATTCCCGCACAATTTACTAGAGAATCCAGTTTTCCAAACTCCGTGACTGTCCTGCTAACAGCATCGACACAAGCCGCATAAGCTGTAATATCACCGGAAATATACCGGAAATTTTTATGGTCAATGCCGCATTCCTTTTCCAAAGAAAAGCCGACCACGCTTGCCCCCATGGCAAGAAACCGTCTTGCGACAGCCTCTCCCATTCCACTGGCAGCCCCGCTGACCAGTGCCACACGTCCCTGCATTTGCAATTCTGACATAGCTGTTTTCTCCCTTCCTATACAGCAAAGGCTGCATACTGACGATGTCTTCGCATCTGTAGCTACTCAATCATTCCCGCATTTCCGCTTCCTCTTCCCCGGAAAATCAATACATTTGCTTTCTGCATCTTTTATGAAAGTGCAGGCCCCCAGGAGTCAGACAGCATGCTTGGATGTATGCTTTTCAGCTGTCCATATCCTGCTAATCTGTACTGCCTTCCTTATGCTATGCGATTACGGTCATACTCCATGTAATTCCAGGAGCTGTAACCATAGGCACAATCCTCTCCCGCTGCCTTATCCTTGCCCCATGCATTCACGATATTGGCGATGTGTTTGCATTGCTGCATTGCATATTTATTTTCTACGGACGAAAGGATATCCGTTTTATTGGCATAGATTCCCCCCAGCATAAGAGCATCCATCTCATGAAAATAAAATTCCACCGTGGCTTCTACAGACTTTGCCATACTTTTCCAGCGGGCTCCGGTTGTCAAAACAAGGATACCCGCTTTCTGCCATGTATGCTGCTTGTCCCTGCGCACCTCATATCCATTGCGCAGGATATTCAGGCGGGATAGAAATGACATCATCGGTCCGGATACATTTCCGAACCACATCGGTGAAGCAAGAATAATACAATCCGCTGCTTCTATTTGTTCAAGAATCTGCTGAAAATAATCTTCCTGTACACAGACCCTTTCTTTCTTACATGCCTGACAGCCCAGACAAGGCTTAAGCGGCATATAATCATAAATATGGATGATCTCCACATCTCCGTGTATGCTGGCTGTCAGCTCCTTTGTCAAGAGCATCGTCTGTCCACTCTTTTTCGGTGAACCGTTTAATACAAGTACCTTCATAAGTCACCTCTTCCTATTTGATAAACGAACTGCATTCATATACATCCTGCTTCGCTGCAGGATGTTCCTCAATAAGGCTGTATCCATTGCCAAATGCTTTAGAAAATGCTGCGGCAGTTTTTTCCCATTCCCGCTCCATTATCTGTTCCCATTCTTCCATTGACCGCCAGGTGACAATGATATGCAGTACCCGCGGCGCGATATCCTGTCTCCAGATTTGCTTTGAAACAAATCCCTTCTGCTGCTTCAAAAACGTTGTCCATATCTTTGCATCCAATTTCAGAAACGCTTCCACACTCTTTTCCTGCTCCAGCTCGAGCACGAATCGCTTTACCGGATACATGGTTCCCTTTTTTGCTGTATACATAGGCTAATCCTTCTCCAGACGAACATAATTCTCTGATGCATATCCGTACTTATAATAGGCATTGGACTGTTTATCCGAATACCATGTATGCAAAGCCTCGGCTGCCCGCCTGCATTTTACAATATCCTGCATCGCTTCTCCTGCCGCTACCCGATCAACTGCCTGCGCATATACCGTATCCAGAATCAGTGCGTCCAGATGATTGAAAATGAATTCGGCAGTCGTTTCCATCGTTTTCGCCATACTGTGCCACTTTTCCTCTCCACACATCAGAAACACGCCCGCTTTATCAAACTTATGCTGCATATCCTTTCGGTAAATATGTCCGGAGGTGATCGTCTGCAGACGGGAGAAAAATGCCATCATGGGACCGGATACATTTCCAAACCACATAGGGCTGGCAACAACGAAGCAGTCCGCCGCAAAGCTTCTCTCCAGAATATCCGCAAATGCATCGTGATAAATACAGCCGGGATTTTTATGACAATATCCGCAATCAATACATGGCTTGACATCCAGATAGTCAAATACATTGATTATTTCAATGCTGCCCTGCAGATGTGTACAAAGCTCATTTACCAGTGCCATCGTATGTCCGTTACGATTCGCAGAACCAACAAAGATCATAGTTTTCATCGCTCCATCACCTCACAATGTGAAATCTTATAGGTACTGAAATTGTCTTCTATATGTAATCTGGGCCCATTTTTATATGGATAGGGAAAGATTTCGTCGAATCGTTTTCCGATATCCGCCAGAGCCTCCTTGGGAATGGCGAACCAATCCTTCAGGGTTTCCCAGATTATGATAATATGAATCTCTCCCGGATTCGCCTTGTTGAGATAGGATGTGGTGGATACAAAGCCGTCATATTTTGATAATGCGGCTGTCCAGATATCATTCGCTTCTATATATTGAATCGCTTCCTGCTCATTACGACAATAAAAAATCAAATGCTCTACAGGATATTTCTTATGTTCATATTCCATCTGCATACTGCACCCCTTTTCCTTGCTTTTGACTCCGTTTTTTATAAGCTGTCTGCTTCCATACCATATACGCCGCCTCCTTTCCTTACGCCTTCATCATATGTTGAAATCAGCCCGCTTACAAATCATCGTTTGCACTTCCCGCATAGGCAATACGTCCCTTGCAGCAGAGCTGAGTGAATAATCTTGCTCATACGGATACCAAAAAGAAGACCCCTGCATCACATACAGGAGTCTGTTTGTTATATGAATCGCCTGAAAAAGATATCAGCTGTTAATCACCGTATTCTTCGTAGTTTCTATCGGTTTCATCATAGTCGAATGCTTCCGCAAAATCCTCACGCAGATCATCATTACGCAGTCAGCAGTTTCTCATACAGCGGCGATACTGGTCACGGCAGTGATCCTCACAGCTTGGACGCGGCGGACACGATCTTGGCGGGCATGGACGATTATTTCCACAGCCGCAGCCCTGAGAATTTCCGCTGTTTCCACAGCCGCAGTCATTGTTATGATGAGCAGCCATAGCTGCCATGATTTCCACCGCATCCCGGACGGTAGGTGTTGACACAGGAGCAGCGGGAACGGCGTTCCGTATTGCAGCCGGACTGGTTTACCATAATTCTTTCTCCATTGCGTGCACAGGAAGACCCGCGTCCGCTGTTGGAAGAACAATTGCATCTTGAGTTATACATGTAAGATTTTCTCCTTTATATGAGATATCATCCATCTCAATCCACTATATGCAAATGTCTGATGCCCAACATAAGCGTATTACAATGGTGGAGGGAAAATCTGTGTATTTTTCTTACCTGCTTTCCAGCATGGCACGAAACACATCCAGTCTGGTATAGGCGTTTACATTGAAACGCGGCAGTGCATAGGAATCATCACTGTGTTTAGCCTTGCGATTCTCATTGTATCCAAAGGCAAGACGAGTGCCTTTATCCTTCAGAATTTTCTGTATCCTTTTATTATATTTACCATACGGATATGCATAAAAGGTGATAGAGCCCTGCTTTGCGGTCCCATCGCAGTTGCTCATAATTCAGCTGGTTGATTCGAAAGCCATCCCCATCCTTATGATGGTGATCGTAGGAATGTGAATAATACTGCAGTACGCGTTCATCCTGCATATCCTCATGAGAAGCATGCTGGCGTATTTCAGGATGATAGAGACCATGATGCTCATCGATGGCCGAGCCTATCACAAAAACTGAACCGGTAAAGCCGTAGCGCTTCAATACCGGCAGTGCAAATTTCGTTGTGGAATAAAATCCGTCATCAAAGGTGATGGCGATACTCTTCTCCGTTAGCTCCTTTTCCCCCTGCTTCCATGCGTACACATCCTCCAGCGTTACGCTGTGATAGCCCTCCTCCTTCAACAGCTTCATCTACTGTTCGAACTCAGAAAGTGAGACCACCCACATATTGTCCGGGAAGAAGGCCTGCAAATCCCTGTCCGGTATGATATGATGATAGCCGATGATTGGTATGCTTTCCTCATGGTCAAAGGCCTGCAAAGCGCATTTCCCGCATACAGCAGAAGCAGAATGCACAGCAGGCTGATGGATAGTTTCTTCTGGCGCATTCCTACACCTACTTCAGAAACAGGCGAACAAGGCGCTGCTTACAGCCAGTATAAGGATGGTAGCGAAAGGGCAGATCGATCTCAGAGAACTGGACGAAAATGATCCTGAAGTATACAGATCCATTTACTATAAAGAAGTCCCAATCGAGTCAAAGAAGTTATCAGAGACGATGATCGTAACGTATTCGCCTAAATATAAGGCTTATCAAGCAAAGATTAGACAGGGACAGATCGAACGTGCTATGAAGATAATCAATGATAATGGAAAAAAGTTTAAGAAGAATAGACGCAACCCTAATGATCCGGCCAGATTTATAAAAAAGACTGCGATCACTGCGGATGGTGAGGTGGCAGAAGAAGAATATTGTCAGCTCGATCAAGCAGCTATAGATAAAGAGGCGATGTATGATGGGTTCTATGCAGTAACGACAGATATAGAGGGAGATGTATCTGAGAT
>NZ_CAXSSO010000017.1:0-69034 GCF_964240115.1 Clostridium sp. HGF2
AGCGTCCGACATGGATATTACGCTCTTTTGCATAATCCAGATCGATATTATCCGTTCCGACACCGAACTTGCAGACCGCCTTCAGATTCGGGCAGCCCTCCATCATTTCTCTGTCCATTTTATCCACACCGACGATAATGGCATCGGCATCCTTCGCCAGTGCTTTAAACTCCTCATGTGTATATGCCTTACCCGTGGCATTGTAATGTACCTCCAGACCCTTGGACTTCATTCGCTCCACCTGATCCAGACCGTAATTCGCAAACCCTCTCGGGGTTATCAGTACCTTCATATAAGCTCCTTCCTTTTCTTATCCTCCATATGTCTGTAAAGAAAACAAATCCATGTTCTTCCATGGATTTGTTCACATCTTATATAATATGGAAGAAGGTCAATACGATTGCAATAATCATTGTATAAATCATCAGACGGATATACTTCGGTCCGCGTTTCGTGATATACAGATACATTCCCATAACAACGATGAACGGCAGCATATTCGGCAGGATTCCGTCAATGATTTCCTGCAGCTTCACCGTTGATGTATCACTGGCGAATTCCACAATGGTCTGCACCTTTATATAAGAGGCTGACAGACATCCGATCATGAACAGACCAACGATGCTTGCGATGTCAATAACCTTTTTGATTGCTCCGGAGTGCAGGATTTCCAATACGGAATTTTTACCCAGAGAATATCCCTTGTTGAATAGGAACCAGGACCAGCCAAAGCTCCATGCGATATAGATTAAGCCAGGAATAAAGGCGGCGATTACAGAGCCCTCTAGTGCCATCGGAACAAAGATTGCCAATGGAATTGTCGCAACAATTCCCTGATCCACACTGTCACCGATACCGGCAAGTGGTCCCATCAGACCGAGCTTTAAGGATTGAATAACCTCCGGAGAAATATCATCATGACCTAGCGCACGCTGTTCCTCCAGTGAAATCGTAATACCGTGAATGATACTTCCCCAGTCACAGTTTGTATTGAACATGGATGTATGACGGCGCATTGCTGCCTGCAGCTCTTCCGGGTCATCCTTGTACAGCTTACGCAATACCTTGTTCATGGAATATCCGAAGGCAAGTGCCTGCATACGGTCAAAGCTTACCGGAACCTCGACTGCAAGTGTCCATTTCCACCATGCCTTTAACAGGTCTTTTTTTGTTACGATTGTTTTCTTTTCTTCAGCGGCTACACTGTTTACTGCTTCACTCATGCAACTTCCTCCTCATCGTTCTGTTTGAATAGGGATACGATCAGTGCAAGACATAATGCAATGACTGCTCCTGTCAGCATGGAGAAGCCCATGACAGAATACAGGAAGAATCCCAGTACGAAGAATGGCAGATATTTCTTTTTTCCCATGACAACCAGTGTCAGTGCGAAACCTAACCCCGGAAGCATATTGCCTGCGTTGGTGAGTCCGTTCATCGCCCATTCCGGAATTACATTGATGAATGCCTGTACAACGCTGGAGCCGAATAATGTCGCAATGAATACCGGTGTGAAATATAGCACACCATTGGTAAGCCATGGAAGTACAAAGGAGAAGATGGACAGCTTGTCATACTGCTTGTCCTCTACGAATTTATCAGCCTTCGTGTTATAGAAAGAGTTGATGGTACGACGCACATTATTGATTAAAACGCCAAGTACCCCGAATGGAACAGCCAGAGCCACGGCAGCAGCCGGATCCAGATTATTTGCGATAGCGGCAGGGATTGCGATACATGTTGCCAGTCCCTGATCACTTGGAATATTTCCGCCGGCTTCGATACCTCCCATATACATCAGCTGAATGGTTGCGCCATACAGCAGACCGGTCTGTACATCCCCATATACAAGACCGATAAATACGCCAAGTACGACCGGCTTACGGAATGCAAACGAGATAAAATAGCTCGCGCGTCCCATGGATAGCCAGTACAGTATACCGACTAAGATTGCTTGAATTACCATATACATGTCCTCCTGTTATAATTTAGCGACAGCTTTTTGAAGTGTTTCGGAAGGATAATCCGGAGTTGTCTGGAAATAAATTTCGATCCCCATCTTTTCCAGTTCAAGCAGAGTATCCGCATCTGATCTGTCCAGTGTGATTGCGTTGTTGACAGCCTTACGACCCGGCCCTCCGCCAAGACCGCCGATCTGTACCTTTTCCAGCTTCAAGCCTGCCTGTACTGCGGCATTCAGTTCTGCCACACCCTTGAACAGAACCATAACGCGGTTCTTATCGAAGGCACCCTCCTGCTGGCGCTTTACCGCATCCTCTACATTTACAATTGTGATTTTTACACCCTTTGGAGCTGCCATTTTAAATACTTCCTGCATGAAAGCATCCTTGCTCAGGGCAGTGTCGATTGTTACGATTTCATTGATCTGGCACTGTGTCAGCCATCTGGTGATAACCTGACCGTGAATCAGTCTGAAATCTACTCTAGTCAATTCAATACTCATCTTGAATTCCTCCTTACACCTACATTATATTGAAATCGCTTTCAAGTCGCTATGTTCAAACAAACTAAAAAGCCTGTGCCGTTTTTGGTCAAACGCACAAAGTTGAAAAAAAGCATCCGAAAGCCGGAGCATACATGTTTTCTATATATTATATGTGTGTTAGCTGACCTTCAAAAAATCCTTTATTCATAGGCTTTTTAAGCATAAGCCAACCGGATGTCCAATATTTTTTCAGCTGCTATCTCATTTGTTTAAGCGCACATATTTAACCTCTAATTTTGTTCATTCATCCAATTGTAAGCGTTTCTAAAACAACGTAAGATATAGGCAAGGAGGATGTCATTATGAATATGAAAAAAATGAACGTCACAAACCGTATGTATGAGGCAGGTGCACTTGCAATCGTTCGTGCGGAAACACTGGATCGCGCATGTGAAATAGCCGAGGGCTGCATGAAGGGCGGCGTACCTGTCATGGAAATGAGCTATACGTTAAATAACGCCGGAGATATCATACAGGGTCTTTCTGAAAAATATGGAGATGCACTCTGCGTAGGTGCCGGAACAGTTCTGGACGCAGAAACAGCACGACACGCAATCCTGCATGGTGCTGCTTTTATCATTGCCCCGAACTATAATGAAGAGGTCGCAAAAATGTGCAATCGCTATCAGATTCCCTATGCACCGGGATGTACCACCATTACCGAATGTGTTGATGCGCTAAGCAGCGGAGCGGCATTCGTCAAGGCATTTCCTATTTCCGATTTCTATGGTCCAAAGCTTGTAAAGGTTTTTAAAACACCGATTCCGGATATGCCGATTCTGGCAAGCGGGGGAATCAATCTTGACAATCTGACAACATGGCTGGAAAACGGTGTGGATGTCTGCGGGTTCGGAGGACTTCTGACAAAAGGAAGCAGTGAAGATATTGCAGCCAATGCCGCTAAAATTCATGAAATCATTACCAGCTTTCGTTGCGGCAAATAAAGGCTGTTAAATAGTTTATCTGATGTTTCTGTATTCTTACAAAAAAGCATGGCGTATAAGTACACCATGCTTTTTCGTTCTTTACTCAAACGCTTCTACATTTGATAAATAATTCAAATATCCATTACTACCTAGTTTCTTTTCCCAAAAATCCATACTTTCGTGTATTCTGATGAGCAGTTGAAATGCCATTGTTACAGATCTTTCACATATCTTATTTTTATCCAAAGCTGCGATATCTTCAGCTTTAAGAGTATCATACAGCTTTGGATTTATGATTGGATTACTATACCATTCTAAACTTTTTGCTATTTCAATCAAATCCAGGTCAGCAACTGCGCAGAAGTCATAGGTCTTCTGATGCAGAGAGCCGTAAAGCAGAAGCATCCATATCTCAACAATCGTCCGAAGCTGCCTGGAATTCAGTTGATAGCGCTCCACCATAACCTGAAGATTATTCTCATAAGCTGCCAATCCTTCCAAATAAGGCTCTTCATCACCATGTTTTATACTTCCGAATTCTTTTTTTAATTTTGCGGTTATTTTCTTCATATCATAAGCAGTGACCTTACCCGCTTCTTCAAGATTATAAATTCGAATCCCGTTTAGCATATGATTCCATTTTTGCTCATCATAATCTTCTTCATGCTTCAGCATGTCCACAACCATGTTTTCCATATAGAATGCCAATACATCAACAGCAGAATCTTCCTCATATTCATTTTCCAATAGCTTATGATATATGGAAACCGTACCTTCCGGGTTCTGCATTTTAAGTTGATTTCTGATTATCTCTGCATAGTGTTCCTTTAAATTTTCGCGACTCATATAATCCCATCCTTTACCGCTTTCGTATATATCCTATTATACCTGAAATGGGAAATCATGAACAGCATAATTCTGATTATCCATATTTATCAATCTATCCACGTTATACACTTTACAAATTCTGCCCGTTTGTTTTTATCACCTCAGCATACCAGTGAAAAGAGTCCTTTGGATACCTGTTCAAGGCTGCACTGGCATCATCCTCTTCACGCTCCACATAAATAAATCCGTAGCGCTTCTGATATCCGTTCAGCCAGCTTAACAAATCTGTGCAGGACCATGTACAGTATGCCAGTACCTCGCAGCCATCAGCAACCGCCTTTTTCAATTCCTCGATATGTGCACGAAGATATTCTATACGATAAGGATCGTGTATCGTTTTATCTTCTTCCAGCTTATCAAACGCTCCAAGACCGTTCTCAGATATAATGATAGGTAAATCATAACGTGAGGTTATTGTCCTGCAGCACATACGGATACCCATTGGATCGATTGTCCAATCCCAATCCGTTGTCTTCAAATACGGATTGGCTGGATTTTTATACAATCCGGGTACTCCGCTGATTTTTGCTGTTCCCTTTTCTCCTGTTGTATTCACCTCGTGATTAGCGCCAACACCATGAATATCATTATACTCGGCAACCGCTGTCTGATAGTAATTGACACCCATAAAATCAATCAAAGACGCAGCCTGACGGATATCCCGCATTTCATCCTCTGTAATATCCGGTGCGCAGTCAATAGACCTCAGATATTTCATAGCACTCTTTGGATATCGGCCATAACCATAGATATCCAACCACCAGTAATTTCGTAAATCATCAAAGTCTTCTTTTGCCATCGCATTTTCCGGACGGCAATCAATCGCATAGCATGGAGAAAACGCAAAGCTTGCGCCCACCATCGCATGAGGAAAACGTTTCTTCAATTCCAAAACACTCCGTGCATGTGCAACATTCGCATGATGATTTACCTGATAGAACAGCTTCAGCTGATCTGTTTTTCCCGGTGGATGAAGTCCTTCCATCCAGCCCATAGAGGTGAAAATATTCTGTTCGTTCATGGTTATCCAGTATTTTACACGATCTCCATACCGTTCAAACAAAGTAACGGCATACGTTACAAAGTCCTCTATAATCTGTGGATTCTCCCAACCATGATATGCATCTTCCAGCGCCTGCGGCATGTCCCAGTGATAGATGGTAACCATAGGCTCGATTCCATATTTTAAGCATTCATTGATAACATTATCGTAAAAAGCTAAACCTGTTTCATTTACTTTTCCATTTCCCTGTGGATATATTCTTGTCCAAGCAATAGAAAACCGATAGGTCTTTAATCCCATTTCAGCCATTCGTGCAATATCTTCTTTATAATGATGATAAAAATCGACAGCGACTGCACCGGTAGTGCCTTTAAAGGTTTTCCCAGGTATCTTTACAAACTCATCCCAGTTTGAAATGCCCTTGCCATCTTCGCGATCCGCACCTTCAATCTGGTAGGCAGCGGATGCACTGCCCCATAGGAAATCATCTGGAAATCCTGCTGTTTTTTCAAAATACATTGTATCCTCCATTCTCCCGCTGTATGCGGGTATTCAACATTGGTTCAGTTATCATATAGTTCCTTTATTACATTGGTTTCAAAGTGAAAATACTGTGGAAGATGCCGTGCTATGGAATACTCAAATATCTCAGATGTATCCAGATATGCGAGCTCTTCCACCTGACATACAAAATCATTGTCATTCATGTGAAAATATTTCTTTTCCAGTGCCTGCGGACGAACAGCCTGAAATGACAGATGTGCACCCTGTATATGCCTGTGAAGCTGTTTTTCAATATACGCATAAATAGAGGTTTCCACATCCCTTCGCTGAAGTCCCGGTATGATCTGCAGCGGCATCCATGTATATTCTACAACTCTTGGCTCCTGCTTATACAAGCGAATACGCTCTATTTCATACACAAACTCTCCGGCTTGTATATTCATTTTATCCGCCAGCTCTGCAGTGCATGTCACTACCTCAAACCTCTCAACAACAGAGGTAACCTCCTCACGAATCAGATCCCGTCCGATAACAGGTACCCCCTGCATTCTATCCAGATCTGTTCTGCATCTCTTTACGAAGCTTCCCAGACCTCTTTTTCTTACAATCACGCCCTCACTGACAAGACGGTCCAGCGCCTTTTTAACCGTTAACACACTGCATGCATACTGCTTTGCGAATTCCTCTCCGCTTGGCAGCATTTCGTTTGCGCTATAGCTTCCCTTCTGAATCGTATCCTTTATCTCTGTATATACCTGCATATATTTCGGTATCATAGCACACCTCCGATGCTTATATTATAACTCAAAATTCTCAATGCGCAACATAAATATATATTTTTATATAAAAACATATATACTTTTAAAACACCTCAAAAAAACCTCTGTGACAGGACAGAGGCTTTGCGGCAATGACGATGGATAACATATGGATGAGTAGGAAATTGTCATTACCCTTCTTTCAGACAAAACTGTCTGTATGTACAGCATACACCCTGCGTGTGAACAGCAGGTGAAGTATGTTTGAATATTTATACAATATCTGTATAATGATGTTATAGAATGGCAAAGAAGGTCCCTGTGTATATCCTTTATAATCCGGATTCCATTCACAGTATGCTGTCAAAAAAGATAAGCATATATTTTATAGAAAAGGACAGGTGAGACAATGATGAATATACGCTACAAAAGAATGGAGAGTCAACATTTAGATGCAGTGGTAAAGCTGTACATAGACTATTATAATACCTATGAAGGAGGCTGCTGGACTTATGATAAAGCATATAAAAGACTCCATCAGCTCATGACGATAGAGGATGCGCTGTGTTTTATACAGATGGCTGATCATGCTATCAGCGGATTCGTCATGGGATATTTCAAAGAATTTGATGATTTGACCGGCTATTATCTGGAAGAAATCGTGATTGCCAGACAATTTCAAGGAGCACATCTTGGCACGCATTTTCTAAATGAAATGGAGAAAACCGTAAAAGAGAACGGTGCTTCCTTCATCGAGCTGCTCAGCGTAAATGATGAGATGCACTCGCATTTTTATACGAAAAACGGATACAGAAATGCAGAGAATATGATTTTCAAATGCAAACACTTCACACAGTAGCTGCACATCGTATTATCGCATGTAATTTAAGTGAGTCATTAACAGCAGCTCCCGCGTTAGCTGTTGTTTTATTGCCGGTAAAGCTTAAGAAAAAGCTTTCATGTAAATCAAACGAATAAAAGAACCTCTGCGAGGGACAGAGGTTCAGCATGAAGGCAGGTAATGGAAATGAAAAAATATTGTAAACATGATAGCTGTTTGTTTTTTTATAGGGATGGGGAAACATTCCATTACCTTTATTAAGATTTCACAAGCATTGCTTTGCTTGTGTCTATATCATACATCCCCTTTGTGAACACTACGTGAACGTTATATGAAAAGGAAAAGAAATAAGCAATACATCCATTCGTAAAGCGGGAAGCTTCATAAACTAGGGAAAAGAATTGTCTGAACAATTCCTATCGTGGTAAAATAGACTGGAATGTGAAAGGAGTGCAGATTATGAATAAGCTGTGGGGACATTTTAAAACAATAACTGCACACAAGCTTGCGGTCACAAAGCTGTGTTTTCGCTGTGGTTTATATAAACAGGGACTTCTGCATGATCTATCCAAATACACTCCTGTTGAATTTTGTGCAGGTGTCAAGTATTTCCAGGGAAATCGCAGTCCCATTGATTATGAAAAGGAAGTAAAAGGCTATTCCCTAGGCTGGCTGCATCATAAAGGCCGCAACAAGCATCACTGGGAATACTGGCTGGATAATGCCGTAGGCGGTATCCGTCCGGTGAAAATGCCACTTCATTATCTTGTGGAAATGTACTGCGACCGTACTGCCGCTTCCCGCATCTATATGAAGGAAAATTATCATGACGGAAGTGCGTACGAATACTTCATGAACGGCTATGACAATGTTATCATGCATGAAGAGACAAAGGCAATGCTGAAGATGATTCTGGAATATCAGCGTGATCATGGAACGGACGCTACTGTTGATTTTATACGAAAAGAGATACTGAAGAACTGAAATAAGTTTCAAATAGTCTCTTCCTATAGAGAAAACAAAGGCCAGAATGCAGCCTTTGTTTATTTTATATCCGGTATGCTTTCCTCCTCCAGCTCATAAGGCAGAAATTCCGCAAGCAGATGCTTCTGACGGAGATGCTCTTCAATTTCATCCAGTATTTCCTGTGAATCCGCTGTTACATGATGAAAGTGATAACCTGCGGTCACATTCATCAGTGGAGTTGATTTACCTGTCTTTAGATTTTCCAGTAAAACTGCCACATCCCGGCGGTTTCGGATGCGCAGAGGCGCCGACATTTTTCCATAGGCTCTGTGATTCACCATCACATCCTCCACACTTCCTCCAAGATCAACAATCGTTTCCAGCTCTTCACTGATCTGCTCTGTTGTGTGACAGACCTTAAACAGGCGAACTGCTTTTTTTGTTTCATTCAATATATAGCCCCGTGCAGTGGCGATGATCGGATATCCCTCCGTACGCAGCAGAGCAATATCCTGTACCACAACCTGACGGCTGACACCGGTATCTCTTCCCAGTGCACCGCCGGAGAGTGGACGGGAAGACTGCCTCATCATGGTCAGAATACGTTTTCTGCGCTGAGAGCCTGTCAAAGCTGTAGCCATAGGGCTGTCTGCTACTTTCTTATCCATATGATTTTCTCTTTACTCACCAAGGACGCTCAAATGCTTCAGGCTGATATCCAGAATCGGAGCGGAATGTGTCAATGCTCCACTGGATACATAATTCACACCGAGATCCTTCATCAGCTCAATGTTTTCTTTTGTGATATTACCGGAGCATTCCGTTTCTGCACGTCCGTCAATCAGCTGTACAGCCTCCTTCATCTTGGCAGGGGTCATATTGTCCAGCATGATAATATCTGCACCGGCCTCCACTGCTTCCTTCACCATGTCAAGATTCTCTGTTTCGACTTCGATTTTACGGACAAACGGCGCATGCCTTCTTGCGGCCTCAATTGCCTGCTTTACACCGCCTGCCGCATCGATATGATTATCCTTCAACAGCACCCCGTCGGATAAATTATAGCGATGATTTTTTCCGCCTCCGACAAGAACAGCATATTTCTCAAACACCCGCATGCACGGCGTTGTTTTTCTAGTGTCTACCAGACAGGTTTTAGAGCCTTCCAGCATATCCGCCACGTTCCTGGTATATGTGGCAATCCCACTCATTCTCTGTAAGTAATTCAACGCAGTCCGCTCACCGGATAACAGAACACGAATATCCCCGTGTACCTTCCCCATCAGCTGACCGTTTGTGACCTTGTCTCCATCCTTAACAAGGAAATCAACCTGTGTTTGCGGATCCAGCAGCGTAAATACACGCTCGAAAATCTGAAGACCGGCAATGATGCCGTCTTCCTTGCAAATAAGCTGAACCTCTCCTTCCTTATAATCAGGCATAACGGAGCAGGTTGTTACATCCTCACCGTTAATGTCCTCCTCTAAAGCGAGACGGATATATTTATCAGCAACAAGCTGCATCGTAATTGGATTCATATGCTTTTTTTCCTTTCCGGCAGACTGTTATGTTATCAGCTGCTCTTTTCGCAAAAACAAGACTCTCCAGCAAGCTGTTGCTGGCAAGGCGATTCTTCCCGTGCACACCGTTACAGCTGGTTTCTCCAACAGCATACAGATGCTGCATTGTTGTCTGTGAATGACTTTCCACATGGATTCCTCCCATAAAATAATGCTGCGCAGGAACTACCGGGATACTTTCCTTTGTAATATCATAGCCTTCCTTACGGCAGGCCTCCTGAATATTTGGAAAATGACTTTGTATGGTCTCTTTGGGGACATTTTGAAAGGACAGCCAGACATGCTCGGTGCCATCCTTCTTCATTTCCTCAAAAATAGCCTGAGATACAACATCTCTTGGCAGCAGCTCATTTACGAAGCGTTCCCCTTTTTTATTCAGTAAAATCGCCCCATCTCCTCTGGCAGACTCGGAAATCAAAAAGCTTCTTCCCTTTTTACGGCTGTACAGACTGGTCGGATGAATCTGCACGTAATCCAGATGATCCAGTTGAATCCCATGCTTTTTACAAATGCGCAAGGCATCTCCTGTAAGGCTTGGATAATTGGTGGAATGCTCATACAAACCACCGATACCTCCTGTCGCAAGCACCGTATCCTCTGCATGGACATGGACAACCTGCTGATCTTTGGTTTCCAGTGCGATTCCCTTGCAGACACCATGCTCGACAAGCAGATCACACATCCGGGCATGCTCCATAACAGTAATATTCGAACAGCTTCGAACATGCATCTGCAGGGCAGTCGTAATTTCTTTTCCTGTTATATCCTTATGGAAGCATATCCTTGCACGGGAATGTCCTCCCTCACGGGTATATCGCAGACTTCCATCCTCATTTTGTTCAAAGCGGACACCCAGCCGAAGCAGTTCTTCTATAATTGGTCTGCTCTGCCGAATCATGATGTCAACACTCTCTCTGTTATTTTCATAATGGCCTGCACGCATGGTATCTTCAAAATAGGCAGTATAATCTTCTTCATCAGGAAGCACACAGATCCCCCCCTGTGCCAGCATGGAATCACATTCCGCCATATCCCCCTTACAGATCATCAGTATTCGCATGGTTTCCGGCAGATTTAAAGCCGTATAAAGACCTGCAACTCCACACCCTGCAATGACGGCATCATAATACATATCTGATTGCATAATTCGCCTCCTTAAGGCGGTTTACGCCGCAAGCTCCAGCATTCTGTTCAGGGTTGCCTTTGATGGCTCGGCGATATTCGAAGCTACAGCTGCACCGTTTTCTCCAGTGCGCAGAACGTGCAGAATACCATCCAGTGTAATCTTCTTCATATCCATGCATACCGGCTCTGTTTTCGGAAAGTAAAATGTCTTCTTAGGATTCTGCTTTTCAAGCTCATAGCGGACACCAATCTCCGTAGCAATGATAAACTCCTTTGCATTGCTTGCAGCAGCCTGCTTCAGAATCCCGGTTGTTGAACCGATATAATCTGCAATCGAAAGCACAGAGGCATTACACTCCGGATGAGCAAGCACTTCCGCAAGCGGATGCAGCTGCTTCAGCTCCTGGATTTCCTTTACCTTCATTTCCTCATGAACCGGACAGTATCCCTTTACCAGCATGACATTCTTTTCCGGAACCTGCTCTGCCACATAACGTCCCAGATTTTTATCCGGGATAAATAAAATATTCTGATTGGGCAGCTTCTTCACAATCTGCACTGCATTCGCTGAGGTGACGCATACATCCGACCATGATTTGATCTCAGCAGTCGAGTTGATATAGCATACAACTGCAAGGTCCTCATAACGTGCCCTTACATCATCAATCTCTTCTTTTGTTACCATATGTGCCATCGGACAGTCAGCGGACGCATCCGGCATCAGCACTGCTTTGTCCGGATTTAATAGCTTTCCACTCTCTCCCATAAAGGAAACTCCGCAAAAAACCAACACCTTATTCGTCAGTTTGGACGCCACCTTACTCAGATAGAAGGAATCTCCTACATAATCTGCAATCTCCTGCACCTGTGCAGGTACGTAGTAATGTGCCAGCAATACGGCATCCTTTTCAAGCTTCAGCTGTTTAATTTCTTCCTGTTTTGTCATATCCTTTGATGATACTGCTGATTTATGCAGTATCTTCATCTCCCTTTCTCTAAACCGTTGTATCTGCCTCAGTATAGCATATATAATGACAGGTGACAAGACACATGTCTGACGATTTGTATAAATAAAGGTTATGACTGTTTATATTACACATAATTCATACTCAAATAAAAAATGCAGAAAAGGACTTCAACTGCATAAGAGGTTTCTCATAAACAAAAAAAGATCAAGTAATCTAAAAGGTTCTTTCTTTAAGGTGTATGCAAAAGGGAGAATACAACTTCTATTGATAAATACAATAGTGTTGTATTCTCCCTGTTTTATTTACCCACAATTGAGAAAGAACCATCTGAAAGAGCCTGATCTTTATACGTTTTTTCGTTTTTAATATCGCCTGAAAATGAAATCGAATCATCTGACTTTTGTTTTTTCTTTATTCTTCCTCAATGCCGCCCAGCATTTCCAGCAGGCGGTTTAAATCTTCATTGCCATCATAGCGTATAGTAATCTGCTTCTCATCAATGCGTACCTTTGTTTGGAAACGGCTCTGCAGGCGATCCTGTACCTTATCCAGATTGATATCCCGCTGCTTCTTCTCCGGTGCACTTTTCGGTTCATTCATATTTTTAACCAGTGTTTCCACAGCACGCACACTCAGATGAAGCTGAATGGCTTTTTTTGCCACATCCTCTATTTGTGATGCATCCTTTAAACCAAGCAGAGCACGCACATGTCCCATACTCAGCTGCTTATCGATAACATACTGCTGTACCGGTTTTGGAAGCTTTAACAGCCGCAGCATATTCGCCACATGCTCTCTTGACTTCCCAATCCGCTTCGCCAGCTCTTCCTGTGTATAGCCAAGCTTCTTGATCAGCTTTTCATAGCCCTGTGCTTCCTCAATGGCATTCAGATCCTCGCGCTGAATATTTTCCAGCAGTGCGATTTCCATCATCTGCTGATCATCAAATTCCATTAGAATAGCAGGGATGGTTTTTAATCCGGCAACCTTACTGGCCCGCAAACGGCGTTCTCCGGCAATCAGTTCATAGCCCTTAACCGCTTTCTTGACCAGTATAGGCGTAAATACACCATGCAGCTTAATAGAATCAGCCAGCTCCTGAATCTTGTCATCATCAAAGTTTTTTCGCGGCTGATACGGATTCGGTTTTACATCCTTTACCTCAACCTCAAATTTGGAGTCCTCATGAACCTCAGTCTTTCCCTGCTGAATATCCTCCAGCACATTACCGACATCTTCACCAAAGATGGCAGACAATCCTTTTCCAAGTCTTGCGCTATTCTCTTTTTTCGGCATTCATCCACCTCCCTATCTGGCTTTTGCTTTCTTATTCATCTTCACAACTTCATTCGACAGCCCTGCATATGCCTTTGCGCCTTCACAGCGGACATCGTATTCAAAAATGGACATTCCTCTGGACGGTGCTTCACTCAGCTTGACATTTCTAGGTATGTAATTCTTATAAACGCGATCCTTAAAGTGCTGACGTACCTCCTGCTGTACCTCAACGCTCAGCTTTGTTCGTGCATCATACATTGTAAGCACAACACCCTCAATCATCAGATTGCGGTTGAAGAGCTGCTGTACCAGACGAATGGTCAAAAGCAGCTGTGTAACTCCCTCCAATGCATAATACTCACACTGTACCGGTATAATTACAGAATCCGCTGCAGTTAAAGCATTTGTATTCAACAATCCCAAAGAAGGCGGACAGTCAATGATGATAAAGTCATATTCATCCTTGATCAGCTCCAGCTTATTCTTTAGCAGCTCTTCTTTTCCTACTTCAAATTTTACCATTTGCAAATCGGCTCCCGCCAGTGCAATACTTGCAGGAACAATATCGATTGGTGGAGATGTCAGCTTCTTCCGGATATCCTCCACCTTGTAATCCTCCATAATCAGATTATAAACAGAAAGCTTATCCTCACCGACCTCTGCACCGACACCCTGAGTGGCATTTCCCTGGGGGTCAAAATCGACCAGAAGCACTTTATTGCCAAGGTATCCCAAGCCTGCAGCAAGGTTAATTGATGTCGTCGTCTTACCTACGCCGCCCTTCTGGTTGGATACCGCTATGATTTTACCCATAAGATCATTTCCTTTCTATTTTGGAATGCGAATGGTAATGATTACTTCATCCTCATGTTCCTCTTCGTTTATTTCTGCCGCTGTACCGGCGCGATTCACCATACTGACCGCCTGATGGATCGTATTGATCGCGATTTTAATATTCTTGCTGATACCCTTCAGCATCACTTTTTTCTTTTCTTTTTTCGGTTGTGCCTGTTCCTTCAACATTTTTTCCGTCTGTGCAACCGTCATGCCCTTTTTCACAATTTTTTCGAGGGCATCGTGCTGTTTTTCTTCATCCAGCCCAATCAGTGCCCGTGCATGCCGTTCGCTGATTTTTTTAGTACTGACAGCCTCCTGCACATCCTCATCCAGATTCAACAGACGGATTTTATTCGCAATAGACGACTGACTCTTGCCGACACGCAATGCCAGCTGACTCTGATTCAGTCCGGAATATTTCATGATCTCCACATAGGATTTCGCTTCTTCAATCGCACTCAAATTCTCTCTCTGGATATTTTCAACCAGTGCCATTTCCGCCATTTGCACTTCATTGGCATCCATGATCAGAACCGGTACATCAACAGCACCGTTCAGCTTCAGTGCACGGAATCTTCGCTCACCTGCAATAATCTGATATCTTCCATCCATCTCGCGAACCGTGATTGGCTGAATCAGCCCGTTTTCACGAATGGATTGTGCCAGATCCATCAGCGCTTCATCATCGAATTCCAGACGCGGCTGATAAGGATTCGGCTCGACCAGATCAATATCCACAATTCTTGTATCTTTCATTCTATTCCTCCTCAAAGGGGATTTTTCTTCATCTGTGCAAACGGTCTCGGATATTTCTTCGGTGTCGGTCTCGTTTTTACAAAAACGAAATTGATCCGCTGTGATCCATCTGACAATGTATGCACATCCCTCTGCTTCATTTCACAACCCAGAAGTCGAATTGCTTTTTCAGCCAATGCGTATTCTTCATCCCCATTGGCACCCTTTAGTGCGAGGAAGCTGCCCTGCTTCTTCACCAGCGGTATGCAAAGCTCACTTAGTAGCGGCAGATTCGCCACGGCTCTTGCACTGACGATATCAAAGCTTTCCCTATGGTCCTTTGCATAGACCTCAGCGCGTTCATGTACACAGGTAACGCCCTTGAGCTGCAGCTTATCGCATAATGCATTTAAAAAAGTAATTCTTTTTCCCAGAGTCTCCACAATTGTCAGCTCCAGCTCGGGATATATGATTTTTAAAGGTATTCCCGGAAAACCTGCCCCCGCCCCGACATCACAGAAGCTGCCCTGTATCGACATATCAAAGGAAGGCAATATGGAATCCAGAAAATGCTTTTCATAAATCTCATCCGGATCGGTTATGGCGGTTAGATTTATCTTCTGATTCCATTCGATCAACATGGATGCGTACTCTTCAAACTGCCGAAGCTGATGCTCCTGCAATATCATACCGTGCTTTGCAAGCACCTTGGAAAAGTCTTCTTTATGAAATATATTGGACATAGTATCCCTCCAGCACCTACTATTATATCAAAGAACACTCTCTAACTAAACATTTTGTTTGTGAATTTTCCACATAGAGCAGCTCGTAATATGTAATCGCTTTATAACAGGGAGAAAAACAGATATATTGAACCTGTAGGCTATTGTCTTACTGCAACATGTAGGTAATAAAAGTTCTTTCTTTGAAATAGCTACGGGTTATCCATAGCATATGATATGAATGAAGTTCATACAGCAGCAGTTCATATCTTGTGAGAACTCCAACAGCACTGTGATTCAAGTGGATAAGTGAAGCGTCAAAAAAACCTCTGACAGCATTTCACATGTGCCAGAGGCTTTATCATTTACTTGTATTTTATCACATCCATTTCTTCTTATCTATGTCTTTGTATAAGATACAAATCTTAGGATTCAAATCAAATTACAATACATCATGACAAGCTTTCAATGAACGCTTCGTATTTGAACTATTAATGGAATCTGCAGTATTTTCTTTCAACCATATCTGTTGCAGGTTGCTGATTTGCTTTATCCCTGCTTCTTACGTAATCTGCATTCCTCCTGATGCTTTCTATATTTTTTCCTGACTTTGCCGGAAGTGATGGTTCTTATGATATCCTTCCAATCTCATCAGTTTAGATAGTTTCAGGTTCCTTATGACATCTTTTTGTTAACCGGATACACATCCTGATCTTTGTAACGGACAACAATTCTCATGTTTCGTTTCTCATCAGTTTCTCCTTAAACGCTTGCTTTCCCATCAAATCATAGTCCAGCCGGTCATAAGATATAGATCTATTTACTTAACCATCGATATTCAACAGCCGTTCGATTTGTCTACTTGTATTAACATTCAAATTACCTTGGAGTTTTCTGTTTTACCAGTTGATACGATCACTCATATCATTTCCTGATACCTTGTCTGCTGTCACCAGTTCTTCTTCAGGCTTAAACTTCCGATGATCCACACCGTATTTCCGTTTTACGTTAGATTATTATGATATTCGAATAACTTTCTTTCCACTGACAAGCTCCTATACAAGAAACCCTTTCACGCATCAGCTTCTAATGACAAGTTCCAGAATAATCTAACTAGCTAACTGTCCCATTTTCTCACCGCTCTCTTTTCTTTGTTATTTCTTTTACACCTTTATTATATTCGCTGAACAGCTGCTGTAAAGGGTTGTGGAATAATTTGCAGAAATTTGGAATAATTGGTAATTTACCTACGTTATACTTCCCATAATCTCATTTCTGCTAGAATCCCCAAGCAAAATTAGAGTCCAAATTTTCAATGATAGGCAGGGGATGTAACGATAATCTTTATTGTTTTATATGCCTGATTCCCATGCCCGTCATACGCAGATATATGAACAGTATGAACGCCAACAGCATCCTGATCAAAGCTACAGGTCTGGTTATTTTCATCACAGGTATATTCATAATAGCGGTATGCTTTATCCCCATCTTTTTCCTGCAAATCAAACTCCACCTTATCATAGGGTCGAACATCATAAACCTTCAGGTAATCACTTAATCTAACGTTGGGATCACTTTCTATTTTCACTGGTCCCGTATATTTTATAATTGGAGGATCCTCGTCGACAATTGTCAAATTGAAAGCCCGGCTTGTCTTATACCCTTTGCAGCTAACTGTTACCGTAAGCAACTGTTCTTTATTGATAATGGAATCATCATAATGAAACAGGACAGTCGCATCCTTGGCAGAAGAATCTAATTCTACAAAATCTTTCTCGGCCAGTGACTCTCCCCAAAGTATTTCTCTTGGGCTATCTTCCTTAATGAAATGAATGGCTTCTTCTATACCTCTCATCCACGTTACATAGCAAACAACACCAAAAGCCATACAAAGTAATAAGATGAAAAGAATAATTGATTTCTTTCTCATAGTACCATTTGAATTGAACCACTACCAGGCCAATAGGTCGATTTTACATCAATAGAAACAAATTGCGCGGAAGATACTCCATTATAGTTAACTGCTAACTTTCCCATCTTTTCACCGCTCTCTTTCTTTTGTAATGCCGTTTACACGTTTATTATATACAACATCGCATATATGTAAATTTTTTTGGAATAATTTACAGGTAAATGGAATTTTGTGATCTTACTCTATTAAGCTATGGAAGGCGCTTAATACCTCTGCTTTCTTCGATCTGGAAATGGGCAGATGCAACGATGGCAGCATGACCATATCATTCTCGATTTTCATAATATACATAATATTTACCAGATAGCTGACATGAATCCAGAGAAAGTTATACGGTTTAAAGATTTCATAGGCATCCTTCATATTCTTACGCTCACGGAATTCCCCGCGCCGTGTATGATATACAAGCAGCTTTCCTTCTTTCTCAATATAATAAATATCGCTGATTTTCAATGGCACCTTTACATTGTTATAAGAGAACAAATACTCATCCTGATTGCGGAGAAGCTTTTGCATATGAGGAAGAATTCTCTCCATCTCTGATTGGAGATGTTTGCGTTCCACATAAAATATACGTGAAAACGGAAGAATCTGCTGTTCAGATGCACTGATTTTCGTCTTTGTATAGATGATGATACGCTGAGGCTTACGTAAAACAAAGGATTGTGTTATTCTGGGAACTTCCATTTTTTCATGAAAAATTACGACATGAAATTCCTTCTCCGCCTCCGCTTTTGCGAACTGGGATATCTTTTTAAAGCAGTAGAAGCAGCAGTCCTCCTCCTGCAGGTACTGTGCAAGAGAAAACATGATGTTTTTCGCAGCCTCTTCATTTTCCAATATCGCTATTCTCAGCATAAGCATCACCCCCGTGTCGTTATGTTTTATACTTCCTTATAGGTACACAATTGTATCTGATATCGCTGAAGCAGAGCAGCCGCTTCTTCACTGCACAGGATTTCCAGCTCCTTCATGCGCTTCCATGAATATGAGGTTGTTTCATACAGAAACTGATCAATATAGGCGGGATGGCACATCAAATCCGTCACCTCGTGATCTGATATGTTAGCGCAAACAGCCTCCAAAGCTGATAGGGATACTCCGGAATCATAGAAATCCATGCAAAGCTGCGCATGCGGAAAGGATACGGGATATGCAAAGCCGCCGCGAAATGGCAATGCATATTCCTTATTCAGTCTTTCCATCACCTTCTGCAGCTTTTGAGTTGTATGAATGTGGTGATGAGAATCCAGATGATCAATCCGAATACCATGCGCAAGAACACAGTCTATCTGTGCCTTTAATTCTTCATACATTTCCGATTCACTATAACCTGCAACATCATCCTGTTTGTGGAAATAGCCGGTTTCCGTAACCAGGGTTTGATGTGTGGATAGCAGCGGACGATAACAGGTAAGATTCAGATGAACACCAACAGCCATATCCGGATGCTCGTGATACAGCTGAACTGCATGGGCAAAGCCGGGCATATTCGCCATAATTGAAGTCGATGTGACAATTCCCTCCTGCATAGCCTTTAATATGCCATGATTTACCGCCTCACTGAAGCCGAAATCATCCGCATTCACAATCATTCTTTTCATTTGTTTCTCCTCCTTTTATACAGCTTTATTATACGCCGTTTATGGGAAAGAGTATATGGTACCTAGCGGTTGTTCAGCATTGCGTATTTATATGCCAGCATAATTATCTGATCTGCATGGCTGCCGATCACCGGTATACCGTGTCCGCCGGCTACCATATCCGGATGCAGCTGAAGCCGCCAGAGCTTTTGAAAGCTTTCCAGCAAACGTAAGCCGTCATATGCCATATCGCCTTTCCATCCGGTATAGGCTGCTTCACCAGTTTCTCCATCCGCAAAAAACATGTCACCGCTGAAAAGCACTGCCTCCTTATCCAGCATTACATGATAAAGCATGGAGCCGCTGGTATGTCCCGGCATGCGCAGTGCATGGATACACAGACCTCCTGCGGAAATATCCCTATCCTCGTGAATACATACATCCGGATGACACGGTGGCATCACATGATTGGTAAATGGGCTTTCCGGGCCGAAATTTCCGGTGATCATATTCTTTTCATCGCCCGCTCCTACATAAATTTGTGCCCCCATGCTTTGAAACCAGGAAGAACTGCCCGCATGATCATCATGACCGTGCGTCAAAAGAACATGCGTGATTTTGTGTTCGGATATATTCCAGTAAGCCATATTCTGCCGTATGATATCCAGTGCATCATATCGTCCGCAGTCAATCAGAATATAACCACTGTCATGCTGAAGGGCATAGACATTTCCCAGCTTGCCATATACACCTCCGGAAAGTAGATACAGATGTTCTCTTAATTTCATATACATTCTCCTATCTGCCATATTTCACAGGAAACAAGACCCTGTATTAAGGACAGTATATCATATTCAAAGGTCTGCCTGCGATTTTTTTCTATGCGCAGTGAAGTCCGGTTGCCTAACCCTTCAACATTTCTCTGTCTCATTTTCGCAGAATAGAATCTTCCATATCCGGCAGAATGAATAAACGGAAGCACCACTGCCTGCGGTAATTCCGGGATCGAAAAAAGAACCGCCGTTGCCAGCCGTTCTTCTCTTTGCTTATTCTACTGTTTCTCTCCATATTTTTGCGCCGAGAGCTGTGAGCTTTTCATCGATATGCTCATATCCGCGTTCAATATGATAGATGTTGTGTATGGTTGTAACACCATCTGCGATCAGTCCTGCAATCACAAGACAGGCACCGCATCTTAAATCTGTCGCATAGACCTCGGCACCGGATAACGGTGTTGGCCCATTGATAAAGGAGCTCGGTATCATTACATTGATGTTTGCCCCCATCTTGTTTAATTCCTGACAATGCTTGAACCGTTCTGTATAAATCGTTTCCGTTACAATCGACTGTCCCTGTGCCTGCGTCAGCAGTGCTGTCAGCGGCTGCTGAATGTCTGTCGCAAAGCCCGGATATGGCAGCGTCTTGATATCCGCAGCCTTTAAGTCCCTGGAAGCGCGAATCACCACATTATCCACACCGATTTCCAAATCTGTACCGATTTCCTTCAGCTTGGAAAGCAGTGCCTCCAGATGATGCGGAATAATATTGTCGATACGTACCTCCTTTGCGGCTGCAGCGGCAAGCACGATATACGTGGCAGCCTCAATTCTGTCCGGGATGATTTCATGAAAGCATCCGGCCAGCTGATCCACACCGTCAATCGTAATAACATTTGTACCGGCACCACGGATATTGGCACCCATTTTATTCAGCAGTGTTGCCACATCAATAATCTCCGGTTCCTTGGCGGCATTCTCAATCGTTGTTCTTCCCTTTGCATGAACGGCAGCCATCATAATATTGATGGTCGCTCCCACACTGGCGATATCCAGAAATATCTTGGTTCCTGTCAGCTGTGGTGCATCCAGAATATAGGAGCCGTGGTCATAGCGTATTTCAGCTCCTAATGCTTCAAAGCCCTTTAAATGCAAATCAATCGGTCTGGGTCCCAGATAGCAGCCTCCCGGCATTTTAATTTCCACATGGCCGTATTTGCCCAGCAGTGCTCCCATGAAATAATAGGAAGCGCGAAGTTTATTTACAGCGTCCTGTACCAGAGGACGATTTTCCATTGAAGTTGGATCTATAACAATGGTATCAGAAGAACGGATGTCCACCAGAACACCCAGATCTCTCAGCAGTACAGACAGGGATTGTACATCAGATATTTCAGGAACTCCACAAATAGTAACTGGTCCATTTGCCAGAATGGCGGCCGGGATCAGTGCAACCGTGGCATTTTTCGAACCACTGATTCTAACTGTCCCCTCTAATGCATGCTTTCCTTCAATCTTTATAACTTCTTCCATGACAATTCTCCTTCCAGTATTACTATTTTATTGTGATTTACTGTTCGCGTGATTCTTTACAGGCGCAAAAGTGCATTATTATTATAAAGCATTTCAGGACAGATATCTATATAAAAAGAAAAATCTTAAGAACTTGTCATTTCCTGCATACGAATCCGCTGTACATCATAAAATATTCCCGATTTTTTCCCATTTAATTAGTAAATGCATGTCTTTTTTGGTATAATACGAAATAGTGGGTTGAAAAGGAGTGGAACGATGAAAGAAATGGCATTTGATAATGACAAGTATTTAAAACTGCAATCCAAGCACATCTTGGAACGGATCAGCAATTTTGACAATAAATTATATCTGGAGTTTGGCGGAAAGCTGTTTGATGATCACCATGCTGCCAGAGTTCTGCCGGGATTTCAGCCGGATAGTAAACTGGAAATGCTCCTTGAGCTGAAAGAGGAAGTGGAAATCGTCATTGCGGTATCCGCAAATGATATAGAGAAAAACAAGATACGAAGCGATATGGGCATCACCTATGATGTTGAGGTGCTGCGTCTGATTGATGCATTCCGTGATACCGGGCTGTACGTCGGCAGTGTTGTCATCACACAATATGCGAATCAGGCTTCTGCAGATACCTTTAAAGCACATCTGGAGCATCTGGGTGTCCATGTTTATCTGCATTATCCAATCGCAGGGTATCCGAACAATATACCTTTGATCGTATCCGATGAAGGCTACGGCAAGAATGAATACATAGAAACAACAAAGCCGTTGATCGTTGTAACGGCACCGGGACCCGGCTCCGGTAAAATGGCAACCTGCCTGTCTCAGCTCTATCATGAGCACAAACGCGGGATCAAGGCGGGATATGCGAAATTTGAAACCTTCCCGATCTGGAACCTTCCGCTGAAGCATCCGGTGAATCTGGCTTATGAGGCTGCAACCGCGGATTTAAACGATATCAATATGATCGACCCGTTCCACCTGGAGGCATATGGGGAAACGACTGTCAACTATAACCGTGATGTAGAAATTTTCCCGGTTCTGAATGCCATGTTTGAGAAAATCCTTGGAACAAGCCCTTATAAATCTCCAACGGATATGGGTGTGAATATGGCAGGCTACTGCATTATGAATGATGAGGCCGCAAAGCGTGCCAGCAGCGATGAGATCATACGCCGCTATTATAAAGCCAGAGTAGATTATAAAAAAGGACATACGAGTGAAGATACCATCGGTAAGATAGAAATCATCATGTCACAGGCGAACATTCAGCCTGAGGAGCGAAATGTTGTGAAACCCGCACTGGATAAATCTGAAGAAACAGAGGCACCGGCTGTGGCAATCGAATTGCCGGACGGGCGGATCGTAACAGGAAAAACAACCTCATTGCTGGGGGCAAGCTCTGCCGCTTTGCTGAATGCATTGAAGGCACTGGGTAATATTAACGATGAAATTCCACTGATTTCACCAAACATCATCGAGCCGATTCAGAAGCTGAAGGTGAACTCTCTGGGAAATCATAACCCGAGACTGCATACGGATGAAATTCTGATTGCGCTATCTATCAGTGCAACCACCAATCCGGTATCACATCTAGCCTTGCAGCAGCTGGATAAGCTGAAGGACTGCGAAGCACACAGCACAGTAATTCTGTCCCAGGTGGATGCGAATACCTTCCGCAAGCTGAATGTCAATCTGACATGCGAAGACAGATATCAGACGAAAAAGCTATACCACAGATAATATGGACAGTCCCTTCGGACTGTCTTTTTAACTGCAGCAGGATTCACATGGTATTGCCCTTATTTTTGAAAAGCGTTCACAGCTGCTTCAGAAAAACTTCACAGAGCATTGATACAATAGCTGTGGTGATAAAAATGAACAAAAAGAAAAGAAGTGCTATGATTTTAACGATTGTGACGGTATCTCTATGTCTGGTGGCCTGGCTGTCCAAGCCAAATACGACAAATACGATTGGCAGTATTGTTTCCGGAAAAACAGCAGTAAAGGAAATTTATAATGTGGAAAAGCAGAATACCATTCGTAAAACTCTGGATGAACAGATTGCACAGGGGAGCCACAGCGAAAACAATGCTTTGATGGTCTATAATCCGTTTGGTACAAACACACTTTCCATGTATACTTATTTCACAACTGCACAGGGGGCGAAAATCAGCTACACGATCCATGTGGAGGATGATAAGATTGCGGATTTCACACGCACATTGAACAGTGATTATACACGAACACACGAATATCAGCTGATTGGTATGATACCGGATCACGAGAATACGATTACCTTGCATATGGAATATGAAGACGGTACGAATAAGGATGTCACATATACCTATACCTGCGGCTCCCTAAGAGGAAACGAATCCATTCAGCTGGAAGCAAAGGAAGGTAGCAGCAGGGAAGAGCTCAGCGATGGTCTGTACGTTATTCTCGGTAATGACAGTGATGAGGATGACTTCATGTATTATTATGATAACAACGGTATCCTGCGCGGTGAGGTTCCAATTGAAGGCTATCGCTCACACCGTCTGCTGTTTGCGAATGAACGCATGTATTACAGTATCAGTACAAATAAGATGGCTGAGATGGATGCACTGGGACAGATTACCAATGTATTTGATCTGGGAAACTATGATCTGCACCATGATTACGTCTTTGATGATAATGGAGATATGCTGATTCTTGCGACCGATACGACAAAGGATACGGTTGAGGATATGATTATCCGCCTTGATGTTTCCAGCGGTGCCGTGTCTCAGGTCGTAGATATGGGCGATTTGTTTCCTACCTATAAGGCCTCTGTATATGACAAAGACAGCGACGAGCTGGATTGGACGCACCTGAATACCATTCAGTGGATGGGAGATAACGAAATTCTTGTGAGCAGCCGGGAAACTAGCACCATCGTCAAAATTACGGATATCTATGGTACACCGGAAATAGATTATATGATGGGAGAAAAGACCTATTGGGAAGACAGCGACTATGCATACCTGCTGCTGGATAAGGCGAACAGCTTCACCTCACAGACCGGACAGCATTCCATAACCTATGTGGAAGACGATTCTCTGGCTGATGGTCAGTATTATCTGTATATGTTCAATAATAATTTCGGATACTCTTCCACGAATACAGCCTATGACTGGAGTCAGCTGAATATCCCTACCGAGGTGAAGGCAGAGGATGCTGTTAGCAAATATTACAAATATCTGGTAGATGAAAGCAAGGGCACCTATGAGCTTGTGGATACATTTGATGTTCCGTATTCCCCCTATGTATCCAGCGTGCAGAATATCGGTGGCAATACTATTGTGGACAGTGGTATGGCATTTAATTTCCAGGAATATGACAGTGATCATACGCTGATTCGTTCCTTTACCATGGAGGGTGAAAAATATATTTACCGGGTTTATAAATACACCTTCAACGGCTTTTACTTCAATCAGTAACCTTATTGGGTACACCACGGTACCCTTTTTTTGTTACAGGCTTTTAACAGGAACCGGGATATCACCTTATGAATGTTTATACGATGGCTGGAAACGGATGTAGGCATGCTTTACCAAAAACATGCCGCAATTCATGATGTATGAAATCCTTTGCATGTTTATCGAAAGCAGATTGCATTTCTACCTGATATATAAATAGGAATTATTCATTACATTTGCTTATTGTACCCTTCCTACAGGCAATGTATTTGCAATTTCATGTATTCTTGGTTATGATTATAAAAAAGATGGGAGACTGAAATTATGCGTATGCTGTTTATTGAATATCCAACCTGCTCAACATGCAGAAAAGCAAAGAAATATCTGCAGGATGCCGGAATGGAGCTGGAAATTCGCCATATCGTTGAAGAAACACCTACTGTGGAGGAGCTTCGTGCGTGGGTAAAACAGAGTGGACTGGAATTAAAAAAATTTTTTAATACCTCCGGAAATGTTTACAAGGAGCTGAAGCTGAAGGATCGTTTGAAGGAGCTTAGCGAGGAGGAGCAGCTGAATTTACTTGCCGGAAACGGTATGCTGATCAAGCGTCCGCTGCTGATCTGTGAAAAAGGAATTGCGGTCGGATTCAAGGAAGAGAAATATAAAAATTTATGTTCAGAATAACAAATATGTGGTATATTGATGAAAAGGCATTGAGGTGATAAAGGTGATATTAGGTGAATCGTTGGAGGATTATCTGGAAACTCTGCTGATCCTGGATAATGAAAACGGCAAGATCCGTTGTGTGGATGTGGCAAAAAAAATGGATGTTTCCAAGCCAAGTGTGAATAAGGCTATGAATGTATTAAAGGAAAAAGGACTTGTTCAGCAGGAAACCTATGGGGATATTCATTTTACTCCGGAGGGAAGAAAGCTGGCTGTCAAGGTGTATCAGCGTCATACGACTATTCGTTCCTTTCTGGAGGATGTACTTGGTGTTGCACCGGATACAGCAGAGGAAGAAGCCTGTCATATTGAGCATGTGATCAGCGAAGATACCTTCCAGAAAATCAAAAATTTCAAAAGATAGCGCTTTTTTATGAAAATGCGCTTTTTTTTGTTGCATATTTTCATAAAACGGAATAAAATAGTATAGGACATCGGGATGTAGCACAGCTTGGTAGTGCGCTTGCTTCGGGAGCAAGAGGTCGCAGGTTCAAATCCTGTCATTCCGACCATTTCTGCTGATAAGCCTTTGAAAAAAGGCTTTTTTTATTCATAACATATGCTTATCCATGGATAAGTCCCTTATCAGAAGACTTACATAGCGTTTTTTCCTAATCATGCAGCTGTGTAATTCTGTGCTTGGAAATAGCGCTGCAGCAGGAATCAAATCCGCATTTTCAAATTCAAGCAGTGTGTCTCATACATATCAATACCTGGTACAGAGGCAAGGCAATCCTGATGTAATACATGCTGTACCCTGCTTACCAGTACCTGATGACTGCTGAAAAGGTAGACGACTTTTAAAAATCGTCTACCTTTTTAGAATACTTCTATCAAAAGCAACAGCAGGCAGGATGACTCATGCGCGAAAGGTTTTCTCTTATGCACATGACAGCATTTTCTCTATCAGCCGCTCTTTCCATCTGTTGGATAGGTGACTTTCTTTTTTACAATTTAAGATGTCCATCAGCTGCCTGTATACTTATTTTGAAAATAATTCCTCATAATTTTTCCGCAGCTGCTCTGCCGCCGGATTTTTCTCCACCGCTTTGATTTCACACAGCTTGTCAAATGTATATCTGACATACATCGGCTCATTCTGCTTGCCCCTGAACGGATGCGGCGTCAGATAGGGACTGTCAGTTTCCACAAACAGCCGGTTCAAAGGAAGCGCTTCTGCCGTTGCCGGAGCCCCTCTTGAGTTTTTAAATGTAAGCGGTCCGCCAAAGGATATATAAAAACCGATTTTTATCAGCTCCATAGCCACTTCCTTACTTCCGCTGTAGCAATGCATGATCCCCTTCAGCGGACCCATATCCTTCAGAATGTCCAGCGTATCCTTCGTTGCCTCTCTCATATGAATAAGAATCGGTTTGTTGTATTTTTGCGCAAGCCTGATCTGCCGGATAAAGCCGGTCTTCTGATCCTGCGGCTGTACATCCTCCCAATGATAATCCAGTCCGATTTCACCGACGGCGATAAGGCGCTCCTGTTTCAGCAGCTCCTCCAGCCGCTCATAATCGGCTTCCTGAAACGCGTACAAATCGTTCGGATGAAAGCCCAGTGCGATATCAAAGCGCTCCGGTTCGCGCTCCTTTAGCTGCTGTGCACGCTCATATTCTGTAAAGTCCGTACAGATGATGAGCATTTTTTCTATACCTGCCTGCCTTGCATTCTCCAATACCTCGTCAATGCGCTCATACAGGGCATCACAGGTGATATGACAATGTGTATCGATCAATGTATTCATAACATTTTTCCCTCCTGCTTATTTTCCCAGACAGAAATTGGAGAATAAGGTGTCGAGTAGATCCTCACGATGGACTTCCCCGAGTATCTCCTTTAAGGCTGTATAGGCTTCCTGTATATCGATAGCAACGATATCCAGCTCCATTTTCGACTTCATGGCAGCAAGCGCCTGCCGCATACAGCTCTCTGCCTTCATCATTAAAGAGATCTGGCGCTCATTTTGCAGCAGCGGCTCCTGCAGTACCAGCTGATGACCGTCGAACAGTTCATGTATCTTTGCCATCAAAGGCTCAATCTCACCACTGGCTGCGGATATGCATATGCCCTCACAGCGATGGGAGATATCGGTTTTATTGTATACGATGATACGCGTCTTATCCTTCGTCAGCTCCAGCAGATCCTCATCCTGCGCATCCAGTGCATGGCTGCTGTCCAGTACGACGATTACAAGCTGTGCCTCGGAAATTGCCTGTAAGCTTCGCCGGATACCGATTTGTTCCACAACATCCTCTGTATCCCGTATTCCTGCCGTATCAATCAGATTCAGAGTCAGTCCCTGCAAATGGATATGTCCTTCCACTATATCGCGTGTAGTTCCTGCGATATCTGTCACAATCGCCTTCTCTTCCTCAAGCAGCGCATTCAAAAGGCTGCTTTTCCCGACATTCGGCTTACCGACAATTGCTGTTTTGATGCCCTCCTTCAACAGCTGACCGCTCTGTGCACGGTCCAGAATTTGCCGGATACGCATCATCCACTCCTCAGCCTTTGGCTGAATGATTTCGCTGCTCAGCTGCTCCACATCATCATACTCCGGATAATCGATGTTTACCTCAATGTTTGCGATAATATCCAGCAGATCCTGAATCAGGGGCTCCAGCAGCTTTCTGACGCTTCCGCGAATACCCTGCACAGCCATGCGTGCATTTTCATCGGTATCTGCCTGTATCATGTCATTCACAGCTTCTGCCTGCGTCAGATCAATCCGGCCGTTTAAGAAGGCACGCTGTGTAAATTCACCGGGATTCGCAAGACGTGCGCCATGCGCAAGACACAGCCGCAGAATTTTCTTTGTGATAAACCGTCCGCCATGACAGTTTATTTCTACGATATCCTCACAGGTAAAGGTCTTCGGTGCACGAAAAACACTGACAAGCACCTCATCAATCAGTTCATCGTGCTCCTGATCATAAACATAGCCATAGCTGATCGTATGGCTTTTTTTCTCTCCTACATTAAAATTCAGAATGCTGTCCGCAATCGACAACGCATCCGCTCCACTCATTCGGATGATGGAGATTGCCCCATCCACCGCCGCTGTGGAGATTGCGGCTATTGTATCATTCAACATAAAAACACCTGCCATTTACTACGTAATTGTATCACAAAAAGACGAGAAAAAAAGGTTATTTACTCAATAACCCTTTCGTCCTACTGATCACTGTTCATGCAGTCTGCCGAGGTTTCCCCATCCCGGCTGCGCGCGGAATTGTGAATACGGCATTTCAGCCGATACACCAGGAACAGGAATATTGCGTAGCCGGTGGCAGCCAGCGCCAGTATTGTATAATAATATGCAGATGGCAAATGAAGGTATCGGGCACTGAGATAGGCGAGCAGGTACACACCGGGTACGATTGCCATGAGCCAGCATGCAAGGCTGGTAAGACTTGTCGCAAACTTCATGAAACCAGCTCCTTTTACAATGCATACTTCCACCGAATGGGACAAACAGCAGAAGCTCTTCCATACCTATGATGATAGTATCCACCATCTAACACCTATATGATAATTTTATCCGTCTGCTGAAACAATTACAATGTATCGAACGGCGGTCAGAAGCTCCGTGAATGGTGAGATAAAAAGACAGAGAATGCATGCATTCCCTATCTGCTTTTTAACAGCTCTTTTCTCCATTCCGGGACTGCTTCCACAGCAGTCCAATACTCACGCAGGGCAGTGATTTTCCCTCCCTGTATTGTGAAGAAACCAATGGCAAGATAGGATACTTCCTGTCCCTTCACCATTGTTTCACTTATAATCATATCCCCTGTTTCATAGCATTTCAGAACCTCTTCCTCCCATTCTCCGGGATAGGCTTCATTTACAGCTATAAATTCATCAAGGGTAAAGACTTCCTCCGTATTGGGCCATGTAATTTCTGCAGTATCACAGAACAACTCTCTTACATCTTGAAAACGCAGCTCATGTATTGCATTCCAGTAAGCATGTACGATGCTTTGCATACTATGCTCCTCCTTTCATCGTAATCTTAGAAAGGATACATTCGCATACAGCGCGAGACATGCTTTACCTGATCCTCATTTTCATACCAGTGCAGGCTTTCATTCATGGTCTTCCACCTCCCGGATTCTTCCTAGATCCATTGAATAGAACTGACAATCCTTTGTCCGATGCAAAAAGCCGTACTCAATCAGATAGCGGCGCAGTGATACAAAATCCTCAAATATCTGCTTTAAAAAGGCATTGATTTCCTCTTCGCTGTATACCTGATGCGGCTCCAGAAATTCACAAATTTTTCGTAGTATAATAATTTTCTTTTTTTCCTTAGCCGGAATCTGCTTTAATTTCAGCGGATCGATAGAGAGCGTCATCGTCTTCAGCACCTGCTCCTCATCCTCACTGGTTGCGACATAGCGTTCATCCACCTGTGCGGCATGGTCATGCACCTCCAGCAGATTATCCATCATACCCTCCACCGATAGCTCATATAGAGCCAGATACATTTTCGCCTGTCTTGCTTTTTCTCGGAATACAAAGCGCTGATGGCGGACGGTTGACGCACTTGTACTTGTCAGCGAGGCTATTTCCTTATCGGTTTTCCCTTCATGAATATACTGCAGGAGCTTTTTCTGCACATCGGTCAGACTGCAGGATTTCTTATCCAGCTGCAGCAGCTGTTCAAACACAGAACCATGCTCCTTTTGTATATGCATCTGCACCGCCTTTTCGGCACGGTAAAAATGCCCGTTTATCGGAAAAATTTCACCATCCTCAAACACTGCATCGCAAAAATTACAATGGTAAAAATTACGTTTGTCCTTTGTATATCCGTTTTTTATTTCATCCAGATTTTTTTCTCTTGTTATTTTCATATTTCATCACCTGTCAAGCAACTGCATATGAATTATTATACCATACTTTCTCAGTTTGCGATATGATGATGAAATACCGGTGTGGAAGAGTCAATGACACGAAACTCATAACCCTGTGACAGCATACTTTTCAGAATCGTAGGAAGCGCCTCTACCGTTGCCTTGTTTCCGGTTCCATCATGCATCAGAATCATTACCTCTTTTTTATCCCTGATTTCCTTTAATGCCGTATTGATCAGTGAATCACTTCCTACATAACAGTTTCCATCCCCGTTTGAAGCATTCCAGTCATAGTATTCATACCCTTTTTGCGTTACAGAAGCTGCCAGCGTACTCATAATGCCGCTGCTGTACTTTCTGGATACCGTATTGCTGGTGCCTCCGGGAAAGCGCAGGATATTCACCTTATGTCCCGTCTGTTTTTCAATCAGCGCATTCGTTTTATTGACATCCTCAAAATACGCCTCCTCACTGGAATAGATTTTACCATAATCATGGGAGAAGGTATGAATACCGATCGCATGCCCCTTAGCATCCGCTTTCTTAATCAGGTCGTAATACTCCGGATTGCTTCCCGTCACAAAAAACGTAGCCTTGACATGGTAGGTATCCAGAATATCCAGTACCTCCTGCGTGTGCTTGCTGGGACCGTCATCAAAGGTTAAATACGCAACCTTTTTTTCTTCCACCTTGGCGACTGCAGCACTATCCTGTTCCATCGGGAAATATTTCTGGGCCCAGAAAAAAGCAACCCACATCAGTGCAAGAAATGCCACACTGCTTAAAATCACATCACGCCATACTTCTTTTCTCATATAATCACATCCTCTCTGTTAGCTTTCCCCGGGAATGTGCATCTTATAAGGGATATGGCAAAACATTCACGCAGGTGATGGAAACGTGATATAATGAATTACAAAAGGAGGGGTCTTTTATGCTGTATGACAATCGCATAGCTGCCGCATTTCTGGAAGGAAGACCTGTAACAGAGGAAAAGCATTTTTACCTGCTGCAGGAGTACAAGGAGGCTGATTCGAAACGAAGGGATATCGTACAGGAGCTGGACTCGCAGCTGGAAAGCATCGTAGAAGAATTTCCGACCTTTAACAAGGAGCTTTTTGAGGCTGTTTTTCCCAATTACAGGGAGCAGCTGGAGACTGTCTGTATCATGGCGGTTGTCGGCACAAAGGAAAACCGCATTGTGAAATCAGAGGAAGGGCTTTGTATCCTGATTGATCTGATTCATATTGCTGATTATACCCGTATAGTTTCACAGATGACCTATATTTTGCAGAATTATCTGACCTTCGAGCTATCAAAGTATCTGATTCAGAAGCAGTTCCCTGTACGTTCCCGTAAATATCTCAGCCTGTTAAACCATCTGGCATTCACAAACGGTCTTGCGAATTATCTGGCATGGAATGCTTCCTGCAGCAGCTATAAGTTTTATATACAGAAATATGAAGCGCATAAGGAGCGTGCCTTCGGTCTTCTTTCACAGGCGCTGCAGGTGGAAACAAAAGCCTTACAGCATAAGATCCTGGTCAGTGCCGTGACACAGGAATTCTGGAATTCCCCTCTGTTGCAGGCATGTTTTATTTTGATGATATTTATCGTGACCTTGGCAAAGAAGGCATTGTTCTGCTGTATAGACACGGACCGAAAAATTTCATTCAGACGATATTTCATGAGTGAGGGAATGATATGATGATAAAGATTTTATCAGGCGACATTACAACCCTACAGGTGGATGCCATCGTGAATGCAGCCAATGTTTCCCTGCTTGGGGGAGGCGGTGTCGACGGAGCAATTCATCGTGCTGCCGGACCTGAGCTTTTAGAAGAGTGCCGTACCCTTCACGGGTGCAAGACAGGAGAAGCAAAAATCACAAAGGGATACCGGCTGCCTTGTTCCTATGTAATTCATACACCGGGTCCGAGATGGCAGGGTGGAAATCATGGGGAATGCGAGTTGCTGGAAAGCTGCTATCGAAGCTGTATGAAGCTGGCGAAGGAGTATCATATAACCTCCATCGCTTTTCCTGCCATTAGTACCGGCGTATATCACTTCCCCTTGGAACAGGCTGCCCACATTGCCATCCGGACAATACTGGAAGAAAAGGAAACCTGTATAAAGATTGTTTATCTGGTATGCTTCGACGAGATTACACGTCAGATATATGATGCTGTACGAAGCGAATACGATATTTGATTTTATGAAAACAGAATTCCCTTTGACGAATTTGTACGTACATGATAAAATCAAGTAGGTGATGACAATGTCAAAATACGAAGCGATTTACAGGGATATATTAGGAAGAATTGAACAGAATCTCTATGCAGCCGGAGATACGCTTCCCGGTGAATATGAGCTTATGAAAATCTATGAAGCATCCAGAGATACCATTCGAAAAGCCTTGCTGCTGCTTGCACAAAACGGATATATACAGAAATCCAAGGGAAGAGGAAGTATTGTTCTGGACCGACAGCGCTATGACTTTCCGGTTTCCGGTGTTGTCAGCTTTAAAGAGCTTGCCGATAAAATGGAACAGGATGTGCAGACAAAGGTGATTTGTCTTGAAAAAACTCATCCGGATGCCCGTATCCGGCAATTGTTTCATATGAGCCCGGAGGATGAAATCTGGCTTGTTCAAAGGGTTCGGATCATTGACCATGAAGCCGTTATTCTGGATACGGATATACTGGATGCTTCTATTATTCCGGAGCTGAACGAAGAGATTCTGGAACAGTCATTGTACTCCTATATCGAAGAAACCCTGCATCTGAAAATCGCCTATGCGGAAAAGGAAATCACATGCCAGAACGTGAGCGGTCTGGATACGAAGGTTCTGGATATGAAACAGTATGATATGGTTGTGAATGTGGAGTCCTGCTCATATCTTGATGATGCACGAATCTTTCAATATACCAATGCAAGACACCGCCCGGATAAATTCCGATTTAAAGATTTCGCAAGACGCGTAAAATTAGCATAATAGCATGAGCCGGCAAATTGCCGGCTTTTTTATTTGAAATACCATTAACGAATAGACGGCTACCTGCTACATTTGTTCTTTTACAAAACAAATGATTATTTAAAAAAGATATTGACATACATGTACGTACAAGTTATACTGTTGTTGTATTGAGATGTACGTACATGTTTAAGGAGGAGCTTATGGAAAAGTTTCAGGAAGATGTAAAAAAACTATTGCTATACGTCGGTGGTAAAGAGAACATACAGGCCGTTTCTCACTGTGTTACCAGAATGCGATTTGTACTGGAAAAGCCGGAGCTGGCAGATGTTGCGGCAATCGAATCCCTTCCCAGTGCAAAGGGGACATTCACACAATCCGGTCAGTTTCAGGTCATAATCGGAAATGAGGTCAGTGAATTTTACAATGCATTTACGGCTTATGCAGGCATTGAAGGAGTTTCCAAGGATTCACTGAAAAGCTCTGCAAAATCAAATCAGACAGTATTACAGCAAATGATGGGTGCTCTTGGAGAAATCTTCGCACCTCTGATCCCGGCATTGATCTGCGGCGGTCTGATTCTCGGGTTTCGCAATATCATAGGCGAGATTGCGATGTTTGACGGACAGACACTCGCCCAAGCCTCACAGTTCTGGAATGGCGTATACAGCTTTCTATGGCTGATTGGTGAAGCCGTCTTCCACATGCTGCCGGTGGGTATCGTATGGTCCATTACTAAAAAAATGGGAACAACACAGATTCTTGGAATCATCCTTGGGCTAACCCTTGTTTCTCCGCAGCTGTTAAATGGCTTCCAGGTAGCCGGAACCGAGGCTTCCGCTATTCCTGTATGGGATTTTGGTTTCACACTGATTCAAATGATTGGCTATCAGGGGCAGGTAATCGCAGCCATGATGGCAGGCTTTGTCCTCGTATATCTTGAAAAATTCTTCCGTAAGCACTGTCCTGCTGTCATTTCTATGATTGTTGTGCCGTTCTGTTCACTGATCCCGGCAGTTGTTATTGCTCATACTCTGGTTGGACCTGTAGGCTGGACAATAGGAAATGCAATTGCGGATATTGTCTATACCGGACTAACCTCCAGCTTTGGCGTTTTGTTTGCCGCGGTATTTGGGCTGATCTATGCGCCAATCGTTATGACCGGCTTACATCATATGACGAATGCAATTGATACAACGCTGACGAATATGTTTGGCGGTACAATTCTCTGGCCAATGATTGCATTATCCAATATTGCGCAGGGCTCCAGTGTTCTTGCAATGGCAGTTCTTCAGAAAAAGGATGAAAAAGCACAGCAGATCAATATCCCGGCCCTGATATCCTGCTATCTCGGTGTTACAGAACCGGCTTTATTTGGTGTCAATCTGAAATATGGCTTTCCTTTGATTTGCGGCATGATCGGTTCTGCAGTTGCAGCAGTGATATCTGTAGGATGCGGGGTGCAGGCCTTCAGCATCGGTGTTGGCGGTTTACCGGGCATCATTTCCATAAAATCACAATTTTGGCTGGCATTCCTTACAGCTATGGCAGCGGCGATTATCATTCCGTTTGTTTTGACTCTGCTTGTTGGAAAAAAGAAACTGCAGCAAAAGGAAGCTGCTGTCATCGTCTCGGCCGAAGAGAAAAGCTTCCATTCACCAATGAGCGGTATATGTATGCCGATGGAAGAAGTAGAGGATCAGGCATTTGCATCCAAAGCTATGGGTGACGGCTTTGCAGTAGAATTACAGGATACCCGTGTTCTGGCTCCGTTCAGCGGAACCATCATGGTCGCATTTCCGACCGGCCACGCCTACGGTATCAAGGCAGATAACGGAAAAGAGGTTCTGATTCACATTGGTATGGATACTGTGGAATTAAATGGAGAAGGCTTCCACCCGCACGTAAAGGCTGGAGATGTCGTAAAACAGGGTGACGTACTGGTTGATGTAGAGTTGGATGTTATCAAAAGGAAAGGAAAATCTCTTGTTTCTCCAGTGGTATTTACGGACGGGACAGCGATCACACTTGAAAAACAGCACGAAAAGATAGCAGCTGGTGATGCTCATATCATCACATACAAATAGGAGGGCAGTATGAATTTTAAAGAGAAAACAGTATATCAGATTTATCCAAAATCCTTTCAGGATTCCAATGGCGATGGATGGGGCGATTTACAGGGTGTCATTTCCAGACTCGATTATCTGCAGAAGCTTGGTATTGATTATATCTGGTTTAATGCAATGTTTGTATCTCCGCAACGGGATAATGGCTATGATGTAGAAGATTATCGAGCAATCGATCTACGCTATGGAACTATGGAGGATTTTACTGAATTATGCAGGGAAGCAAAAAAGCGTGGCATTGATATCATGATGGATATGGTGTTCAATCATGCTTCAACGCGGCATGTCTGGTTTCAGAAGGCTTTAAAGGGCGAAGAGAAATATAAAGATTACTTCTTTTTCCGCAAAGGAAAAGCAGATGGCAGTGCTCCGAATAACTGGAATTCAAAGTTTGGCGGTCCTGCATGGGAATATGTCAAGGAGCTGGATGAGTACTATCTGCATCTGTATGATGTCACACAGGCTGATCTAAACTGGGACAATCCGGAAGTCAGAAAAGAACTGGCTGATATCGTCAACTTCTGGCGCAGTAAAGGGGTTCATGGATTCCGCTTCGATGTAGTTAATCTTGTATCAAAAGGCTCCTTCGAGGATGATCCAAACCTCTTTGACGGCCGGCAGTTTTACACGGATGGTCCACACATACACGAATATTTGAAAGAACTGAATCTGAACAGCTTTGGCAAGGATGAAGACAGTATGACGGTTGGTGAGATGAGTTCAACAACCTTAGAGAATTGCACACGTTACTCAGGAAGTGACGCCCATGAGCTGACGAGTGTATTTACCTTCCATCATCTGAAGGTAGACTATAGAAACAAAAAGAAATGGGAGCTGATGCCGTTTGATTTCATCGAGCTAAAGCAGCTCTTGAATGACTGGCAGACAGGTATGCAGGAAGCAGATGCATGGAATGCCTTATTCTGGTGTAATCACGATCAGCCCCGTGCGCTTTCAAGATTTTGCGATGATAAAAACTATCGTATAGAAGCCGCTAAAATGCTGGCTACTGTGCTTCACTGCATGCGGGGGACACCGTATGTATATCAGGGTGAGGAAATCGGTATGACCAATGCATATTTCCATGATATATCACAATATCGCGATGTAGAAAGTACAAATTTCTATGATATTCTTAAGAAGGAAGGGCGCAGTAAGGAAGAAATCCTGCATATATTACAGGAACGCAGCCGGGATAATGCAAGAACACCAATGCAATGGAACAGCAAGCAAAATGCAGGCTTTACAGATGGTACTCCATGGCTGTCAGTAATCGATAACTATAAAACTGTCAATATTGAAAATGCACTACAGGATGAAAATTCCGTATTTTATCATTATCAGAAATTGATACGCATGCGGAAAGAGTATAAGGTGATTCAGGATGGCCTGTATATTCCATTACTGCAGGATCATAAGACAATCTTTGCATACAAACGCAAAGGAGAGGAAGGAGAACTGATTGTACTCAGCAATTTCTATGCAGAAGCTGTACGTGTGGAAATAAAAGAAAATCTGACAGATTATGTGCTGTTGCTAAGCAATTATAAGGACAGTAAAGCTGACAAGTGTATCACACTTCGTCCTTATGAATCTGTCATATATTATAAAGCAAGCTAATGCAGATAAGCCATGTGAGTGATCGCATGGCTTTTTAATGTGCTTTTTATTCATACAGCTGTCATCGTTCGTTAACACATTCTTCATATGAAAGCTACATCCTATGTATCCACGGACAAATCAAAAATATGTGTGGAAACTGCCCTTTTCGACCAAAATACACAAAAGTAAAGAATGGAAGGACTTAAAAAGAAGCCGCGATGTAGAAAGATATCATGAAGATGTACAGGAAAATTTAGAAAGTGAAGAAACAAACAAAAAGAATCAATAAAATCCAATTAGATTTGTATGATTCTCCATACTACATTATGGCTGGATGCTTGTAGATTTGAATGACATTTTAACTCTTACTCCCATCCATATCAATCTGGAACATGGAGCTGCACACTATACCGATATCGATCCCCTCTATAATAAAATTCAGCATACTCTACAATTCTATCACGCTGATCCTTCGTGACTCGCTGTACAAACAGCAATGGGCTCCCCTCTTTTACATGCAGATAATCTGCAATCTTTTTATCAGCAATCACTGATTCTATTGTTTCATTGGCATTCTTCACACTGTAGCCCTTTTCTTTAAATAGCTGATATAAAGATACATTAGGTCTTATTAGTTCATTCCTTGTCAATGCTAAATGAAGCGGACAGTATACACGCTGGAAGCCAATTGGACTGTTATCACTCCAACGCAAGCGTTCATGACAGCTTACCTCTGATCCCTTAGACAGATTCAATTTAGAACACACTAGGGATGAAGCAGATATTCTTTCTTCAAATGAAATAATATCTGAATGAACACCGGCTCCTTTATATTCTTCAGAAAAGCTAAGCAGATTCTGCAGCTGCAATGATTCCTTCTGACTAACGACCACAGTTCCTACACCATGAATTCGCTGCAGGTACCCTTCATCAACAAGGAGCTGAACAGCATGTCGAACAGTTATCCTACTTACGCCAAAAAGGGTCTGCAGCTCTGGTTCTGCTGGAAACAGTCCACCTATCGGATATGTACCATTTATGATTTCTTCTTTCAGATATTCATAAATTGAAAGATATTTTATACTATTTGTTCGCATTTTTCTTCACCTCATATAGCCGTAACATACTTCCTTTTAAATTTCATTATAAATGAATGCCTATTTAATGTAAATACTTTTCAAGGAATTCATTGTAATCCTACCGGCACGATTATGAATAGAAAAAGGAATGGCATACATACCATTCCTGCGTATTATAAATATTATCCTACTTTTGCAGCTGTAGCAAGTTCATCAGCCAATATAATAAGATTTATTTCATTTGCTTTTTGCACCTTGTCATATAAATCTAGGAAGTTCTTATCCTCAAAGTCTACAAAAGCACCTACCATCGTCCCGACAATCGTAGCAATCGTATCTGTATCATACCCGATGTTTACAGCATCAATGACAGCCTGCAAGGCACTGTCTTTATTTAAGGCTGCAATTCCAAAAGCGCAAGGTACTGCTTCTGAAATATGGAGACCACTACCGATTATCTGTGATAATTTCAGCAGCTTCTCTTCTTTACTACCGGCTCCCTCAGCTATCTGCAGTGCTAACTTTATGCGTTCTACAACGCTTGCTCCCGCGACTACTCTGGAAACACTTTTTGCTTTTGTTTCTCCACGTATTGCACCATAAACACCTGCACTTATCGCCTCTTCAATAGTAGCCTTTTCTGCAAGTGATGCGCTCGTTGCTGCAGCAATAGCACAAGCCCCGGAAATGGCAAGAGAATTATCGTGCGTTACCTGTGCTATGACAATAGCATCATCAATAGCAGCTTCCAGATTTCCCGGATGTAGAATTCCTGCCGGCGCAATTTTCATTGCTGCTCCATTTGTTGCCTTAGATGCATAGTCTACAGCTACAGCACCAGGAAGCGGCTTCATTTCCATACCGGGGTTTTTATACATTTCAATTGCACTTCTGGTTGTAGGCCCTGCAAAGCGATTGAAATATTTAGGAATATCTGACCATTCCAGTATTGCTTTTATCACGATATCCCTTGTTATTCTCCCTTTATTGCTCAAAATTGCTTTTGATAACATATAAATTTGTGAGAAATCATCTGTAATCTCACCTGCCTCATTTCCTAAAGCAAAGGCAGTTTTTCCCGGCTTTTGAAATGTTGTCACAGGAGCAGTGAACATCTCACGAATCTGCCCGAAGGTTAAATTCTCGGTGGTAGCTCCCATTGCATCACCAATCGCCGACAATCCTAAAATACCTTCTATTTTCTTATTCAATTCCATTGATTTTTCCTCTTTTCTTTACTTTTTCGAAGTCATCTGTGCCTCTGGATCTTTAACGCCAAATATGAACGTCAGTACCATACCACCAATAAAGGATATGGCCAAACCGACTATATATGCCCATAGAGTTGTTCCTGCAAATGCCGGTATTGTGGTAAGCCCTCCAAATACGAATGCATTACCCACAACATGAAACAGTCCCATGAACGCACCACCAAGTGCCGCCCCCATGCAGCCTGCGATTAGCGGTGTTTTGAATTTTACTCCAAGCCCGTAAATAGCCGGCTCAACAATACCGGATAGCATAACGGATGTAATCGCTGTCAGTGAAAAATTTTTCAGCTTTTTATTTTTTGAACGAAGAAATATGGCAAATGCAGCACCAGCCATACCAAAGTTAGCATTCGCACCATATGCGATGAATGGAGAGCATCCGTTCTTTGCGATATCAGGGATAATAACCATGGTATTCGGTGCCCAGTGCACTCCAAACATGATAAGGATATTCCAAATTCCGCCAATAACAGCTCCTGTGATAACCTGATTGATGTTCGCCAGCCAGGTAACTGCCTGTGCAACTCCGATACTGATATAATTTCCAATAGGTCCTATCACGCCAGCAGTTATCGGTACCAGAACCAACAGCAGTACGGTTGGAATGATAATCATATGCAGACTATTAGGAATTTTCTTAATCATAAAATGTTCCATTTGTGACTGTAGCCAAGTCATGATAATTGCAGGAATAATCTGACTGGTATAATTAAATACTGGAATCGAGATACCAAGAAATTCAACACCATTGCCTCCATCTCCCTGTACCAATGCCAGAAAATCAGGCATAATAAGTGCACCCATGACAGCCACAGCGATATACGGGCTCGTTTGAAACCGCTTTGCTGCAGTCATCGCCGTCAATAGCGGAAGAAAGTAGAAAACAGAGGTTGCCGTTAATGTCAGTATTAAATTTGTTGTACTGCTTGTTGACAGCCATCCTAGCTCGTTCGCCAATATGGTAAACCCTCTTAATAAACCTGATCCGGCTAGCAAAGGAAGCAATGGCGAAAATATACTGACCACTAAAGCGATAAATTCATTAAACCATTCATGCCTTTTCGGACCTGCTTCTTCCTTTTCTATCAAACCCTCCCGCTCTAAGCGTTCTGAATCCCATACCTTCATAAAAGCTTTATAAATATCCCCTACATTCATACCGATAATAATCTGCAACCCGGAATCCTTATTAACCAAGCCTGTGACACCATCAAGTTTTTCTATAGCATCAGCGTCAACCAGACTTCTATCCTTTAATTGTGGACGTAATCTTGTTGCACAATGCGTAACAGAGATAATATTCTCTTTTCCCCCCATAAACTCCAGCAGTTTTGCTGCCAATACTTCAGATGATTCCATAAATTCACTCCTTCCATTCAACTGAATCACCATTACTCAGTAAGACGTTATAACGTCTTGTCCTCATATTCATAATAGCAGATGAACGAAAAGTTGTAAAGCATGAATTTAAAAAATGTAAGCGGTATAAAAAAGCAGTACAATATCCGGCTATAGATATTGTACTGCTCATTTAATAATTATTCGGTGATGCCTCACTTGCGGATCCATGTTCCTTCTCAGTCTTGATTTCAAAATGTATCATCAAGGACAGAAGTGCACGCAGCAGAATGATGGCTCCCAGAATATAGATTTCCGAAAAGCTTCTGACGAGTACCGTCTTCAGTATTTCGGCACCCATTTTAAATTCCAAACCTAATGCCAGAGCATTTGCCAGTTCGATACGGATCGGATAATGTTTATGGGTAAACAGCGCTTTGATATAGTGATAAAACGCCTTCAGTGATCCGATGGTTATCACAACGATACCGATGATTTCCAAAATGGATACAATCTCCGGCAGCATGAATTCTATGAAATGTTCCAGCATACAGTTTCCTTTCTATGTAGGCTTACTCTGCGTATTTCGCAACGATTTCGCTGACTGGTCTGCTTTCTTCCACAGCCTTGATAACCTGTCCTAAAACAGGTCCTACAGACAATACCTTCATCTGTGGGTACAATGCAGCCTTGTCATCCTGAGGAATCGTATTGGTACATACGAATTCTTCCAGATTCGCAGCCTTCAAGCGATCGATGGCCGGCCCGGAAAGAACGCCGTGCACACAGGATGCATATACAGCAGTAGCGCCTTTGTCATACAGCATCTGGATACCTGCAGTCAGCGTCCCTGCAGTATCCACAATATCGTCTACCACGATAGCGATTTTGCCATTTACATCCCCAATGATGTTCATAGCCTCTGCCACGTTTGGTTTCGGACGACGTTTATCAATGATTGCTAATGGAGCGTGAAGAATTTCCGCAAGTCTTCTCGCACGAGTAGTTCCGCCATGGTCCGGTGATACGACCACAACATCTTTCAGATTCAGGCTCTTGAAATACTGACCGATAATACAGATGGCGGAGATGTCATCTGCAGGAATATCGAAGAATCCCTGAATCTGCGTTGCATGCAGTTCCATGGTAATGACACGGTTTGCCCCTGCCCGTTCCAGCAGATCCGCAACCAGTTTGGATGTGATCGGCTGTCTCGGTTTTGCCTTGCGGTCCTGACGTGCATATCCGAAATATGGCATAACGACAGAAATATGACCGGCACTGGCACGTTTGCAGGCATCAATGGCAATCAGTACCTCCATGATATTGCTGGAGACAGGTGCACATGTGGATTGAACGATGTAGACGTTTTTCCCGCGCACGGACTCCCCTAATTCTACCATGATTTCCCCGTCGGAGAAGTGCTTTACATCACACTGACCCAAAGGTATCCCTAATTCTCCCACGATTTCATTTGCTAGCTCAACGCTTGAAGTTAACGCAAAAACTACTGTTTTGTTTTCCATTGTTCTACAATCCTGTTCCTTTCCTATTTGTTCTTGTAAGTTGTTCCGAATCCCTTTTTAATGGACTGTCGTGCTCTGGCAATCCCCATATCACCGTCATCTACAGAATCCGTGATCGTAGAGCCTGCCGCAAGCAGAGCATTCTCACCGATGGTCACAGGCGCAATCAGGTTACAATTGCTTCCGATAAACGCACCGTCATGTACCGTTGTGCGGAATTTGTGCTTGCCGTCATAATTGACTGTAACCACACCGCAGCCGACATTGATTTTCTTACCAAAGTCGGAATCTCCGATATATGTCAGGTGGGCGCATTTGGAGCTATCACCAAAGTGAGAGTTTTTAAATTCCACAAAGTTCCCAATACGGCAGTCTTCGCAGATTTCTGTATTGTTTCTTAAATGAGACATCGGCCCCACCGTGGAATGGTTTCCAACACTGCTTTCAACGATCTTGCTGCTGTCAATCGTTACATCATCACCGATTACAGCATTGCGCAGGAACGAGTTCGGTAAAATCACAGTATTCTTACCAATGACAGTTTTCCCCTGAATGTGTACGTTGGGATAAATGACCGTATCCTCACCAATCACAGCATCCACATCAATGTATGTGTTATCCGGATCGATAATCGTTACCCCTGCACGCATGTGTGCTTCATTTACATGACGCTTCATCCATGCATTTGCTTTCGCTAAATCCACACGGTCATTGACACCCATGGCTTCCTTTGGATCATCCACAATCATAGCATTGACACACAGATCTTTTTTATTAAAAATTTCCACAAGATCTGTCAGGTAGTATTCCTGCTGTGCATTGCTGTTGGTGATTTCCTTCAGACCTTCAAACAGTGCCTTGTTATTGAAACAGAAAATTCCGGTGTTGATCTCTTTTACTTCCAATTCTTCTTCACTGCAATCCTTTGCTTCAACAATCTTCTCGACCATGCCCTGTGCATTTCGAATAATTCTGCCGTAGCGTTCTCCATCCGGCAGCACACTCGTCAGTACGGTACAAGCGGCATCACGGTTGCTTTCAAATACTTTTTGAATCGTTTCCTTCTGAATGCAGGGTCCATCACCGTTAACAACAATGGTATCTCCATCCAGACCTTCCAGAACACTTGCCTGCATGACAGCGTGTCCGGTTCCTAACTGAGGCTGTTGAATAGCATACTCTACAGAATCCTGCAGATATTCCTTTACACTTTCAGCACCATGTCCAACCACAACAACAATGCGTTCCACTCCGCTTGCTTTCAGGGTATCAACAATGTGTCCGATCATCGGTTTGTTTAAGACGGGATGCATCACTTTGTTCAAAGCTGACTTCATTCTTGTGCCTTTTCCGGCAGCTAAAACAATAGCAGATTTCATAAAAACATACCTCCGTTACTATTTTATCAAAAAGTGACAGTAAAAAAAAGGCTAAGTGCCTATTTCCTATACGTTTTATGGACGAATTGTAAGGTTTCACCGTGAATTAAGGAAAAAGCATACAATCACAGCAAAGAATGGAGGAAACAGCATGCTCCCGTATACTTTACCATCATGCAAATTGGATTTCGGACACTGGAATAATGAAATATGCCGGAAATGATTACAATATGTGAATAGTTGTGCTATCATAACCGTGTTGATGGGAGGTTACCTTATGAACAGACAGATTCTGTTTTTCGATATAGACGGTACTTTGGTGGATAGTACCACGCATATTGTTCCTGCATCCACCAGAGCCGCATTGCAGAAGCTGAAGAAGGCCGGCCATATTCTATGCATTTCTACCGGACGATCTCTGCAATCTGTAACAGACGGTCACTTTGATGAGCTGATTGACTGGGACATCTTTCTCTGCAATAACGGACAGGCTATTTACAATCACGACAAAAGCCTTCTGCATATGACACCGATTCCAAGAGAAAGCGTCGAGGCCTGCATTCAGGCTGCGGAAACGCAGGAGGCTCCGCTGCTGATTATGGGAAAGAAGCAGATTCTTACCCGCAAGCCGAATGCATACGTGATTACCTCTGCAGAATTCTTTAAGGAATCCATACCGGATGTGGAAGCATATGACGGCAGTGATGTCATTATGATGATTGCCTATGGTCCTATGGGATATGCCTATGAGGAATATATGGCGATACCCAGCGTTGATGTTATGATCGGGCAGTCGACCTATGCAGATGTTGTGCTGAAGGGCTTTAGCAAGGCGATCGGTATCCGCTTTATTCTTGATCATTTTCAGATGCAGGACTATCTAGCCTTTGGAGATAGTTTGAACGATGTGGAAATGCTGCAGCATGCACGAATCGGAGTCGCAATGGGAAATGCCCATGAGGAAGCGAAGCGCGCTGCCGACATCATCACAAGGGATGTATCCGAGGATGGCATATATCATGCATTGCGGCAGATGAGGCTGCTGGATTTATAATCCCCTGCATTATGACAGCTTGGTTATCCAGGCTGTTTTTTTACTCCCTTCCGCATTTCATCCTTTTTCCGTTAGAAGGTCAATTTACCGTTTAATGCAGAACTAATCATAAAAAAGCAGCTGTGTTTGTGCAGGACAGACAACAGATGCCTTGTTACATATATGCTGCAGAAATGCAGAACTATTCTTTTTACATGTCTAACACGAATATAGCAGTGCTATTCCTGACGGCAAGGAAAGAACAGCTCTACAACAAATTCCGTATCATCATTTTCATATAGAAAGCTGCCATTCATCCCTTTCATGATCTTATTAACGCTTTTCAGACCAATCTGGGTGCTTTCCTCCCGGGATGCGTCCTTTTTCTTACGATTTTTTAACCGAATCAGCACATTCCCCTTCTCCACCTGTAAAGAAACAGTCACAATGTGTTTATCCCCATATTTTCGGATATTGGAAAATACATTATCAAACACACGCATCAGCATGGCTTCCTCCCCCATGATTTTCCAGCTGCCCCTTTCAAATTTTGTCAATATCTCGAATTTCTGTTCACGCAGCTCCTCGCAATAGAACTCCAGCATATTCAGTACCGCCTGCTCCTCTATGGGATGCAGCTGCAGCTCCTCATCACGGGAATACACAAGGAAATGATTAAACAGCTTATCTGACATATCCTTGATCTGTTCGGCCTTCTGCCGGCTTTTTCGAATATAGTCATCCCTCGCTGCATCACTCTTATAAATTTTCATTTGAAGAATATCCAGATATCCAAGCAGAGAGGTGAGCGGTGTACGAAGATCATGTGACATGGCTGTAACAAGCTCCTGATTGGCATTGCGGGCTTCTTCTTCCTTCAGCATATTATCATACAATGCATTGCGCAGATGATTCAGCTGCCGGGCAAGATCCGTCAATTCATCATTTCCCTTGTAAATGATCGTATGGTGAAAATCACCGGCTTCAATCAGCTGCATTTCCTCCTCGATACTGAGGACATATTTCATTTTGCGGTGTACAAACTGCATAATCACTACAATGAACAGCAGGATAGAAGCAACTGCCGCCACAACGAGAAAACGAATCATGAAGGAAAGACCGATAAAGGAATAGACAACAAGATAGGCTTCACCATCATGAAACTTCAGCGTATATTCCTGATCGTCCGGCTCATACAGATTCAGCCAGAAGGACATGGTACCCACATATGCCTGATCCTCCATCGTACTGAATGATGTTTCACTCAGCGTATCCTCATCATCATACAGATACAGCGTGAGATCCTTGTACTTTCTCATTTCCCGTTTGATGGCTTTTTTGTTCTTTTTCGAAATATCCTTTTTCGTTATCGTATCCTGCAGGGTCTGAATCTGTTCACTCGTTTCCTTCTTTACTGCCTCTTCACCGACAGCCAGATGAAACATACGATACCGGTTAAAAAATAAAACCCCGAACAGTAATGCGGAAACAACTGCCGCCAGTATAACAATACCGATAAACTTCAGGCTTAGCTTAGAGATATGCTTTTTTCTTGTTCCGACAGGGTTTTTTTTCTTAATCAAAACGGTACCCCTTTCCCCAGACGGTTTTTATATACACCGGATTCTGCGGATCCACTCCCAGCTTTTTGCGCAGATTACGGATATGCACCATGATGGTATTATTTGCGGAATACATATACGGCCCCTTCCAGATAGCTTCATACAGCTCCTGATTGGAGAAAATCTTTTTTGGATGCTCTGCCAGCAGTAACAAAATCTGATACTCCATTTCTGTCAGATTTACAGCTTCCTCCTTCTTTTTCACCTGATTGCTGTTTCTGCTGATGACCAGATCGTGCATGATAATCCAATCGCCCTCCTGCGGCTCCTCCTTCCCCTTGTAAATGCAATATCTGCGCAGAAGTGCTTTAACACGGGCAATGAGTTCATTATAGGAAAACGGCTTCGCCAAATAATCATCTCCGCCGCTGGAAAACCCAAGCGCTTTGTCCTGGTCCATGGTCTTTGCAGTCAAAAACAGAATCGGCGCATTCGTGACCTCACGAATCTGACGGCATGCCTTAAAGCCATCCATTTTCGGCATCATAACATCCAGAATGATTAAGTCCATATCCTCTGCTTTTGCTATTGCTGCTTCTCCATCACCTGCTTCCTCCACCTCATAGCCCTCGTTCTCCAGAAGAACAGTTACTACCTCACGAATTTCCTGATTATCATCCACAATGAGTATTCTGCTGCCCATCGTCCACACCTCATTTCTTTTCTCTTTCATTATATATCAAAATACAGGCTCCTACTACCTAATGTTCATTAAATCAGCGTTAAGACTTTTTAAGATTTCAAAACTGGATTTATCGCAATAGTATGCCATAATGTTTATAGAAGGAGTGATGGTGTGGATAAGATCAGTGTCATTATACCCTGTCATAATAATGCGGGAGCATTACGCAGAGTGTATACGGATGTGCTGCGGGAAGTAAAGAAGCTGCCGCTCAGCTATGAGCTTCTTTTTATTGACAATGCGTCCAAAGATGGAAGCTCTGTTATTCTGCGCTTGCTGTCACAGCAGGATTATGCATGCCATTACGTATCACTGAATCACCGTGTTACGCCGGTTTCTGCTATATTTCTGGGAGCACAGCTGTCAAACGGTGACTTTCTTATGCTCACCGACACCCGTCATCCCGCCTATCTCATACCGGAGCTGTACCGAACCCTCTGTGGGAGGACGCAATGCTGCGGAGGGAATCTCATTACCGGTAGCAGACATATGCGAAAGCAGCCCTTTTTCAAGCTTCTGCGCAGGGAATATGTCGGTGAGGCTTTACTGATTGAGGATATCTCTGCATTTCGCAAAATACTGCTGCAGGATGATACCGGGACTGTATGGCTTCCTTATACGGAGCTGGAGCGCAGTCTGATCACCTGGCAGGATCGGTTGTATTCTCTTATGATAACATATGGAAACCGTGTTCTCACCTATATCGGAATGGGCGTCTTTATATTACTTACCGGTGTTCCCTGTTTCCTATTGTTTATGATGTTTCTGGATTTGTTGTATGCTGTCCTGCTTTATACAGGACTTTTCATAAGCCTGCTCTTCCTGTTCACCCGTTTTCGGCATCACCCATATTTCTTTCGGCATGAACAGCTTCTGCTTACGGATATCAGAGAAAGCACGCTGCCGAATCCACCCATTCAAAAGCCGGATATATCCAAGCTGTAGCATTTTGAATCCTGTGGGGATCTATGAAGGCTTTCATACGGATAATATGAAAATGGCACAGACAAACCGAAACCGGTAATCCTATGCCGTTTTTTCTTTATGAAGCCAGCACTAAGGCAGACATCAAAGAAGAGATATCCCCTGTTTGTCTATAGCCTTAACCTCCATTTTCTGCTTGATCGCTGTGCAGCATACAAAATACGTTTTGTTATGGAACCGCTTCTCTGCTTGCCGCAGAAGTTCTTTCTTCCTTGTAATTGCAAATACCGTACTTCCGCTGCCACTCATCAGCACCGCTTCAAACCCCATACTCTGCAGCTGGTGTTTGATGTCCGCAATTTCCGGAACCAGCTGAAAGGCACTGTATTCCAGGGAATTGGATATGACACTTGAAAGCTGCGCAAGGTCGCCCTGCTGTAATGCATGGATAACCTCATTGCAGTCCGGATGGTCGCATTTCTCAAAATCAAGCATAGAAAAAGCTTTCCCGGTAGGTACGCCCATCGCTGGCTTCACCAGAAGAATATGAAAATCGCAAGGCATGGCGAACGGTGTTATCCTTTCGCCAATCCCCTTTACCAAAGCACAGGTTTCCATGATGCAGAACGGTACATCTGCGCCAACCTGCTTTCCCAGCTGTGCCAGCTCCTCCAGTGAGATATCCAGCTTCAGCAAATCACGGATTCCGCGCATCACTGCAGCGGCATCTGCACTTCCTCCGGCAAGTCCTGCCTGTGCGGGGATATGCTTCTCCACATGCACATGGAAGCATTCCGATAGAGAAAAGGTCCTTCGCATCAGCTCCACCGCCTGAACGATTGTATTCGTTTCATCCATCCGCAGCTGTGCATCATTACACGTATAGCAGTTCTCACTGGACAGTGTTATGGTAAGCTCATCATGGAGCATCAGAGGAACCATAATCATTTCCAGCTCATGATACCCATCATCCCGCCTGCATACGACATTCAGGCAGATGTTAATTTTCGCATGTGCTTTTACTTTCATTTCTATGTACCTCATATAAGTTGATAAATTCCGCAAGTGTGACGCTTTCTGCCCGTCTTGTGCAGTCTATACCGCTTTTCTCAAGCTCTGCACGCGCCTGCTGCTTATCCTGACAATATTCCCCGTAATTGTTCAGTATGGTCTTTCTTCTCTGGCGAAAGCAAGCCTTAACCAATGGAAAAAAACTTTCTTCCTCGATATTCTGCGGTGTATCCCTGAAACGGAACTGCAAGACTGCACTGTCCACATTCGGCTTTGGCAGGAAAACGTTTTTCGGCACCTTCATCACCGGGGTTACCTCACAGCGATACTGTGTGATAATACTTAACGCATTGTAATCCTTGGTATTTACTTCAGCAGCGAAGCGGTCTGCGACCTCCTTCTGCATCATGACGGTGATTGCCGCAACGTCCGCTTTGGATTCAAAGATTTTAAACAGAATCGGAGTCGTGATATAGTATGGCAGATTGGCAGCAATGACGACATCATAGCCCTCTTCCCTGTACGTTCTGCACCATTCTTTCAAATCGATTTCTAAAAAATCAGACATGACCAGCTCAAAATTGTCATATTCCTGCAGCGTGTCTGCCAGAACATCAGGAAGCCGCTCATCAATTTCAAAGGATACAACCTTTTTTGCATACTCACACAGATACTGTGTCAATGCACCGATACCGGGTCCTATTTCAAATACCACGCAGTGATCCGACAGGACTGCATGTCGTGCAATTTTATCTACAATTCCGGATTCAATCAGAAAATTCTGTCCGTAATTTTTTTTCGCAAACATTCCATGTGTTTCCAGAATTTCCTTTGTTCTGGAAGGTGTCGCAATGGGTTTCTTCATAAGCTTATCCTTTCTAAAACAGCAGATAGAAGGTGGATACCAGCAATTCTATCAGCAGATATACAATACCTGTTAAAAGCACTGCGTACAACAGGTTTTTTATAATTCGAATCAGATTACTGTATTTTGTCGTGCTTTTGACATCAAACAGCAGCGGCAGCGCAAACAATAGAAGGGTAAAGACGAAAAGAAGCGGCTTCCGCAATGCCTCCTCCTCCACACGCACACAATACAGCAATGAAAACAGATACAGCAAATTGCATGTCATTTTGAAGATTCTTCGCTTCGTATACAGCTTCATATCCAGAAGCGGCAGCGGCTGATCAAGATTTTCATGATAGAAAATAACGCTCAGACCGTTTCGGCAAAGCACGTTCCATCCCTCAGCCAGAAAGATGCTTTCGTCTGCATCGTATTTCACATCGTAGAAGCAAACCCGCACATGCCGTCGTTTTCCCTCTACAAAACGAAAATTCATTAAAGAGCCAAGCATGACATAGCGAAAGGAGGACAATTCCCATCCCTCCTGCAGGATTTCAGATACCCAGCTTTCCAGTTGTTCCTTGGGACGCAGGGCAAACGTTACCTTAACAAGCTCATTCATATGGCTGACCAAGCAGCTTTTCCACATCTGTTTTATGCAGCTGCAGCATATTCAGACGCTTGAAAAGTGTTTTGGCATTCGGCTTTCCCAGATACAGGGAGCGGGCAATCTGCGCTCTCTTTTCGGCACTGTCCTCTCTGCCGTTTAGTCCCAGATCCAGATATTCCTCATAGCTCAGTGTATCCTGCAGATGTTCATCAAAGGTCATCAGATGCGTTAATGCCTCCAGAATATCTTCCTTGCAGGCATGCTCCACACCAACCTTTTTGTTTGTTTTGGCCTTTGCCTTATCAATGAAGGCATTTTTACAGCCGGGTACTGCCGCATTGATGCAGGAACGTATTTTTTCTCCGGGAAAATCCGGATCCGTAAATATAATCACACCGCGCGTTTTCTGAGCAAGTCTGATCTGTCGCAGGATTTCTTTCCCCAAATGCGTACCGTTTGTTTCTATGGTATCACAGTCCAGAAAGCTTTTCAGTACATTTGTGTCGTTTTTTCCCTCAACCACAAGGATTTCTTTCATCTTCACAAGCATCAGCCTTTCCTTAATTACTATAGTACCATAATTATATCATGTTAAATACAGAGAATACCAGCTTAGCTTTTTGTAAAAGCAAAAGGACACAGAAAACCAGCTTCCATGTCCTGATGATTATAATGCACAGCTTCTGGCTCCGTTTTTACCACCCTCACGGATGATCTGCGCCTTTGCCTGTGTGTTTTTCACCGGTACGATAGCACCGGAGTTCTCACTGCCGATATACAGGTCGATATGATTTCCCTGAATAGCCCCGCCTCGGTCCAGTACAATGGCATAGTAGGGCTGATCCGGTGTAATACCACTTCCACTCAGACCGTGATCACTGATTTTCAGTATCGAGCAAAGCGGAATGCTTGGGTCTGCGGCAACGATATAGTAATTACCATACCGGATACCCGGCTGCCATGAGCCATCCGGCATCTGTACACCAAGGGTTAAATCCAGTGCCACACCTAGGGAAGTACCGCCGCGGCCGCTTTCGCCGCCACATCCATAGCAGTCAACGCCGTAGGTTGTGATTTTCGGACTGAATGCCTGTGAGGACTCCTTTTCCATCCTTTTCAGGCGTTCCTGTTCTTTTCTTTTTTTCTCCAGCTGCACTTGACGCTTCCGTTCCTTTACAACCTTTTCTTTCATTTTTTTCGCATAGCCTTCGACATCGGATTTCATCAGCAGCACACCATGCTCATCCCTCATGCTGCGAAACATGGAGCCACTTTTTTGCATAGGACCATAGGCATGAAAAGCCATGGCGGCCATGCTGGTATCCTTTGTCTGAATCAGACTGTTTGTATGAAGGGTATCCTGAGATACCGTATGTTTGTTATTCACGGTGTTCAGTGACTTCTGCGGTACAGAGGCACTGGAAGCACATCCATATAAAGCGAAAACACAGATGAATAAAGCGAATTTTATTCGTTTTGAGTTCATTGATGTTCCTCCTTTTACGAAACAGACACTAGTCTAGCATACTTTTTTTGACTTGTCCAATATTTTTATTTTTTAACATGTATTTATGTTTATTTTCCCCTCTACATTGTATTTTATACATATGAATTTGCAGAGGCATTTATGCCAGACCCTTTAAATAAAGGTATCTATGAACTATATTATGTCAGATATCTGATTTTTATGTGAAAATTTATTTGTGATAATTTGATATCTATTCACAAATGATATTTGTTTTTTCATTTGTTTCAGTTTTCTGAAACCGCTGTCGCTCCCCTGTTTATCGCTTTATCGCACCGTTTTCTCCACTTGTGAAGAAAATACGAAAAAAAGCCCGATTTTCGGGCAATTTCATTTCTATTCTTCGATTCCGTATTCCTTTTCCAGATAGTCATCATAGGTTGTTCGGCGGTCAATGATACCGTCATCTCTGATTTCTATGATACGATTTGCGATTGTCTGAATGAACTGATGGTCATGACTTACAAAAATCAGTTCTCCCGGATATTTTATCAGAGCATTATTCAATGTCTGAATGGATTCCAGATCCAGATGGTTGATCGGATCATCCATCAACAGCAGATTTCCCGCCTCCAGCATCGTCTTGGACAGCATACAGCGCGCCTTCTCTCCACCGGATAACACATTGACAGGCTTCAGCGGTTCTTCTCCGCTAAACAGCATTCTTCCAAGGAAACCGCGGATAAAGGACATATCGTCGATATCCGTATACTGGCTCAGCCACTCACAGATACTCTGCGTACCTTCAAAATACGCACTGTTATCATCCGGTATGTAGGAAACCCTGATGGTCTGTCCAAGCTGAATGCTTCCGGCATCCGGTGTCAGCTCCTGTGCAATCAGCTTTAACAGCAGAGTGGTTTTCAGTGGATTGCCAATCAGCGCCACCTTATCTCCCTTCATCATGTTAAAGGAGATATTAGTCAGTCTGCAATCTTCGACCTGTTTCTCTACATCCTCAATATACAATATAGAACGACCACTCTCCCTCTCCGGTTTAAATTCAATAAACGGATATTTTCGAGTTGATGGCTGTAAATCATCCAGTGTTATCTTATCCAGAATTTTCTTACGTGATGTCGCCTGTCTGGATTTGGAAGCATTGGCAGAGAAGCGGGCAATAAAGTCTTCCAGCTCTTTGATTTTCTCTTCCTTTTTGCTGTTGGCATCCTTCAGCTGACGGCTGATCAGCTGGCTGGATTCATACCAGAAATCATAATTTCCCGCAAACAGCTTAATCTTACCATAATCCACATCGGCAATATGTGTACATACCTTGTTTAAAAAGTGACGGTCATGACTGACTACGATTACCGTGTTCTCATAATTCATCAGGAAATGCTCGAGCCAGGAGCATGCCTTGATATCCAGATGGTTGGTAGGCTCATCCAGCAGCAGCGTATTCGGCTTTCCAAACAACGCCTGTGCCAGCAGCACCTTTACCTTATCACTACCGGACAGCTCCTTCATCAATACATCATGCAGATCCACTGAAATTCCCAGGCCGTTTAACAGCGTTGCCGCGTTACTTTCCGCATTCCAGCCATCCATATCCGCAAAGGCCGCTTCCAGCTCACCGGCACGGATACCGTCTGCTTCACTGAAATCCTCCTTGCAGTAAATTTCATCCTTTTCCCGTTTTACTTCATACAGCTTTGTATTTCCCATCAGTACCGTTTCCAGGACCGTGTACTCATCAAAAGCAAAGTGATCCTGCTTCAGAGTAAATACTGTTTCATTCGGCTTGATGATGACAGAGCCGGTATCCGGCTTCAGCTCACCGCTGAGTACTCTCAGGAATGTGGATTTTCCGGCACCGTTTGCCCCGATCAGGCCATAACAGTTACCATCTGTGAATTTTAAGTTTACATTATCATACAGTGTCCGTGATCCAAAACGTACACTGACATTTTGCGTTTCTATCATTTTTCTACCTCCGGTGTTAACAATTATGCATTATATCATACAAACCGTCAAATGTGCAGAAAACATATGGGAATCTACGCTTCCTTATATATAAGAGGGTCTTTCCCCTCCCAATACCATACATTTTCTATACCAAAGGGTTAGATTTTCATTCACCATCTGCATTAGAGGGCTCACAGTATTTGATAATAGACTGTATTTTTTAGTATACAATTTCTACTATACAATAGGTATGAAAATGAAATATGGCAGGCACCTGACCGATTTCAGAGCCGCTTTCTTTGATATCGGCAACACCTGCTTTAATCAGGTGCATGGACAGATTCCACCTGCAAATATAGATGCAGTACACAGACTGCAGGAAAAAGACTTTCACTATGAGCCCTATTTTGAGAAGCTGTTGGATGTCGCAATTACCTATTCCGGCAATCGCAATACGATTTATTTCCGGCAGGCGTGACAAAAGCCACAGGCATTCACCAGCTGATGAAGCTGTGGAGGTTTCCCGGACACGATTATCTATGCTTTGGCGATACCAGAACAGATATTCCCATGCTAAAGGACGTGTGTCTGGGTATTACCATGGAACATGCGGACAAGGAAGTAATGCTCCATGCAGATGCGGTATGCGGCCGCAGTGACTGTAACGGTATTTCGAGTTTTCTAAGAGCATCCTCTCTTATAAAAAAGGAATCGTATGCCGCATTCCTAAGAAAATATAAAATGTTTCCATATGCAGATGAACTGCGTATAGAAACATTTTTTATATGATATTTTCAGTTGACTGATGAGAGCTTTACGAAAACAGCAACTCCATAGATTCCTTACTGTTGATTTGAACAATTTTATAAAAGTATTCTTTCTGATCCATATCCGCACGCTCCAGATCCTCTTCGATACAGCCATCCCGCAGATACAGCAGCCGCCTGGAATAGCTCGCAATCATGGCATCATGAGTCACCATAAGGATTGTGACCTTCTCACGCTCATTCAGCTCCTTTAGGATTGTGAGCAGTGTATGTGAATTTTTGGAATCCAGACTGCCGGTTGGTTCATCTGCCACAATCAGCTTAGGCTTGTTAATCAGGGCTCTTGCGACCGCACATCGCTGACACTGTCCTCCGGAGCATTCCACCGGATATTTATCCAGTACATCCACTAGCTCCAGCCTCTCTGCGGTTTGCTGCACACGTTTTCCGATTTCCTCCTTCGACATGTTTGACAGGGTAAGAGGCAATGCGATATTTTCCTTCAGCGTCAGAGTATCCATCAAATTAAAGGACTGAAAGATAAATCCTAGATTTTCATACCGGAATTTTCCCGTTTGAGATTCCAGCATACTGTAGACATCAACACCATTGATCTTGACCTTTCCCTTTGTCGGCATATCAATTGTGGAAAGGTTGTTGATCAGCGTGGACTTCCCGGAACCGCTGGGTCCCATAATACATATAAAATCTCCTTCGTGCACTTCCAGTGAAATGCCGCGCAATGCTTCAAATTCATTTTTTGTATGACGATTATAAATCTTCGTTATATTCTTAGCTTCCAATATAGTATTCATATTCTGCTCTCCTATTCCTCCATATATGCTTCCATCAGATCCTGACGGAAAATCAGTTTCATATAAATGCGATACATCACCACAGCCGCCACCAGCAAAAAGCCGATATACAAGCCGTGCAGCTGTAATACAAAGCTCCACGCCACATCCCCTCCTGCCGCAAACAATGAAGTTATGACCAGTAAAGGCGGCAGAGATAACAACAGAATGATGCCGTAAAAGCCGACGATTTCCTGCTTGATAATTTTTCGGATATCCGTTTTCAAATACCCGATCGCCGTCATATTGCGAAAGACCTGACACTTACTCAATCCGTCGGCAGACAGCTTATAAACAAGACAGATACTGATTTGAAGCATCGATACGAGAAAGGCGATCATAACAACCATAAAGGTTGCCGTGTCGTTATAAAATTTACACAGATATAGAAATAATACCGCTGTTGACAATAAAATAATCGTAACCAGAAGATTTCCGTTGACCATGCTGTAACGCAGATTTCCCAAAGATATCAGATAATGGCGATTTTCTGCAAACATCCGTTTTTTCATCAGGTTCAATACATCCGGAAGTATATAACGAAATACATTCCCTGCACCGAATACGATGGCTACACTAAGATATATCAGAAAAATGGCATTCATATAATGATAGTCAATCGAGAACAGCAGATATATGGTCAACGCATACACACATACATATACGATTTTCATAAATACCTGCTTCTGCTTTCCAATCGGATTCATCGACCGTCTGGCACGCAGCAGCTCATTCATGGAATCCATGCGATAAACAAAGCCTGCATCGACAATAACCAACCATACGGAAACAATCACAAGGGTAGCGATGCAATATCCAAGGGCTGCAGAAGAAAAGGTGAACACAGGTGCCTGTATATTCATAGACAGATAGATGACATGATTCACCAGCGGAAACACACAGCAGCCGGCAAGAGCTCCCAGCGGTGCTGCAATTCCCATGATCATAAAATTTTGCACAATCAGGAACTTGGCTATTCGAATAATACTGCTACCGCTGATCATCATTACACCAATATCATGTGTTTTTGACATCAGAAAAAATTTGTTTGAAAAAAAGACTGTCAGTATGCAGATGAAAATCATAAACAAAGACAGCATCATCGTAAAGATTCCGGATCCGATGCCTCCATCAAAGGAAGCAACAAGCGACATTCCACCCTGTGACATTGCAGAGGCATCACGCAATGACTCACTTCCGTAATAGGGATTTGCGATGATTGCGAAAAACATCGTAATCACAAGGGAAGCGGAGAACATCGAGAATGCGAAAAAGAACGCATCTGCAGGCTTTCGCCTCAGATTCGTATAAGAAAAACGAAGTAATTCCATATACTCTCCTCCATAGTTTTAAACATCTAGCCATTGTAAACGTTAACACAGAAAAGTTTGCTTTGCAAGACTCAAAGAGGATGATGTCCTACCTTTCCTTTAATTTTGTTCATGCAGCAGCAACTGGATTCAGAATTTTCCACAGACATGGCATTTATATGACAAGCTATGACAACGACAGCAGATTATCGGTGAAAGAAAATGAGATATCCATCTTTCAAAAGTAAATGCATACCATACACCCTGCCTGAAAAACAAGGGCTCTCACTCCCGTCTTTGATGCAGCTGTGCAAACGAAGATACCTCCACCCAATACAGACAAGTTTTCTCGCTGCGTGTATTGCCTGTTATAAAAAGCGGTGCAGCGGTTTTTAGTTCTAACACAGTAACATATAAATGATTAAGCTGTTTAAAAGAAAAAGGTGTCTGATAAAGAGATTCTGATGTCACAGACAAATGCTTAACCGTAGTAAATTGAAGAGATGAATAAAAGGGAAGATGATATAAGGCTAAGGCTGCCACATCTTCCTTTTCATAAATATTATAAAATTTCATAAAAAGCTACTTCTATTATATCCTAAGGCAAATTAGCCTATGAATTTTCATCTATTTATTTTTTCTCATAGACAGCAGGATTTCCCCATGTCCAGGTACCTTTTTGTGCACCGATTTCAAAGTGCAGCATGGTGATTCCCAAATCCACCATTTCAAAGGAATCCGTATGGGCAACTTCAGCATAAACACAATCCTTTTCCTGACGGAAGCGCACCGGCTGTTTAAAAAGTGCTGAGGGTGCCAGCTGCACTGCCTCCATTCCGTTTTTCATCCAATCCGGACTGTGCGCTGTGATATCTGACATTTCCTCCACGGTTTTTCCTCTGCGCCGTGTTGCATGCGAAATCAGCTGTTCCTTTAAGGTTTTCTTATGTGCGGTATAGCCGATCGCGATAACGCAGTACAGCTTCTCATCTTCCTTTACATAGGGCTTTAAAGCATCTTTCGCAAAGGTACCGCCAACCCAGCAGGTTCCCATATTGCGCTCTACCGCCTCCAGAATCAGTCGTTCACCGAAATATCCCAGCTTCTCCTGCATATATACATCACGGGAATTGCCCATCATCATAATGAAATTCTCAACATTGTGAAACATGCCGTAGCTGTTGCGAAATCCCTTAAAGATTTCCGGATGTCCGCATACCAGCTTCATATGCAATCCGTGCTTCTGGTTATACATATGAATGCGTTCCTTTAAAAAGGTTGCATCCTCATCCCGCAATTTCTCTCGCAGATAGCTTCTTCGGGAATGTCTTTTATACATAGCTTCCTTCAGCATCTCAGTTCCCCCTATTCCTGTCTTCAAACCGCAGCTCATTACGAAATTTCAACGGCAGATCATATAGAATTTCCTGATTCACAACAGCAAAGCAATCCTGATCGGCATACTTTTGAGGTGCATGTGCATCCAGACCATAGACGATATCCACATCATAGGTACAGGCAATCTCCCAGAAGCTGCGATATGGATAGGTGTAGCGAAATTCCTCTCCCAGCTTGCGTTTCCCATAGCGCAGGCCGTTCAGATTGACCTCCAGAATAATCCCGTGCTTTTGTGCATTCGCACAGATTCTATGGGCAGCCTCACAACAGGCTTCTGTCCAGACTTCCTTTCCGAACATAAACAGATCAGGATGCGCAATGATATCCGGTAATCCCTTCTCACAGGCCTTTTCAATCAGCGAAGCGTAGTGAAGTACATCCGCATCGCTGTGATTATCATAAAATTCCGGCGCATACAATGCAGGGCCATGCTGTCCGAGAATGAGATAGTCCATCTCTTCCTTATATTGCATAAGCTCATCCAGCTGTTCCTCAAAATATTCGATTTCCATCCCCAGACGGATTTCGATTTGATCCTGATAAGTATGCTGCAGCTTTCTCACACTGCTCACATAGTCTGCAAGCTCTTCCACCCGCATACGCTCTCCCGGTGCATCACCGTTACGATACGGGGCATGGTCACTGAAACCCATATACCGATACCCATTCTTTATCGCTTCCTTTACATACGCTTCATCACTTCCTACAGCATGCCCGCACCGTTCTGTATGACTGTGATAGTTAAAATTCTGCATATTTCCGCCTCCTTTCATAAACTTCTATATTATATAGGAAAAGCTATAGCTCCTCCTCATAAGTGAACCCAAGACCCTGTACTTCATTTGCTTCCATAACGATAACAAATGCCTCCGGATCAATATGCGACACCAGATGCTCCAGCTCCGGCAGCTGCTTTTTGGATACCACAGCCATTATGACCGGTCGTTTCTCGGAAGAATAACCGCCGGTTGCTTCCAGAATCGTAGTCCCGCGCTCCAACACCTCATGAATACGGTCCATAATTTCCGTATGCTTATTGGATACAATCATCACATTACGCGCATCATGTCCACCGATCATCATGGTTTTATTGATCATATAGCTGCTTACCCAGACTGACAGAATTCCTGTAAGTGCAGCCTGCAGTCCGTATACGGCAGCACCAAGCAGTACGGTAAGCGCGTCCACAATCAAAACCAGTGTCGGAAGCGGTATATGGGTATACTTGTTAATGATCAGTGGTGGAATATCCATACCTCCGGTACTGGCACCTGTACGAAACACACAGCCGACACCGATACCCATCAGCGCACCGCCGTAAATGGTGGCTAAATATTTATCCATGATAAAGGTATCCGGAGCAATCACATGTTTTGCCAGATAGGACAGTAAAGTAAGCAGCAGCGGATAACAGATTGTACTCAGAATCGTTTTTGCCGCAAACTTTTTCCCCAGGACAAGTGATCCTGCAAGAAACAGTACGACGGTCAATACATTGATCACCAGTTCAGGATTTAAATGAATCAGCGGCTCCAGTGCGATTGCAACACCCGCCAGGCCCCCCGTCAGTACATCATTGGGCAATATAAACCAGGCAACCCCCATGGCCAGAGCAATATTTCCCGCAAGGATCCACAACGTATCCTGCACCAATTCTTTATTGCTTAATTTCAAAAGTATCCCTTCTCTCTTTCATGCTCCTTCATTATAGCATATTTTAGAACGATATCCCGTACTCTTCCCTATTGTGTGTCTACTTATAGTATCTATTCATATCAGCAGTGTAATGTTTAACATTTTAAAGCATGAAAAAGAAAGATACTCCACCATTAAAAACGATGAAATATCTCCTCATTTCTATTTATAAGTTAATCCAACTCCTCGCCATTTGTTTTTATAACCTTTTTGTACCAGGCGAAGCTGTCTTTTTTTATTCTTTTCCCACTGCCCTTTCCATAATCATCATAATCTACATAAATGAATCCATAGCGTTTTGACATTTCAGAAGAGGAACAGGAAATGATGTCAATCGGTCCCCATGCATAATAGCCTCTGACATCCACACCATCACGGATTGCTTCTTTGATCTGTTCGAAATGATTCCGATAGAAATCAACACGGTACGGATCATGAATATGACCATTTTCCAGTTTATCATAGAACCCGCTTCCGTTTTCTGTAATATAAATCGGTTTCTGATAACGATCCCAGAAGGTATTCAATAAAATTCTCAATCCGATCGGATCATAGGTCCAGCCCCATTCATTGGCGGGCAGTTCTTTATTACGGATGGAGTCATTTCCGTTTTCAAAGCTTTCTTTTGTCACAATACGAGTGTAATAATAGGAGAAGGAAAAGAAATCACATGTATTCTTCAAATCCTCTTCATCCTGTTCTCCAAATTCCACATGAATATCATGATCCTCGAAGAAGCGCAGGGCATATCCCGGATACACGCCTCTCAAAAGTACATCCGAGTAGAAATATTCCATCTGGTTATGCTGAAGGGCTGCCAGCTGATCCTCCGGCTTGGAAGTTGCCGCATAATCATGTCCGCCGCACAGCATCATACCAATTTGTAAATTCGGATACGTTGCGTGTGCATATCGTGTAGCGCGTGCACAAGCGACCATTTCATTATGCACAGCCTGATATTTCGCACTCTTTAAATCATCAACCATATCTTCGGCAACACCCAGATGGTTAAAGGATTCATGAGAAATCAAGTTAATCTGGTTTACCAGAATCCAGTGCTTAACCTTATCATGATAGCGGTCGAAAATCACTTTGCAGTAGTTCTCAAAGAAAGAAATGGTTTCTCTGGAATACCAGCCCTTGTACTTCAGCGTAAGATGTAACGGCATCTCATAATGGGACACGGTAATCATCGGCACCATATTGTGTTTGAGAATTTCATCGAAAAGCGCATCATAGAACTTTAAGCCTTCCTCATTAGGAGCTTCATCATCCCCATTCGGAAATATTCTCGCCCAGTTGATGCTGGTACGGAAGGTCTTTAGTCCTAATTCAGCCAGCAGTCTGAGATCCTCTTTATATGTATGGTAGAAATCAATACCCCGGCGTTTTGGAAACACCCTTCCATCATTGTTTCCGGCATTCATTGCATCCTTCACGTAGGCGGAAGTAACTTCATCATTATATTTCTTTGTAATATCAATATCATCACGGAACTCATTGATATCCGCAACACATAATCCTTTTCCTCCTGCTGTATAGGCACCCTCCAGCTGATTTGCAGCTACAGCGCCGCCCCACAGGAAATCTTTTGGAAATCCATCCGGTATTCTTGACATATTTGCCTCCTTAACGATTTTTATTTTTCTAATGCAGAAATACGTTTTTCATAAGCACTGAATATTTTCAGCAGCTGCTTCGCAATATTGATTTCACTGTAAATCGTCATTAACGTATCCTGTGCATGCGCAAACAGAAGAGAGTATTCCGACTCATCACCACGGGTTTCTCCCTGAATTGCATCGGTCTGCACTTTATGAGCCTCTGTAATCTTTGCCTGTGCTTCTTTTAATTTTACCTCAGCTGTTTTAAAATCCGCTTCAGAAATGGCATCCAGTGCCTCCTTGCATGCGACCCGGGCATCCCCGGCATGCAAGATAATAGACATTGCGGATTGTACTGTTTGTTCACTCATCATAATAACTCTCCTCTCACTATTATTCAGCAGCTGCTTCTGTTGCAGTTTCCTCATCAATACACTGCTTTTCATAGGCTTTGAAGAACGGGTACCAGATCGCACCGCCGACAACAAATATAATCAGCATGACTGCAATGGCCATAATGGATCCTTCCGATGTGATCCATGTGGAAATCGGGAATGGACAATACCACATTTCAAACTGAATTTTAGGAATTGGGGCAATGGCGATTACCTTACATGCGATCCACACCAATGCCGGTAACACGATACCGTTAATCCACATAGGCAGCATCATAACAGGGTTCCATGCAATACAGCCGAACACCACAGGTTCATTGATATTGAAAATCGTTGGTCCGATACAGGCACGACCTAAAGATTTCAGCTTCTTCGACTTGGATAATGTAAGGAAGATAACCAGCGGCATGGTGCAGGCTATTCCACCGATCCACAGATAGCAGGTATAGACGCAGGATTCCGTATACATGTTCAGGTTCGCTACAGACGCTGTTCCTGCAGTTGCCAGTGCGATATTTGCGGCGATGCTCTGTAACTTTACAGGAGATGTCGCAGGTGCAAGAACCCATGAAGAAATACCCATGGAATAAATAAAGCATTCCAGAAAGCAGACCAGGATGAATCCATACCATGTATTCATAATACCCTGTAATGGCATAAAGAAGGAAGTGATAATCGCATATAAATCGATGTTCAATACCTGTACCACAATAAACCCGGTGAATATGATTCCGCCAATTGGCAATAATGCATCAAACCACTGCCGTACAAAATCCGGGATTGCACTGTCTTCTTTAAAGAATGAGAATTTGCCAAACAGATTAAATACAATACTGGTCACAATACCGGTAAACATTGCACAGAACATTCCGCCTGCACCAAATGCACTGGAACCAAACCCCGGTTCCCCTGCTTTGACAAGCTCCGGAGTAATGGATATAAAGAATAGAATCAGACCGGTTGCACCGGCGATAATTCTCTGCTTTCTCAATCGTTTCTTCTCACAGAAGTTAAACGGAATCAGAAAGCTGACAAGTACAGAAATCATTCCCATTGTCCACCCATAAGGTGTCCAGAAGGAAAAGGGCAGAGTCACAAACCCTTCGATAACCGTTCCCACGCAAAACAGGGATCCCAACAGGATAAATGGCAGTACCTGCATGATAGAGTCCTTTATCGTAACGACCCAGGTGTTGTGGTTAAACTTATTCATTTTCGGCGCAAAACTATTTTCAAGCCAGTTTATTAAATTATTCATATGTATCTCCCTTTCTCAGTAACGATTATTTTTTCATTTCCTCAAGTAAGTGGGCAATCGCCATTTCTCCGTTTAATACAGAGTAATAATCCGGTTTCATTAAAATTACTTTGACATCCTCCCCATGTGTATACTCCTCAACCTCATCCAGAATATAAGCCAGGTGTGGTCCAACCATCAGGACATTGATTTCATCAATATAGTTTTCAATCTCTGATTCACTACGTGCTTTGATATCAATATCAAGTCCCTGTTTGGATGCAGCCTTTCTCATATTGGCTGCCATGAATCCGGAGCTTGCTCCGGAACCGCAGACGAGTAATACATTTAATTTTTGCATAATAATCTTCCTTTCAGGCTTTTTCGCCTCATCACACCTATAGTATGCCAAATCGGTTTTTAAATTTCTAATCATGTTTTGCACGCTGTAGGGGCAGATAATATTTTCCCCAAGCTCGTGCAAAATTCTGGTTGAGAATTACAGTCCGGTAAAATATAATTTTAACATATAGTGATTTCTGAACAAAAAGCAGGTGATGAAATGAAACAGAAAAACAAAGAGCTGCTCCGTGCTTTATTTGACCTACAACCGGCAAATACCAATTTATTAGCCAATCATCTGAATGTTTCTGTACGCAGTATAAAAAATTATGTACGTGAAATCAATGAAGAATATCCCGAAGCTATTCATTCATCAAGGGAAGGATACCGTCTGGATATGGAATTAGCGAAATCCATACTGGATGAAACTGCAGATCATATTCCCCAGACGTCGGAAGAACGTGTAATCTATATTTTAAATCAGCTGATTAATCATCATCAGGAGGAAGCAATTGATATATATGATTTATGTGATGAATTGTTTATCAGTCTTTCTACCATCAAGAATGAGCTGCAAAAAGTCAAGCGCAGACTGGCAAAATATGATTTGGAATTAGTAAGTCAGAAAGATCAGATTTCTATAAAAGGATTAGAAAAAAACAAGCGCAAATTACTCAGCACCCTGTTATATAATGAATCCAATGTTAATTTTGTCAATTTAAAATCATTACAAAACTCCTTTCTTGATATTGATATTCCGTATATTAAGAATACGGTATTACAGATATTTGAGGATTACCATTATTTTATCAATGACTATTCTTTGATCAATCTGGTATTGCATATCACCATTGCGATTGACCGTATCCGGAAGAACAATATCAATACAACGAGCATTGACCAGCAGCCGGCGGTTCACCTGCATGAGTATGAGCTTGCGGAAAAAGTGGCAGGACGTCTGGAAGAGCATTTTCATATTACCTACAGTAAGGCGGAAATTTATGAAATGACACTGCTGATTATTTCCAGGGCGACAACAATTGATTATAAAAGTATAAACGCCGCAAACCTGGAGGATTTTATCGGAAAGGACTGTCTGGATCTGGTAAAAGAGCTGATTCTCGATATCAACTCCTTCTATTATATTGATTTGAGTGAACAGGAATTTCTTATCCGGTTCGCCCTTCATATCAAAAATTTACTGGTACGCTCCAAGAATAATTACTTCAGTAAAAATCCACTCGCGGATGGTATTAAAACCTCCTGTCCTCTGATTTATGATGTATCGGTTTCTCTTGCCGCAACGATAAAAGAAAAGACAGGAATTTCTATAAACGATGATGAAATTGCCTATATTGCCTTTCATCTGGGAAGCGCCCTGGAGGCACAGAAAAGCCTGACAGAAAAAATAACTGTAGCGTTGTATTGTCCCAGCTATTACGATATGAGTCTGAAGGTTACCGATGTGATCAAGCGCTATTATTCGGATGAATTGCTGATTACAAATATACTTACCGATGAAAGTGATTTTGATAAAATTAAGGATACAAATCTCATCATAACTACAATACCTGTTTCTGTAATTACTTCCATACCTATGATTCAGATTAGCATATTCCTCAATCAAAAGGACAGACAGCTGTTAAATGAAAAAATAGAAACAATCCGTAAATTAAAAAAACGCAGCGTTTTTGAAGGCTATTTGAAAGAGCTGCTTCTGCCTGATTTTTTTGAGGTCCTGAAGAGTGGATTTTCTACAGAAAAAGAGTGTATAACATATATGGTAAATAAACTGATTGCGCATGGATATGTGGATAATGAATTTGAGAATGAAATAATATCCCGTGAGAATATGTCCTCGACAGCTTTTGGCTGCTTTGCGATTCCGCATGCAATGAAAATGCATGCCAAAAAGACAGGGATGAATATTGTTATCAGTGAAACGCCGATATCATGGAATCAGCAGGATGTGTATCTGGTGCTCATGCTTTGCTTTAACAAAAGTGACCGTTATATTTTCAATGAGATTTTTGATCCGATTACCATGATTTTAAGCACACCGGAAAATGTCAAGAAGCTGTGCGGATGTCAATCCTATGAGGACTTCATTTCCACGATGTCGGATCTGTTACAGTGAAGCAGGCTTAAAATTTTCCTGCATGTAGTTTACCGTTTGAACTAAGTAGAAACCCGGCATGCTCGACATACCGGGTTTTACTTTATTATGAAGCAAGCAGCTGCTTCCTTCTATACATGTACACATACAGCACGAGCACAAGAGCAAAATTTATCAGTATCACAACAAATGACTGTGCGGACAGAACAATCGTAGAGCTGTTGTTGATCTGCTCATAAATCTGTTGAGAATATAGAAATTTTCCCACATTGCGTATGGAGGCATTAAACATTGACAGCATGGGAATAAAGGAAGTAAGCAGCATGGCAGGAACGGACAGACCGCTGGCAGCCGTCTGATTATCACTCACAACCCCAATCAGTGCGCCAATAACTGAGGAAATCAGAATACCGCATGCATTCAGCAGCAGAAACATCCACAGCTCCTGCAGGGAGAATTTCCCCAGTAATCCCATAAACAGAACACCTGCCATACAAAATACAAACACATACGCTCCGATGCCCAGCAGATATTCCATCGGTTTTACATTTGACATCATGAGCATACGTAAAGAGCCCTTCTCCTTTTCCTCACTGATGATCGCAGACAGGATGAGAATCGGAGCCATGCATACATACATAACAGAAAACAGATTTACAAAGTATCTTTTCGGCAGTTCAAATTCGCCAGCAGAAAGTGTCAGAATTGCTGCGATTGCCGGAAACATCACAAACTGTACAAGCGTAGGCTTATTACGAAAGGTGTCCTTTAGCTGCTTACGGATGATTGCATATATATGAGAAGGCTTCATATCAGACCAGCTCCTTTCCTGTCAGTGAGATAAATACAGTTTCCAGTGTAGGCTCCATGGAATGGATGGTCTTCACATGTCCGGCTTCCATCAGACGCATAATCTTTTCTGCATCTCTCTTGATATCCAGCACAATACTCTCTCCCTGCGCTGTCGTTATGTTAACCTGATTCGTCGTATTATATTTGCAGCAGATAGCTTCCGGCGTATCACATTCGATGATAGAGCCCTCATTCAAAAAGGCCACTCTGTCGCATAGGCGTGTTGCCTCCTCCATATCGTGTGTTGTCAGAAAGATAGTGACACCCTTTTCCTTCAGCTCAAACAAACGCTCATAAATGTTGGATGTTGTTGCCGGATCCAGCCCCGAGGTAGGCTCATCCAGAAATAAAACCCTAGGCTCATGAAGCAATGCTCTGGCAAAGGAAAGCCGCTGCTTCATACCCTTTGACAGCTTAATGACTGCTTTCTGTCTGCTGTCATACAGAGATACACGGCGCAGTGCCGGTTCTATGACATTATAAGGAAGCTGATAGAGCCTTCTGTATATATCCAGATTATCTATACAGGATAAACGATCATATAATCCAGCTTCATCCAGCATCATACCAATCTGTGCATACGTATCATCACTTAGCTGTCCGGAATCATTTCCCAGAACATATGAGCTGCCGCCGTCCTTCTTTAATAAGCCAAGTAGAATCCGTATCAGCGTTGTTTTTCCTGACCCTGACGGTCCCAGAAGTCCAAAGATTTCCGGCTTCTCAATGGAAAAGCTGATATCCATTAAAACCATTTTTTCCGCAAATCTCTTCTGTATATGATCCGCTTCCAGTATTGTCATTTTTTCCTCTCCTCTTTCTTAGCCTTATAGGCCTCCAGCAGCTTCTGATATTCCCGATCCTTTCTTCGTGTGGCATATACACTTAGCAGAGTTGCTGCCGAGAAGCTTAACAGAAAGCAGACAACAAAGCCGATCCATGCTGCATGATCATCAACAGGAAACCAGCGGCATACATAAATAAACGGTAGAATAAGCATCATAACAACTGCAATACGCAAAATAATTTTGTAGGTCAGGCGCATTGCAGGAAATACTGTGGGCTTATCCAGAAGCAAATTGCATAATGCCAGAAGAGAGGAAAGCAATAAAAGCTCAAAAACAGCAGAAAAGGAAATACCGCCCTGCACATAAAAGCTTGACACCTTCATAATTCCATCCCGGCATGTGACACCTGCCAGTGCAATTACACAAATCGCAGTAAAAAAGGACATTGTTACATTTCTAAAAAATTTAACCAGATAGTTATACATGCCATTATTCCCCTTTCAGCTTCTGCTTAAACGCCTTTACATAGGTCCTTGTGACCATATGCTGATGACCGGTATCCAGATATACCCGGATTCTTGACCCCAGATCTGCATGCATGCTGGTTACATGTTCCATATTGATAATTGTTGCTTTGTTGATTCGTATGAAATCATCATTCAGCTGTTCTTCCATCTGATAAAGCCAGAGCATAGACTCGTAACAGCCCTGTGCAGTATATAAAAAGGTACGCTTGTCACTGGAAGCGATAAAGCAGACATCCTCCAGACGCAGCAGATATTCCTTATCTCTTTGCAAGCCGATCAGCTTTTGATGCATAGCTGCCAGCAAGCGGAAAGCTGCCTGTTTTTCCTCCTCCGAGTCAAACCGGATGCGAACATCCAGCTGTTGTGAATCCTTACCCTCAATGATTTTCATACCGCATCCTCCTGTTTTTATTATATTTGCACATGAATAGAAAAGCTATAAAATTCAACCAAGTTGCAGGAATCCGTAACTCACCTGCAAGAAAAAAACACCAACAGGAAAAAGCCGTTGATGTTTGCAAATATATCTATTGAAATATCTCCTGAAAAAGGGAACGCGGCTGAACCTCCGGAACACACACACTTTCTGTTCGCAGCGTACCGGTAATCGTATCTCCTTTTCCATCACCCTCAGTAATCACTAGCTGATTCTGTTTCCAGTCAGCCTGAAGATCCTTTCGGTAAGCAAATAATTCCTTATTATGAAGCACCATCAGAATATAGGATTCCTTATGTACACCACGAACCAGCTCGGAATAGATATCCTGAATTTTCTGTTTCAGCTCATAGGTCTGCTTCGTATTGCTGTCATAGCGGATTTCATAATCAATCTCTGCTCTGGCATTTCCATGAATCATAGCAGATGCCATAAGAACCCACAGACAGCCGATTATTGCATAACGTTTCATTTCTTCACCTCATAGCTGAAGTATGGACATCGATTGCAGGATTATACCTGTTTCTTTATAAAGGCAGAAAAGCTATTTTATCGCCTCATCTTTTTCTGTTATATACATTTAGATAGAAGTGATCGAAATCGCAACTCTGTAAAATGCAAGCTGACAATCCTTTTAAAGCAGGAAAAAATCAAGAATATGTGGATTTTTTAGGAATTTCATACCTTCTTAACGTATAGAAGTATGTAAGTGATGATGAGC
>NZ_CAXSSO010000018.1:0-64430 GCF_964240115.1 Clostridium sp. HGF2
TCTATAGGAACATATTGATTGTTCTCTATACTGAATACTCTTTTTTTGTCAAGATACCTTAAGTTGATGACATTGCTATCAGATAGTAGCTGCTTTTTTTATAACAAATTTCAGAAATGGAGGAATTTATCATGAAAGAATTCTGGAACACGATTCAACTCATCTTTACCGGCATTGGCGGCTGGCTCGGCTACTTCCTCGGATGTTGGGATGGATTGCTCTACGCACTCATCGCATTTGTAGCCATCGACTATGTCACTGGCGTCATGTGCGCCATTAGCAATCACACCCTCTCCAGCGAAGTAGGCTTCAAAGGTATCTGTAGAAAGGTGCTGATTTTCTTGCTCGTTGGCATTGGCAGTATTCTTGATGCTCACGTCATCGGCTCTGGCAGCGTTCTTCGTACAGCAGTCATCTTCTTCTACATTTCCAATGAAGGTGTCAGCATTCTGGAAAATGCAGCCCGTCTCGGACTTCCGGTCCCTGAAAAAATCAAGGTCGTATTAGAACAGCTTCATGACAGAAGCGCAAAGGAGGAAAACTAACATGGCTTACACAAACAGCAAAATGGTAGCGTATACCAAACTGAGTCCAAATCATTCTGGACAGAGAACTCATTCCATTGACCGCATCACACCTCACTGTGTTGTGGGTCAGTGTACTGCAGAAGGCCTTGGTGACTGGTTTGCCAAGGCCTCTACGCAGGCATCCAGCAACTACGGTATCGATAAAAACGGCAGAGTCGGCTTGTATGTCGAGGAGAAGAACCGTTCTTGGTGCTCCTCTTCCAATGCCAACGACCAAAGAGCCGTTACCATCGAGTGCGCTTCTGATACCAAGGAGCCTTACTGGATGAACGATAAAGTCTACGCATCTCTCATCAAGCTCTGCGTGGATATCTGCAAGCGTAACGGTAAGAAGAAGCTCTTATGGTTTGCCAATAAGGACAAGACCTTAAATTATGTACCGAAGTCTGATGAGATGGTACTTACTGTCCACAGATGGTTTGCGAACAAGTCCTGTCCGGGTGACTGGCTCTATGCCAGACTTGGAGATTTGGCTACGAAGGTTACCGCAGAGCTTTCTGGAACTACTTCTGGTAGCGGCAGCACTGCTCCTACCACTCAGATGTACCGTGTACGCAAGTCTTGGTCTGATGCCAAGAGTCAGATTGGAGCTTATAAGGTACTGGACAATGCCAATAAAAAGGTAGACGAGAATTCTGGCTACAAGGTTTTTGATGCCTCTGGAAATGTTGTCTACCCGGTAGCATCCACACCGGCACCCACTCCTTCCAAGGACACTTCCTATAAGGTTCAGGTCAGCATCGCCAATCTGAATATCCGTAAGGGTCCGGGTACCAACTACGACAGAACCGGTCAGTTCACTGGCAAGGGCATCTTTACCATTGTTCAAGAGTCCAAGGGAGCAGGCGCTACTCTTTGGGGTAAGCTCAAATCCGGAGCTGGATGGATTTCTCTTGATTTTGCAAAGAAGTTATAAGGCACACCTTTTCACAGGGTCTGTGGGAGTTATCTCCTGCGGGCCCTCTTTTTTTATTTTTGATGGCTCAAAAGCTCACTTCACCTCCATTGGATAGTGGAGGCAGATAATTTTATCTTTTTTCGGCCAAACCACTATCTCGCCTCCATTTAGTAGTGAGGAACTTCCTCAGATTGGAGGCAATTATGCAAGAGAATATCACAACATCAATTCCGGTTTCTGCTGCTCCTAAGCCCATCCAGCAGGCCGATATCGAACAGGATTATAACTTCTTTCAGGCGCAGAAAGTGGCTGAAAACATGCTGGAGCTTGGACTTATTTCCTTGTCAGAGTTCAACAAATTATCGCTGAAAATTCGTGAGACATTCTCTCCATTTTGGGTGGAGATTATGCCAGAAATCCGTTGATATATAAGGCTTTCAGAGCTAATATGTGACACTAACGAAGGGAGGTGAACTACCGTGAAGAAGGTAACAAAAATCGAAGGTGCACAGAATAACATCACTATAAAAAAGAAACTCAGAGTTGCTGCCTACTGCCGTGTTTCGACAGGCAGTGATGCCCAGCTGGAAAGTCTGGAAGCACAGAAAGCCCATTATGAGCGATACATCAATTCCCGTGAGGATTGGCAGTTCGCCGGTCTCTACTTCGATGAAGGTATCACAGGAACCAAGGCTGAAAAACGTCCGGAGTTACTTCGCTTGATATCAGATTGTGAAGCAAAGAAAATTGACTTTGTTATCACCAAATCCATCAGCCGCTTTTCTCGAAACACGACCGACTGCTTGGCACTTGTAAGAAAACTGCAGAGCTTGGATATTCCGCTTTCCTTTGAAAAGGAAAATATAAACACCGGCTCAATGGAAAGTGAGCTCTTCCTTGCCATTCTCAGTAGTATGGCTGAAGGTGAATCCACTTCCATTTCCGAAAACGCCAAGTGGTCCATTAAGCGCCGCTTCCAGAACGGAACCTTCAAGCTGAGCTATACGCCCTACGGCTACGATTGGGACGGAGAAAATATGGTCGTCAATCCAGCACAGGCCGAAATTGTAAAAAAGATATTTGCTGATGTCCTCTCCGGCAAAGGAACTCAGGCTATCGCTGATGAGCTAAATGCAGATGGTATTGCGTCCAAGAAAAACAGCAAATGGACCGCTACTACCATTCGAGCCATCCTTGCCAACGAGAAATATACTGGTGACGTTATTTTTCAAAAGACCTATACCGATGAGAACTTCAATCGTCACATCAATTACGGTGAGGTTGACCAGTACATGGCTCCAGACCACCATGAAGCGATTATCAGCCATGAAGATTTTGACGCTGCTAATGCACTGGTCGCACAAAGAGCTTCTGAGAAAGGTATCGAAAAAGGCAATAGTAAATACCAGCAACGCTACGCATTCTCAGGAAAAATCATTTGCGGAGAATGTGGCGACACCTTCAAGCGCAGGATTCATACCTGCACTACCTACAAGTATGTCGCATGGGCTTGCAATACCCACCTGAAGGATAAGGCCACCTGCGGCATGAAGTATGCAAGGGATGATGAGATAAAAGCTGCATTTATAACGATGCTGAACAAGCTCATCTACGGGCATCGCCTAGTACTTGCTCCTTATCTGAAAGCCCTTGAGAATTCTTCTGGAGATGAAGCGGTACAGCGAATTCAGCACTTGGAGCTTTTTCTGGCCCAGAATAGCGAGCAGCGAGAAACCCTGACAAAGCTGATGGCACAAGGCTATATTGACCAGATTTTATACAATCAAGAAACAAATGCCCTCCTCCTGCAGGCAGAGACTTACCGCTCTGATATTGAAGCTATCACCATCTGCATGACCGGTGACTCAGTAAAGGTTACAGAAACAAACCTGCTGCTCCACTTCGTATCTCATACCGAAATGTTGACAGCCTACAATGAGGAGCTTTTTGAAAGCTACGCAGACCACATTGAGATTACCGGAAGAAATGAAATCAAGTTTGTGTTGAAATGTGGACTGACATTCACAGAAAGGATTGGTGATTAAATGGGACACACACCCTTTGGCTATCGGATTGAAAACGGCACTGCCGTCATTGATAAACCTGCTGCCACTAAGCTCCGACAGCTCTATAAGAATTATTTGAGTGGTATGTCCTTATCGAAGGCAGCTGCAGAAGCCGGAATTCCAACCTATCATGGAACCGCTAAGCGATTGATGGAAACAGCCCATTATCTTGGTGATGACTTCTACCCAGCTATCATTGATAAGGATACTTACCAGAAAGCGCAAGAAGAGCGTATACGCCGGGCCACTAAGCTCGGACGGAATAATAAGAAAACACAAATGAGGAAAATACAGATACCTACCCACTTTTATATGAAAGACGGTGTTGTCTTACATGATAACCCCGTCAGACAAGCGGAATACCTGTACAGCCTCATAGAAAGTGAGAGTCAATAATGGGAAATGTAATGCTGATTCCTGCGAGACGCCAAGTTGGAAGTAACGCTCGCAAGAAGGAAGAAGAAAAACCGAAGCTCCGAGTCACAGCGTACTGCCGTGTCAGTACAGACAGCGATGAGCAGGCTACCAGCTATGAAGCTCAGGTAGAACACTATACAGAATATATTCAGAAGAACCCGGATTGGGAATTCACCGGAATCTATGCCGATGACGGCATCTCCGGCACCAACACCAAAAAGCGTGAAGAATTCAACCGCATGATTGATGACTGCAAGGCCGGTAAAATTGATATGATTATTACCAAGTCTATCAGCCGATTTGCCCGAAACACTCTGGACTGTCTGAAATACATCAGAGAACTCAAGGACATGAATATTCCGGTCATATTCGAGAAGGAATCCATAAACACAATGGATGCCAAAGGAGAAATCCTAATCACCATCATGGCATCACTGGCCCAACAGGAATCACAATCCTTGAGCCAGAACGTGAAGATGGGCATCCAGTTCCGCTATCAGCAAGGCAAGGTACAAATCAACCACAATCGTTTTCTTGGATACACGAAGGACGCGGACGGCAACCTCATAATTGACCCAGAACAAGCAGAAATCGTAAAGCGTATTTATCGAGAATACTTAGAAGGACTCAGCATGGATAAGATTGCCGCCGGGTTGGAGCGTGATGGTATTCTTACCGGTGCAGGAGGAAAAAGGTGGCACACAAGCACTATCAACAAGATCCTGCGCAATGAGAAATACATCGGCGATGCCCTGCTCCAGAAAACCTACACAACTGACTTTCTGAACAAAACCAGAGTCAAGAATAACGGTCTCGTTCCTCAATACTATGTAGAAGGTAACCACGAAGCTATTATTCCGAAAGACATTTACTTACAGGTTCAAGAAGAACTAGTCCGCAGGCGAGTGGTCAAAACCAGTGCCAATGGCAAGAAACGTAGCTATAGCTGCAATCACTGCTTCTCCCAAATCATTATCTGCGGAGAATGTGGTGAAATGTTCCGAAGGCTCCACTGGAACAATCGTGGAGTTAAATCTATCGTCTGGCGTTGCATCAGCAGGCTGGAATCCACTGGACTGGAATGCCACGCCCGAACCATCAATGAGCTGGTTCTTCAGGATGCCGTCGTCAAGGCAATCAACCAGATGCTTGGAAACAAAAGTAGCTATCAGGCACAGCTGCAGCTTAACATCGCTTCGGTTATCCGAGCTTCGCAGGCCACTTCCGTTGAGAACATCGACGAGAAGCTGATGGCCCTGTAACAAGAGCTCATCCAGAAAGCCCAGAGCAAAGAAGCCTACGACGAGATTGCTGATGAGATTTTCAGACTCCGAGAGCTCCGCCAGCAGACAACAGTCGATACTGCTGCAAGGGATGAGCAAATAAAACGAATCAACGATCTGCAGGATTACATCTCCCAGCAGACCACCCACCTCACCGACTTTGATGAGTCACTGGTACGACGCTGGGTCAAGCAGATAACCGTCTGGGATGACCATTTCACCGTGGAACTGAAATCCGGAGTGAGTATTGATATTCTGGCATAAGTCCATAGACACAAAAAGGCTCCTCACCACTAGAAACTAATCCGGTGATGGGGAGTTTTTCTTTTTTAGTCTTCCTCTGAGTAGTCACAGTTTGAGCATTCCCAAACTTCTCCATCCCAATGTAAGCAACCACCGCATTCAGGGCATGGACGAACTTCATCATCGTCATCCTCTAATTCGCCCGAACAATATGGACAATGGCTATATTCAGATTCATCATAGACTTTATCACAAAATGGACACTGCTGCATAATTCCGCCTCTTTTCTATCTTGTCATCTAAAAATTAATCTTCGTCGTTTGCATTCTGAGCAGATGTGGTTAAATCCATTATCTTTTGTTTATATGTATCTCCATCAATTTCCTCATCTGCATACTGTCTCATTAACTCATGAATCTGGTCTTTCAGTTCATCTCTGGTCATTTTTTCACCCCCTGTTAAAAAGGCATATTGCAATGTCTACAATAATAAGCCTTGCTATCTCTCATCTCATGACAATGAGGACATTCAACCAGATCCTCTTCTCCGTCAGAAGTTCTTGTTCTATGAGTACATCGAGAACAGTAAATCGTATCTCCTTCATCCCATAGAGTATTCTCATCTTCATTTCCACAGTTTGCACATCTCATAACAATTACCTCCTAGCACTCGAAATCTGATATATTCTTCAGCAATTCTGCTGACACAAAATAGGGATTATCATTATCGCCAATTTTTTCTATCAGAATAGCATCTTTATCTGATTGCAATACTCTAAATTGGTCTCCGATTTTAAATTCCAATCCCTCATTGCTCATACCCTCAGCTGTTACAGTATACATTTTTGTATTAACTATCTCCGACAATTGTTCTTTATTTTTCCTCTGTTTTATTGCTTTTACAGTACGTTTAACAGCCACCTCGCCGCCTTTATAAACCACTGCACCTGCTCCTGCTATCATTAAAACAAGGTTTTTAGGACCTCCGACCTTCTTTGCTGCAGTAGTTAACCATTGATATCCACCTAGATTACTCATTCTTTTCGCCTCCTCCATCTCGTCTACCATAGCGCATCTCTTCCTCGACTAATTCATCGTAATTTTTATAACCACCAAATATAGAAATCGCTTCAGCTATAAATTCACAATCCTCCTCACTATATTCACCAGCTTTTAACTTTGCAACATCACCTGCCAAATAGCTCGACGAATAAAATCGTGAAAACTGTTTTATGGTCATTTTTCCTTCCATACCATAAGCCTGGCCCAATATATTCTGATTTTCATATATGAGCTTAATCATTAATTGAATCTCTGGATGGTTAGCTCCCCGGGCCTTGCGCTTACAAATCGATTTAGGTAATACGTATTCTGCAAGCAACAAATCCAAGTCTGTATTTTTCATCATCTCTAATGCAGATAGCATACGTCCCAAATCACTATTATCCCATTCTTCGGTGGATTTTGATAACATCGTTTCAGCCAATTGTGCATATGCTTCACCTTGTGGATCCCCTGAAATATTCCATCTTTCAATGGCATCATCTTGAAAATCCTCAAACTTTACCTCACCCATTTTTTTAGGTCGTGATGGAAATCGCCCGGTTAGTTTAATGGTCTTCGCATATCCTAAATGGCGTTCCAGCTCTACCTTTTTTTCTTCTAACTGCTCTACCTTCTGAGATATAGAAGTATCGAAATCAAACTCATCATCAGAGACCATATCGCAAATTTCTTTAATTGAATATCCCATACCCTGTAAAACTCGTATCGTCCAAATGCGGTCTATATCATCATCGTCATAATCTCGATATTGACCACCCTTATTTTCAGGCATAAGACCAGCTTTCTCAAATACGCGAAGTGCCTTTCTTGTAACACCCAAGTTATCTTCAACCCATTTAACCTTATACCCCAATACCATCACCTCCTGTTGAATTCATTATACAACATTGTCCCAAGGGCAAAGCAATGGTTTTTTCAAAAAACGGATAAAAAAATTATGAAGCACATCATAATCCATACAGCTCCTCTTGTTTTCCGTATCAAACATCCAATCCACTGCCTACTACCCCTTCGAGTATCGAGTGGCTTGAACTGCGGTCAGCCTTGTTATCCATATCACTGCCACAACCCCTGACATCTAATCCACAGCCTAAACCCTACCACTCATTTTTTGCTGTCCGGCAAATTCGCTTAGTGGATATGTTTCCATATAAGAAAACCGAGCTTTTCGCAAGGCTCCTCTGATGATGCTTACCTCGCAAAAAGCCCGGAAATACGCCGCTTTCTGGCAATTATTTATCTTTTCTTGACATCAAACAGACCGTCTCCACATGCACGGTATGCGGAAATAAATCCACTGGAACCATCTCCCCCTGCACCCGATACCCCATACGCTCAAACACCTGCAAATCGCGTATCTGCGTCTGCGGATTACATGAGATATACAGTACCTGCCTTGGCTTCATCCGCACCAGACTTTTTATAAACTCCTCACAGCTCCCACTCCGCGGAGGATCCATAATCACCACATCCAGCCGCTTCTTCTCAGCCGCAAGCCTTGACATATAGCGCCCTGCATCATCACAGACAAAACGGATATTGTTGATCTGATTGATCTTTGCATTGATTCTGGCATCCTTTACAGCATCGCCGTTAATTTCCACACCGATCACCTGCTTCACGAAGCGCGACACATACATCCCGATTGTCCCGATGCCGCAATAAGCATCCAGCACCGTTTCCCCTCCATTCAGCTTCAGCAGCTCCACCGAACGCTGATACAGCACCTCTGTCTGCTCATGATTGATCTGATAGAAGGACTTTGCAGAAATACGGAAGGTCATGCCACACAGGACATCCTCGATATATCCGGGACCGTACAACACACGCTCCTCATCCCCTAAAACCACACTTGTTTTTCTGGTATTCACATTCTGCACAATCGTTGTAATCTGAGGATATCGCCTTCTTAATTCCTGTATGAAATTCTTTCTGGCCGGAAACACATTGGAATTCAATACAAGAACGATCATAATCTGCCCGCTCACTGCACCATAACGCATGACGACATGCCGGATAAGCCCTCTTCGCTTATCCTCATCGTACGGTTCAATACGCAGCTTTCCCATCAGCTCAACAATGCCCGCAATGATATCATCACAGACCTCAGGATGCAATAGACAACGCTTATAGGGAATAATACGGTGGGAAAATTCCTCATAAAAGCCTGCCTGAATACGACGCTGCTTATCCCTTTGAAAGCCGATAATCATTTTATTACGGTAATGCCACGGCTCCTCCATCGCTACGATTTCCTCTGCTTTAAGCTTTCCTATCTTAGCCTTTGCACATAGCGTCCGGATGCTGCGGTTTTTAAACTCCTGCTGACCCTTCGCATTCATATGCAGCAGCTGACAGCTTCCACAGCGCTCATAGATCGGACATTTTACCGCGATACGGTAAGGAGATGCTTTTTTTATTTCCACTATCTCTCCGATATATCCCTTCGCTATACGCCTGATAATCCGGACGCGTACCTCCTCCTGCTTCATTACATGGCGTACAAGCACGACGTCCTTTCCGCAACGCAGCAAGCCGTTATACGCTTCATCCATACCGGATATGACTCCGGTTACCATCTGATCAATTTTTAGCATGACATTCCTCTTTCAACAGCCTCTTCGCTTCTTTGATACATGACACATCACGAAACACTATACCATGAATGCCCAGCAGCTCTGCCTGCCTGACATTTTCCACATTATCATCCAGATAAAGAAGCTCCCCGGCGTTCAGCTCATAGCGCTGCAGCAGTACCTCATAAATATGGGGATCCGGCTTGTTGATTTTCTCCTCATAGGATAATACTGCCCCATCTGCGAGCGAAAAAAATCGCTGGGTTTTCTTCAGAAAATCCGCAGAATCCTGACTGATATTGGATAGGATATATACTCCATAGCCATCATCCTTCACCTGTTTCATGAACGCAATGCTTTCCTGCATCGGCTTCATCAGCTGCAGCCAGTTCTGCAATACGATATTCGTTTCCTCAAGCATATCCGGATATGCTTTGTGATATACTGCATACAAATCCTCCAGCATCCAGATACCCTGATCATACTTCTCCCAGGCCTCATGCGTAAATATGCGGCTGCATATACGATGTGTCCTATCTTCGCTTTGAAACCAGCGTTTAAAATAGGCTTCCGGCGCAAAGCTCATCAATACATTTCCTATATCAAATACAATATGCTTTATCATGTTCCTTACTCCTTGCTCTCTTACCTATTATACTATAAGAAGCCTCTGCTTCCCAGTCATCTTATACCGATATTACAAAAATCGGTTTGGTTGAAGGCATGACGATATGTGCATACTGCTTCGTATTGCGGCTATCCGGCAACTGCATCTCCTTTCTTAACATACCCGAAAACAAAAAGAGATCCTCACTTTATATAGCGGAGAATCTCTTTTCTATCTCAATCTACAATTTCCACTGCTTCAGCTTTTCCCGCTGTGGAATGCGCCTTCCCCTTGGAGAATCCGGCACGAAGCATAACTGTGGACGTATATACCGTTACACATACAACGATCCATTTCAACACATCCAGCGGCAGGGATTTAATCAGAAGGGATGCAACCAGTGTTGCAATCGATCCGAAAATCGCCATGGAAAGTGCTGATTTTCGATTATATGCGCCCTCCTTGATAAACTTCACAGATGCAGGCGGCATCAGGAAGGCACAGGAGCCCATCATGATTGGAAATGCCACATCCGGTGACATTCCCAGCAGATACACCAGTACCATACAAGGGTTGTACAGGCCGACACCTGCTGTCATCAATGCCCCCAGAATGAAATTAACAAAACCGGCAATTACCAGCTTTCCTCCTGCCAAACCAATGGCGTCGCCTCCGATTGGCATCAAATTTAAAAGGCTTGCCAGCATAATGCATGCTGTACATGCCAGAGCAAAGCCCATCACCAGGCGGATTTTTTTCTCTGACATACGGGAAACCACACCGGCTCCGAGAACTGCACCAAGCATTGCGGCAGCCAGCATGACAACGAGTGTCCATGCCTCTACCTTGACAACCGTTGTAAAAATCAGTGCCTGCAGCAACACAGGAATACAGTTAGCAACATTCATCGTTCCCGGAATCAGCTTATCCCGTGTCTGTTTCGTAAATTTCAGCAGTGCTGTCTGTGGAGCAAATGCTCCGATTCCCAGCGGATCAAAGAAATTAACCAGAGCACCGATAGCACCGGTCTTCCACCAGGAAGTATCCCCCTCAAACTCATCCTTGTGTTTGAACAGGTCATAAGCTAAAAATGCAGTGTATCCGATCAGCAGTGCGATCAGCAATCCAATAATAATAGTAGTAATATCCATAATCTTCTCTTTAACTCCCAATATACGCTCTTGCGTCTTCTCTGTTATTTAACTCCGATACTGCTTGACTGTTCATCACCGACGCGCTGTTCAGCATCCCTCTGTAACAGCACGCCGTCTGAGCTGGAGCAGGGATTGCATGCAAAGACATCCCTGCCCGCCGCAACTCCTTACCATAACCACATTGTGAATCACAGTCTTCATCCAAAATTCTTTTTCTTATTTTGACATCTCTCTCGATTTATCCGCACAAGCCTTCATGCCCTGCATAATACTGGAGCGAAATCCGGTTTCCTCCAGCTTTGCGACAGCGGCGATGGTTGTTCCTCCCGGTGAACATACCATATCCTTCAGCTCTCCCGGATGCTTTCCTGTTTCCAGAACCATCTGAGCACTTCCCAATACCGCCTGTGCCGCAAATTTATATGCCTGTGGTCTTGGCATACCTTCCACAACTGCAGCATCTGCCATTGCTTCAATCATCATATAAACATATGCCGGTGATGAACCACTGACTGCAGTTACTGCATCCATCAGGTGCTCTGAAACAATTTCACTCTTACCAAAGCTGTTGAAGATGGCCGTAATTTCTTCTGTTTCTTCCTTTGTCACATTCTTTGCAGGTGCAATGGCAGCCATTCCTTCTCCGACAAGCGCCGGTGTATTCGGCATCGTCTTCACGATTTTGATTTCTCTTCCAAACAAATGGGCAACAGCTGCAGAGGATTGTCCGGCAGCGATAACGACGATGATGACATCCTCCTTTACAACAGCCTTGATCTGGTCGATGACTACCGGATACAAAAACGGCTTAACAGACAGCACGATGATATCGCACACCTTTGCCAGCTCTGCATTATCCGTTGTCGTATGAACCCCATAGCTTTCCCTTACGCGTACAAGGCTATCCTCATTGATGTCGGATACATAAATATTCTCTCTGGCAGTCAGACCGGCTTTGATGATTCCCCCTATCATCGCACCGCCCATATTCCCGCTGCCGATAAATCCAATGGTCTTGTTCATAAATGTTTTTCCTTCTTTCCTAATATTGTTTATGCAAAGCTTTGTTCCGTACGATTGATGATTTCATCCTGCAGCTCCTTGCTCAGATTTCGGAAATGATCGGAGTATCCTGCAACACGTACGATCAGATCCCGGTATTCCGCAGGATTCTGCTGTGCCTTGATCAGTGTTTCACGATCGATGACATTAAATTGAATGTGGTGTCCGTCCATATTGAAGTAGGAGCGGATCAAATCCGCCATATTGCTTAAACCGTCTTCACCTGCAACAACACTTGGTGTAAACTTCTGATTCAGCAGCGTACCGCCGGTGGACAGATGATCCATTTTACTCGCGGAGCGAATAACAGAGGTCGGTCCGTTCACATCCGCTGCCTTTTCCGGAGAGATTCCCTCGCTGACCGGCTTATGTGCAAGACGGCCGTTTGGAGAAGCCAGCATGACCTCACCGAAATATACATGGCAGGTCGTTGGCAGCATATTGATTCTCCACTGACCGTTACGCATATTCGGACGACCTGTAATCGTATTCTTATAGAAGGTGAAGACCTCCTTCATAATCGCATCGGCATAATCATCATCATTTCCGTACTTCGGAGTCTTGCGGGATACCAGATTGAAGATACGCACATGCTCTTCTCCTTCGAAGTTGTCCTGCAATGCCCTCATCAGCTCACCCATGGTGAAATTCTTTTTGTCAAACACATTATATTTAATTGCGGATAAGGAGTCGGTTATCGTTCCGATTCCTACCCCCTGCAGGTAGTTCGTATTATAGCGTGCTCCTCCGGCATTGTAATCCTTACCGTTTGTGATGCAGTCATCCGTGATGATGGAAAGGAATGGTGCCGGCATGTATTTCGCATAGATGCGGGTAATCATATTGCTTCCCTTCACCTTGATATCCGCAAAGTGCTCAATCTGTTTTTTGTATGCGTCAAACAGCTCCTCATAGCTCTTGAAGTCTTCTGCTTCTCCAAGCTTTAACCCAAGCTGCTTTCCACCAACCGGATCAAGTCCGTTGTGCAGTGTGATTTCCAAAATCTTCGGCAGGTTGAAATATCCCTGCAGAATGTATGCCTCACGTCCGAAGGCACCGGTTTCCACACAGCCGGAGGTTCCTCCGCGCCGTGCATCCTCAATGGATTTGCCGGCATTCAGCAGCTCCTGAATGATAGCCTCCGTATTGTAGAAGGCAGGCTGCCCCCAGCCCTTACGGCTGATTTCACATGCTCTCTTGATAAATTTCATCGGTGTCTTTTTGGAAATCTGTACGTTGCTGGATGGCTGCAGCAGCTTCATTTCATCCATAACATCCAGAATCAGATAGGATACATCATTCACCCCGTCTTCTCCGTCCGGTGTGATTCCTCCGGTATTGATGTTTGCGAAATCCGTATAGGTGGAGGATTCCTTCAGCGTGATTCCCACCTTTGGAGGTGCCGGCTGATTGTTGAATTTCACCCACAGACATTCCAGAAGCTCCTTAGCCTTTGTTTTATCCAGACGTCCTGCTTCAATGTCTGCTTCATAAAACGGATTCAGATGCTGATCCAGACGTCCCGGGGAGTATGCATCCCATGGATTCAGCTCGGTTGTCACACCGAGGTGAACAAACCAGTACATCTGAATTGCCTGCCAGTAGGTCTGCGGCTTATGTGCCGGAACGACATCACAATTTACGGCAATCTGCAGCAGCTCTTCCTTACGTGCAGGATCACTTTCCGTTTCCGCAAGCTCTCTGGCCAGCGCTGCATAGCGTTTTCCCAGAATCATAATGGCATCGCACATAATGCTCATACCGCGCAGCTCATCGCGTTTTTCGATTGCCTCCGGATCCTTCAGGAAATCGATAGCAGCAATTGCCTTTTCAATGTCCTGCTGGTAATCCAGAAATCCCTTTGCGTAGATTTTCTCAGAACCGACCGTATGACCCGGACCACGCTGCTCCATAAATTCTGTAAATATTCCTGCTTCATAGCAGTCCTTCCATTCCTGTGACATGGAATTGATAATTTTATGACGGATGGAACGTTTTTCCCAGAACGGGATAATCGTTTCCTCCTGCTGCTTCATATCCTCATCACTGACCTTAAAGCAAATCAGCTCACGGTCATTCATAACCTTCATATCCTCCAGCGTGTGGCAGCACAGCTCCGGGAAAGTAGGCGTTGACTGCGGTCCTGCCCCCTTATCTCCGACAATCAGCTCGCCGTCTTCAATCGTGATGGTCTTGCGGGAAAAGATTTCCTTCATCGACAAAGCACGCAGCTCCGGGATCGATACCTCACCCTCGTATTTTTTGTAGGCATCCGTCATGAGCATAGCACGCTCCATAAAGATATGCGGTGTAGTTTCCTCGCTCTGCTTTCTTAGCTTCTTGATTCGATCATTCATTCCTCTGAGTTCCATTGTTTATCCTCCTATCTTCACCTGTTGAAAACCATGTTCCTCAAACAGAGATTTCAGCATTTCCATATGCTCCTGTGCCGGTACTCCCAAATCCGCTGCGGGATAGACGCGACCCAGCTTTTCATATTTGCTGCTTCCCGTATTGTGATACGGCAGCAGATTCACCTTGACGATTCCGATACGCTTTTTCAAATATGTAATGATATCCAGCATTGTATCCGCATCACTGTTCACCGGAACAACGACCGGTATGCGGATGTTGATATTCGCACGGCTGTCTGCCAGAAATTCCAGATTCTCCAGTATGACAGCGTTGGATTTTCCCATATACTTTTTATGCTTATCATCATCCAGCGTCTTGATATCGTACAGAAAGGTATCCACATACGGCAGCAAGCGCGCATAGCTTTCCTTTGGTGCATAGCCGCAGGTGTCAATCGCGACATTGTATCCCTTATCCTTCAGCTGTCTGCACAGCTCTTCCAGATAATCGATATCCTGCGTCATGACCTCTCCTCCGGAAAGCGTTACGCCCCCGCCGCTTTCCTCATAGAATTGCGCGTCCTTGTTTACGATGGTCATCAGCTCCTTAATGCTGTACTGCTTTCCGACGATTTCACGGTTATTGTGCAGGCAGTAATCCAGACAGTCTGCACATAGCACACATTTTTCCGTATCGGTATGTGCTGTTCCATCCTCCTCAATCGTAATGGCTCCATGACTGCACGCCTTCCTGCAATATCCGCAGCCACTGCATTTTTCGCGATTGAACATCAGCTCCGGTGCATACTTCTGACTTTCCGGGTTATGACACCACCAGCAGTTCAGCAGACAGCCCTTAAAGAATATCGTTGTACGGATACCATCTCCGTCATGCACAGAATATTTCTGAATATTGATTATGGTAGGCTCTTTCATAGCTTCTCCCCTGCTTCCTGAAAAAGGTTCGGTGTATTGATGGTGATAAATTTTACAACCTTGTTCGTCTGATTGCTCCAGTTATGCGTTCTTGTTGATTTATAATGGGCACAATCTCCCGGATACAGATCACAGATATCCTCCTCGATTTGTAGAGTCAGAATGCCTTCCAGCACATAGACGAATTCTTCACCCTCATGCGGATACGGCAGCGATTCCTCCACTTCCTTCTGTGGCAAAATCTCGACCAGCTTAGGCAGCATTTCCCCGCGATCAGCCATATTTGTCATTGCATATTCGATGATTGAGCTTCCCTCAATACGCAGAATTTCCCGCTCATAGCTGCGCAATACCGCTTTTTCCTTCGTTTTCGGCTGTTCCATGAAATACGTCATCTCAACCCCAAGCGCCTTTGCGACCTTCTTCAGCGTATCGTGAGCAATGGAGGTCAGTCCACGTTCCAGCTGAGACAGATAGCCGATGGAAAGCTCGGTAGCTTCACTGATATCCTTCAGTGTCATCTTATTTTCTGTCCGCTTCTGTTTGATAAGTTCACCAATATTTTTATTCATATACAGCAACACCTCTTTACATGATTATTATATATTTCACAAGTGAGGCTGTCTATCTTTTTAAGTAAAATTCTAATTAATTTACGTAAATTTTTGAATATACATGCATATTTTAACCTTTTATACAAGCAAAATACCCTATTTTTTACCTTATTCACTAAAATCATTCGGAACTTTTCAACGAAATAGCTGTAACCGTTATCACTTTTTCACAAACAGACCACATGGTCTTTCTATCATAACAAAAAAAAGCCGATATCTATCGACTTATCAAGCTCTCCTCTGTTGTTTGCTTTTCACATTTTTTCACAAGTTGGGATATCTCCTTTCATATACAAGGAAGCTTTTATAACAGGCATGCATACTTGTTATATTGCCGTGCAGGAAGAAGCTCTTCTCAAAAAAACAGCTGCAGCAGGCGAATAAGCGGTGCATGCTCATTCAGCTGCATAGGAGCATGGGGAAACACATAGAGCATTCGCCACAGGTATACTGCAAGCATAGTCCCCAGCAAAAGCACACTCATCACACGAAATACCCTGCCCTTCACAATACCTTCTCTGTTTCTCACAAAAAGCACTACACACATAGCGGCGTAAGGAAGCAGAAGGAATACAGCCGGATGGAAATACCAGGCGGCAGAAAGATTTCCTTTACACAGCCAGTATATGGCAGAAAACATATTGCAGCCCGGACATGGTATTCCAAATATCCGCTCAATCGGACAGAAGCTTCCGAAAACGAAGAGCACCAGAAACAGGATCACTCCGATTCCCAGTGCATTTTTTATATCACGGCTCATATCAGTACGTGCGATCAATCAAATCATTGATACTGCTTTGCATTATACAGAGCGATATAATCGGCAAGCCGAACACAGCTAACAGAACAGTGATCAAACTGTTATCCTCGGCTCCCATCGCATACAGCTTTTTGGAATATTTCCAGAAACAGAAAATCCCCCAGATACCACAGGTCACAATGGACAGCAGCAGATCGGTTATGGCGGTATCGTTTTCTCTTGCCCCGTAATTGATATCACTGAATATCTGTACCCATGCAATCAGATAGTAAATACCGCAGGTTATAATGGACAGCACAATAATGCCAAATATACTTCTTCGTCTCATACAGGCACCTCCCTCGTCGTATGATATGCTATATCCGGTAAAACCATACCCGTTACCGGAAGTGTTCTAATTGTACCATAGAATCAGGCTTCTGTGTGATAAAACAAATGTTTTCACAGGAATGAGCCATCCTTTGGTGCGTTCACACAGGGCATGCGGCAATCCTGCCTTCCTTAGCAGAGTACATCAGCTGATAGAACAGCAGGGTGCTTTCCTTTATCCCCTGACCCTGCAGCGTATTCAGCAGTCTTTCTTCCAATATAGCATACAGTCTCTCAGATTTCTATTTTCCATTATCATCGTATCATTTGCGTTCAGCTGATACAGCAGCATATATTTCCACTGGCTGTACGTTGATTCCTTGTCCCTTTCCATGATGTTTCCTGATATACCTCAGAAAGACAGCTTGTTTGTGAGTGCTGCTGATATACATGTATCACTGCCCGGGATTCTTTATATCTGTAAATATTCCGTCGCGTCATACAGGCTCTTCATCATTTTGTCCTGCTTCGAAATTTTGAAGGAATAAGAAAACCTGTCACAGTGCACAGCTTCACTGAAACAGGTTGTTTCCTTGTTTAAATTTTATAATGCTCTTATTTGCTGGCCTTTACCATGAAATCACAGATTTTCTTAGAGAATTCTGTAGGATTTTCAATCGGGAAGCCCTCAATCAGTAATGCCTGATCGTACAGTAAATCTGCATAATCCTTCACTGCATCCTTATCCTGCTCGTATACCCTCTGCAGGGCATTGAAGATTTCATGCTTCGGATTGATTTCCAAAATGCGGGATGCCTTCATACCATACGGATTTCCTTCCGGCATAGCACTTAACACCTTTTCCATCTCAAAGGACATGCCTTCCTCACTACTCAGACAAACAGGATCATCCACCAGGCGGGAAGAAATCTTAACATCCTTCACCTTATCCCCCAGCACTTCCTTAAGACCGCTTAACAGATCCTTATTTTCCTCAGCCTTTTTCTCCAGCTCCTTCTTTTCCTCTTCGCTATCAAGGTCCAGATCGCCCTGAGAAATGTTCTTAAAGGTTTTCTCTTTATAATTCATCAAAGCCTGAAGTGCAAATTCATCCACATTGTCTGTCAGATACAGGATTTCATAACCCTTTTCCTTCACCTTCTTGACCTGTGGCAGATTGTCAATCAGTTCCACCTTATCACCACTCATGAAGTAGATGTGCTCCTGCCCTTCCTCCATGCGGTTGATATATTCATCCAGTGTAACCAGCTTCTGTTCCTTGCTGGAGTAGAACATCAGCAGATCCTGCAGAGTTTCCTTGTTTGCACCGAAATCATTGTATACGCCGAATTTGATCTGCAGACCGAAATTCTTCCAGAACTTCTCATATTCTTCACGATCATTGCGCAGCATCAGCAGCAGCTCGGATTTGATTTTCTTTTCAATACGGTTAGCGATTACCTTCAGCTGACGATCGTGCTGCAGCATTTCACGGGAGATATTCAAAGAGAGATCCTGAGAATCCACCAGTCCCTTCACGAAACGGAAATGCTCCGGAATCAGCTCTTCCGCATTATCCATGATGAAGACACCACGGCTATACAACTGCAGCCCCTTCTTGTAATCCTGAGAATAATAGTTGAATGGTGCCTTACCCGGAATAAACATCAGTGTTGTAAAGGAAACTGCCCCCTCAACACTTGTATGAATCACCTTTTGCGGCTCTGTATAATCATTGAATTTACTCTTATAGAATTCATCATATTCTTCCTTTGTAATCTCGGATTTGTTTCTTTTCCACAGCGGAATCATGGAATTCAGCGTTTTCAGCTCCTTCACGGTTTCATACTTTGGCTCTGCAGGCTTGTCCGTATCCTCGTTTTCACCTTCCGCATCCTCTACGCGCTTACTGGATTCCACCCACATTTCGATTGGGTAACGGATATAGTCAGAATATTTTTTAATCAGACGCTCAATCTCATACTGCTGCAGATATTCATCATAATTCTCATCCTCCGTATTATCCTTCAGATAAAGAACAATCTGCGTTCCATGCTCGTCTTTTTCACATTCATCAATGGAATAGCCGTCTACCGCATTGCTACTCCACAGATATGCTGTTTCTTCCCCGTATTTCTTCGTCGTTACCTCCACGCGGCTCGCAACCATAAATGCGGAATAGAAGCCGACACCAAACTGTCCGATGATATCCACATCATCATTTTTCTCTGCCTCTTCCATCTCCTGCTTAAACGCCAGAGAACCACTCTTCGCAATCGTTCCCAGATTATCCTCCAGCTCATCCTTGTTCATACCCAGACCGTTGTCCCGGATGGTCAGGGTGCGGTTTTCCTTATCTGCCTCCAGATAAATTTTAAAGCCGGATGTATCCACATCACTCAGGTTATCTGACAGTGCCTGATAATACAGCTTGTCGATCGCATCACTTGCATTTGAAATCAGCTCTCTTAAAAAAATTTCCTTATGTGTATAAATAGAGTTGATCATCAGATCTAATAGACGTTTGGACTCAGCCTTGAATTGTTTCTTTCTCGCCATACGTAATTACCTCCTGTTAGCACTCGCTCTTTAAGTCTGCTAATAGTATATGCCAATATTTTAGCACTGTCAATAGGTTAGTGCTAAAAACCATAATTTTTTCATAGAAAAGCATTTCCTTTTCCTGAGCTACTATACAGATGATCATAAGGCTGCAAATGAAGGGAAGACAAATCAACAGCCATAGGATCTCTCAGAATTTATCCCGTGAACATAAAAAGCCTGCACTGATCATGACAGCATACATAGTTCGCCAAAATGTATACGATAAAACACTCGGCTGCCTGCGGAAGCGGAAGAGTGCAGAGGTATACCTACAGCATTTATCCTGTTATCCGGTGCTTTTAGCAACAATATCCACTGCAACCATAAAATATAATATATAGAAAGCATTGCGTCTTTGATTCTTCTTGGGTATAATAGAAGAAACAATTTTCAAAGGAGTTGTAAATAAATGAAAGATATGAAACAAATTAAAAGAATCGTTGTCAAAGTCGGCTCCTCCACGCTGACACATCCCGGCGGAGGCTTGAATTTTCAACGCATAGATGCTTTAGCTATGGTACTGAGCGATATAAAAAACAGAGGATTGGATGTTGTTCTGGTAAGCAGTGGGGCGGTTGCGGCAGGAGTTGCCAAGATGCAGATGCGCAAGCGTCCGGAGCTGATGCGAGAAAAACAGGCGGCAGCATCCGTAGGACAATGTGAGCTGATGTTTATCTATGATAAATTCTTTTCCCAATACGGTCAAAGCATCGCACAGCTGTTACTCACCAAAACCGTCACCAAAAATGAAGTATTGCGCGCAAACGCCGTAAATACTCTGGAGACACTGCTGGAATATGGTGTCATTCCCATCGTCAACGAGAATGACAGTGTGGCCGTTGATGAAATCGCCTATGGAGATAACGATACACTCAGTGCAGTCACCGCCTATCTGACCAATGCCGATCTGCTGGTGCTGCTATCTGATATCGACGGACTGTTTAACGATGATCCCATGAAAAACAAGGATGCCCGGTTGATTCCGGTCGTAAGAGCTATTGATGATACCGTCTTCCGCATGGCAAAGGGAGCCGGTTCCTCCCGCGGTACCGGAGGTATGGTTACCAAAATATCTGCGGCACAGTTCGCGAATGAGCATGGTATCCCGATGATCATCGCAAATGGACGGCAGCCGTCGATTTTATATGATATTCTGCGTGATGATTACCGCGGAACGCTGTTTACTATGAGGGAGGAAATGTAAATGAAAACACTGACAGAGCTGGGAAAAGCCTGTAAACAGGCCTCACACCAGATTATGAATGCGGACAGGAAGCAGAAGGATGCGCTTTTAAACACGATTGCAAAGCAGCTGGAGCAGGATATCCCTGCCATTCTGGAAGCAAATGCACAAGATATAAAAAACGCAAGGGAAAACGGGATGGCGGAAGGGCTGATCGACCGCATGCTGCTGAATGAAGCGCGGATGCGGCAAATCATAGAAGGGATCCGTCAGGTATGTGCATTACCGGATCCCATCGGTGAAATCACGGATATGCATACCACAGAAAACGGATTGCAGATCGGTACGATGCGTGTTGCACTGGGCGTCGTCGGCATGATTTATGAAGCAAGACCGAATGTGACTGTGGATGCGGCGGTTCTGTCTTTAAAGGCCGGCAATGCAGTCATGCTGAGGGGCAGTAAGGATATTCTGCAAAGCAATCTGGTAATCGCAGGCAGCATGCGAAGAGCTGCGGCTGCATGTGGATTCTCTGCGGATATCATCACGCTTCTCGCGGATACCTCACGGGAAACGGCGACTGCCTTTATGAAGCTACATGCATATCTCGATGTACTGATTCCCCGCGGCGGTGCCGGACTGATCGCCAATACGGTTAAAAATGCAACCGTACCCGTGCTTGAAACAGGAACCGGAAACTGCCATGTCTACGTCGATAAGGATGCAGATACAGCCAAGGTGATTCCTATTATCATCAATGCCAAGACACAGCGGACAAGCGTATGCAACGCATGTGAAAGCATCCTGCTTCATAAGGATATCAGTGACAGTTTCATTCAGGAGCTGCTTGCGGCTCTAAAGCAATATCATGTCAAAATTCATGCAGATTCTCGTATCTGCCGTCTGGATACAGCCTGTATTCCGGCAACGCAGGAGGATTACGGACGCGAATATCTCGATTTGGAAATCTCTATCAAAACAGTGTCCTCCATCGAGGAGGCAATCTCCCATATCAACACCTATTCCACGCATCACAGTGAAGCCATCCTTTCCGAAAATTACACATCGGTTAAAAAGTTTTTAAAGGAAGTCGACAGCGCCTGTGTATATGCCAACGCATCCACACGCTTTTCGGACGGATTTGAATTTGGTCTGGGAGCGGAAATCGGAATCAGCACACAGAAGCTGCACGCACGCGGACCGATGGGGCTGCAGGCTTTAACAACCAAGAAATACATTATTCTGGGAGAAGGACAGATACGTCCCTGATCCTTTTTCTCCGTATAGCAAAAAGGACTTCATACGAGGTCCTTTTTTCAATTCTATCAGCTTCACTTTTGCGATTACAACCGGGATACTTCGGCTATCTAGATACCGTAGAGGATTCCCTATGCTGCGCTATTCCCCCCCCTCGGCTAGCGCAATCCCTTCTTCCTGCGGCTTACCTTCCTATCCGACTATGGCCTGTGGCTACTCTGATATCCCTATCTATATCACGCAAACAGAAGCAAGACGTGCAAAGCGTAGTCATTGCGCTTATCATACAGCAGCTTCACAGACTCCTTCATGAAAGCAGCCGCATCCTCCCTGCAGATACGGCTGCTTCTATTTATCTTTATCGCTATTATAATTTTGCTATAACAGCATCACGATATGCTTCCGTTGTAGAATTCCCATGCAGATCAGGTGTCAGATGTTTCTTTTCCATCAGCACCGCATTCACCGCTTTACGAATTTTCGCTGCGCATTCCGCTTCCTGTAAATGCTCCAGCATCATACAGGCAGACCACAGCAGTGCTGTCGGATTTGCGACATGCTTTCCTGCGATATCCGGGGCAGAGCCGTGTACCGCTTCAAACATTGCATATTCTGTCCCCATATTACTGCTCGGAAGAAGCCCCAGACCACCGATCAGACCGCTTGTCAGATCGCTTACAATATCACCGTACAGATTCGGCATCACCAGAACATCAAAGGTTTCCGGACGCATAACCAGCTGCATACACACATTATCCACAATTTTATCATCTGCTTCAATATCCGGATATTCCTTTGCTATTTCCTGAAAAATGGAAAGAAACATGCCGTCACTCATTTTCAGTATATTTGCCTTATGTACGCAGGTAACCTTTTTTCTGTCATTCGCCCGCGCATATGCAAAGGCATCCCGTATGATGCGTGTACTTGCCTTACGTGTAATAATTTTAGTCGCATGCACCGTATCTGCATCAATCTGTTCCTCTACACCGACATATAGATCCTCGGTATTCTCACGGAAGGTCACGATATCCACATGTTCAAACGGTGTCTTGACAGCCGTATTGGATTTGGCGGGCCGTATGTTCGCATACAAATCATATTTGTTTCGGAGTGTAACATTCAGGGAACGAAATCCCTTTCCGATCGGTGTTGTAATCGGAGCCTTCAACAGGATACGGTTTTTCTCAAAGGATGCAAATGCCGCATCCGGAATCAGCTTCCCGTTGCGTTCATATTCCGCTTCTCCGACCGCAAAGCATTCATAAGCAAGCGGTGCCTTTGCCGCCTCCAGAATCCGTATGACCGCATCCACGATTTCCGGTCCGATACCGTCTCCCTTAAATACTGTAATCGTTCTCATTTCATCTGTCCTCCATCTTTACATATTGCTTCACACTGCCGACATATTTCGTTGCCGGACGCATAATTCTTCCATCATATTCCTTATTTTCAATATTGTGGGCAAGCCAGCCGACGGTTCTTGCCATGACGAACAACGGCGTAAACAAATCCTCCGGTATCCCCATCATGCCATATACAAAGCCACTGTAGAAGTCCACATTACTGGATACATGCACACCCTTAACATCCAGAATGACATCCTTTGCGCACTGCTCAAAGCGCTGATAGAATTCATACTCCTTGACCTTTCCCTTTTTCTCGGCAAGCTTTTCGATATATTCCTGCAATACCTCACTTCGCGGATCACTCAGCGTATAAATAGCATGTCCCATGCCGTATACCAGACCGCTGTAATCGTAAAACTGTTTATGCAGGATGCGGTAAATCAGTGCCTTGATTTCAATATCATTTTCACAATAGCCGATTTCCTCTATAACGGCACGCATCATACCGCTCACCTTCAAATTGGCACCGCCATGCCTTGGCCCCTTCATACTTCCGATTGCCCCGACCATGGAGGAATAAAAATCCGTACCGGTAGAGGAAATCACCACATTGGTAAACGTTGAGTTATTCCCACCGCCATGATCCGCATGTACGATCAGCATCATGTCCAGCAGCTTTGCCTCCAGATCGCTGAATGCATGGTCCTTGCGCAGCATATACAAAATATTTTGCGCAATGGAAAGATGCTCCTGTGCCGGATGGATCACCAGACTTTCCTTATTATATCGGTGCATTTTGCTCTGATAGGCATAACAGATAATGGAGGGCAGCTTGGCAAGAATATTCAAACCCTGCTCCAGTGTATTTTCCACCGATATGTTATCCGGGGCATCATCATAATCATATAAGGCAAGCACTGCCTGCTGCAGACGGTTCATCAGATTCTTTCCCGGCATATGCAGAAATTTGGATTCCAGAAAATCATCCGGCAGCTCATAATGCGCACGCAGATAGCCGCAGAACTCCTGCAGCTCCTCCTTCTTCGGAAGATAGCCGAAGAGTAATAAAAAGCAGGTTTCCTCATACCCGCAAATCGTTTCATAATTTCTGCCATGGATTATATCCCGCAGCTCTATGCCCCGATAGTACAGCTTTCCTATATCATCCGTTTTTACTTCCTCAACATATTTATAACCGACAACGTCTGCAATTTTCGTAAGTCCGACACGTACACCGGTTCCATCTTCATTACGCAGCCCCTTTTTAATATCGTATTTGCGAAACAGATCATTTGCGATATCATTGTGCTCCCGCGCCTTCTGGTAAAAAGAATTCAAATGCTCATTCATTTCCTCTACCTCCTTTTACAGTATTCTTTCACCATTATATCATAATTTTCATAAATTCAATGAAATATTTTCATTTTTCATGATATAATATTCCATGTATACGAGAAAGGAAGGGAAGTTATGCCAACAATAACCGAAAAAATCATACAGAAGCATCTGGTAGAAGGGGTGATGGAGCGAGGAAAACCCATCGCAATCCGTATCGATCAGACACTGACACAGGATGCCACAGGAACCATGGCTTACCTGCAGCTGGAGGCGATGGGTGTGGATCAGGTCAAAACCGATCTGTCTATCAGCTATGTCGACCATAATACATTACAAAGCGGCTTTGAGAATGCCGACGATCACAAGTATTTGCAGACAGTGGCAATGAAGCACGGTGTCCGCTTTTCACGTCCTGGTAACGGAATCTGTCATCAGGTTCATCTGGAGCGCTTTGCGAAGCCGCAAGCCACTCTTTTGGGAAGTGATTCCCATACCCCGACAGCGGGAGGTATGGGGGCCTTGGCCATTGGAGCCGGTGGTCTGGATGTTGCCTGTGCCATGGCCGGCATGCCGTTTCATCTCAATATGCCGAAAATTATCAATGTTCGTTTGCACGGCTCCCTCACAAAGGGTGTCAGCTCCAAGGATATCATATTAAAGGTATTACAAATACTGAGTGTAAAAGGCGGTGTGGGGAATGTGATAGAATACAGCGGAGACGGTGTTCTCAGTCTGAGTATTCCACAGCGTGCCACCATTACCAATATGGGTGCCGAGCTTGGTGCGACGACTTCGATTTTCCCAAGTGATGAAGTCACACGGGAGTTTTTAAAGAAACAGCAGCGCGAGGATGCTTATGAGGAGCTTAAAGCTGATGCGGATGCTGTGTATGATGCTGTCATAGATATTGATTTGAATACGCTGGAGCCGATGATTGCCATGCCGCATTCTCCGGACAATGTCCTTCCCATTCATGAAGTGCTTGGTCTGAAGGTAGATCAGGTTGCCATCGGAAGCTGCACGAACTCTTCCTATATGGATATGATGAGTGTTGCCGGTATTTTGAAGGATAAAACCGTAGATTCGAATGTCAGTCTGGTTATATCTCCGGGCTCCCGGCAGGTATTGCATATGATTTCGCAAAACGGCGGCCTTTCCGATATGATTTCCGCCGGTGCCAGAATTCTGGAATCCACCTGTGGACCCTGTATCGGCATGGGGCAGTCACCGATCACCAATGCGCTCTCCCTTCGTACCTTCAACCGGAATTTCTATGGAAGAAGCGGTACGCTGAGTGCCAAGGTATGCCTGGTTTCCCCGGAAACTGCAGCCGCAAGTGCATTGCATGGTTATATTGTAGATCCGCGTACTGTGAGCTATGAGCTGCCGCAGGAGCCGCAGTCCTTTACCGTCGATGATTCCATGATTATCATTCCGGATGCAGAAGCAGCTGCCAAAACCGATGTTGTGCGCGGTCCGAATATCAAGCCGCTGCCGATCAATACGCCGCTTGCGGATCGCATTGACAAGCGGGTCATGATTAAGGTAGGTGACAATATCACCACCGATCACATCGCCCCGGCAGGAGCAAAGGTATTGCCTTACCGCTCCAATATCGAAAAAATCAGTGAATTTATTTTCATGAATGTGAAAGAAAGCTTCCATGACGACTGTTTACGCAACGGTGGAGGCTTCATCATCGCAGGTGCCAACTATGGACAGGGCAGCTCCCGTGAGCATGCTGCATTAGCCCCGATGTATCTGGGAATCAAAGCGGTGATTGCCAAGAGCTTTGCACGTATCCACCGTGCCAATCTGATCAATTTCGGTATCATTCCATTTACCTTCTGCAATGAGACGGATTATGATTCCATTGATGAAATGGATGAGTTAACAATGACGCACCTGCATACATTGACAGAAAATACACCGGTAGAGGTCATGAATATCACGAAAAACAGCAGCTTTTCAGTCACACACAATCTGACACAGCGTGATATAGAAACAATTTTGGCCGGAGGCACACTGAATTTGATTCGTCAGAAGCAAATCTGATCCATCAGGTATTTCAACACACAAACAAAACAGTTAATGAATGGGTGCAGGCACTTAAAGCTTGCACCTTTTTACAGACTGTTTTCCCCATTCTCGTATGGTAGAGCTTTTATTTGCATATTTTCCAATACAATCTTGAGGCTAGGGGATCTAAATAACAAGTACCCTGTTCCCTTCACGCATACAATCGTGTCTAGCCTCTCTTGAGGCTAGTTGATCTAAATAAAAGTTCATGCTTTGCTGATTCGCTAATGTCTTTGTCTAGCCTCTCTTGAGGTTAGTGGATCTAAATATATAAATACCGCCACCATAGGTCTGGTTATACCATCTAGCCTCTCTTCACACTTTTATTTGCTTATCCCGTGATTTCCATTACAATAAAGAAAAGGAATGAAATAAATCATACCCAGGCTTCGTTTATAGGATAGAAAGAAGGGATTACTCATGAAAAAAGCTGTACTCGCCCTATGTGTGCTCCTGCTTCTCGCCAGCTACTCCTCTTTGCAGAAGACAGCTGAGCACAAAGCGGAAAAGCCACAGGAACAGGCAAATCCAAAAATCGCGGCACCTGCCGATATCCGCTACCCGAAAAGTCCTTCTATCGAGGACTATGATGCTCAAATCACCATAAGCGACAATAATCCTATAGATCCTACCATGCTGAGCGGCTATGCTGATTTTTCACAGGAAAGCTTTTCCGCAATTCTAAAGACCGCTTCTGATAATGTCAGCTATTCCCCGCTGAGTCTGTATTATCCGCTGATGCTGACGCTACAGGCAAGTAAGGGCAATACTGCAGAGCAGCTGCAGACGCTGCTTCATGTAAACCGCAGTGATAATGCGAAAAATATGGGGAATTTATATCGCCGCCTGTATACGGACAATGAAAGCGGACAAATGAAAATTGCAAATTCCTTATGGATACAAAATGCATATCCGGTAAAAGACGAATTTATAGAAGCCGCAAACAAGCAATTCTATGCTGCCGCCTATATTGTGGATTTTTCACAGTCAAAAACTGCTGACCTCATGGCTGCATGGATTCGTGAGCACACCAACGCTAACCTGTCTCCTTCTATAAGGACAGATGAATCCATGCGCATGGCGATTCTCAACGCAATCTACTATAAAGCCCGTTTTCATACTGTATTTGATAAAAAGAAAACAAAAAAGGATACCTTTTATGCGCAGGATGGGAAGGTTGCTGCAGATTTCATGCATCAGAACATGGATTCTCATTTCTTTATCGATAACAAGGACTATGCCGCAACTTCTCTGGCATTAAGCAATTCCACCAGCCTGACGCTGGTACTGCCAAAGGAAGGAAAGGATCTCCGCAAGCTGATGGAACAAAAGGGATTTCTACAGAATTTGCTGGAGGATGATGGCGATGGAGCAGAATTCGGTATTGTGAACCTGTCTCTGCCGAAGTTTAAAATCCATTCCAAGCTGCTGCTGGCGGATACCTTAAAGGCCATGGGTGTTACTTCTTTGTTTGATACCGCCGCAGAGCTGGATGGTATAACGGATGAAAAGCCCCTTTTTGTTTCTAACATTCAGCAGGAAACAAGCATCGCCTTGGATGAGGAAGGCGTCGAGGCAAGCGCATATACCGAGATAGGGATGACGGGTGCCGCAAATATCAAGCATCCAAAAATCCTTCATCTAAACCTGAACCGTGAATTTCTTTATGTGATTTCCACCCGCATGGATGGCATTGAGCTTCCCCTGTTTATCGGCGTATGCAGTAATCCTGCTTCTTAAAGAATAAAAATCAATCCCCTTCTTGCACCTGCATTATATAAAGGACTTTATTGTAGCTTTCCATTGTCAGAAACATTGAAAAAAAGCTGCCTTCCCATAGCATGAAGTCAGCCCTTGCTTATCATCTATTGTGTTTTCTTGTCACTTTTTCTTATGGAATTTCTGTTCGCTTTCCGGGTCCTTGACAAATGCCAGAAACAGCATGCCCAGCAGCATCATCGGAATCAGACCGAGAATACCATATTGTGTTTCTCCGGTAATCATGATAATTGTGGATACCGCCATCGGTCCTAAGATTGCCGAGAATTTGGAAAATACGGAGAAGAATCCGAAGAATTCATTGGAATCAGCTTTATCCGGAATCAGCTTGGCAAAATATGAACGGGAAACGGACTGGATACCGCCCTGAAACATACCGACCAGCAATGCCACCACCCAGATAAAGGACGGGTAGGTCTTAATCAGTGAGCCCGCCAGTACAACACCGACATAGCCAAGGATTCCGGCATAAATCATCTTCTTACTGCCTACATGCTCCACCAGCTTTCCAAACAGAATGGAGAACGGACAGGCAACGATATTGATGACAATTACGACTACCAGACTCATGACATCACTGATTCCCATCTCTGTCGCAAGAGAAACCGCCATTTTGATAACCGTATTCACACAGTCAATATAGAAAAAGTAGGATATACAGAACAAAAAGATATTTTTGTTCTTTTTAATATCACGGAATGTGTGATATAAATGGGAAAACGATTCCCGAACGACATGCGGTACCGGTTCATGAAAATTTTTCTGTTTCACATTTTTCAGCATAGGGCGTGAATATACAAGCCACCAAAGCACAGCCATTCCCATCGTAAGACCGCATGCCATTCGATAGCTCAAGGTAAAGGAACCTAGTACCAGATCCCCGGTTTTCGGATCACCGAGCAGGGTTACCAGCGCAAAGGGTATTACAAAAATCAGAAATGGCAATACGGAGCCGATATATCCCCATGCATAGCCGGCAGCACTTACCTTATCCACCCGCTCATCATCACAGACATCCACAATAAAGGCATCGTAGAAAATTATGGAGCCGTTATAGCCGAGCATAGCGATAATGAAAATCACAATCGCCGCACGGTAGTCGATAAAGGGCAGAGCAAGACCAAAGCCGCCGAAGATGCCCATAAACAGGAAAAACTTAAACATCTTCATTTTCTTATCCTTGTAATCCGCCATCGTTCCAAGAACAGGGGATATCACAGCCAGTATAATCGCATAGATTGCATTCGCCCAGCCGACGTACACACTGCTGTCCCCGGGTGTGATTTTCGCAATCAGTAAAGGAAATATGACAGTACAGGTGGTCAGCACCTGCGCTGAATTTCCCACATCATATAAAATCCAGCTGGTTTCCTCTTTGGTAAAGCCAAGTTTTGTCAGAATTTTTGTGAACATATGCTTCGTTCCTTTCTCTTTATAAAGACAGTGTAGCACAGGGATATCGTCTTGGGGATACGGATAACAAAAGCTTAACAATTTTCAATGGCAAGAAGCTCTGCCCGGATACAGCGACCCTGTACCTCAACCACAGCATAGCCGCTGTGCGGAGTGCCATAGCACACAGAACCCGGATTGATCAAAACTACACCATCGACCTCGGTAAAGCACTGATGATGCGTATGTCCGAAGAACAGCGTGTCGCAGCCCTTACGTTTTGCATAGGCCGCCAGCTTTCCATACAGGGTACGCATACACAGATCCATGATATCGTCATTCTGTGTATGCTTCATTGCGAGAACCTCCTGCACGGTTTCATCGTCAAAAATATCTCCATGCAGACAGATAGCCTTGCGTCCCTCCAGCGTCAGCTTCATTTTTTTTGGAAGGCGATGGGAACGGTCATGATTTCCCTTCACAATGGAGCATTCATCAATTTCCTGTAACGGAAAGCCGACATCCCCCAAATGAATTTTCAAATCCGCAGCTGCATGCTCCTGCAAAATTCTTCGTGCAGCCTCTTGTTCACCATGTGTATCGGACATCAATAGTATTTTCATGTTGTACACCTTCATATCTGTTAGCTATATTATAATATGATTCCCAAAGAATAGGAATAGAAACTTTACAATTCAAAGAAAACACATTCCTCTTCTCCAATTTGTGCATTTGTCCATAGGCTCGTTTCCTTACCTTGCAAAGCCCCACATATCTTTTCTCTGTAATCGCGCGATACGCCTAGCTGGGCTATGCTTATTCACATATCTTATACTGAGATACAAAGATGATCTCAGAAAATAAAAGGAGGATTTTACTATGTGTAACAACTGTGGATGTAACAGAGAATTCGGATTCAACGATGGCTGGGGAAACAACCGTTCTGATTGGAACAGCGGATGCGGATGCAACAACGATTACTACAACGACAACGCTGCGCTGTATGAAGCGGAATGTGTAGCCCGTGCTGCCCTGCGCCGTAGAAACAGAGAAAACCGCTGTGCCCGGGAATTCGTTCGCTGCATGAAAAACGCTCGCTGCGGATTCTAGTCAGGCTTGAAGGGTCTGTGATCCACAGGCCCTTTTTCCATATTTGAATATGCTGTATAGTGATTATCCAGCGTATGGCATATACATAGCTATAAACCTCACAAAGCTCATACAAAGGATTACAGGAAGACAGCAGGCTGCAAAGCGTTTAGCATAGCCGGTGCTCACGAATGCAGAGAGCAGCTTTTGAGGGTACGCTGTCCACAGGATAATCAACTCGCCTTGAGCCTACACGTTGCAATGATTTCTGAAAGGTGTAACTCCTGCTATCCTGCGCTATGACTACAGCTATTCTGTTTTCATACACGAAGAATTGCTTGCAGTTTTTATACCTGTATGCCATAATGAACTGCAATAGCAAGGGAGGATTTCTTATGGAGCATAAAGGAACAGCTGTTATCGCATCGAAGCGACTGCTTCTGCGCCGATTTGTCATAGAGGATGCAGAGGCGATGTTTCACAACTGGGCCAGTGATGAAGAGGTTTGCAGATTTCTGACCTGGCCGCCGCATCAGGATGTAAATGTCACATGGCATATTCTGCAGAATTGGATTGCAAGCTATGCACAGCCGGATTTCTATCAATGGGCCATTACATGGAAGGATCGTCCGCAGGAAGTTATCGGCTGTATTGGCGTTGTCGCTCAGAATGAGGATCTGGATATGGTGCATATCGGCTATTGCATCGGGAAAGCATGGTGGCATCGGCATGTCACCAGTGAAGCATTTACAGCCGTCATCCCGTTTCTGTTTGAAAAGGTGAAAGCAAACCGTATAGAATCAAAACGCGATCCCGAAAATCCGAATTCCGGAAGGGTCATGCTGTCCTGCGGCCTTACCTATGAAGGAACGGCAAGAGAGGCAGACCGCAGCAATCGCGGTGTTACGGATGCCTGCTATTACAGCCTTCTGAAAAAGGAATATCCGCAATGGCTTCACAAAAGAGGGATGAAATCAACAGAAATCAGGTAACCGTCTGATCGTATCTGCTTCCCGCCACTTTTGTGTGTTTACAGATATGTGGGAGATGACAAAGCACAGATACTGCTTTGATAAAAAGCTATCCAGTAATGTTTGATACACCACCGATAAAAAGAGCTGGCAGCATCATGGGGCTCTTGCATTTGGGTATCGACCAGCGGTAAAGAAAGAAGAAAGCTCCTGCAAAGCAGGGCTTTTCAGGTTGTGAAGTCGAATCAGGGGAACAGAAAAAGAAGATGACCGGGCGGTAAGCACTCATCATCTTCGTATTCTAATTCCAATCATTCTTCTTACTGTTTTCATGATACCTGATCGAAATCTCCATGATTCCCGCATCATAGGGATTTGCTTCTTCTTTAGCTTTTCATACGTATATCCGTATGCAGTCCTCCCGCATAAAGGTAGCTTCTTTTCCATGCAATTTCCACAGGGTTCAAATCATAGCGTCCAGAATATCCTGCAGAGCCTGCTTTCCGTTCATTTTCCCAAAGGTTTTCATGTCGATGATATGAATAGGAATATCAAAACAATTCAGCTTCTTTTTCATGGAATCCTTCAGATACCGCATCTGCGGTGCAAGCCAGATGGCCTGCATGTGATATTCAAAATGATAACGGCGAATGAATTTTTCATCAATGATTTCCGCTGAGCCGTAAGCCAGAACAAGATCATTCTCCCGCAGGGCATCCTCCAGATGCGTCCCCAGCTCATGAATTTCCTCCACATAAATCTGTTCTCTGCTGCTCGCCTTTTGAATCTGCTTACAAAACATACTACTGGTATTGCCGGTAGCACAGCATATATAAACTAACATACGGGTTCCTCCTTTAGAAAAGCTCGTATCTCCTTCAGAAATGCAGACCTTTGATCTGTGAACACCTCGTGTCCGCAATGCTCATAGAAACGTGTGATTATCGTTTTCCTATCGCAGGATGCGAGCTCATCATACAGCTGCTGCCAGCTGCAGACAGCATCCTGCTTTCCCTGCAAAATCAAAAGCGGCAGCTCGCAGCTGTCAAACAGGCCGTGAAAGCTGTGTTGGAAAAACCACGAGGACATCGCACAGATATGACGAAGCGATTTTGACGGATTGTGTTCACTGTAAATAAAGGCACGAAAATCCTCGCTCGCAAACAATTCCTCCGGTGTCAAATGTACCTCTGCTTCCTGAGGCAGCGTTTGCATACGTACACGAAATGCTGCGGACATGCGTTCAAACTGATCCAGCAGCTGTGAACGACTGAAGCCGATTGCCGGTGAGCTCAGAATACAGCCTGTCAGCTCCTGCGCAAATTTCTCCAGACACAAGGCAGCCAGACAGCCTCCAAAGGAGCCGCCCCATATATACAGGCGCTTTACGCTCCAGCGCTCTTTGGTATCCTGTATTACGCGCTGTACATCCCTTGTAATAGTATCTATGCTTAATCCCTTTTTCAAATCATAATTCGATGCACCGCTTCCTCGCTGATCAAAATGGATACACAGGGCATCCTTTTCCAATGAACGAAACGCCGGCAGCTCCAGAATCGCCTGTGCACCACTGCCAGGACCGCCATGCAGAAAAACGATTGCTGTGTCGCTGTCAAAGCTCCCGCAGGCATACACCTGTAAAAGACAGTCCTTGCTTTGTATTTGATAACGTTCCATAGGTCCCTCCCACTCGTATAAATTCATCATAGCATGCCGCAATCGCTTATGCAAGGCGGAATGTACACATTCGGTTAAGCGGTTACGTAAATATACAAAGCAGTACACTTTATCGGCGACAAGCCTTGACAAAATCCGGCAAGGGATGTGCACATGAGACGGCTGTCGAGCTGCTTTTCAACTGTGCCTGGGGCTCTGCATATCAGGATTTCATTGATCAGATCATTGATTATCTGGTGAAACGCAATACAAAAATCATCTCCGGAATGGGAAAGGATGATGACACGGTATTCAATGCGTGCACGCTGCACTGGCTTACACAGATACAGGTTGAGGCATTTCTGCACATAGTATCTCATCACTACGCGCAGGAACAGGCATTGCAACAGAATCGCATTGTCGTTACCTTTCTGCGAAGCGGATTCGAAGGTCTGTATCAACAAGCTGTCAAGCAGTAAATCAGGGGTATACTCCCCTTTTCTTTTGCGGCATAGCATAACACCGTTATGTGATGGTGAATCAAACCGAGGAGGAAGTTGTATGTATTTGCAAGCAAACAGCGTTGAAAAGTATTATGGTGACAGGAAAGCGCGTGTTCAGGTTTTGAAAGGAATCAGCTGTGAGATAGCACGTCGTATAGAGCAGCTGGAGCTGGGCAGTGCCTTAGGAGGATGCATAATACAACATAATCTGTAAGCTGCAAAGCGCTTCGCATACAGTGAACAGCAACTGCAGGTGATTCCTGTTCATAGAGATCATGGGGCATATACGCTCTTCTGCTAAGCAGAAAAACAGCGCAGCAGATTTCCTTTGATTAACAATATAGCGATACTGTTGGATAAGCGGAAACCTGTGAACGGGATGGAAACAGGTGTACGCAGGCTGAAAGTGAAACCGCTCTCCCTTTATTTCTAAATGGAATACCGGCATGAGCAGACCTGATAAAGAATATGTATAGATAGAAAAGCCTTTGCGCTCATCGTCCGCGTCAGACTCATTGCAGCTGTTGCCGTGTTTTCAAAAACGGACAGGAGGCTGCAAAAAAAGCATGGCGATTCACCGTATGGCTTCCCTGTTCCAAGAGTACATCAGGCTATGGCAAAGCAACCGTCAGGTTTGTGCAGCTCTTTCGAATTCAATCAAAGAACAGTAACAAAAAAAACCGTCACTACGTATTCCTTCCTGTCTGTCTGATTGCTTTCAAACGTATTCTATGATACAATTTTCATACAGAAAACATCGCATTTATGCTTCAAATATCATCAATTAACAGCAAGATACAGCATCTGAATTCAAATTGCGGATTCAGAAAGTGAGGAACGTAAAGATGAAAAGGAAACACTTGGGAATCGGTATTCTGATGATCGCACTCCTACTGAGTGGCTGCAGCAGACAGAATGCTACGATATATGAACCGGAAACTACACAAGCATCCTCAACGGAAACGAAGCTGACATTTTTCGGCTTTAAATATGAAGCAATCAATGTCGCAGCGATCGAAGACAGTCTGCGTTCCTTCATGCAGAAAAACAACCGTATCTCCATCACCTATGAAGGCATCAAGGGTGTGAATTACTATGAGGTGCTTGACAAGCGGATCAACACCAAAAACGGTGATGACATTTTCATGGTGGATCAGGCCTCTGTGCTGGCACTGAAGAAAAAAGGCGCGCTTGCGGATTTGTCCGACCTTTCAACAATCAATAATTTCAGTGATCTTGTGAAAAATCAAATGAACGCAAACGGCAGCTTGCAATATGTTCCAACCTCCATATCGGCCTTTGGTCTGTATTGTAATGAGAATTTACTGGAGAAGCACGGGCAGAAGATACCAAAGAATCTACAGGAATTCATGGAGGTCTGTGAATATTTCAAGCAGAAAGGAATCACCCCCATCGTGGCGAATAACGATATTTCCTTGAAGACAATCGTGCTGGCAAAGGGACTGTTTCCCATTTATCAGATGCAGGACAAGGATGCGGTAATAAAGCAGTTTAATACAGGGGAACGTGATCTGGCTAAGACACTGGAGCCCGGCTTTGCGCTGGTGGAGAAAATGATTGATCGCGGCTATGTCAATGCGCAGGAGGCTCTGAAAAGCGAAAAAACAAAGGATGACCTGACGCTGTTTGCCAGGGGGGAACAGCCGTTTATGCTGAGTGGGGCATGGGCCGCTCCACGTCTGCGCGACCTGCATCCGGATTTCACCTTTTCCATACATCCTTACCCCGTTCTGGAGGATGGCTGTGCACTGGTTATCAATATCGACACCCGCATCAGTGTCAATGCAGACAGTCCGCATGTGGAGGAAGCAAAGCAGTTTGTGGAGTACCTGACACAGCAGGATGTCCTGTTGAAATTTGTCAACAGCCAGAGCTCCTTCAGTCCGCTGAAGGATAAGCAAGCGGTGCAGGACAGTGCCCTACAGCCGATGGAATCTTATCTCACCAACGGTCGAAGCGTGATAGGAGCCGATGACAATCTGCTCTATCCCATCTGGAATCTCACCCGTGAAAGTACACAAAGGCTATTAAAAAAAGAAGACAGTGCTTCTGTTGTTGCAGACCTTAGCAAGCAGCTTGCACAGATACGAAAGGAAAACAGCTATGAAGACAATAACTAAACGCTCTTTCTTTATCCTGTTCTCCATTGCCTCTGCCATTGGAATCGCGCTGGCTTCCATTGCCTTTGTAACAAATGTGAAATCATTGCTTTGGGAAAAATCCGTAACCGATATTATCGAGGTAACACAGCAGGGCTCTCATGCACTGGATACCTATATAGAAAAAGACTACGATACTCTGCATCTGTTTGTCCGGGAGCTGCAGGAAACAAATGCAGCAGATCAGAAATCCATCCAGAAAATCATCAACGTATTCAATAAAGACGGAACCTCCTTTTACTGCAGCAATCTTTCCAGCGGTGATACCTACTCCAATCTGCCGGAACAGATACCGCGTATGAGCAAGAAGCAGAGAAACACCTACTCGGCAATGAGCGGAAGCAGTATACGCGACCCGTTTCTTGATGACTATACCGGTGTGAAAACGATCGGTGTATATGAACGCTTTACCTTCCGGGATGGTACACAGGGACTTGCCCAGAAAACAAGGCCGCTGTCTTCCATTACCGAACGCTTTTCACTTTCCTTTTTCAATCAGACCGGATTTTCCTATGTTGTTAATCAAAATGGCGATGTCCTGATCCGCTCGCTGCATAAGGACAGCAACCGCACCTTTCAGAATCTGTTTGATATCATCAATCTGCAGGGAAATGATGAAGCACGACTAGCTTCCTTCAAGCAGCGATTAAAGGAGGAAAAGACGGGGGCGGCACAGTTCCGTTATCAGGATGAGGAATATATATTCTGTTATGTCCCTTTACTTAACGGGGATAACTGGAATATCGTCTCTATTATTCCCAATCGTATTATTATGCAGCAGGCAAACAGTATTATCAGGCAGACAATCGCATTGTGTTTGTCCATCCTGCTGCTTCTGGCCGCGTTTGGCTGTTTCTATCACAGAAATCGGAAAAAGCATCAGAAGGAAATTGAAAAGCTGGCCTTCTATGACAATCTTACCGGCCTATATCGCTACGAAAAATTCCTGCTGGACGGACAGCAGCTTCTGGAGAAAAAGGAGCAGCCATTTGCCGTACTGTATCTGGATATCATGGGCTTTAAGCTTTTGAATGATATGGAGGGCTATAGCTACGGGGATCGTGTGCTGCTGTTTGTTGCGGATATTCTACGCTCACTCGCAAAGCAGCAGGAAATCTCCTGCCGTATCTCCGGAGATGATTTTGTCCTGCTTACCCCGTACAAGCAAAAAGCGGAGGTTCTCGAAAAATGCAGACAGCTTCTTTCTCTCACTGCTGCAGGGATTGACAACAAGCACAACATACCGATTCGAATCGGTATCTGTTTGCAGGAGGATGCCGATATCAATAGCACCATCAGTACGCTTGTGGACAGAGCCCGTATGGCACAGACAGGGATTCACGATGATTCCACAGCTGCATGGCAATTCTATAATCAGGAGATGCGTGAGATTCTGCTGCGCGATGCCGAGATGGAGCAGCATATGGAGCAGGCCTTAAAGGATGGAGAATTCCTGCATGTCATTCAGCCGAAATACGCATTGGACGGCAGCCAGATACTGGGAGGAGAAGCACTGCTTCGCTGGCAGCGCAAGGAACACGGCTTTACAAGTCCCGGTGAATTTATACCATTATTCGAACGAAACGGCTTCATTCGCAAGCTGGACACCTATGTTTTTATATCCGTATGTCAGACCATTCAGAATCGGCTTGCGCAAGGAAAAGCAGTCGTTCCGATTTCTGTCAATGTATCCCGCATCCATTTATATCAGGAGGATTTTGCGGATACCTATATTGCTATCAAGGAACAATATCACATTCCGGATGGCATCATAGAGCTGGAGCTTACGGAAAACATTCTGTTAAAAAACATGAAGGAGGTATTCGCCATTCTGGAGAAGCTTCGCTCTCACGGCTTCTGTTGCTCCATTGATGATTTCGGATCCGGCTATTCCTCTTTGAATGCGTTAAAGGATCTTCCGGTGGATGTGGTAAAGCTGGACAGAGTATTCTTTGACCAAAGCAGTCATGTGGAGCGCAATAAAACGATTTTGAAAAGTATGATCAGCATGGCCAAGGAGCTGGATATGAAGGTCGTTGCGGAAGGCATTGAATGTAGACAGCAGCTGGATATGCTGCAGGATACCGGCTGCGATATGGTTCAGGGCTTCATCTATGCAAAGCCGTGCAGTGAGAATGACTTCTATCACCGTCTGGAAACAGAATAAAGCAATACCTGCAAGGCATCTGGCAGGCTGAAAATAAAAGAGATTTCTATCAAATGGAACTACGTAGGCTGATTGCCGATATCCGCAAATCAGATGCGCCGCTACCCATAGATGAGAAGTCTCTTTTTGTTGGCGAAGGCCTTGCAGGAAATATACCAGTTTTAACAAGCAGCCGCAGAAACAGCCTTATCAGAAGTTCCCTTTTGATGATACTGTAACCCTGCATGGCGCTATAGACTGCGGCAGCTTCACAGCCGGATGCAGCCGGTAAAGGAAAACAGCCTTTAACCGCTGCCTGTACCGATGCCCCAAGAAATGCTGCATTCCCAATTCATACAGGTTCACTTCACAGTATGAAACTGCTTTAGCCATGCAGTATACGCTGCTGCTGAAAGTGGACGGGCGTAATAATAGCCCTGTACCATGTCACAGGTTGTCGTGCGCAAAAACGCCAGCTGCTCCTCAGTTTCAACCCCCTCCGCAACAACTTGCATATGCAGCCGATGCGCCAGCTCTATCAGACAGTGCAGGATATCCTGTGCCTTTTTTTGTTCAATGTCCTCGAAAAAGATACGATCCAGCTTGATTGCATCCACATCAAAGCTTTTTAATAAACCCAAAGAAGAAAATCCTGAGCCAAAATCATCCAGTGAACAACGAAAGCCCAGCTGATGCATCCGATGCACCGCCTGCTTTACCAAAGCAATCTGTTCCTCATTGAAAAAAACAGACTCTGTCAGCTCCAGCTCGATCTGATCATCCCCTATGCCATAGCGTTCTTTGATTTCCGCATATTCCTCAAGAAATGCAGGTTCCTGAAAATGCTGACGGGATACATTGATGGAAATCATCTGCTTTTCTTTACTCACTGCATTGCATGTCTGCAGATATCTGCAAACCTCTTCAAACATGTAACGGTCCAATTCCAGAATATTTCCGTTTTTCTCAAAGACAGGAATAAACGCTGACGGATAGATTATTCCCATTTGTGGATGCTGCCAGCGAACGAGTGCCTCTGCATGTCTGCATTGATTTGTTTTCAGCGTTACCTTGGGCTGCAAATACAGCTGAAATTCATGCTTCCGCAAGGAGTCTTCAAACAGGCTGTTCAGCAATTCCTCGTACTGCATAGCCTCCATTAAGGCAGAATTATAAAATACGCAGCCCTTTCCGCTTACATACTGACGAAGTGCAAGCTTTGCACGATCCAGCAATATGCCAGTGTCCCTTTGCGTGCTGTCAATGAGACAGGCCCCCTGACGCAAGCGGATAATCGGCTGCAGATGGGCGGTCTGTATGTGAACTGCCTTCTGCATTTCATCGATCCGATCCTGCAGCTGCTTCTGATCTTGTGTGAGAAGGAGGAGGAAGAAAGAGTCGCCCTCTCCTCTTGCCAGAAATTCCCCTCTTCCAAGATGCTGCTGCAATACCTTATACACCAGACACAGCACCTCATCTCCAAGCTGCATTCCATAGCGGTGATTGATTCGCTGGAAGTGTTCGATATTTAACAGCACCAAAGCAGCCGCAACGTCCGGCTTCTTATCCAGCAGCCGCTTTATTCTATTCTGAAAGTGAACCAGCTTCATCCCCTTTGTTAACGGATCATGCAGAAAAATGCCCTGCCAGATTCCGCGGTTTGCCAGATACGCTCCCGCCAGAAATGACAGAATAAGCAGCAGGAGCATAAACAGCAGGACAAAAGCACCCTGCAGATCATCCGGTATGATGTTGATGTGACGCATAGCGTAGCCTCCCTAACTCATTTCAGCAAAATTTTATCATGCCCTTTCAAAAAGACAACGAAAAATTTGTGTACATATACATATAGCATGACCCAAAAAAACATGATAAAATATGAATGAGGTGTCAATTATGCAAAGAAAGGAAACCCTTTTTGAATATCTGTATCACAGTCTGCGGGAGGAAATCATCAGTGGCAGAATGCCCTTTGGATCCACACTGCCCTCAATCATGCGATTATGTGAGCTTTATCATGTGGGAATTCGAACCGTGCGGGATGTATTGGAACGGCTGAAGCAGGAGGGCTACATAAAAACCGAAGAGCGAAAGCCAATGCTCGTCATATATCGGCAGGATCAAAGGGAACAGGAATCCGCAGCAGTTACTTATATCGTAAAATATCAGCAATCCTTACGGGATGCTTATGCCACAATGACACTGATCATGCCGCGTATTCTTTCCTTCTCTGTTCAGGTGTGCAGTGATTACACATTGCACTGTATGAAAGAATCAGTTGAGGAGGCTGCAGAGAAAAATACAGAATTACGCTGGAAAACCAATCTGAAAATCTTCAATGCACTGCTGGATCAGACGCACAATATGTTTTTTCGGGACTTATTTTCCAGCCTTACGCTGTATGCAAGACCGATATTCTTCTTTCAGGAAAAGCAGGGCTCAAGCCTTAACCGAGAAAGCTACCGGTTTCAGAATATTTTATGGGTTCAGGAAGCCATGTACAACCGACAGCTTACAGAGAGCATGGTCAGACTTACACAGATGTATACTGCTGTACAAAAAACAGCCGAGCTGCAGATGCAGCGCCTGAGGGAGCAGTATCCGCAAATCGAACAGTCAAAAAAGCCTTTTATATGGCATTCCGATCGGGGACGCGACCACCTGCATGTCCAGATTACACGCGATTTGATTGACAAGATCGGTACCGGAAGAATTACGGTAGGATCACGGCTTCCCTCGGAGGCAAAACTCGCTGCACAATATAAGGTAAGCGTTGCAACGATTCGTAAGGCCCTCGCCTCACTGAATGAGCTGGGCTATGCAAAAACACAGAATGTCAAAGGAACCACAGTCTGCATGCAGGACGAGAATACTGCCGCTAAATGCATGCAGATAAAGGTTTACCGGGAGGACACCCTGCGCTACCTCAGTGGTCTGCAGCTTATGATCCTCCTTATGAAGCCTGCAGCACGCTCAGCGTTCCCTTTTATTACACAACAGGCTCTGTCTAAGCTGCAGTATGATTTACAGCACGAAGAACGGATTCCTTTGGATTGTCTGACGGCGCTTGTACTTCAATATGTACCGCTGGAAACTCTGCGTACCCTGTTGACAGAGCTTGGCCGGATAGTGTGCTGGGGCTATTATTATTCCTTTTACCCCAGTAAACAGCACGGCTCTACCGTATTAAACCGCAAAAGCATGGAAGCTGTGAACTACCTGCAGGCAGGAAATCAGGAGGCATTTTCCACTCAGCTGTGCATATGCTATGCTCATATTCTGGATGTTGTCCGCTCAAATATGATCGATTTACAGCTCTTTGAGGCATCCTATATGAAAACACCGGATGAGGTCTTTTTATAAAAAAACAGCTGATTATACGCCGGTTCTTTCTTACTTTAGGGAGTATGCAAACAGGGAGAGATCAACTTCTATTGATAACTACTATCGTGTTGATTTCTCCCTGTTTTTAATTTGCGTAAGAACCTATGCGTCGGCAGCTGTTTTTCAGTATCCGTGAATTTCGAACACTGTATATTCTTTGTCAAAATGATAGCCGAGCTTCTCCGCCAGATGTACAGAATCCATATTGTGGGCATCCCAGCTCGGATACCAGCCACGCTTCAGACATTCCAGTATCAGCTTTGCGCATGCTGCAGCTGCCAGTCCCTGTCTTCTGTATTCCTTTTTTGTATCTACCTGAATTTCAATTCCCTCGCGATAGGAGCTGTAGGAGGAGGCGCCGGCAACCGGAAGCTTGTCCTTCAGGACAGCAACTCCAAGCCCTGTTGTGCGATATGTCTCGTAATCCTTATATAAAGAGGTCCATTCCTTGCACCAAGGCTGTTGCCGCGACCAGTTGAATATCGTTTCGTCGATCAGCTTCAGCTCATATTCTGAGCTGAGGTTCTCTACGATATGCTGAAGGTGCCGCAAAGAGAAGATGCCTGCCTCCTTTTTTATGGCATATCGCGTGACCTCCTTGGCGCGTTCCCCATACTGCGCCTGAATGGCAGCTTTTAAAGAGGTGGTATCTGCGCTCATGATGATAAAGGGAATTGTATATGTGTCCGGCTTATATGCAATCAGCTCATGATTGACCTCTCCTGCGAAAAAGCAGAAGACGCCCAAAACCGCCATAGCTGATTTCGGATTTTCAGGATCATCTGCGTAAATATCCCCCATCACATTTTGCAGACAGGAAAGAATCATCGTATCCTGTGCATGTGCAAACAGAGCCTCAGCCCGTTCGGGATGCTTCATTTTATATATCATAATAACGTTCCTCCTAATCAATACAGCATAGTACTTCCTGCTGTGATAGCTGCCGCAGGATTTCATCTACAAGAAAACAACAAAGAATGCTTTGCTCCGCACGCAGGATCGGGCTTTCCAGCCGACCGGTTTCCAGACATGCATGAATATGTTCTGCTTCATATTTCATTTCATAGACGCAAGGATGCTGTATCCTTTGCTCTACACCGTCCACTACAAGGAAGTATTCCCGTGCCTTCCAGTAATTCGGAATGCGGATATATCCCTTTTCAAAATAAAACAGTGCCTGCTGCAGGGTTTCCCCGTTCATGGAAATCCTGCTGTTGACAAGAATATCGTCGAACAGGAAATTCATGCTTACCCTGTCAATAGCCCCCAGCACTTCTCTTGTTCCCATAGCAGAAGCATGAATCTTATGCGGTTCTAGCAAATACTGCAAATATTCAATCGTATAGCTGGCGCTGCCATACACCACCCCTCCCTGCAAAGGATCGTGCATCCATGCGGCACGCGGGTTGGGAAAGCTTGCACTCATCGCAACCTGATGAAGCTTCCCCAGTGTCTGCTTCTGCAGGATATCGCGAATATCCTGTGTGACAGGCAGAAACAGACTTTTTTGTGCTTCCATCAAAAACAACTGCTTCTGCTTTGCTAAGGCAAACAGCTCCTTTGCTTCCCCGCAGGACAAAGCAATCGGCTTTTCGCATACAACATGCTTGCCATGGTGAAGAGCAGCTTTTATTTCTTTTCCGTGATTTGCATTGTTTACCGCAATATAAACGATATCCACATCCGGATCCGTATATACCTGTTCATATGTCCCATAAGCCTTACGTACCCCATACACCTCCGCTTTTGCCTGTGCCTTTTCCAAAGAACGGGAGGCAATGGCTTCTATCGTATCTCCGGCTTCGATAATGGCATGAAGAAAACGCTCTGTTATTGCAGCTACCGATATAATTCCATAATGCAGCACCATACCATCAACCTCTTTTCCTAGTCGTCTGATAGAGAACATTTATTCTATTATGACCATCTTATCCTTTTCTCTCCCGGCTGTCAACACGATTTCCCCGTAGAGAGCTTCACCGCATAAGATACCATAATGATGAGCATTACAGGTTCAGGTACAGCAATTCAACCTTATCTTCCTTTTCGTTCCTATTTTACCTTATAAAGCGATTGCCGTTAAGAGGACGTGAATATAAAAGCGCTTGGACAACACAGTGTGACATTTATAAGGACTGCACTTTTTCAGGATTCTTCCGTAATTATGACGGATTGGTGAAGCTTTAGAAAAGAAGCTATAAAGCTTAGGGATCATAACCTCTTTCAGCTTTCCCATATATGGCACCCTAATTTGAACTGAAGCTCTTTTCGAACCATTTATATATACAGCAAATGTTGAAAAACACGTATCCTTTGCATAAAACACGATATTTATAGAAAGCCTTTTCATTTTTCTGTATTTCATGCAAAAACATAGCTTTTTCATCCGTTTTTGAATTGCTTTTTTTAGAAAACAGGGTATACTAATAGTGTAATCCTCAGATTACAATACCTCACAAGTTCTGTATACCGACAAAATCGTGAGGGAAAGGGCTGGACATGAACAGCCCTTTTTTTCACCCCTTTTTTAAAATGATATAATTCAAGCTTTATTCAGACGATAAAATGATGGATGTAAAAAATTTTTGATAGACTTTTCTACCTCCAGGTGACATGATGGAACTGAAAGGAGCATGTACATATGGAAATAGGTAAAAAATTAAAAAAGGCGCGCATAGCTTGCGGACTGACACAAGAGCAGGTTGCAGATAAAATCAATGTATCCCGCCAAACGATATCCAACTGGGAAAACGAAAAATCCTATCCGGATATCATAGATAGGATAGATATGAGTAATCTTTATTCTATCAGCCTGGACGAAATATTAAAAGGAGATGATAAATTGATGGAGCATTTAGAAACAAATACGAATGTAGTAAAAAGCAATCAAAAATTAGTTATGGCAATTTTGTTGAATATCCTGTTTGTATTACTCCTTGGAATATGTAATGTGTTTCTATCCGGCAATCTATATTATCTCATAGGTGTATTCTGCTTTGCCATATTGAGCTCGGCGATTTTACTGTATCAGATTATCAAAAAACTTTAAGGAGGAGTATCTTATGAATATCAATACGACAATAACAGCAGTGGTATGCAGCGCAGTTTTTTTTGTAGGTGTCATTGAAATTGTATATCAAATCTATCATATCACCGTCACCGATGCAAATGCGAGAGGTCTGAAGCACCCAAAGCTCTGGGGATTATTAGCCATGAATGGAAATAATTCCAGCGGTTTGATCCTTTATCTGATTACCAGAAGAAACTATCCTTTCGTCAATCTCACTTCAGATGCCCAATCGGAAATCGAGAGAAGAAAGAAAGCCGCTGGTATCGGATTGCTCTTCCCAGTAACAGGCGCTATCGGCTTTGTGCTTAGTGCAATGACCTTCATCTAGCAGGCAGTAAAACCTTCCTGTCTATTTCCAATCAAAAAGCCGGGCTATCTCCTGTATAATAAGATAGCCCTTGAGCTGAATGCTTCAACTATATGCAAGCCTTCCCGAACACCAAAAGGCGATGATTACTTTTCCTGGAAAACCTTCCGTAATCATCGCTTTTTATTTGCGATTTGCCCATAGGATAGCTGTATCCAGGTGAAAATCATAAAATGTGAAACACAGGATCCTACATATAAGGGTTAAAAAAACAGGCTACACATTTTCCAAAGCCCTTATTTAAGACCTTTTAACCTTTCGGCAAAATGTATATAACCTGATAATTTCAAATGGTGCGGGCGACAGGACTTGAACCTGCACGCGCGAAGCACTAGATCCTAAGTCTAGCGTGTCTGCCAATTTCACCACGCCCGCAAATGCTTTAATATTATAACATATCCTGTGATAATTGCAATCCTTTCTCTGAAATTTCTTAAAAAAATCAACTAACAATCCTATTCAACTCTATTGCATAACGAGGTACATAAAACTGCAATAAAAGTAAAAAGAAACGGGCTATACTTTATCAACAATCCTGCTATCTCCGTATTTTATGCAGGCTCTCTTAGAATCTGACTGATAATTCGTGACACAGATATCCCATCTTCTTCTATCTCATCCCTCATAGGCCCACACCTTGTCCGTTCAGGAACAGCTTTTTTCATAAATGTCAGCTTTTCCTTATGTAGAAAGAATTATAAAGCTATTATGTGGTATAATGGAGGGGATATAAATCATAACAAGGGAGGATTCCTTCATGAAAAAACTCAGACTCGCAGCCGTTTGTATGCTCCTATTATCTGCTACTGTTTTACAGGGCTGTTCCGCTAATGACCATGGACTGGACCCCGATAAGCCTATCACTCTGACCCTCTGGCATTATTACAGCGGTTCACAGAAGCAGGCATTTGATGAGCTTGTTGATGAATTCAATGAAACACAGGGGAAAAAGCAGGGAATCAGTGTGGATGCTGTCGCAAAGGGAAGCATATCCAACATTTCCGCAGATTTAAAAAGCTCTCTGGAGAAAAAAGTAAATGCTCCGGAGCTTCCGAATATTTTTGCCGCCTATGGAGATACGGCGGAGGATATGGAAAAAGCGGAAAAGCTCGTTTCCATCAATGCCTATATGTCAGATGAGGAAATGGCAGAATATGTCGATGACTATATGAAGGATGGCATTCTGCACAATCATGATGATGTCAATATCTTCCCAATAGCAAAGGCAACGGAGGTCATGGTTATCAATAAGAATAAATGGGATGAATTTGCGAAAAAGGAAGATGTAAAGCTTTCCGATCTGGATACATGGGAGGGACTTGCCCATGTCAGTGAGAAATACTATACATACAGTGGAGGAAAAGCCTTTTTTGCGAGAGATGCCCTCATGAATTATCTCAATGCCGGAAGCGAACAGCTGGGTACACCGCTATTTACCATAACCGGATACTCCGGCTCCTTCACCGTCAGCAAAGAAACCATGCGCAAGCTTTGGAATCAGTATTATGTTCCGTTTGTAAAGGGCTATTATACCAAAAACGGACGGTTTGCCAGTGATGACATGAAAACCGAGGATGTCATTGCCTGTGTTGCCTCCTCTGCAGGAGCAACCTTCTTTCCGAAGGAAATCATCAGTGATGATGGAACAGGCTATGCTGTGAAATATATCGTATGTCAGGTTCCCAACTTCGAGGGAAAAAAGAGCTATGCGATTACACAGGGAGCTGGTATGGCTGTCAGTAAAAGCGATGAAACACACGAATATGCTTCCATTCAGTTCTTAAAATGGTTCACGGAAAAGGAAAGAAATACGCTGTTCTCCGCAGAATCCTCTTATCTGCCGGTGAAAAAGGAGGCAAACTCCTTTGAATCCTGGAACTCCATTACGGAAGCCGAAAAGGTTACTGCGAATCAGCTCGTAAGAGATATCGTCAAAACCTCGATGGAAACTGTCTCAAAGAGTACTCTGACCTCGCAGAAATCATTTAACAAAAGCTTTGAAATCCGCAATTATCTGGAAACAGCACTGAATGAAAAATGCGCCGGGGATGCCCTTAAAATACAAAAGGCAATAAAGCGTGGAGACAGCCGCGAAAAAGCTTGGAAGCAATATCTCAGCGATGAAAATTTCAATACATGGTTTGAACAGATTACAAAGGATATTAACGAAAAGATGAAGGACAGTGATGCATAATGCAGAAGAATTCCCTGTTTCGCAGGCTGCTGATAACGCTCACGCTGACCGGTGCCGCGATCTGTCTGATCTTTATGGGTACGGTTTTTGCCGGTGGTACCATCAGCAATCTGAAGGATATCTCTTATCATCTCTTTCATCAGCGGGTGAAATTCTGGGTATCGGATCTGCAGGAAATCATGGCAACCGATCTGTATCAGCAGGATACCTACAAGGAACTGCTACAGGAATGTGAAAAGGTTTATCATAATGCTGCCGCCTATCAGAACAGCAGGGAGCTGCCGGCATCCGTCCTGAAGCAGATGGATGCCTTCTCCAAGCTGAAATACATCACAGGCTCCTATGTTATATTTGATAAGGATGTCTTTCATACCGATAGCTACCCTGCCTATTATCTGACAGATGGTACCCCCGGTGACACATATAATGATAAAAGCGATATCATTGCACGCTTTGGCAATGCAAGTGCTCTCAAAAAAGCAGGCTACTCTCTGCATTCCGAGTGGAAAACCTTCATGAAGCTATCAGAAAAGGATGAAAACGACGGCTTTTACTTCCGTCCCTATCAGGCGGCGGTAAACAATCCAAGGGAAGAAATTAAAAGCTACGGCTATTGGGGTACGAGCATACGTATGCAGGATAATGAAACCGAGTTCATCACCTATTCCTTTCCTCTGATTAGCTCTGAGCATCAGGTGTACGGTGTTGCCGGTGTGGAAATATCCCTTGATTTTCTAAAAAAATATCTTCCCTATGAAGAATTAAACGATGATTCCAGCAATGCCTATCTGCTGGCATGCAAAAATAAGAATACCGACACCTATGAAGTGGTATACAGCAATGGTCCCAACTATCGCAGTCTGTTTCCTATCGGAAAGAAATTCGAGCTGGAGGATGCCGCCGGTGAACGCGGCTCCACCCTGACGGTAAACGATCGATTACTTGTCATGCAGCAGGAACAGCTGCACCTTTATGAAAGCAATACGCCCTTTGTCGAGCAGGAATGGTATCTGATCGGTACGCTGGAATACGACGCACTGTACAGCAGCGCAATTCGTCTTCAGAAAACCATTCTCTGGACAATGCTGGGCTCGATACTGCTCGCCTTCATCATCGCTCTTTTCACAAGCATGAAATTCTCACATCCGATTGCACAGCTTGCCAAGGTATTGAAGAATTTCGATCCGAATGATGAAATGCATCTGCCGAGAGTGAAAGTACTGGAGGTTGATGAGCTTGCTTCCTCCATTGAGGAATTAAGCAGAAATCTGTCCACAGCGGAATCCAGACTTTCCCAGGTCATCCATGCGCTGGATATGCCAATCGGCGCCATTGAGGTCTATGATTCCGGACTCGTTTACTGCACGGAGGAAATTCCCCATCTGCTCTGCTTTCATAACAGAAAACGAACCTCCTATACACATAAGGAATTTGTACAGGAAATCGAGGTTTTCAAAAAGCGTATAGAAATCTTTGAAGAAAAAGAGGAATGGCAGGACGGCAGACAGGTCCACACCTATGTGATCTCGCATCAGCTGGATGAGCATGAAACATGGCTACGCTTCATTCTTTCCCAACATGAGGGAACCCATGTCATTGTCGTTATGGATGTCAGTGATGAAATCCGCGAAAAACGCAAGCTGACCTATGAGCGCGATCACGATGTACTCACGCAGCTCTTTAACAGAAGGGCCTTCCGCAGCCGCGTGGAAGCGATTCTGAGCGGAGATGCCTGCGGAATCTGCGCCATGATTTTATGGGATCTTGACAACCTGAAGGTAATCAATGACACCTATGGACACGACGCCGGTGATCAGCTCATCTGTGCCACCGCCCGCTATCTGCAAAAGCTCTCCTCCTCCCGCTGTATCGTATCGCGCATGGCAGGGGATGAATTCCTTGTCTTCTTCCATCACTATCAAAAGGAAAGTGAAATTCGTACGATTGTTGAGGGTATGCATCGGCAGATCAACGCACACAAAATCACTTTTACAGGGAAAGAAGAAATCCGAATTCGCCTGTCTGCGGGGATTGCCTGGTATCCAAAGGATGCGCAGGACTTTGATACGCTCAGTAAATATGCCGACTTTGCCATGTATTCCATCAAGAGTACACAGAAGGGCGGTATTGAAGAATTCCAGCCAAGCACCTATCATAAGGACAAGCTGCTGCTCAGCGGCCGCAATGAGCTGAATGAAATACTGGACCATAATCTGGTCAGCTATGCATATCAGCCGATCGTCCACCTGAAATCAAAAGAAATCTACGCCTTTGAAGCACTGATGCGTCCACGCAGTACGATTATCACATCTCCGGTGGATATCCTGCGCGTTGCCAGATCGCAGAGTCAGCTTTACCGTGTGGAATTCATGACCTGGACGCAGTCAATCGCTCAGTTTGCGGACTTCCACTCTGCCTTTCCCAAGACCCGTCTGTTCATCAACTCCATCCCCAGCATCCCGATGCTGGATGATCTGACACAGAGTCTCGAACAGCAGTATAAAGAGTATCTGCCGCTGCTGGTCATCGAGATGATTGAAACAGATGAAATCGAACAGCATTATCTGGAAACTAAGCAGCAGTTTGCAAAGCGCTGGGACGCACATATCGCGATTGATGATTTCGGAAGCGGCTATAGCAACGATTCCACCCTCTTAAACGTCGCAGCAAACTATATTAAGATTGATATGATGTTTGTACGTGATATTCATAAGGATGAAAACAGGCAGCGACTGGTTGAAAACATGATTACCTTTGCCCATCGCCAGCATATCCGTGTAATCGCTGAAGGTGTGGAAACCAAAGAAGAGCTGCAGCAGCTGATTCGCATGGATGTGGATTTTGTACAGGGCTATTATCTTGGAAAGCCGGCACTTCAGATAAGCGATATCTGCGAAGCAGACATACGCAGAAAGCTCAGTAATCTTTAGCATCGCTATTGCACGGCAGCTAAAAGTATGCTGTGAGGTAAAAAAGGTTTCCTCAGCTCCTACCCGTATCTATTGCAAAAGCTGTTTCTATATCACAAAAGGTGCAGCATCCCTGCGGATCTTACCCGATATAAATAATGAAAAAAGGAGAATTCAATCCTATTGTATTTCATCAATAGAAATTGAATTCTTCTTTTTATGAACACTGAAAGATGAAACTCCCTGTGACGCTGTACCTTTTTCTGTATACCATTATAGGCAGCGGCTGCATTATGCTTAGAAGTAGCGCAGAACACAGCTGCTTCTGCAAGTTACATGAGATGCGGCAGCTGCTTGCGCAGACACTCCTTCAGCTGCATCAGCTGCTCCTGCAATCGCTCATAGGAGGTATGGACAAAGCCTGCCATACATACCTGACGGATTCCCTTCCCTTCGATATACAGCTGCTTTTTCAGCGCAATCATCGAGATAAAGGATTTGCTGAATCGCTCATCATACAGCACCACCAGCATGCAGTCGCGAAGCAGAAGCCGATGCATGGGAAGCATGGCAGTGAATTCCTCATACGTACCTGTTTTGCAATTTTCCTGATAGCATTGAAACAGATACGAAACAAGAGCATCCTCATCAGCGGCATGATGCGCACACATGCTGCAGGATATCGGCTGCAGTGCTGATCGCTGCTGCCGCAGCTGCTTCAGATAAAGCTGGAGCTTTTGAATATCGCTGTCCTGTATCATACTGCTGATCTCCACATTGGGAACCTGTTTATGCAGATAATCGAATGTTATGAAGAAATCAACCTCTGCAGCAGCCGCATCAATTTCATCCTCCGTCAGAATACGCACAATATCAATATTCGGCAGCGCTTCACTGATCCGCATACGGCCATAATATGCTTGCTCCAAGGAGCAGTTGACAATCATTCCCGCACGAAAACGCACCTGCATATCCAGCTGATGAAAATATGGCAGTAAAAGCATGGATAAGCGTGTATATTCGCTCTCGTACAGCTGCAGCCCGCGCAGTTTTTCATCCTTATGAAACAGGCGCATAACACTGAGGAACTCCGCCATGGAATCAAATTTCACCTGTGTATCATTATAATGGAGCACCCGCATGGCATGATGCTTTCGTATCATCGCTGTCTGCAGCAGAATGGAAAAGAGAATCGGAAGCTCCTCATCCGGCTCCCCGTGATATTCCTGCTTCAGCAACGCAAAGAAACGCGCACTCAGCTGCCTGGTTTCCTCATCCACTACAAATTCATGCAGCATGCTTCTATTCCACTGCCGTGCCCCGCTTTCTATCAGCTGTTCCAGAAACCGCATTTCCTCACCGTTAACATCCACATGGAAATAATCCTGAAGCATGGTATGGACCCGTCTGTTTCCCACATAGGGCGTTTGCTCCTGCAGGCCATAGCCCATCTGAATCCGTTTCATCATAACGCCGAGATAAATACTGAAATGATGCAGCGCATTCGCCGTAAAGCGATACCGATAGGCATCCTCGTACAGCCGCAGAATATCGCGAAACAGAGACTGATGCTCCTGCAGAAAAACCGGTTCAATACTCATAATCATCGCCTTATCCGCTCGCTGATAAAAATAGTACAGCACAAACAGACGAAGCTGCCGCTCGTCCCCGTCGATATGCAAATGTGTCCCCTTCGTGATTTTCAGATGAAACATCCGCAGCATACTTTCCCAGCACAGCAAATCTTCCTTCAGCTGAAGACGGTTTGTATACAATTCATCGGCAAGCGTATCCATCGTGTACGGCTCCTGTCGAAACAGCAGTAAGATCATACCGTGATAAAACCTGTCCAAATCCGGCTTGATTTCCAGAACCCTGGATTCCAGCAGATAGCGGACATACTCCTCCTCCCGCTCCATCAGAAGCATCCGTACACCGCTTCCCCGCTTGGTCTGAATCCGTGATGTTACCTCATTCATATGCAGATAGGCATTGATTGCCTTAATATCATTGCGTATCGTTTTCTCACTGAAGCCGAATTCCCCGCATAATTCCTGAATTGGCTGATAATGCTTCTGTGACAGCAGATACAGAAGCAGTTTTCGCTGTCGCTGGTTCATACATCTCCCGCTTTCCTCTTTGTAAAAATTTTACCACAGTTACGGTAATTTTGCTACTTAACAACGCCTTCAACAGGCCTATAATGGACTATGGTATAGAAAGTAAGTATTTGAGGAGGCAATAGCTATGGAAACTGTACTAAAACAAAAGAAACAGATGATATATCTTCCACTGATCGTTCTCATGTTTACACAGATTGGAACCTCAGGGGATAATGCGGTTCTCAGTGTCGCGACAAACGCACTGATATCCGCATTGCATGCAAGTATGAATGACATTCAGCTTGCCAATATGGTGTATTCGCTCTGTGCCGGGGCGTTTATGGTTGCCGGCGGAATGCTGGGAATCATCATCGGCTGGAAAAAGAACTTCCGCATCGGTGTGATTCTTGCCATCATCGGAGAGCTCATGCTGGCCATCTCCACCAATGTTGTTATGTTTACCTGGGGCGGCCGTTTGCTGGTCGGTCTGGGCGCAAGCTTTATGATACCTTCCGTTCTCGGACTGATCCCGGGAATCTACAGTGGTAAGGAACGCGTCTTCGCGTTTGGTGCCATCGGTGCAGCCACCGGGATTGCGGCAGCCGCAGGTCCCATCGTAGCCGGCTTTCTGCTGGATGCATTTGGTTTTCGGGTTGCCTTTGGTGCACTCGCCGTTTACTTTTTCCTGATTCTCATCGGTTCAACGGCAATCCCCGAGGTTGAGCGTTCAACAAAGAATCTGAAAATGGATGTGCGCGGAACGATCGTTGCGGCAATCGGTCTGTTCCTGTTTTTGATCGGTATTTCCAAGATTTCCGTATGGGGACTTATAACACCGCTGCAGGCACCGTTTACGCTTTTTGGAATCTCCCCATCCCTGCCGCTTGCGCTGCTTGGTGTCATCATTCTTGCTCTACTGGTCGTTATGGAAAAAAGCATTGAACAGAAGAACGGATGTGCCCTGCTTCCTTCCTCCTTTCTGAAATCCGCGCAGGTCCGTGCAGGACTGTTCGCCAGCGCCATTGTATTCCTGTATCTGGGAGGTACTGTTATGCTGGTAAATCCCTATCTGCAGGTTGTCGGTGGGTTCAATGCCGTTCAGACGGGGGTTGCGATGATCTGTGTCGGTGCTCCCATGTTTGCGGCATCCATGGGGGTTCCGAAATATGCAGCGCAGGTACATCCGAAAACGATTCTTCGCATCGGCTATATCCTGCTTGCCGTTTCCGTGATCCCTATGGCATTCTCTTTGCAGGAGCACGGAGTATCCATCGGCATGTATATCGGGTTGATCATTGCCGGTATCGGTCAGGGAATGCTGAGTGCACAGGCAAGCAATGTCGTGGCACTGGCTGTCAATGAGCGTGATGCCCAGCAATCCGGCGGCATACAGGCTACCGCAAGAAATGTCGGACAGGCAATCGGTGTTGCGGTGCTTGGCATGGTTATGATTTTCACGATCAATGCCAATCTGGGAAGCAGTATGGAAAAGGATGCATTGCTCTCCGCCTCCCTTGTACAGCAGGAGGAAGCAAAAAATGTCAGCTTTATGTCGGATGAGGCCTTTATCTCTTCCCTGTCGGATCTCACCATGAAGCCGCAGGAGCAGCAGGAGCTTGTCCGTCTGAATGCACAGGCCCGCATGCATTCCACACAGTATGCACTCTATGTACTGGGAATTCTTTCCCTTGTATGTATTTTCAGTACCGGCGGCATTACGATTACAAAAAAAGAACAGGCATAAATTCATGCATCAGTGATAAGGAGATGAGGAAAGATGCAGAAATTATATACAAATGGTACCATCCTTACGATGAAGGAAAACGAATTATACAGTGAGGCACTGCTGATCAAGAACGGAAGTATTCAGGCAGTCGGCACAAGGAAGGATCTGGAGCCTCTATGCGAGGCAGATTGTGAGCGAATCGATTTGCAGGGAGCATGCCTGATGCCCTCCTTTATCGATGCGCACTCCCACATGCTGCAGTTTGCGAACACCCTGAAATTTGTTCCGCTGAAAAGCTGCACCTGTGTTGCGGATATTCAGGAGGAAATCAAACGCTACATTGAAGAGAAACAGCTAGCGGATGGTGAATGGGTGATGGGCTTTGGCTATGACCATAATGCACTTGCTGAGCACCGGCATCCAAACTGCCATGAGCTGGATGCCGCAAGCCGTACGCATCCTATCATTCTTGCACACTCCTCCTTCCACATGGGAGTCTTAAATACCATGGCTCTGCAGGCTTATGGTCTGGATGACAGCGTGAAGAATCCGGAGGGTGGAAGCTATGGCCGTGATGAGCAGGGACACCTGAACGGATATATGGAAGAGGTTACCTTCATGCGTGGTCCCGGAGAACGTGTCATGAGTCTGGAAAACATTGATGCGTATGCCGTCGAGGCACAGAAAATCTATGCCAGCTTCGGTATTACCACAGCACAGGAGGGCTTTGCGCACAGGAGCGAGGTGGATATTTACGAACGCCTTGGCCGCAGCGATCAGATGCTGCTGGATATGGTTGCATACGTGGATATCGTGGAGGACAGCGAGGTTGTTCAGCAAAGAGAGGACCTTAAGGAGTACAGGAACCACTTTCGCATCGGCGGCTACAAGCTGTTTCTGGACGGCTCCCCACAGGGTAAGACGGCATGGATGAGCAAGCCGTATGTAAACAGCGGTGATTATTGCGGCTATCCGATCTATACGGATGAGCAGGTGGACGGCTACGTACAGCAGGCTCTTGATGAACACCGCCAGCTGCTGGTGCACTGCAACGGAGATGCCGCAAGCCAGCAGATGCTGAACGGCTATCATCACAGCAGACAGAAAACCACAGATACCCGTCCGGTCATGGTACATTCCCAAACCCTGCGTCCGGATCAGCTGCCGCAGCTGAAAGAAACCGGCGTGATGCCAAGCTATTTTGTTGCCCATGTATATCACTGGGGTGATGTACACCTTGTCAATTTCGGAAAACAGCGGGCAGAAAATATCTCCTGTACCGCCAGTGCCCTGAAAAATCACATTCCCTTTACCTTCCATCAGGATACCCCGGTTATTCTGCCGGATATGCTGGAAAGTGTATGGGCTGCAGTCAATCGTGTCACGAAGAATGGTGTCGTACTGGGTGAACAGCAGCGCATCAGTGTTCTGGAAGCACTGAAGGCTGTGACCATTAACGCCGCCTATCAGTATTTCGAGGAGGACCGCAAGGGTACACTGGAGGCCGAAAAGCTGGCAGATCTGGTTATTCTAAATGAGGATCCATTAAAGGCTGAGCCGATGAAGCTCCGTGACATTCAGGTCATGGAAACCATCAAGGAAGGCCGTACTATTTATAAAAAAGCAGCATAGCCATAAGCAATATGGGCAATGAAACAGGGACTTAGGCTGATGAAAAGCAGGCAAAATTCAAAATTGCCTGTTTTTTTTGATTGCCATCCTGAAGCTGCAGCAAAGATTTCTACTCTTTATCTGCCTGCTAAGCTTTTCAAAGATGCCGTATGCCAGCATTTTCCCTTAAAGCTTCACGCTGCTTTATACGATTCACAGTCCGACAGCTTCTTTATTTATATGTATTATATGTATGATCAGCTGAAGATACCTCCGTTATAGCGATACTGAGCATAGAGCATAACTCCGATTCCCGGAAGCAGACCGCCAAACAACACCGGCAGAAAAAGCACCTTTTGGCACGACAGAATCACTGCAGAGCTGACAAAGCATATCCCCACAACAGCAAGCCCCACTCCCATCAGATGCAGATAGGGTGTGATATCCTCTTCCTTCATATTCTGATAATGATAATCATGCAGAAATGCAATACGCCTTCGCATGCCAATCTCCACTGCAAAATAAAGCATCAGCGCACCCAATGCCAGAAAAATAATAGCTGCCATATCGCTTCCTCCCCTTCTTTTTCATCATTATATGCTATGTATTATTATTTCACAAGACGCAAAACGGCATAAGTTCTCTTGTGCGGATGCTAAACGAAAAAGCCTGCAGGCATCGTTTTCGTGAAGGACTCAATTCACTGCCCGTGTAAAATATGTGAGGCTTCCTCTGATGATGACAAGAGCATAGAAGGTACATGTCCTTCTATCTCTAGTGTTTTACAGCCTTTGCACTGATTATTTAAAGCCTAAAATCATAACGACTTTAGAAAAAAATCATGTTTTTAGCACTCAGGTATTGACAGTGCTAAATTATGTGATATAATAACAGTGAAGATGAGGTAAGGTACCTGTAGGACATGGTTTTAGGAATCGAGGCGATGGATATAGTATTGCTTCCCGCAGATATTTGTACACATCTGAAAAATCTGAATCATACAATACGATAGAAAGAGGTGGACTTTATGATGAGATTTTTGCCTGACGTATTTACAGACACATTTGAAGACATGTGGAAGGATCCGTTTTTCACAAAGAGCAACAGCTGCATGAAAACAGATGTTCGTGAGCTAGACGGTAACTATCTGCTGGACATGGAGCTGCCTGGTTATAAGAAGGAAGACATTCATCTGGATTTAAAGGATGGATACCTCAACATTACAGCCGCAAAAAACAGTTCCAACGAAGAGAAGGATGACAAAGGAAACATCATCCGTCAGGAGCGCTACAGCGGTTCCTGTGCTAGAAGCTTTTATGTCGGAAATGCAATCCGTGAGGAGGATATCCGTGCAAGCTTCGACAACGGCGAACTGAAAATCACCTTCCCGAAGGAAGAGAGCCGCAAGGTTGAAGAAAAACGCTTTATTCCTATTGAATAAGTGTGAGAGGATGCGTAAAAAGCATCCTTTTTCTTTTTGCCAACCAGGTTCCATGGTATACTAATATTAGAGGTGAATTTATGACAAGCTGGATCAAAGAAGCAGTATTTTATCACATTTATCCGCTGGGCTTTGTTGGCGCAGCGCAGTATCATGAGGAGGAGATCACGCACTCCATAAAGAAGGTGGAGGACTGGATTCTCCATATGAAAAAGCTGGGAGTCAATGCCTTGTACCTGGGGCCGGTTTTTGAAAGCCATGAGCATGGCTATGACACAAGTGATTACCGCTTGCTGGATCATCGCTTAGGTACAAACGATGATTTCAAGAGGGTATGCGACAGCCTGCATGCAGCCGATATCCGCATCGTTTTGGATGGTGTGTTCAATCATGTCGGTCGTGATTTCTGGGCATTTCGCGATGTTCAGGAAAAGAAGGAGAAATCAACCTATTGCGACTGGTTTTCCAACCTGCACTTTCATGCACGCAGTCCGCTGAATGATGATTTTACCTATGATGCATGGGAAGGACACTATAATCTGGTAAAGCTCAATCTGGAGAATGAAGAGGTTGTTCGCTATCTGCTGGATAGTATTGCGATGTGGATGGATGAGTTTCACATCGACGGCCTGCGCCTGGATGCAGCCGATTGTATACGTCCCGAATTTTTTCGCAGACTGAAGGCGTTCTGTAAAGAAAAAAATCCGGACTTCTGGCTGATGGGGGAAATCATACACGGTGATTACAACCGCTGGGCAAATCCCGACATGCTGGATTCCGTTACCAATTATGAATGCTATAAGGGACTGTATTCCTCTCACAATGAAAAGAATTATTTTGAAATCGGATATTCCTTAAACCGACAGTTTGGCAACGGTGGAATCTATCAAGGACTGGATCTGTATAATTTCGTCGATAATCACGACGTAAACCGTCTGGCAAGCACTGTTAAAAACAAAGAGGATCTGTTTAATATATATACCATCCTCTTCACCATGCCGGGAATTCCAAGCATTTATTACGGCAGTGAATATGCAGTTGAGGGTAGAAAGCACAATGGCAGCGATGCCGATATCCGCCCCTGCCTGCAGCTGTGTGAGTTTGATTCAGAAAAGCTCTGTGAGCACCTTGCACTGCTTTCTTTCGTGCATAAGATGAAAGCCTGCAGTCACGGCAGCTATGAGCAGGTACTGCTTCGTAATGAACAGTTTGTATTCTGTCGAAGCTGTGAGCAGGACAGTCTGTATATCGCATGCAATGTGGCAGATGCGGATTATGAAGCAGAGCTGCCTATCCCACAGGGCTGCTGGAAGGATTTTCTGCGTGGCACGACATACAGAAGTGAAGGCGGAAGCCTGCAGCTTACCATTCCCGCAAAGAGCTCCTGCATTCTGTACAAGGATAACGAGAGTGAACAGACTGTGACAGAAGATTGCAGTATTCCGTACGGGGAAGCCCGGGACCTGATGGAGGAAGAACAATCAGCGGTATACGCAGTACCAATTTTTGTAAAGCCGTTAAAGGAAGCAGAGGGTCTTCCGGTGGAAGGCATGGAAGTAAAGCCTGGAAAATACCGCCATTTCAAAGGAAAATGCTACAGCGTGCTGTATGTGGCAACACACAGTGAAACGCTGGAGCGCTATGTTGTATACCGGCAGCTATATGGCAACGAGGAGGTCTGGATACGCCCTCTTGCTATGTTTTGTGAGAGCATTCTGGTTGATGGCGTACTGACACCACGCTTCACCTATATCGGAAAATAAGAGGAAAAAATCACCATAAAGAAAAAGACTTATCCATGGAAGCAGGCTGTTCTGCACTTATCGCATACAGCGATTGTTTCCGGATAAGTCTTTTATTATAGTAAAGCCTTTTTCATGTTTCTGAAGTTAATCCCTGTCTTTTTACACGGTTGTCTGCATAGTCAGCCTCACAACGCCTGCACATAGGCCTGTATAACAGCGTGAATCTGCTCGGACTGCAGCATCGCACTGCTCTCGTTCATCAAAGTGGTTACAGCATCCAGGCCGAGAGGAAGACTGCGCCGCATGCGGTATGCAAACGGCTTTGGAAACAGATGCAGCTGCTTTGCAATCGATCCGATAAGCAGGAACCGGCAATTTTTCTCAACAAAGGACTGCATTGCGCTGGCTTTTGCTGGATAATGATAAAACAACACCTCATGCAGATAGGTATGCAGGCGTTGTGCAAGGCGCAGACGCTGTCTTTTCCCGTGCAGCATGCTGGCAAGTGTATGCTGGCACAGAATGCGATCCTCCTCCATATCCTGTATATCATCTGCCACCTGTAAAAGAAAACCGTAGGCGATACAGAAAAATGCTTCTTTTTCAGAAAGGTCTCCATCCATCAGATAGCCGTCAGCCAAAACAGAGGCTCCCCCCTTGTATATGGATATCCTTCGTATTTCTTCTTCACAAAGTCTGCTGTCCTGCTGTACGGACAAGATCTGGCCCTCCTGAATGCGCAGAAGTGCATCATACACATCCGGAAACTGTTGGCGGGGAAAAGTATCCTCAATCATGGAAACAAGGGCATCTACCTGACGATACAGGTCTGCATCCATCGGCCTCTGTTCCCCCTTCAGACGTTCGCTCAGCCAGCTGTTAAACGCCTTTTTCCGTTGTTTGTCGATAGCAGGGTCATCCAGAAAATTATCGGTATACGGATACAGCATACTGTAGGCGAAGATCGCCTTGTGATAGCACAGCTTCCGCTCCAGCATACATTCCAGCAGCAAAATGATCCAGACATTCCGCATTGCCTGCATGATATCATCCAGCTCAAGCGCAGTATCAAAGCACATGGCATCCCGAACGAACTGCTTGGTAATGGATAGGAATTCCTCCTGAACCGCAGGCTTTAACACTGCGAAATTCAGAACGGATTCACTGCGAAGCAAAGCAAGAACACGTCTGTCCATTTCCGTTTTCCACCCTGCATCCTCCAAATTTTCTGCAGCATGCTGTAAAAACGTTTCCCAGTCTGCTTTCAGCGCTACCGCTTTCCTCCTGTTTTCTTTTTGTACCTGTTTTTTCACAGGACTTAGCCTTAATCTGGTACAGCGGCAGTTGAGCCACAGTCTGTCACACTCCCTGACCAGCTCCTCGAAGCTACTCATCCTTCAAACTGCAGATCGATATCCCCCATACTGCTGTGTAGCTGAAGGTAGTTGTCACTCGATCGATTTCCTTCCTCTGCATCACATGACAGCTCCCATTCCCGGTTTTGGATCTGTGTATCTCCCATTGTATTTTTAACCCTGTAGCGATAATCCTTCTGATCTCCGCGAACATGAATCGTGATATCACCCATGCTGCTTTTCACTACGCTGTTTCCATAAAGCTGTCCATCCACCTCAATATCTCCGGCAGATTGCGCAATCGCCAAATCTTTGGAAACGATATGTTCCAGCGTAATATCCCCCAGCTTTTCTTCTATGGTGATATGCTTTGCGGACAGGTTTTTCAGCTGAATGTCACCAAGCTTATCTTCAACGTATATTCGCTCATACTGCTTATCCTTCAACGTAACTATAATCGTATCATTTCGATTCCGATTCCCTTTGCTTATATCCGGATTGTCTACGGTAACCGTTACATTGCCCTTCTCCTGTTTGATGTTCACTTTTTCCTTGCGAATATCGAGGAATGTAATTTTATTTTCCTTTCCCCGGTAAATCCGGACATCTCCCAGACTGACGTCAAGTGACAGCGATTCCACTTCCTGCAGCGACTGATCCCAGCGCTCCTTATAGCTGTGCTTCTCCTCCTCCCAGGATGTAAAATCAAAGCTATCTCCCAACTGTATACCGAAGCTTCCGTTAAACGGCCACCAGTCTACCGTATCCTTGTCAACATGCAGATAGCGCAAATCGCCACCCTTTGCGATCCCCACACCAATACATAAGGATCCCAATACCATCGAAACTACAGACACCACAACCAGTGTACGTATCCCTCTATGCGTTTTCATGCCGTTTTCCTCCCTGTGCCTTATGATACAGCCGTGTCAGTGCATTGGTAAACGCAGGCAGCACGGTACGAATGAGTGAAAAAAACAAAATAGAAAGCAGTAAGCCCAAACCAATACATAAAAATCCGCCACCTGCCGCAATCCATGCATTGGATGGCGTATGGTAGTTTGTAACAGCACTTGCCATCAGAGGTATCCCTGTAATCAATATAGAGGCAAAGGATACAATACCGGCTACGCCCAATGCAAATACGGTAATCACAAGTGCAAACATTACGGCAATAGCCGCAAACAGAAGCGGAAGAGCAATCGGCAGGGCACAGATACCAAGAATGATCATCCCTGCATTTTTCAATGAGCTGTTTGGATTATTTCCTCTGCGATAGTTTCGATGCTGCTGTTCCTGACGTATGGACCTCTCTGCCTTCAGCTGCGCTGCAAACTGTGCCGGTGTCCCTAAATCATCTATGACCTGCTGGTCATTCCCATCCCCTGCTTCTTCAAAATATTCTTCACAATACGAAACTGCATCCTCCACCTCAGATGGTGAAAAATTCGCAAGCCTTCGCTTCAGTTCCGCTATATACTCAGCCTTCTTCATGTTCTTTTCCTCCCTCCAGAATACCACTGATTTTTGTTGAGAATGCCTTCCATTCCTCAACATACTCCCTATATTTATTTCTTCCTGCATCTGTCAATCGGTAATATCTTCGATTTCTGCCCATATGCTGCTGGTCATAGGTTTCCAGATAGCCTTCTCTCATGAGTCTTCGCAGAACAGGATACAGTGTTGACTCACTCACACTCATCACAACCTTTACCTCCTGCGTTAGACGATATCCATAGGTATCCTCCTTGTGCAGCGTTGCCAGCACACAGGCGTCCAGCAATGCAGAGCCAAGCTGAAATGTCATATACATCACCTTTCTTCAATAATATTATACGCCATATAATATTGTAATGCAATCATATATCATAGGAAAGATCAAATAAATGTAACAGCCTGTATCCGCAGCATGCTTTATATACAAAAAGCCGGGATGAATGAACTCCGGCTTTTTTCCTATGGCAGCAAATAACCGCTGCATTTTTTTCCTTTACAGAACAGAAGATTTCCGGATAATCAAAGTACGGGACAAGTTCTGCATGAAAAACCACCCTGCCTGCGACACCTTCAATTCTTCCTGACGCTACCTGTTTCCACCAGCAGCACAGATGCATTATGTTCTCCGCTTCATCTCCAGCATTTCCGCATAATGCTTTACATTAAAAGCCGCAGGGGCATTCTTTTTTAGCAGCTGCAGGTGTTCCTGTTCCTTCCTCATGGACATTAGATTTACAGAATTCACTTGTTCGATCTGTTTCTGTGTGAAATATGTTATTTTCTATACACCTTTTTGCACTGTACACTAACTATTCACATGTATAAACCCTTTTAGTACCCAAAACGGACAATGTAAAATAATTTTGATAGACTTTTTTCCCTAAAGTGACATGATGTATCCGAAAGGAGTACATGCATATGGAGATAGGAAAAAAATTAAAGGAAGCTCGTATCAATTCCAGACTGACACAGGAACAGGTGGCTGAAGATATTAAAGTTACGAGGCAGACAATCTCAAATTGGGAGAATGAAAGATCGTATCCGGATATCATGAACGTTATTGATCTGAGTAATCTTTATTCTCTTAGTCTTGATGATTTATTAAAAGGTGATGATAAAATGATTGAGCATTTAGAAGAAAATACGAATATCGTGAAAAGCAATCGTAAGCTGATAGCCGCTATTATGATCAATGTTTTGCTTGTGATACTCCTTGTGGCCTTCAATATGTTCCTGCGGGATAATCAATATTATTTGATAGGTGTCTTCTGCTTTGCTATCATCAGCTCTGCTGCTTTACTTTATCAGATTATAAAAAAATTATAGGAGGAAAATATGGAAACAAAAATGATGATTTCAGCAGTTATCAGTAGTGCTGTTCTTATTGTAGGAGCATTGGAAATGATCTATCAGATCTATCATATTACTGTGATCGACGCTACAGCAAGGGGATTGAAGCATCCAAAGCTTTGGGGATTTCTTGCAATGAACGGCAATCATACAAGTGGATTGCTTCTTTATCTTATTGGCAGAAGAAACTATCCACTCATTGATCTGTCCCCAGATAGTCAATCCGAGATTGAGCGTAGAAAGAAAGCAGCCGGTATCGGTATAATCTTCCTTGTCATAGGGGCGATTGGTCTAGTCATCAGTATCATGCTCTTTTTTAAATACTTGTAAGTATTTTACTGTCCATACGCAAGCATAAAAGGCACACTACGCTAGGAATGAATACAATTCTAACAGAGTGTGACTTTTATATACAATAAAGAAAAAAACGGATTCCCGAAATCATGGAAATCCGTGCATTATAATAACAGCACTGAACACGCCGGATTTGCAGCAGTCATTACGTTACCTGCATCATGCAGCGGTATCTGCAAAGACACCTCACAGGCACTGTTGTCCACCTTAACACGGCAGGCACGCAAGCCTGTGAAAGCTAATCAATCTTTGTTCGTATTTTCTTTCTGAGCTTAAATAGCAGACGTCCCGTGTATTTCTCATTTTCCACAAGCTGCTCATAGGCATCCAGCATCCCTGCGGTATACACAAATCCCAAAAGCCCTGCGGCTAAACCCAGAAATATAAAAGCATGGTATTCGCTCCATGGAAGGTAACCGCGCTTCGTGGCAGCCAATGCAACGATTCCTGCAACAAACAGGATGCAGCAGGGAACGGCCACAAATCCATATTTTTTCCGCCGTACCTGATATTCCCTGCAAAGCTCTTTCCTGTATTCATAGTCAAACAGCAGTACCTCCTGCTTCAACACGGCATAGGTGTCCTGCTCATGAAACATACCGATGACAACCGCACAGATTCCAAGGAAAGTGAACTACCGCCAGCTATAGAGCAGGCGGCTTCCAATGAATGCTTGCACATTCATCAAAACTTTTTGCTCGTGTTCAGATACACGTAACTGGTACGTTCACCGTACCTCTACTCCATCGCTCTCGCTCTGGCATACATGGATATACTTTTCGTATGATATTGCTTGCTCCATTGATATCGGCATTCATTAGAATGCCATTTTTGCTTCTGTACAATCCTCGCTTGATTCTTTTACCTGA
>NZ_CAXSSO010000019.1:0-45499 GCF_964240115.1 Clostridium sp. HGF2
CGAGAGCGATGGAGTAGAGGTACGGTGAACGTACCAGTTACGTGTATCTGAACACGAACAAAAAGTTTTGATGAATGTGCAAGCATTCATTGGAAGCCGCTTGCTCTATAGCTGGCGGTAGTTCACTCAGCAGATAATCTCGATCAAAAGCAATGGGATAAACGAAGTCTGGGAAATGCTGAAAACATCGAAGTAAAGAAGAATATTGTCGATATCGCAATGCAGCTGTCTCTGTAGCTTGCAAGTGAGTAAACGTGGTTGTTAAATGGAATGTAATAATGACTAATTGCTGTACATCATATTTATATATCCTAGCGGTCAACACTCTTTCATAGCTTTCATCATTTAGCTGTCAGATAGATATGCAGTTATCTGTTTTTCCTTCGATTGATGATGTTTGTGAGAAAGGCGTGGCAAAGATAACTGCGGCGTCCTCCTTTTAAAGGCAGTAGCTGTTATTGATGTAGAATTCATAAAACACGTATACATAACACTGTTAATGAAGTAAAAACAGTATGAGAAAAAGGGTGGTCATTTTTACAATTTATGAAAAATGTTACAGAAAACTTTGTGATTCAGGAAGACTGAGCATGGAAACCTTTACCAAAAAGTGTTATAATGAAGCACATAAGGAGTGTGAATCATTATGAAGATTGGAATCCCTAAAGAAATAAAAAACAATGAAAATCGTGTATCCTGTACACCTGCGGGTGTATTTGCATTGTGCAAGGCTGGACATGAGGTGTATGTGGAAACAAATGCCGGAGCAGGAAGCGGCTTTTTGGATAAGGAATATGAAGAGGCCGGTGCACAGATCAAAGCGGCCGATGAAGTATTTGCTTTGGCTGATCTGATTGTGAAGGTCAAGGAATATCTGCCACAGGAATATCATTATCTGCGTGAGAATCAGCTGGTTTTCACGTATCTGCATATCGCGAATGATGAAGCCTTTGCGAACGCATTGCTGGAATCAAAGACAACCTCCATTGCCTATGAAACAGTACGTGACAAAAAAGGCGGACTTCCGCTGCTGACACCGATGAGTGAGGTAGCGGGGCGCATGGCGGTTCAGGTCGGAGCAACAATGCTGCAGAAAAACAACGGAGGACGCGGGTTGCTGCTGGGGGGAGTTCCCGGTGTATTCCCTGCCGAGGTTGTGGTGATCGGCGGAGGTACCGTTGGTCTCAATGCGGCAAAGATTGCCTGCGGCTTAGGCGCAATCGTAACAATCTTCGATATCAGTGCCGATCGTATGGGCTATATTGATGATATTTCCGGAGGAACGATTCATACAGCCTACAATAATGAATATAATCTGCGCAGAGCGCTGCGCACAGCGGACCTCGTTATCGGGGCAGTGCTTGTACCGGGCGCAAAGGCACCGAAAATTGTGACCGAGGATATGGTCAAAACAATGAAGCCTGGAAGTGCGATCGTCGATGTGGCGATTGATCAGGGTGGATGCATTGAAACAAGCGATCATATCACAACACACGATGATCCGTATTTTGAACGCTATGGTGTTATGCATTATTCTGTGGCTAATATGCCGGGTGCGGTACCTCGTACCTCAACGATGGCTCTTTCCAATGCAACGCTGCCGTATATCTTAAAGCTTGCGGAAAAGGGTGTGGATGCTTTGAAGGAGGATGCAGGCTTCCTTGCTGGATTGAATACATGCAAGGGGCATATCACCTGTCAGGGAGTCAGTGATGCTCTGCAGCTGCCGTATGCTGCTCCCATGGAGCTGCTGTAGGCACAGAAAGGATAAAACAAGTATCATGCATGTTGAGAATGGCTTTGCTTAAGGCTGTTCGTCAGCCTTCCTTATCAGATACAGATGGCATAAGAATTCAAATCAGGTGGGATTTGGATTCTTTTTTTATTTGGGGAGGAAAGGACAGTATGTATTGTTTCATGAATTTCTATCGTAAATTGCATTGCACTTCTTTAAAAAAGTTAACAATTTCCATATGTATGCTGTTCTCTATATGATTCCTTAACAGAAAAGCTGCAAAATCTTTATATTCTTAACGGAAATACCATCACTCTTAATGCAGTCTTTATACGTTCTTAACATTGGCTGCGGTTTGCTTACACTGTCTTTATATGCAACCTGTTACTATAGGGGTGGGAAGAAAAAGGTAAGAGGTGTTTATTATGTTTACAAGAAATCAATTAAGAAATCAGAAGGTGCTGGTTGCAGGCTGTGGAAGATTTGGAGCCTGCCTGGCTGCGGCATTGAGTGAGGCGGGGTATGATATACTGGTGATAGATAAACAAAAAAGTGCCTTCAGGCGTCTTTCTGACAGCTTTCAGGGCTTTGAAATCGAAGGGGATGCTGCGGATGTGAATGTGCTGGAAGCCTGTGATATCAGCCATTGCAATATTGTGCTGGTGGCAACGGACAATGACAATACCAACTGCATGATTGCCCAGATTGCCGCAACGATTTATCATATTGAGCAGGTGTATATCCGATTGAATGATCCCGACAAGGAAAAGCTGCTGGAGCAGACCTCCATTCGAGCAATTTATCCTGCACGGCTTTCCGTACAGGAATTTGAACAAATCAGCCATATCGCATTAAAAGGAGCTGCTGTTTTATGAAAATCGTTGTAGCCGGAGGACGCAGCAAGGCGGATTTTTTAATCGGATCTTTGCTGGAAAAGAAGCACGAGGTAACGGTAATCAACGATGAGGAAGCATATTGCCGGTATCTTTCTGAAAAATATAATATCCCGGTCGTTGTGGGAAATCCCTGCAAGCGGTATGTGCTGGAGGAGGCGGAAATCGATCATGCGGACATTCTCATAGCACTTCGCCCCGGTGATCCGGATAATCTGGCAATCTGTCAGACTGCAAAAAAAATATTCCATGTGAAACGGGCAGTGGCAACCGTTTCCAATCCCAGAAATGTTTCTGTCTTCAAAAAGCTCGGTGTAAATACGGCCATATCCGCAACGTATACGATTGCAAAGATTATTGAACAGGCAAGCACCATCGAGAATCTGGTCAATTCACTGTCCATAGAGCAGGAAAATATCGTGTTGAGCGAGCTGCTGCTGACCGGAAAGTGTGCGGTAGTAAACAAAAAGCTGAAGGAGCTGACCCTGCCAAAAAACGTTATCATCTGCTGTATCCTGCGCAATGTGGATATGATCGTACCAAATGGGGAAACCGTGCTGCAGGAGCATGACAAGCTGCTGCTTCTTTGCCCCACTGCTTTGCAGGAGCGTGTGCTCGATATGTTGACAGCGCAAGGGTTGGCATCATGAAAGAAAGGCTGCTACTGAAACAGCATGAGGTAACCGGATTTGGGCTGATGCTGGGCTATATCGGGGTTCTGCTGATGCTGATTGGAGGCATTGTACTGCTGCCGCTGCTCACGTTATTATGGTACCCAGAGGAGGCGTACGAGGCGAAGTACTTCATACTGCCCGGTATCGGAAGCATTCTGCTTGGCTATCTGCTATTCTATAATATCCGGGGAAGAGAAACAGGACGGCTGCAGCGCAATCAGGACGCCGTTATCGTTGTGACCTGCTGGATTCTGGCAATCATGATCTGTGCATTGCCCTTTCTGTTGAGTGGTAACTATACGTTCACGCAGGCGGTTTTTGAAACAACCAGTGCCTGGAGCACCACGGGATTGAGCGTTGTTGATGTGGAGCATACCTCCCACCTGTTTCTGATGCACCGCAGCACCATTCTGTTTTTCGGAGGTATCGGACTTGTGCTGGTCATGCTTTCCGTCTTATCCGACACGTATGGCATGCGCCTGTATGCGGCTGAGGGTCACAATGACCGCCTTCTTCCCAACCTGTTAAAATCCGCACGCATCATACTGACGATGTATCTGTGTTACATCCTGTCCGGAGTCGCATTGTATTGTCTGTTTGGTATGCCGCTGTTTGATGCACTGATTCATTCCATCGGAGCCTTATCAACGGGCGGCTTCTCCTCACATGCACAGAGTATCGGATATTATGATAATATCTGGATTGAAATGATTACAATCGTATTGATGCTGCTTGGCAATATCAATTTTCTGGCGCATTTGTTTCTGATTCGCGGTAAGCTGAGAAATTTCTTTCAGTATTGTGAAATTCGTTTTTCCTTTCTTGTGATTGCACTGGCTGTACCGGTTTTTGGATTCCTGTTATGCGCGGGTATGGGGACCGCCCTGCCGCATGCGCTGCGAACTGCATTGTTTCAAGTCGTATCCGCATTAACGACAACCGGCTTTCAAACGGTGGACACGTTTGTGACGCTGCCCTCCGCAGCCCTGCTTTTATTGATTGTACTGCAGCTGATCGGTGGAGGCATCGGATCAACTGCAGGCGGAATCAAGCAGTATCGCATCTATGCGCTATGCAAGGGCATCTGGTGGAATATAGAAAGTCAACTGCGTTGCGGAAATGTGATTCGTTCCCATAAAATCAACCGTGTTGATAAAAAGGAGGCTATCAGTCCTACCGAGCTTTCGCAAATGGGGCTGTATGTAGTGCTGTATTTCTGTTTGTTTCTTCTGGGAAGCTTTATCCTGTGCTGCTATGGTCATCCGCTTGCATACAGCATGTTTGAATTCTCCAGTGCACTTGGCACCGTTGGACTTTCCGCTGGCATCATGACCTGTGATGCACCTTCTCTTGTCCTGTGGACAGGAACGATTGGGATGTTTATCGGCAGGCTGGAAATCTATGTTGTACTGCTTGCGGCAGCAAGGCTGGGAAAAGATATCTGCAGCTGTGTAAGGCGTAGGAAAACGGCATGAAATCTGCTATAATTGGAACGGAAAAGAGGGGTCTGATGAAAAACAGTCATATATGGAAAAATCTGTGTATTACGACAGTGATACTGTTTCTCTGCACACTGGTATCCTTTGTCTTTGATGATATAGAAATACGCACCGAAAACATCATGCTGATCTATCTGATCGGGGTACTGCTGATCGTTGTGGAAACCGGAAGCTTTCTGTGGGGCATCACCTCCAGCCTGCTGAGTATTCTTACCTTTAATTACCTGTTTACCAATCCGACATTTTCATTGCAAATTGACGATTTCAATTATATTATCACGATTATCGTGTTCCTGATCGTATCCTTTGTGACGGGCTCTCTTGTCAATAAGCTGCAGCAGCATGCCCATAAGGCCAGAAGCAGTGCACGTCAAACCAGTGCCTTATATGAAATTACGAGAGCCTATCTAACCCTGTCCGGTGTGGATACGATTCTGCAGCATACGATTCGCTCACTGTATACTGCCCAGCAGACCATCTGTACCGTTTACTATACAGATGGGGAAGCCTTAAAGAAAATACGGGAGCCAATGGATACAGCTGCTGAGCCGGATGACGGTATGGCGGCGTGGTGTATGGAAAAGGACTGCGACTGCGGCAGGGGAACCTCCTTTTATGAAGAACAGGCCTGGACCTATCATCCCATGCACTGCAACAACCAGCTGATGGGTGTGTATGCGCTGTATGAGGAAACCTCCCTGCGTGAGGAACAGCGTCTGTTTGTTCATACGCTGATTTCACAGATGATGATGGCAGTGGAACGGGAGATGCTGTATGCGGAGCAGGAGCAAAGCAGGGTCGAAATAGAAAAGGAAAAGCTTCGCAACAATCTTCTGCGCAGTATCTCCCATGATCTTCGCACCCCCCTGACCGGTATTGCAGGAAGCAGTACGCTGATCTGTGAAAATTATCAGGATCTGGATGATGATACCATCTATCATCTGGTGAAATCCATCAGCAGTGATGCCCTGTGGCTCAATCAGCTGGTGGAGAATCTATTGAATATGACAAGGATTCAGGATGGAAAGCTGCTGCTGAAACAGCAGGAGGAGGTTGTGGATGATATCATCTGTGAGGCCGTATCGCGATGTGAAAGCAGAAAGCGGGAGCATACGCTGAAGGTGACGCTGCCGGATGAGGTTTTGCTTGTGGAAATGGATGGACGGCTGATCATACAGGTGCTGGTCAATATGATTGATAATGCCATCAAGCATACACCGGATGCGACAATGATCGATATTCGCTGCTATAAGGACCACGGCTGGGCGGTGTTTGAAGTCATTGATCAGGGAGAAGGCATTGATGAATCCATCCGCGAGCATCTATTTGAAAGCTTTGTGACCACCAAGAGTGAGTGCAGCGATTCCAGACGCGGAGTGGGTCTTGGCTTGACCATATGCAAAAGCATTGTAGAGGCACACCACGGTGAAATCTTTGCCTATAACCGTAAGGATGTGCAGGGTGCAGTGTTCGGCTTTCAGCTGAAGCTGGCCACAGAAAGGAAGGAATACCATGCATGATAAAATATTGCTGATTGAGGATGATGCCAGCATTATCCGATTTCTAAGCCTGTCTCTGGATAAGAACGGATATAAGGTGATAGAGGCACGAAACGGCATTGAGGGAATTTCATTATTCATGAGCGATAATCCGGATTTGATTCTGCTGGATCTGGGACTGCCGGATATTGACGGCAGCGAGGTGCTGCGTCAGATTCGTTCCCAAAGTGAGGTGCCGATTCTGGTAGTATCTGCCAGAGGGCAGGAAAGGGAAAAGGTGGAGGCACTGGATCTGGGGGCGGATGATTATGTTACCAAGCCCTTTCATATCAATGAGCTGCTTGCCAGAGTACGGGTGGCACTGCGTAAGAAAACACCGCGTGTTGTTAAGGAAAAGGTGTTTGTGCTGGATGGTCTGCGGGTGGATTTTGAAAAATACAAGGTCTATGTGGAGGACCGGGAAGTGCATCTGACACCAATCGAGTTTAAGCTTCTGGTGTTACTGATTGAGCATGCGGGCAAGGTGCTGACCCACAGCTTTATCATCCGTAATATCTGGGGGTACAGCTCCTGTGAGGATTCACAATCCCTGCGTGTCTTTATGGCAAATATCCGCAGAAAAATTGAAAAGGACAGCTCACATCCCCGCTATATACTGACAGAGGTAGGCGTAGGATATCGTTTTGTCGATGAATGACCGGTACAAACCGGTTTTTTCATTTCATAAGCATCCCGCTAAAACAGATGGCAATGTGCCATATCAGAGGACGTTGTAAAACTCCATGCACATGTTCGAGCTGTGCAATTACCTATTGATGCAGGGACTATGCAAAACTCATAAAAAAACGTATTGTGCAATGAAATATGCAAAGCAATGACCATACGGAGGGCCGCACAAAGCTAACGCTGTATCATTATGCACCTTACAGCAGTATGCAGCACACGAAACTGCATGGCATATAAAGACCATTTCTAAACCGCCTTCTTATCCGTGAGGGTATTTCCCACACATCTTCCACATCATGAAGAGAGATTGCATTTACAGCAAGGTTCTTTCTCGATTGTGGGGAAACCTAACATAGGGAGACTTCCATACGATTGTAGTTATCAATAGAAGCTGAAGTCTCCCTTTTGCAAACACCCTAAAGTGAGAAAGAACCTACAGCAAGCAACCCTCTTTTTATCTATCTTTCTCCAATCGCATCCCCTCTTGTTCCTGCCCTTTTCATTTTGCTTGAGCGGATTGTCAGGCGCAATCGCTTTCATAAAAAATCCTTACAGCTTCTTAACATTCGCCCCTTGTTCTTTACACCTGCTTTATATGGGATTCGCTATAATGGAACTCGTTAAGAAAGGAAGGGTTTGGATATGGAAATGATCGTTATCTTGTTTTATGGCGTTGCCATTGTCCTGTTAGCATATTTGTTTTACATGCTGTTTAAGGGTGAATCCATATGAACAGCGCATTGATTTTGCAGGATGTCGTTTATGTCGTGGCACTGCTTGCCATCGGATATCCGCTTGGCTGTTATATCTACAAGATTTATAACGGGGAGCGTGTAGCTCTCATGCGGATTTTTGCACCGCTGGAGCAGCTGCTGTACCGTGTGATGGGAGTCGATGAAGAACAGCAGATGCATGCGAAAAAATACGCATCCAGCGTTCTGTGGTTTTCGCTTTTCGGTTTTCTGATCGTTATGGGGCTGCATCTGGTACAGGCATGGCTGCCGCTGAATCCGGAGCAGCTGGAAAACACTAGTGTGCATCTTGCCTACAACACAGCCGCAAGCTTTGTATCCAATACAAACTGGCAGGCATATTCGGGAGAAACCACACTGTCCTATCTGACGCAGATGGCAGGACTTACCGTACAGAACTTTGTATCTGCGGCTACTGGAATCGCTGTTTTGTTTGTCCTGTGCAGAGGCTTTGTGCGCAGGGAAACAAAAAATCTTGGAAACTTCTGGAGTGATCTTGTAAAGATTACACTGTACATTCTGCTGCCTCTGTCTGTCGTGGTATGTCTGATCCTGGTCAGTCAGGGGGTTGTACAGACACTGGATCCGTATGCATCCTATACGACACTGGAAGGAACACAGGGTGTGTTGCCGCTGGGACCTGCGGCCAGTCAGATTGCCATCAAGCAGCTGGGCACCAACGGCGGCGGCTTCTTCGGTGTCAATTCGGCATTCCCGTATGAAAATGCAACACCGCTGTCCAATATTATTGAAGCGCTCTGCTTACTGCTGATACCGGCTGCTCTGTGCTTCACCTTTGGAAAAGCGGTCAAGGATACCCGGCAGGGAAAGACGATTCTTATTGTTATGACGGTAATCTTTGTCGCTGCACTGGTGGGCCTGAGCTGTGCGGAAATCTTCGGTGCCCCATCGTGGGATAGCGTAGCATCTCTTGGCGGAAGCATGGAGGGAAAGGAAACCCGCTTCGGTGTCGGCGGAAGCTCTTTGTGGGCTGCGGCAACAACTGCCGCAAGCAATGGCTCGGTCAATGCAATGCATGATTCTCTGACTCCCCTTGGCGGCATGATCACCATGTTTCTAATGCAGCTGGGCGAGGTCGTTTTTGGCGGTGTGGGCTGCGGCTTGTACGGCATGCTGGCCTTTGCCCTTTTAACGGTGTTCATGGCCGGGCTGATGGTCGGACGCACACCGGAATACATCGGCAAGAAGATCAATGCCTTCGACATGAAGATGGTCTGCATCATTATTCTGGTACCGCCGCTGTGTCTGCTGCTGGCAACCGCAATCACCACCCTTTTCCCGGCAGCACAGCAGCTGCAGGCTGACGGCGGGTGGCTGAGCAACACCGGAAGTCACGGCTTTTCTGAAATCCTGTATGCCTACACCTCCATGGCGGGGAACAACGGAAGTGCCTTTGCCGGCTTCCAAGCCAATACGGTGCTCACCAATGTGATGGGTGGTACGGTGATGCTGCTGGTACGCTTTCTTCCCATGGTTGCGGTTATCTATCTGGCGCAGAGTCTGGCCAGCAAGAAATATGTACCGGCCGGTTCGGGTACACTTGCGACAACATCCCCGCTGTTTGTCGGATTTCTGATTGTGATTGTGCTGATTGTCGGAGCGCTGACATTTTTACCGGTGCTGGCGCTTGGCCCGCTTGCGGAATTCTTTACGCAGCTGCATGTACTCGGTTGAAAGGGCAGGTGATATGCTATGAAGCAGGTAAATAAACAGGCAGTATACAGGGATTCCATACTGCAGGCATTAAAAAAGCTGGCACCCGCTGTTCAGGTGCATAATCCGGTTATGTTTATCGTATATATCGGGGCAATCTTTACTACCATATTGTTCATTGCCAATATCGCGGGGATAACGGATGAACCGTCCTGGTATGTATTCGTTATCGCGCTGATTTTATGGTTCACCGTGCTGTTTGCCAATTTTGCGGAGGCAATCGCAGAGGGCAGAGGACGGGCACAGGCGGAAAGCTTGAAAAAGTCAAGGAAGCAGGTAATTGCACATAAGCTCTCAAGCATTGCAGAGAAAGAAGCATATACCGATGTATCCTCCTCTGAATTGCAGGTGGGTGATATCTGCTATGTAAAAACAGGAGAAATAATACCGATGGACGGGGAAGTGATAGAGGGGATTGCTTCTGTCGACGAATCGGCAATTACCGGAGAAAGCGCACCGGTAATACGGGAATCCGGAGGTGATCGCAGTGCGGTGACAGGAGGCACTACCGTTGTCAGTGACTGGATCGTACTGCGGGTTACTGCCGCAAGCGGTGCGTCCTTTCTGGATAAGATGATTGCCATGGTTGAGGGAGCGGCACGAAAAAAGACGCCCAACGAAATCGCTTTGCAGATTCTGTTGATCACTTTGACCATCATCTTTCTGATGGTTTGCGCAACGCTGCTTCCGATTTCCCGGTATGTGAGAGATATGGTGGGACAGGGATCGGCAGTATCCCTGAGCAATGTGGTTGCCCTGCTGGTGTGTCTTGCCCCGACAACGATCGGTGCCCTGCTGTCCAGTATCGGCATTGCCGGCATGTCCAGACTGAATCAGGCAAATGTACTGGCAATGAGCGGACGTGCCATTGAAGCAGCCGGTGATGTGGATGTACTGCTGCTGGATAAAACCGGTACGATAACGCTGGGAAACCGGCAGGCAGTTGCCTTTCGGCCCGTACAGGGGGTGCAGGAGCAGGAGCTTGCGGAAGCAGCTCAGCTTTCCTCTCTGGCGGATGAAACTGCTGAGGGAAGAAGTATCGTTGTACTCGCAAAAAAGAAATTCAATATCCGTGAGCATTCCATGCAGCAGCTTCATGCCAGATTTATCGAATTCTCCGCAAGAACCCGCATGTCCGGCATTGATATGGACGGCGGTATGGAAATTCGCAAGGGTGCGGCAGATGCGATCAGAAGATACGTGGAGGCCGGTGGGAACACATATCCGAAGGAGTGTGAAGAAGCGGTTCAATCCATAGCCGAGCAGGGGGGAACACCGTTGGTTGTCGCTAAAAACCATAGGGTGCTCGGTGTTATCTATCTGAAGGATATCGTAAAGGACGGTATACAGGAAAATTTTGAAGCGCTGCGCAAAAGCGGTATCAAAACGATTATGATAACCGGGGATAATCCGATGACCGCCGCAGCCATTGCAGCGGAAGCAGGCGTGGACGATTTTGTCGCTGAGGCAACACCGGAAACCAAGCTGGAGCTGATTCGGGAATATCAAAGAAAGGGGCACTTAGTTGCTATGACCGGGGATGGGACAAATGATGCACCGGCCCTTGCACAGGCGGATGTCGCTGTGGCGATGAATTCCGGTACACAGGCAGCGAAGGAAGCAGGCAATATGGTGGATCTGGACTCCAGCCCGACCAAGCTGATTGAGGTTGTTCGCATCGGAAAACAGCTGCTGATGACACGCGGGGCACTGACCACATTTTCCATTGCCAATGATGTAGCGAAGTATTTCGCCATCATACCGGTGCTGTTTATGGGAATCTTTCCAAATCTGGCGGCTCTGAATATCATGCATCTGACAAGCACGACTACGGCGATTCTTTCAGCAATTATCTACAATGCCTTTATCATCATAGCATTGATTCCCTTATCCCTGCGCGGCGTGAAATATCGGGAGCTTCCGGCGGATAAACAGCTGCGGCACAATTTGATGATATATGGTGTCGGAGGAATTATCCTGCCATTTATCGTTATCAAGCTGATTGACATGGCACTTACCATGTGCGGCATTGCTTAGGAGGTAGAAAGATGAAAAAAGGAAAAAAGACATGGATCGCAGCATTGCTCTGTATGTTGTCGATGACGCTCATTTGCGGATTGCTCTATCCGCTGGTCATGACTGTCTCGGCATCGCTGCTCTTTCCCGAACAGGCCAATGGCAGCCAGCTTACGGTGACAAGGAATGGCAAAACACAGAATGTGGGATCCGCCCTGATCGGACAGTCCTGGACAAAGCCGGAGTATCTGATCGGACGACCAAACAGCGGCGCACCGACAAACCGCAGTGCTGTTTCCGACGAGCAGCAGCAGGCGGTTGCTGATTCTGTGGCATGGTGGCATGCATTTGATCCTCAAACCAGGGGAAAGGATATACCGGAGGATCTGGTAACGGCATCCGGCAGCGGTGTCGATCCGGAAATCAGTCCGCAGGCTGCCTATTTTCAGGTGGAGCGCATTGCCCGTGTACGAAAGATATCACAACAGAGTGTTCGCAAGATTATCGACAAATACACCACAGGCAAAACCTTCGGATTTCTGGGAGAGGAACGCGTCAATGTGTTAAAGGTCAATCTGGAGCTGGATGGTTATACGATCAGTGAGTAAAGGTATTTGCATCATCTTAACATCACCTCCTATCTGCTAACGGCACATTAACCTGACCGCTGTTAGAATATAGGTGTAAGGAAGGTGATGGATATGTTGAGTACCATCGATATCGTAATCAGTGCGGGAGGTATTCTGCTTGCGGCTGGTCTGCTGTATGCAGCCTACCGTCTTATGAAATCTGCCGTTGATACCAAGCAGTGCCATATGCACTGAAGTAAGACATTTTAAACAAAGCAACAACGATGTAAAGGAACCCTGGCGGTACCTGTAAAAGTAGCGTGTAAGCACACAGTGTGCTACATGCTCTAGCAGGTACCTTTTTTTATAGAAATCTGCTGCAGCTGAAAAACAGCACGGATAAAAGAAAGCGCCCGCATCTTGTCGAGGAACAGAGAAAACCCTACTTGTTCATTTCATTTTATACTGAAAAAAGCACCTGATCGTATCGGTGCGTTCATTCACCGTACGTACAGGTGCTGATTGAAAACAGTGCTGCGGTTTCCCTGTTTTTTGGATGATCATCTGCCATGGCGGTATGCACGCTCCATCGCTGTATACGGTGCACCTTTCGCGCTGTACCTGCAAGCATGTAAATCACGATTACGATCACGATGCCCAATACAAGGCAGAACAACCGGTTTTCGATGGCTGTTTTGGTGTCCAGAATGACAAGGGATGCATTCAAGGCTGAAATGGCATTGATTACCTGCTTGTATTTGTATTCCGGTAGAAAGAAGCCGATATAACCCAGAAGCATGATGACCAGCATTGCATACTGCTGAGGAATCAGCAGCTGGAAAAAAACAAAGAACAGCACGATCCCGGCCAGTGTACCGATGAAACGGTGGCGTATCCTTTCCAGTGTTTCGGAAAATTCCAGCTGTGTCAGGGACATCACGACGATGCTGATCCATAACGGCTTGGAAAGCTGGAGGATGGAGGCAATGAGCATGGCAAGCGATATTCCCAGCGACATGCGAAGAATATAGCTGCGATGCACCCTACTGCGCTGAAACTGCTTTTTCAGGGTACAGCCGTTTCTGCCGATGCCCTTTCGTTTCCAGTTCAGGACGATACAGCCGCAGATCAGCAGTGCTCCAAAGCTCACGCATGCCAGGCGTGCAGGAAACTGCGTCCAGGGAACATAGGTGGATTGTGAAAATACAAAGCAGAGCAGAAAGGAGATGTTCGCCTTCATTTCCATTGGCTCACTGATGAGTGCCAGCAACAAAACGAGAAACCAGAAATTGATGAGGAAAGCGAGAGCGGGGTGCAGCAATGCACTCTGCGCAGCGATTCCCCCGCCGATATACAGCAGCAGAACAATGCAGCACATAGCGCCGGGGCGTATATGCAGCTCGCTGTTGGGTAGCATGGTGAAGCCTACGGACAGGGCTACGGCAGTCAGCGTATTCTCCGCATGAAACATCATTTGAAACAAAAAGATAAAGCCGACATTGATAACAAACCGAAAAGCATTGTAGAGCGCTTCTTTAGCAAAGGACATACTGATTTTGCGCATGATATCACTCCTTTTTCTACCTTTTCTTGCTTTTTTACAAAGTTTCCGTTATGATGTGCATATAGTAAATACCAATGAATAGTACATAATTATGTACTAAGTGTATTGTATCTGTTTTTGAAAATATGTCAATACCAAACGAAGGAGGATAACACCATGAACCACACGACTTCCATGCAGGAACTGATTCGATTGCTGCCGCACTGGCACTATAAAGTAGAGCGCAGCATCCGCCGGCAACAGAAATCAAGACAGATCAGCTATGAAACTTATTTCTGTCTGATGACGCTGAAAAACTGCGGACAAATGAAAATGGGAGAGCTCGCAAAGGCAATGCGTCTCAGCAAGCAGCAGGCTACCCACATGATCGACAGTCTGCATCGCTATGGTCTTGTGGAACGAAGTGAAAATCCCGGCGACCGGCGAAGCATCTATATAGGAATCACAGCACAGGGCTTTCGCTTTCTAAAGGAAAATGCGCTGGATGCCACAGCATTATATGAACAGATGCTGCAGAAGCTCAGCGACAGGGAAATCGCAGCTTTTGAACAAGCCGTCCATACCATGCTGGAGGTACTTACAAAGCTGGATTAGCAGGTAAGTGCTGAATACAAATAGTTGCAGCGCAGCATTTCCATATAGAATAGAAACCGGTTACTTTATGAAGCTATATCAAAATGGGGAAAGGAAGCTGATCACCGGTGTAAACCATCATTCGCTTCCTTCTGCATGGGCTGAGGCATTTCAAGTAAGAAGCCTTTAGCCACAATGAAAAGTAAAATGCTGTTTCAGAGCTGAAAAAAAGCGTGTAAAACGCAGGCGATCGTTAAAGCAAAAGAAAAAAGACGCTTCATGATTTCAAGTTCTTTCTAATTTAGGGTGTTTGCGGACAGAGGAAATTCAGCTTCCATTGATAAAAGTGTTGAATCTCCTGTTTAAAGTTACCCAAATCGATTAAGAACCGATAGCAGATGAAACGCCTTTTTTTAATGCTGCTTGATAAATCGAAGTCCTACGAAATCCACCCGAATTTCAGGCATGCCTTATAGATACCGTCATCGACATTGCGCTCGGTAACGTAATCCGCCTTTTTCTTCAGCGCATCGCAGGCATTGCCCATAGCAATACTGAACCATGCATCATCAAACATAACCAGATCGTTATAATCATCCCCGAATACGACAACATCCTCCACAGGGCCGCCAAGGCGCTCCATCATATCCAGAATGCCTTCCTTCTTGCGGTCATGCTGAAACATCAGATACGTCTCGACAAAGCGAAGATTCCCCAGCGTATCCTTTTTCGTAAGTCTGTGCTCCTCCTCTTTGGGAACGGATATGTAAAGCTTATAAATATCCTTTACCTGATCAATGTCAAAGTCCGCATGGAATATGTAATTGGTTGGTTCCTTCCGCTCACCGCACTGCCGCAAGAAACGATCATCCACATCGTACACATCGATCGAATCATCCAGCATCACCAGTGCACCATAGCCCAGAGCGCGTGCTTCCTTATAAACTGCGATTGCCTTCTGCCGGTCTAGCGGTGTATTCATGATCAGCTCATCATTGATCACCAGACCATTCCCTCCGCAGCATACCATGTTATGCAAACCCGAAGCTTCCATAAAGCCCCTTGCTTTATAGTGTGCCCTTCCTGTGGCGATTGCGACAAAATGTCCGGCCTCCTGCAGACGATCCAGCGTCTTTTGGGCACTGGGAACGATTTTCTTCGTCTCATTATCCGTCAGCGTGCCGTCAATATCGAAAAACATATACTTCTTCTTCATGAATTCCATCCTCCTGTATCGTCTTTATCATAACGGCTATAAGGGAAATTGACAAGAAAAAACGATGCCGGGAAGCGATCGCATGCTGCAGGACTTCCCTTAATGGCAACTGCAGGCAGCCTGTTTTTCAGCGTCTGTTCATAATTATTCAGCTCATGCACAAGCTAAGTAAAGAGAAAAGGAGTTGTGTATATGAAAATCGGTTACGCCTGTATATGTCTTGACCCGCAATTTCATTTTGAAACCTGCATACAAAAATTCGCGACAGAAAGCCGGCTGCGCAATATTATCCGTGCAAATCTGGCAACGCTGCAAAAGCTGCTGGAATATAATGCAGGGCACAGCATCCGGATGTATCGTCTGTCCTCCGACCTGATTCCCTTTGGCTCCAGTCCGGTCAATACCATCCCCTGGCTGGAGGAATTCGCTGCGCAGTTTCAAAGCCTGGGGGACTATGTACGGGAGCACGGAATGCGTGTATCCCTGCATCCGGGTCAGTATTGCGTGATCAATTCACCGCGTGAGGAGGTTGTAACACGCAGTATCGATGAGCTACTGTATCATGCGTCCATTCTGGAAGCGATGGGATTGGATGCGACACACAAAATGATATTGCATGTCGGTGGCATCTATGGCGATAAGCAGCAGGCGATGCAGCGCTTTGCAAGGGTATACCGGCGTTTAGACCCCATCATTCAGAAGCATCTCATCATAGAAAATGATGATCGCTATTATACAATAGAGGATGTTTTGTATTTATCAGCGCAGCTTTCGATTCCTGTGGTATTCGATAATCTGCATCACGCCATACTTCCTCCTGCACTAGAGCGCTCACAGCTGGAATGGCTTTGGCTGGTAGCCGACACATGGAAAAAAGAGGACGGCATCATGAAAATACATTTTTGCCAGCAGGATGTGAAAAAGCGTAAGGGAGCTCATGCGATGCACATTGATGCCGATACATTTCTGGAATTTATCCGCGAGCGGGAAGGGCTGGATATGGATATCATGCTGGAGGTAAAGGATAAAAACATATCCGCAATCAAATGCAGGAATCTGTTAGAGAAAACGCTGCAGGATGCACAAGCGGAGTGGAAGCGATACCGGCTGTTGTTTTTACTCGACAGTACCCGCCTGTATGAGGTCTGGAATACGCTTATGCACAGCAGCTGTAGGATTCAAAGTCTTGATTTTTATCATGTATGCGAGGATATCGGCAGAAGAGTGCACACCGCTTCGGATGTTTCGCGTATGCTGCAGCATGTAATACAGAATATGGACTGGACACAGCGTACAGCCAATCTGCTGCTACGTGCTGTAACGGCATATGAAGCCCGGGAAAAAAGCCTGGAGCAGCTGCTGGACACCCTGCTTCGAGCGTGCGAGCGTGAACAACGGTATGACCTGTATGATGCGGTGCTGCTTCTGAAAACCTATGAGGTATAAAACCGTAAGGATGAGACATACTACCTATGACAGGAGGCTGGAATATGAATAAACTAGTACAGAAAGCAGCGTGTATCGCGCTTTTGGCTGCACTGATGGGCGGCTGCAGTATGAATGACAAGAAGGATGCAAATACGAAAACAAACGAGACCAAGGAAGCTGCGGAAAAAAGCGTAAAGGACGCCAAGAACAAGACGGAAGACAGCATTGATAATGTCATGAATTATTTCAAGGATAAAGGTCTGAAATATGAAAATTCCAAGGCGATCACCGATATTGACTTTGCGGCTTATGAGGGCAGAAGCTTTGATTACAACGGAAGCACCGGGTATTTGTATCGCGTGAAATCCGATGATGACAATATGAAAAAGGTCCTGAAGGAAGCAAAGGATAACGGCAAGGTGAAGGTCAGCATCAATAATAAGGAACAGGAATACGGTGCCAAGGTAAACGGTGATTTCCTATTCCTCTACGATACCAATGCAGACTGGAATGATGTTGTCACGGCATTCCCGAATTATACCTATGCAGGTACGGGGACAACCGGAACCAACGGAACAAATGGTGTAAGCGAGCCCTCCAATCCGGGGACTACGAAGAATGCGAATGAGCAGAACAGCAATGTCAATACACCAAATGATGCCAAAAACGGAATGGAAGACTAAACAGCTTACATAGAAAAGCGGATGCACCTCATTGTGAATCTGCTTTTTTTATACAGCCATCGTATGAATCTTTCAAAGATAGGGTAGGGAAGCTCACTTGCAGTAATAGCATGCATTTTTTTATATAGGACAGCGTATAGGGTAAGCCGCTATGCTGATGATATTGCTGTGTTCCCATATTTTTATAGATAAATTGCATTGTTACATGTATAATGTAACAATAGGGCATATCATAAAGACATCAAGAAAGGATGTGCCTTATGATGAGTGATAGAAAACTGGCAACAATGATGTTGAATGCTGTATGGAATGAGGATGTCAGAGGTCTGCGTCGCGTACTTCGCATGGGAGCGGATCCAAACTGGATATTCAATGGATATCCGATTCTGATTCATGCTGTTTTCACAAGAAATGAAAAAATTATGATGCTGCTGATCAAGGCAGGGGCCGTGCAGGTTGAGGAGGCACTGGGCTTTGCACTGGATCGCTGTGTGGGAGAGATGATATTTCCGCTGGCATTTCTGGGAATCGTGCCAAAGGAGGAAGAGGTCAAGGAGGAATTCGGACCTTACCCGTCCCGGTACTGTCCGCTCGATTATCCGCTGCCCGCACGAGCATAGACGGGAGGAATTATGAAACGATGTGCTGCCTGTATCCGTATGCTTCAGCTATTGCGTTCCCGCGGGTTTATGACACGCGAGGAGCTGGCACAGGAGCTGGATACCAATGTCAGAAATATTCTGGAATATCGCAAGGAGCTGGAGGAAGCGGGCTATGTGATCGAAGGGACCACTGGGAAATACGGCGGTTATCAGCTGAAATCGGGAACGCTTCTTCCGGTGGCGGGGCTGTATGAGGAGGAGCTGCGCTCCCTTCAGGAATCCAGACGCTATCTGGAAAGTCACCGTGACTTTCTGCCTTATGCAACATATTGCAGAGCAATTGATAAATTTCTGGCAACAACCACGCTGCAGGTGCGGGAAAGCGGCGTGTATGTGGAAGAGAGCGCGGATGTAACCGGTACAATGATATCGATGATACGCATCTGTGAGCAGGGAAGAGATGCCCTTTTTGCGGTGGAGCTGCAGTATAAAAGTCTTCATGCTTCTGATTTTGAAACCATCGTCATTCAGCCCTATGAGATCATCAATGTAAAGGGCAGCTATTATTGTCTTGCATATTCGCTGAAGGCCAGAGCTTATCGAAACTTCAAATTCAGTGAGGAGCGTATGCGGAATGTGCGGCTGACCAGACGTCCGTTTGTACGGGATGCGGACTTTCATATCCGTGATTATATCGGGAAGACAGGATTGATCCGTGATGAAATCATCGAGCTGAAGCTGTATGTCTATGGAGAAAGCGCCCGCCTGATCAGTGAAAAAAAGCCCGGTATTTCTCCGGTGCTGGAATGGGTGGATGAGCAGACACTGTATCTGACCACCATGATGGAGGGAAGAATCAGTGCGCGTAATTTTCTGCTGTCGCTGGGAAACCAGTGCCAACTTGTCAGTCCGCAGGACCTGAAGCAGGAAATCCATGCGATTGCAAAAGATATGCTCGCTTTATATTCCTAATTTCTCTTACATCTGGTATAATTTTACCTGGAGAGTGAGTTGATACGCAATGCTGCATCTTACAGATATAAAGAAATATGAGCGCTGTCCCAGAGCCTTCTGGCTGTCACGGCGCCAAAAAAAGGAATTTGTTCCCTTTGTAAATTATAATGAAAGCATGAGCGAGCTGGTAAAGCAGCTGCTGATGATCCGCGAAGAGGATGCGTTCGTCGGAAAGGCGAATGACAGTGGGGAACTTGCATTACAGGCGCTGCATGAGAAAAAAGTGCTCATCCACGCCCGCTTTGTCTATGAAGATTTAAGAATCAACGTACCGTTTCTGGTACAGGAGGATGGCAGGCGTATTCTTTATTTCACCTATCGCAGCTGTTTTCCCAAGGAGCATGAGGCTGTCCGTATGGCACAGTATCTGGCGGTGCTGGAAAAGCTGGGGGTCTCGATTGATGCAGTGTATGCCATTCATCTGAATGCGGCGTATGTCCGAGGAAAAGAGCTGGATGTCAGACAGCTGCTGATCGTTGATGAATATTTATACAACGGTAAGAACAAGGCGCACAAAACGATTCGGGAATTGCTGGATAAGCAGGAAATCGATTTGGATGCCATGCTGGAAAAGCTGCATGCCTGTGAGGCTATGGACGATATCCCCGTGAAGCGAAGTCATGTGTGTACACGCGGCGGCAAGTGTATGTATTATGACGACTGCTTCCCGGAAGAGCCGGCGGATGATTCCATTTTGAATCTGGTGCAGGCTGCTCAAAAATATGATATGCATGAGGAGGGGATCACCACCCTGCGGGATGCGGATATCGATCGAATCGAGGGAACACGTCATCAGTATGCGCAGATCATGGCGGCCCGCAATCACGGACTGTATGTGGATAAGGGAGCGCTGCGCTGCTGGAAGAAGGCACATATCCAGACACCGGTTTCCTATCTGGATTTTGAATGGGAAACCTATGCGTTTCCTCCGTATGAGGGTATGAAGCCCTTTGATGTCCTGGTTTTCCAGTATAGTCTGCATATTGAGGAGCAGCAGGAGCTGCGTCATGTCGGCTTTATCGGAGAGAGGGACTGCCGCAGGGCTTTCCTTGAGCATCTGCTTGCCCATATTCCGAAGACGGGAACGATTCTCGTCTATAATATGGAGGGGGCGGAAAAGCTGCGTCTGGTACAGCTGGCACAGCAGTTTCCGGAATATGAGGAGCGTTTGCGTGCTGTGTGGGAGCGTATGGTTGATCTGTCACTTCCGTTTTCAACCGGAAATGTCTATGATATCCGGATGGCAGGCTTTTACTCGCTGAAGAGGCTGGTACCTGTATTCTCTGATTACAGCTATCAGGATCTGGAAATTTCCTATGGTATGGATGCGGTTGAAAAATGGAGGGAATACTGTACGGCTGACGCAGAAAAAAAGCAGGAAATCTATGGGCAGCTGGAGCAATACTGTGCCATGGATACCTATGCTGAATATATCGTGTATCATGCCCTGGAGGATATGATGCGTGACTAAGCGACATATGGGAGCCTATTTGTGTGCCATGCTGTTATTTGGCACACTGGGCCTGTTTGTACGGCAGGCGCATGTCGCAGGTGATGTGCTGGCCTTTCTGCGAACGCTCATCGGTGCCGCGTTTCTGGGTGTTCTTCTTTTGCTTCAAAGACATCGCATACAGAAAATCGGTGGCAGGCAGCTGCTGTATGTACTGCTGTCTGCCGCCTTTCTGGGCTTTAACTGGGTCTTTCTGTTTGAAGTCTATGCCGCAGCTACGATTTCCATTGCAACGGTGATATATTATACAGCACCGCTGCTGGCGCTTCTGGCGGCGGTCTTCCTCTTTCATGAGTCTGTAACTTTGCGTATTGTATTGGGCATCGTACTGACGATGGGAGGCCTTTTGTGCATAACGCAGGTAACGGGCACTGCTGTGCAGCTCAAGGGAATACTGTTTGCGGCTGCCGCTGCACTGTGCTATGCGGGTGTGTTGCTTACAAATCAGTTCCTTCATGATATCGACGGTCTGTACTTTACCTTTTTGCAGCTGCTGTGCTCTGCAGGTATTCTGTTTGTTTATCTGCTGCTGGAAGGACGCATTCATCTGATACCAGAGCTTCCGGCAGCCTCATGGCCCTGGATCATGTGTATCGCCGTGGTGCATACCGGAGTTGCCTATGCGCTGTATTTTACTTCACTGCATCATCTTACCAGCTCGCAGGCAGCCGTTGGCAGCTACCTTGATCCCTGTATAGCGCTTCTATTGTCGATTTTTCTTCTGCGTGAGCCGTCCACCCTGATGCAGGGAATCGGAATTGCTGCCATAGTAGGCGGTATTATAATCAGTGATTCATCAGCATGAACCGTGTCTGGTGAATTTTTTTGTCAGCAGTCTTTCTGCCACTGCAGTTTCTTTGACAAAGGCTATACAGCGGGTGAAGACTGCCTGTGCTGTTCATAAGGGCTTTTCATCAAAGAGCTGCTGATACAGCTGCACAGTGAATACGGGCGGTACTGCCGTAACTTCAGGCAGATGTATCACCTGCAGAAGCAGGGACTTCCATGGACATAAGAGCCTTGTTTTCTATGAACGCTGGAATCCTCCGGACAAAGGCGGATCAGGGTCACAGGGATACTCTTTCAAATTTCGCCAAAGCTGTGGTACAATAAGCAAAAGGAAGTGAGCATATGCTGTATGATCTTTACCGGAAGCAAAAGACTTCCCCACAGAAAGCAATGGAAGGTCAGTTTCTGTTTGGCATATACAGGCTGGAGGAATGGAAGGGTCTTGTAGAAGCCTTCGGGTTTTCACCGGGGACCCTTGTGGAGCTGGATCACATGGATGAAAGCCGCACACTGCATAAGCTGGACAGCTATTACGGCTACTGCTTTGGCTTTGTACATCCGCTGAAAGTCCGCAAGGAAGCCGCAGCAGGTATAGGTTTATACTGCCGGCAAAGGGAAGTGATTCTAATCAGTGAGAATACGGATCAGCTGCTGGATTTTTTTCGACTGCTACAGCAGCTGCCGGCAGCACAGCTCAGTGCAGAGCATATTCTTTCGCTGTTTTTTGAATACCTTTTGAAGAAGCATAAGGAGGAGCACGATCAGCTCGAGGATTTGATTGAGGAGCTGGATAATGATATTCTGAATGATAATCTGCAAAATTTCAATCAGCGAATCACCGGAATCCGAAACAGGATTCGCTACCTGCTGCAATATGATGAGCAGTTCAGCGATGTATGCGAGGAGCTGCTGGAGGATGAAAACGACCTGTTTGCCCGAGAGCAGCTGCACCATCTTCGCATCTGTTCCGATCGGGTGGAACGGCTGGGACAGCATACCCGCACCCTGCGCGATTACAGTGTGCAGGTTCGTGAATCCTATCAGGCGCAGGTGGATATCCGCTTGAATCGCATGATGTATATATTCACGATCGTTACAGTGATTTTCCTTCCGCTGACACTGATTGTCGGCTGGTACGGCATGAATTTTACAGGAATGCCGGAGCTGCATTGGAGGTATGGATATCCCTTTGTCATCATTCTTTCTCTTGTTTCCATCGGCATCTGTGTATGGTCTATTTACCGAAAACGGATACGAAAATAAGAGGGAGGCAGATTTCACGGATAGCGTAGGTGCTCGTCTTTGCATGTATTGCATAGGGGAAACGTATGAGGTGGGGCGGTATGTGTAAGGATTTAGACAGGCTTTGCAGGGGACAGGTCATGGATACTCATCGGTTGTCTGTTATAGGCCTTGTGGGACATCGGTAGAAACAACGATATAGAAATTACTGCCACTCATATATTTGTTTTCGCTCTTATCCAAGCTGTTTTAAAGATATAAAGCGGTGAAGGGTAACGAAACATAGGAAGGAATGTGTAAAAAATAGCGGAAATAAGTTGACAAAGACTAACAAATTGCATATACTAAAGGAGAAGTTAGAAAAATATAACAAGATTGTGGTACATTCCTTCTCACGTACTGTATTCTTTTTCCTCTATAACTTTACAACCCAATAATAATCAGCTCTGACTTCTATTTATAAAGGACGGTTCCTCGACCGTCCTTTTATCTGGAAGACGTGGAATTCAAATGGTGAATTCCACAATGCAACGCCCGATCAAATGCTTAACCAGACTCGTGAACTTTCTTTTGGACGCAGGACTCTATATTTCATTGTAAGATAGATACGCCTGCTTCCCGGAAGATATGGTGTAATTTTTAAAATAAAAGTTGACAAAGGCTAACACATGGTGTATTCTATAGGAGAAGTTAGATAAAACTAACAAGACTGCAGAGCGTTCCTTTCTCACGTGCTGCTGTATTGTATCCTCTATAACTTTACAACCAATACTATCATCTGACTTCTTTTCTGAAAGGCGGTTTCCTCGACCGTCTTTTTTTAGTCCCTTTAAGAAACCATGCAGGCAGTCAGACGGGATTAGCATCCTGTCTTATCTCTGGGAAGGCAAGTGTAAGGGCTATCTTAAAAAACATCATCAAAAACACGTAAAATCCGATGGGAGAAGCCGTAAAAGTATGGTAAGATTATAGCGCAAGTGAGGAGTGTGTATTGCTATGGCTTTTTTACCAACGACCAGAGAGGAAATGCTGGAGCAGGGATTCGAGAGTGTTGATTTTGTTTATGTGAGCGGAGATGCCTATGTGGATCATCCGTCCTTCGGCTGTGCAATTATAACGAGAACATTGCAGGCATACGGCTACAGCTGTGCTATTCTGCCGCAGCCCGACTGGCACAACGATGAGGAATTTACACAATTCGGTGAGCCGCGTCTGGGGTTTCTTGTATCTGCCGGAAATATTGATTCCATGGTGAATCATTATTCTGTCAATAAGCGAAGAAGAGATAAGGATTCCTACAGTGATGAGGGAGTTATGGGAAAGCGGCCGGATCGCCCGACCATTGTCTATACGCAGATATTAAAGCGTCTGTTTCCGCATAAGCCGGTTCTGATTGGCGGTATTGAGGCAAGTCTGCGGCGTCTTTCCCATTATGATTACTGGGATGATAAGGTGCGCAGAAGCATCCTCATCGATTCACAGGCTGATTTATTGATGTATGGGATGGGAGAAAACACCATCATCGAGGTTGCCGATGCATTAAACAGCGGATTGCGGGCAGAGGATCTCTGCTATATCCGGGGAACCTGCTGGAAAACCAAAGCTCTGGAATACCTGAGCGATTATGTGCTGCTGCCCTCCTATGAAGCGGTGTGTGCAGATAAGCATACGTATGCAAAGAGCTTTCACATACAGCATGAAAACATTGATGCCATCGCAGCCAGTGTGCTGGTGGAGCCGTATGACGGCTGGTATGTCGTACAGAATCAGCCTCCGCTGCCGCTGACGCAGGAGGAAATGGATTTCACCTATTCGCTGCCCTACGAGCGCACCTATCATCCTCGCTATACATATATTCCTGCGATTGAAGAGGTACAGTTTTCCATTGTCAGTAACCGCGGCTGTTTCGGCTCCTGCGCTTTCTGTGCCATTACGCATCATCAGGGACGCGTGATTTCCACAAGAAGCAGGGATTCCATCGTCGATGAAGCGAAGCGTATTACGGAAATGCCGAATTTCAAGGGCTATATTCATGATGTCGGAGGACCGACTGCCAATTTTTCAAGAGAAGCCTGCGATAAGCAGCGGGAATACGGCGCGTGTAAGAATCGGGAGTGTCTGTTTCCCAAGGGCTGTGCAAATCTGAAGGTGGATCACAGCCGCTATCTGGAAATTCTTCGGGCAGTGCGCGCACTTCCAAGAGTGAAAAAGGTGTTTATCCGTTCCGGTATCCGCTATGATTACCTGATGTATGATAAAAATGATGAGTTCTTCGATGAGCTTGTACAGCATCATATCAGCGGACAGCTGAAGGTGGCTCCTGAGCATATCAATGCGGCAGTGCTGGATAAAATGGGGAAGCCGAGAAAAGAGCTGTATCTGAAATTTGTGGATAAATTCAAGCGGAAGAATGAGCAGTTCAACAGGAATCAGTTCATTGTTCCCTATCTTATGAGCTCTCATCCCGGCAGTGATCTGCAGGCGGCGATCGAGCTTGCCTGCTATCTGAAAAAAATCCACTATACGCCGAAGCAGGTTCAGGATTTCTATCCGACTCCGGGGACACCGGCAACCTGTATGTATTATACCGGTCTGGATCCGAAGACGATGCGTCCGGTTTATGTTGCACGAAGCTATGAGGAAAAAGCGATGCAGCGGGCACTGATGCAGTTTACCTATCCGCAAAATTATGATCTTGTCTACAAGGCGCTGAAGACAGCCGGCCGTATGGATCTGGTGGGGAATTCACCGAAATGTCTGATACCGTATCGCAAGGGGCATACCGGAAATAAGTTTGCAGGAGGAAGACAGAAGGAGCAGCACAGAAAGCCCTATGCAAATAAAGCTTCGAAACCGCAGCGAGGGGGGAAACGCTCATGAAAATCTTTCGTGAGGTACTCGTGATCTTCGGACTGTATTATGTCGGAGAGCTGATCAGTACGACGTTGTCCCTGCCGCTTCCCGGAAGTCTGGTCGGTATGATTCTGCTGTTTGCGCTGCTGCAGCTGCATATTGTTGAGCTGGAACAGATCGCGACGGTTTCCGATTTTCTACTGGGACATCTGCCGTTTTTCTTCCTTCCTGCCGGTGTGGCGCTGATGGCCAGCTTTTCTGCAATGAAGGGCTTATGGATCTGGATGCTGGTCATCTGTCTTGTGACAACGATCATCACGATGGGCTGCAGCGGGCGTATCATCCAGCATATGATGGAAAGGAAATCAAAGCCATGAAAGAGCTGCTGAAAAATCCGATGTTCGGCATCCTGCTTTCGCTGGCAGCCTTTGAGGCAGGACTCTTGCTGCAAAAGAAGACAAAGCTGATTTTCCTCAATCCGCTGCTTACCGCCATCATGATGGTCATCGCCGTGCTCATGATGAGTGGAATCGGGCTGGAAACGTATCAGCTGGGCGGTGATATCATTTCCTTGTTTCTTGGTCCTGCCACCGTGGTTCTGGCTGTTCCGCTGTATCAGCAGGTGCACAGCCTGAAAAACTATTTTGTTCCGATCATGGTAGGTATCGTCTGTGGAATTGCTGTCGGACTGGTATCCACGCTGCTGTGTGCCTGGCTTGTACGGATGGAGCCTGCCATCATTGCCAGTCTCGTGCCCAAATCCATTACAACGCCGATCGGCATGGAGCTGAGTGTTGAACTGGGCGGTATTCAGGCAATTACCGTACTTGCTATTCTGGTCACCGGAATCATCGGTGCCGTTGTGGCTGAATTTGTTTTCCGTGTTTTTCGCATCGAGCATCCGATTGCGCGGGGAATTGCACTGGGCTGCAGTGCCCATGCGATCGGAACCAGCAAGGCTTTGCAGCTGGGGCATGTGGAAGGCGCAATGAGCTCTCTTGCGATCGGTGTATGCGGAATTCTCACGGTTTTTCTCGCACCGCCGGTATGGAGTCTGGTATCCGCTTTACTATAATTCCATAACTGCATTGCATATGTATAAAAGGCAGGCACACGCATAGTTCGCGAGCCTGTCTTTTTCGTATCGGTATGCTTATATGGGAGGAATATTCAGCTCTTCACTGATTTCAAGCAGTAATCTGCAGTCACGATTATGCAGTGTGCCATCAATGGGAAGTGCAAGCAGCCTTTGGAATGCACATACATTTTCTGTAAAGGAGGCATTGCTTTGGCTCTTGTTATAGGCCTTCAATACCTTCCTTAGCAGCATCTCCATGTCCGATTCCTTCAGCTGTTCACATAAGGCAGGGGGCTCACGCTTCAGAATATCAGCATCCTGCAGGCTGTGGTACAGGTGTTTTGCTTCCTTTTTCAATACCTGCTGCCATTCCGCTTTGGAAGCAGCTGTCCTGCTGCTTTGGCACTGGGCGAGCCAGGCATACAGAAGCGATTTTCCAAGAAACAGCTTCAGTATTTCATAGCTGCCATTTGTCTCTTGCAGCAGCAGCTCCCATGCATCCCATGGCAGAAGCTGTGAAGGCTCCTTTGGCAAAGCATTTACAAGCGCCTGCAGTGCGCGCTTCCTGCTGTTGATTTTATCCTTGGCTGCGGCACTGTCTGCACCGCCGGCTTCTATATGAAGCTGGTTGTACAGCGCAGCTTCGCTTATCTCCTGCTCATCTGTTGCACATACGGGAACACAGGTCTGAAGAAAACGCTGCCACTGTTCTTGCTCGTGTGTCGTGGAAGAGGCTGTCCCGCAGGCAGCACTCGACATAGAGCAGGACATATGCTTCTCAAAAACCTCCTCAGCGATTTTATATACGCGCTGATGAAGGAGAAGCCAGGGCGGCAGGAACGCCGGATTCGTCTCCCTTGAAAGCTGCATCCAGATATCCTCCGCGCGCTGACGGAGCAGCTCCGCCGGCAAGGTAGGATTCAGATAGCGCAGAGCATACAGGAAGGCTTCAAAGGAAAACGACGGTTTGTTTTTTTCATGAAGCTTGTGCAATGATTGTAGCATTGGCTGAGTCTGTATATGCAGCTTTGGCATCATATAAACGATGAGCTCACTGTGTACACCCGGATACAGGGGCAGGACGATATGAGCGGCATGGAAGTGCTTTGCACGGATATCGATTTCATATCCGGCAGTCTGTGTTTCGTCCACATACAATGGGATTTCAGGTGTTCTTCCATCCTCTTTTGTCATGAAGAAATCTTCATAGACAAGAACGCTGTTGTGCTTCATTGTAATGCGGAGCATGGCATTCGGTATATTGAAAAGTCCCAGACCACAGGTGGCATGGATCTGTAACGTACCTGTTGCGATAGTATCACCCCCTACTTTACGGTATGTGAATGCAAAGAAACGGCATGGTGGTTTCGCCTACATCTTTATGTGAATTATGGGATGATTGCATGGAATTATGGATTTCAAAGTACAGCTGTTGACCATCCAGGGCTTCCGTATTATAGTATGTGTAAATATTTCATGCAGGGAATATGAAAGGCAAAGGTACGTGCTTTTATAACAAATGAGGAAGTGATTGCTCATGTACTTCGCTGCAAAATAGCAGTCTCATGGATACGATAAATCCTTTGTGCACAAAGGAACTGCGCATGAAAGAAAAGGCGAAGCACAGGATGATGAAGCACTCGATCATCCGTTTTTATAAAGCGTATGGTGTTACACAGACTACATTTGAAGAAGACACAGCCGGCAGGCTGAGCGACTTGTTTATCGAGCAGACAGGAAGCTCCACCAGACTCTTTATTTCAAAAGCTCAAAGAACGCCGGATTACGGAATTGCGGATTCCTGGCGGCTGCCGGGGTCCTGCATCAGGAGGTGCAAACATGAATAAACAAAAGAAACCCTTATATTTTTATTATCTGCTGATACTGATTGTCATTGTTGCGGGAAACATGCTGTTTTCCGCAATGGAACAGAGTCGAATCAAGGATGTCAGCTACAATACCTTTATTAAACAGACAGAACAGAAAAAAATCGACAAGGTGGAAATCGGTGATCAAAGCATCAGCTATACGCTGAAAAAGGATGAGAAGACGATTTATCAGACGGAAACGATGGAAACGGATACCGCGCTGTCTCAGCGGCTGTATGATGCCGGGGCAACCTTTACAAGAGTACACACGAAGGAAATGAATCCCTGGCTGTCCTTCCTGATAACGGGTATCCTGCCGATTATTCTGCTGTTCTGGTTCGGTAACCACATGTTTAAGAAGATGCAGAAGAAAATGGGCGGTGATGCCATGAGCTTTGGGGGAGGCGGCTTAGGCGGCTTTGGAAAGAGCGATGCGAAAATATATGTAAAATCACAGACAGGGAAAACCTTTCTGGATGTGGCTGGACAGGAGGAAGCCAAGGCTGCGCTGCAGGAAATGGTGGAATTTCTCAAAAGTCCCCAGCGCTATACCCAGATCGTGCACAGATGCCAAAGGGAGCTCTGCTTGTCGGGCCTCCGGGTACCGGGAAGACACTGCTTGCGAAAGCGGTGGCAGGGGAAGCAAATGTACCGTTTTTCTCAATCAGCGGTTCGGAATTTGTCGAGATGTTTGTCGGGCGCGGAGCTGCCAGAGTCCGTGATCTGTTCAAACAAGCCAGAGAAAAGGCACCGTGTATCGTGTTTATTGATGAAATCGACACCATAGGAAAGAAGCGGGATGGTGCAGGTGTGGGTGGTAATGATGAACGGGAACAGACGCTGAATCAGCTGCTGGCGGAAATGGACGGCTTTGACGGAAGTACCGGCGTCATCCTTCTAGCTGCTACCAATCGCCCGGAATCTCTGGATCAGGCACTGCTTCGTCCGGGACGCTTTGACCGGCGCATACCGGTGGATTTACCGGATCTTGCCGGGCGTCAGGCCATTTTGCAGGTACACGCCAAGGATGTTCGCATGGGCAAGAATATTGACTTTCGTGCAATCGCAAGAGCGACTGCCGGTGCGAGCGGTGCGGAGCTGGCCAATATTATCAATGAAGCTGCCCTGCTTGCGGTCAAGGATAACCGGACACAGGTCATCCAAAAGGATTTGGAGGACAGCGTGGAAACGGTGATCGCCGGATATGAACGTAAAAACGCTGTCATATCAACCAAGGAAAAGCTGATTGTATCCTATCATGAAATCGGCCACGCACTGGTTGCGGCCAAAGCGAAAAACAGTATGCCGGTAACGAAAATCACGATCGTACCGCGAACAAGCGGTGCACTTGGCTATACCCTGCAGGTTCCGGAGGAGGAAAGTAACCTGATCACCAAGGAGGAGGCATTCACCAAAATCATGACCTGCTGCGGCGGACGTGCTGCAGAGGATCTGGTGTTTCATTCCATCACCAGTGGAGCCAGCAATGATATCGAGCAGGCAACCAAGATTGCCAGAAGCATGATCACGCGTCTGGGAATGAGTGAAACCTTCGGGATGACAGCACTGGAAACTGTGAATAATAAATATCTGGGCGGCGATACCTCGCTTGCCTGCAGCGATCAGACAGCAACCCGTGTCGATGAAGAGGTCGTCAGGCTGATACAGCAGGCCTATGAGGAAGCACGCCGTATTCTGGAGGAGAACAAGGAGAAGCTGCATGAGCTGGCAAAATTCCTGTATGAGCGTGAAACGATAACAGGAGAGCAGTTTATGGAAATCGTCAATCGCGTTCCTCAGCTCGAAACAGCACAGAATTTGTAGAAAGAAAGCGAAAAGCAGCGCTTTCTTTTGCGTTATGAAAGGCGTGCTGTGCTATAATAGAGTATGTAAATACGTGAAGCAAGCACAAGGAGGGTTCTATGCCAAATATTATTACACATAAGATTTTTGCGGAAGAAGTGCTGAAGAGCATGACCAAGCACGATATCCGTTCCATGATAGAGCGTCATCCGCAGATATTCTATATCGGCAGCAATGGTCCTGATTTCCTGTTCTTTTCTCATATCAAACCATGGGAATCCTATAAAAGTCATGCGCTGAACAGGCTGGGCAGTGCCATGCATGCACATGGTATCAATGCGTTTTATGAAACAGCAATCGAATGCATCCGTGCACAGAAGCATGAGGATGTAAAGGAGCTGATGAGTGTTTATCTGTTTGGTCACCTGTGTCACTGGGCGCTGGATAAGACGACACATCCCTATATTTTCTATCGTACAGGGAACTGCCGGGGTGTCAGTGCAGGTCTGCATCACCGCTTTGAGTCTATGATGGATACCATGATGCTGGAAAAATACCGCGGCTTGAGTATCCGGGATTATCCGTGCTATGAAATCTGTGCATATGATGAGGATATTCTGAAGGCGATCGCCCGCATATACGTACCAGCTGCACGCAAGGTTTATCACCATGAGGTTAAGGTACACGATATCAGGGAAACCCTGAACTCCTGGTATGATGTACAGAAGCTGCTGTATGATCCTGCAAATATCAAATATCCGCTGTTAAAGGGCTTTGAGACGCTTGCACGCAAGCCCTGGGCTGTCAGCGGCAACGTTGTCCGTCCGTCTGTGGATGAGCGCTATGATGTATTGAACGAAGAGCATGCGATCTGGAAGCATCCGTGTGATGATACGATCACATCCAACGCTTCTTTTATTGATATGTTCAACGAGGCAATTGAAACGGCTGTTCGTGTAGTTGACAAGGCATACGGCTGTATAGAATACGGAGCTGACAGTCAATCTGTGCTCGAGCTTCTGCAGGATGCCGCCTACGATACCGGAATGGACGGCAAGCGGGATATGAAGTATTTCGATATTATCTATGACTGATGTAATTGCTGGTAAGGGGCATGTCCATGGTGCTATACATACGACATGCTCTTTTCTATAGGAGAGCTGTCAAAGATTGTGCATATACTGAAGGAAGAGAGGAGAATGTACTATGAAGCTGTTTGATTTGCATGCGGACATCGGATACGATGTCATGCAGAAGAAGCACACGGAAACAGATATACTGAACCGCTTTCATCTGCAGAAGTTTTTAGAGGGTGAGGTTTCTTATATCGGTATGGCATCCTTTTTTGAGGGAAGTGAAACGTGGGACTATATGCAGGATATGGTTTTGTCCCTGAAAAAGGAAATCGAGCATTGCGAGATGATCGATTTGGTGCTTTGTGGTGAGGATTTAATTGAAAACGGACATATCAAGGCAATACTGACTGTGGAGGGAATGTGCGGTATCAAGGAGCATGCCAGAGAAAAAATCGAGTGGCTGTATGCGCAGGGTGTACGCATTGCCTCCTTTTGCTGGAACGAGGAAAATCTGCTGGCAACCGGCGTAAAGGGGAATCCGGAGCATGGCCTTCATCCGCTTGGGGAAGAGGCACTGCAGGCAATGATTGACTGCAATATGCTGGTGGATGTATCCCATGCCAATGAGCGAACCTTCTGGGATATTATGGCACATCCCTCAGCACGCGTTATCGCCACGCATTCCAATGCGAGAGCGTTGTGTGATCATCCACGGAATCTTTGGGACGATCAGATTATCGCTATCGCAAAGCGGGGGGGAATCATCGGTATGAACAGTGCACCGGCGTTTGTCCATGAGCGTCCTGAAAAACGCGATATCCCTCATCTGGTTGCTCATATGCACTATATAAAGCAGCTGGCAGGAATCGAAGCACTGGCACTGGGGCTTGATTATATGGATTTCTATGAGGGCTGTGAGGAGCTGCATACAAAAAATCTGGAGGATTGTTCAAAGAGCCAGCGTTTGATTGAGGGAATGCTGACCCGGAATTTCAGTGAGGAAGAGGTAAGATTGATTGCCAGTGAGAATGCTCTGCGTAAGCTGAAAGAGGTTTTGTAAAGAAAGTTAAAAAAAGTTTTGGGCGCCCCTGAGCGCTTTTTTTTATCCTTTCAACTGCTTGAAGTCCTTTGTTTCTCATCGTATGCAAGGCTTGCGTCACATAAGAATAACACGATAAATACTATGCTTGCTCGTAATGGTACTTGTTTTTATATAAGAGAAAAAGTATAATAAACACGACTTTTGTAAAATATTGTATTTGCGGTTGGAATGCCGTTTAACATTATGCAAAGGGAATGATGGAAATCGTGAAAATGGCGGGATAAGGGATTTCAGGAGGATGATGGTTATGGTTAGAGGTATGAAACGTCTGATGGCATTTTTCGTAGTATTTACACTTTTGTTTCAAATGACAGATATGCCGCTGCATGCGGAAAACAGCAGGGATGTCAGTGCTTTACTGACAGTTAAGGAAGCGTATATTGAACAAAATCATAAGGATGTTGTGGAAAACAGCATGTTGACAGATACCGATCCGGTATCTGTATCTGTTAATTTTAAGGTGCCCGTTTTAGGAGACGGATTGACAGAAGAGGATTCTTATGTAAGAAAAGGAGATACTGCTGTAATTGAGCTTGCAACGAAGTATAAGCTGGCAGATACAGCTTCTCCAAGCTTTGCTCTGACAAGAAAGGTTGAGGAAAACGGCAGCAGCAGAGAAGTTAAAATCGGATCGCTTCGCATTGTTACAGACACGGATGCGAATAAAGTATATGCCCATATCGTTTTTGACGGTGATGATGAGGTGTTTGATGGACAGCCCATAGCCGGGGGAGGCGCCTGGTCAAATGTCAATTGTAAATTCTCAACAACTCTGGAATATAACGGTACAGGAGATGGCGCCACGCCTGGAGAACATGCTGTAACCATTTTGGGAAAAAGCTTTTCTGTAAAGGTGCCGGAACCGCCTGTTATTATGACTATGGAAAAAAGCGGAGCTGTTGAAGGAAAGTTTGTCAGCTGGAAGGTCAAAATAGATGCGCAACAGGCAGGAGCAGCTGCAGATTTTGGCGGCTATGTATTTCAGGATAATCTGAAAAGCGTTGGAAGCTATGTGGACAGATCCTTTAAAATCGGAACGGCAGAGGATGGCAGTGATGCTGTAGAAAGAGAGGTTTCCTATGAAGCTTCACTGCTGCAGCACACATTTCCGGAATCGGCAAAAGGGATTTGCTATGTGTTTTTCAAAACGGAAATCCCGGATGCAATTTATTATGCAAACAGCGAAAAAACGATAAGAAATACCGCTGTCATCCTAAAGGATGAGGGGCAGGTCAGTACATCCAGTGCCAGTGTGAACTATGATGGAACCTGGATAAAAAAGGAATTGAATGGAATTAACCATAAGGATGGAACGATATCATGGACGATTACAGCAAATCAGCCTGCTGCATCGTTAACGAATGCAGTCATTACGGACAAGCTGGATAGTAAATTGAACTGGCAGTCTGCAGCTTTGGAAATATATAATGGAACCTCCTGGGACGCAGGATCTGCTTCTTTTTCCAATGAACCGGCGGATGGAAAATATGAAATTGGTACTATAAATGCCAAGGTTCGACTGACAATCACGGCACAGCTCAAGGATAAATCGGAAATAGAGCATACCGTGGTATCGGTAAATAATCAAGCAACACTCAGCTGGGAAGGGAATACAGGAGTTGGCAGCAATTCTGTCTACAGCAGCATCGGATTCAATCCAATCACCAAGACGAAAGGAGCCTATGATGCGTCTGCACATACGGCGACCTGGAATGTGAACGTGGAGCAGTCCGATGTGAATGATGATTTACGTGTGCTGGAGCTGCTTGTGTATGATGCATCCTTTACCTGGGATGATGCTTATGAAATCACAGACAATACTGGAGCAGACTTAACGACAGTAAGCAAAGAGGTTGTAAAGAGCTTGACTCCCAGCTGTAATCAGCGGTATGTAAAGGATTCCTTTGCTACGGAAGCTGACAGTGCTGCTGTTCCTACACTTCATCATATCAAAAAGAATGGTACGGTGATTGCGGATGTTCTGGTCGTCACAGGGACAGATGTTAACGGGCTGGCTGTGGATAAACATAATCAGAGCTTCTCTTATAAATCACAGGTTACCAATCCGAATATTTATTTAAGTAATGATAATCAGAGCGGAAACAGTGTGAAAAATACAGCTTTTCTTTATAGTGGCAATAAACTTGTGAATCAGGCAAATGCAACTGTCAGCTGTCCGAATACCATACTGTTAAAGGATGCTTTGACAGCTGTGGATGGTGCAAAGGATTTGACGAATGCTGACAATGTTAATAAACAGGCCTCAGCTGCTGATAAGCTGTATAATTATAAAGATGGCTCTGCTGTTTTTCGCCTTCAGGTCAATGCAAGCGATTTGAAGGATATGACCAATGATGTAACAACTGTCGACGGCGAACAACTGGGAGATGTTACCGTGAAGGATATCCTTCCGAAGGGATGGGAGTTTCAGAATATCATAGCGGATAAAAAGTTTTTGATATATGAAGGGGTATCCGCGAACGGAAAGGTTACGGCGAAAACACTTGTTGAACCGGATTATATTACCAGTGATTTCACGAAAGCAGGAGAAGCTGCATTCACCTTTTCCTCATTGCAGAAGCCATATGTGATCCTGTTGAAGGCAGGACCGAATGAGCAGACGGCAAAGGGATATTTCGATAAGAATCAAAAGATTAGTCTTGAGAATGCTGCTTCCCTGACCGCAGAGCATATGACTGCGGAAAAGCATGTAAAGCAAAGCATACAGATAAAAAGCACCACAATATCCAAAACAAAGCAGCGACCTGACAATGGAATTCTGCAATGGAAAATCACCTACAATCCCTATATGCAGAAATATGGGAATGCGCTTATTCAGGATACCTTGTCTGAGGGAATCGAGCTGCGGATGAAATCTGATGGAGCTCTGGATATGGATGAACAAAACATAGCCATACAAGAGCTGGATATGGAAGCAGACGGTACCCTGAAGGCAGGGAAACCACTGAAGGATACAGCAAAATACATACGATATAATCCTGTAAACAGATCCTTGTATTTTACAATCCCTGATGAACAGAAAGTCTATCAGCTGATTTATCTGACCGATATAACAGGGGATTATCAAAGTACGCTATCCAATCACGCTATCCTTGCTTCCGGTCATACAGAAGAATCCGGAGTTACCGTGAATGACCAGGTTTATCGCTCAGATGCCCAATCTACAATGCAGCGCAGCGGCTGGCTGGAAATCACCAAGGTCAATGAGAAAAATATTCCTTTGGAAGGAGCGGAATTTACCGTATTCAGTAAGGAAAATGATGCTGTCATTCGAAAGGGAGTCACCCCGGTGAGTGGTGTTTTGACAATCCGGGGTCTGCCGATTGGAAGCTATTATATGAAAGAGACAAAAGCACCTGATAATTACCTGCTGTCACCGGTTGTTTATCAGATTGAGGTCATAAAGGAAGATGTATCCGTTCTTACAAAGATCAATGGAAGTAAAAACACGCTAACCCTGGTCAATACACAGGAGGGAACGAGCGGTGATTTAAAGATACGCAAGGAGCTGAAAGGAAATGATACTGATTCTGATTTGGAATTCAAATTCAGAATTCAGGCAGGTAAGCTAAACAAGGAAGTAGCCTATCTTGGAGAGGGAGGAAAAAAAGACGGCACGCTTGTCTTTACGGATGGTAAAGCGGAATTTACCTTATGCGGAGGGCAGAGTATACAGCTGGTGAATCTGCCAAAGGATACAGATTATACGATTGAGGAACAGGAATATCAGGAATTGGGGTATCAGATTGAAAAACAGAATGATAAAGGAACGATCAAAGCAGACGTGCTGCAGGAAGCGGTCTTTACCAATATTCGAAACAAGGTGTTATCGCCTGTATATTATCAGATGAATGTACATATTTCATTAGATGGACAAAAGCCGCAGAACGGGCAGTTCCGGTTTCAGCTGAAGGATGAGATGGGGGTAGTGCTGCAGACAGTGAAAAATGATGGCGGTGTGATTAAATTAAAGGAATTGAAATTCAGCAGTCCGGGTGTTTACACCTATCAAATTACACAGATGACCAATGCTGTGGATACGATTCGATACGATGAGGGCTTGTACACCGTTATCATCACCGTCATTGAGAAGGATGGTCTTCTTACAGTGGAGAGTGTTGTATGGGAAAAGGACGGGAAATCCTACGAATCAGATACACCGCTGTTTTCAAATACGACATCACAGGAGGAAACACCACAACAGCCGATTGCACCGGATGAATCACAGGAAGATGCAACATTGGATACAGAAGAGAAGGAAACACTTCCTGAGAAAGAGCCGGTAAAGACAAAGGAGCAGCAAACAGGGGATAAGAACAAAGGAGCAGTAAAGCATGAAAAGAAAAAGGCGACAGCTGAAACCTATGACAGCACGCATATGACATTATGGCTTTTGACTGCTTCTGTATCTTTTGCCTTGCTGGAAATCATCAAACTGTATGGGATGCGGAAAAAAAGCTAGATTATATCCTGCAACCACACGAACTATCACCAGCATCAAAAAAGAGGAAACTATGATACGGAATCAATCAACGCTGTTATAGTATTTAGATTGATGATTTCCACAGAGGAACGACGCAGCAATCTGCATATGACTGCTGCAAAATGATATAATTTAGATTCATGCATCTGAAACGAGCGATTGCAGTAGCTTCGGGAATGAAATGGATATGGTTATTCAGCGTTTCCTGCTTCAATGAAGCAGCAGACACCTCTCTTATAAAGGAAAACAGAGTATATGTCTGATGATGTAATCTTTACGGAAATATAAAAAAAGGGAGATTCTTCTGTTGATGTAAATCAACGGATGCGATATCTCCCTTTCCTTCCTGTTTGAATATTATACGTGCTGCTCTGCTTTCATGCTTTTCACCTTTGCATTAAGCAATCGCTGCGCAGCTGCCGGATCATTCACATCCATAACACACGCTTCCATCGGACACATACCGGTTTTGGTACGGTTGATGATATAGGGAACCTGTTCGTCATAGGTTACTGGTATGTTGTACAGCTGGAAAATTTCCAGAGCATGCGTGGAAATGACACAGGCATGTACCTGATGTACATCTCCGCGGACCATTAACAGCGCTGCTGCTTTGCCAATAACTTTGTCAACCAGCTGGGCACCCTGCAGATGTCCCTGATCCAGCAAATGCAGGATGGGAAGGATGCCGTTCGCATGTTCCTTGTACAGCCGCTGCTTCTGCAATACGACACAGGTAAGCTCCTCCGCTTTCAGAATTCTAATGAGTTCATCCATGATTTTCTCCTTTTGTTGTAAAAAAACAGGTCATTTTCCTTGCTTTTTCAATAAAATCGTGAAAATGAAACTGTATGAAAAAAGACGATATGCATCATCGCCCTTACAATACTAGTCTATCACAAATCCATGGAAAATGTAAGCCTGTTAAATCTAATTTTTTTGCGTATAATAAAGGTATACAAACAAGGAGGGATTTTATATGAAAGTCCAGATCTACGGAAAAAACATTACAGTAACTCCAGCGATTGCTGAAAAAATCGAGAAGAAATTAAACCATCTCGAAAAGTATTTCATAATTGATGAAAACGTAGTCGCTAATGTGGTGGTGCGGGTGTATCCGAATAAACAGAAAATCGAGGTTACGATCCCTACAAAATTTGCAGTATTGCGTGCAGAGGTTGTACAGGACGATTTATATGCAGCTATCGATTTGGCGATTGATAAATTAGAGGATCAGATTCGTCGTCAGAAAACAAGACTGACAAGAAAAAATAAAGAGAAACTGGCATATGCGTTCATTGAAGAAGAGGAAATTGAGGAAGAATTTGACGATACCGATAATGAACTGGTTCGTACAAAATCACTGGTTCCGGATACCATGGAGCTGGATGAGGCAATCATGCGTATGGAAATGCTGAACCACAGCTTCTTCATTTACCGTGATGATGAAACCAAGGAAATTGCGGTTGTCTATAAGCGTCATGACGGCGGTTACGGATTGATTGAAACAGAATAATAGAAATCAAAAGGCGATGTGCTACAGGCGCATCGCCTGTTTCTATGCTGAAGGAGATTATACACATAATTCACTATTGTATCACAATGTATTTCACACGATGAGGCTTTCAATTGTAAACGTACCGGATCAGCGAGTGAGATGCTGATGGTGTTATCATTATCACTGGTCTGCGGTATTCATGGGAGGAACCGCTACCTACAGCTTTAAGAAAGAGACAATTACACGATAGAGAAAGTGTGTAACACATATTATGTACAGCGGATAGGGTAGATGTGAGCTCTGCATAAATCGATTGATAAGCTATGATACGCAACAAAAATATAAAATTAAGATGTAAGCCGGCTTTGACAGTTTGTGATAATGTTAACTCTTTTGCAACTTCGGGTTGATTTCATCCACTTTCTATCCATTGTTATCAACTGGCATTTTATTTATAATGGGAATGTAGAAAGGTTGTGATCATATGGAGATGACGCTTGGAGGCAGAATTCAGACACTGCGAAAGCAAAGAGGAATTACACAGGAGGAGCTGGCCAAGGCTATGCAGGTATCGACACAGGCAGTATCCAAATGCACCAAAGGCGCGCAGAGCGGGAATGCGGTGGAACACCGGATGCCATGCTGTTACCGCGGCTGGCAGATTATTTCAATGTTTCAGTTGATTATTTGTTTGGAAGAGGAAAACAGGAGCCGGAAAGACTAAGTGATCTTGTCTTTCAGAAGCTGAAGGGGCTAAAGCGAAGCAAGCAGCTGGAGCTTGCGTTTGAAATCTGCTATATGATGGAAAATGCAATCGGTAAGATTCCGCATCATGAGGCACTTCCCAATCAGGAAAACTTTATGATGCAGGAGGGCGCAGACCCCCTGCTGTATCAGGTTTTGCATGATGATGTATATTCCTGCATGCGTCTGAATGAGGAATTTCATTATTTTTTATATGTACCGCAGCCGTCCTGTGGTTTTTTACATGCACTTCCCGCACAGGAGGAATTCGAGGAGCTTCTGGCCTTTTTGAATAAACCGCATTGCTTTGCGATGCTGTATCAGCTATCAAAATGTCCGCAGGGAAGAGGCTTTCAGGTAAAAGGGCTTGCGAAAAAGCTGAGCATTGAAGAAGCCGATGCCGCACAGATTTTACAAGATTTAAAAAAACGGCAGATTGTTCATGAAATTCAGCTTGAGAAGGAAAAGGGCTTGGAGCCGATTTATGTACTCAGTGAAAAGCCGGGCTTTCTGCCCATGCTGCTGTTTATGGCCGCCTACATACAGTCAGGTATATTATACGGATACTTCGCCATGGATCGTGAGCTGCCTATATTGAATGGGGAGGTGTCTCATGAATAGCATCAAATCTGCGGTATACAAAAAGAATCGGCTGAATTTTATCCTTGCCTTGCTGGGCTCGATTGGCAATGCAGGGATTGCTGTAGGGGTTGCCTTTTTACTGCGTGAATTTGTTGATATATCAATCAGCGGATCCATGGATGCTCTTTACCGTATGCTCAAAATGTTTGTTCTGCTTTTGCTTGCAATGGTGCTTGTGGATGTCATCAGCTTTATATACACCAACCGCTTTATCTGTCGTGGAATGCGTCAGTACAAGCATATACTTTTTAAAGGGCTGCTGCAGCGTAGTATTTCGTCCTTTCAAAAGGAAGCAGTTGCACAATGCATGTCCGCATTGTGCAATGATGCGACGGTGATCGAAAAAAATAATCTCGAGGCGATTTTTGAAATCTGCACGTATGGGATGATGCTTGCTGCAGGTCTTGGCTCTATGCTGTATCTGGACAGCTATTTAACAATCTGTGTGATTCTGGCAAGTATGGTGCCGCTGCTGGTATCTGTATTCTTTTCCGGCGCTTTGCAAAGAGCAGAGTGTTGTACATCGAAGCACCATGTGGACTTCATTGCTCTGCTGAAGGATTTGTTCAGTGGTTTTACGGTAATCAAAAGCTTTCAGGCGGAAGCTGTAGTGCTCGATGCTTTTGAGCAGGAAAATACAGCGCTGGAGAAATCCAAAAAACGTCGCAGGGATCTGATTTCCATACTGATGCTGCTGTCGCAGATATCTGGGTTTCTAGTGAATCTGGTCGTTTTCGGTCTAGGTGCCTGGTTGTGTATCCAAGGCAGAATTACTGCAGGGACGGTGATTGCATTCGTCCAGCTGCTGAATTATATTACACTGCCGATTGAAAAGCTCCCTGCACTGTACTCAAAAAGAAAGGCCAGTGCCGCCCTCATGGAAAAAGGGGAAGCTGTTTTGCATGTGAAGGAGGAATCGCTTCCTGAGAAAACAGTAACAAAGTTTCGGCAGGCTGTAGCACTGGAGCATGTGAGTTTCTCATATGAGGAAGGGAAAAAGGTTTTGTCTGATATCAACATTCGTTTTGAAAAGGGAAAGCGATATGCTGTTGTTGGAGCGAGCGGAAGCGGGAAATCCACTCTGCTGCAGCTGTTGCTGGGATATGATCGAGGCTATGAGGGAAGAATTTTTCTGGATGAAGTAGAGCTCAATGCATTAAGCAGAGAAAGTCTCTATCGTCTGGTATCCATGGTGGAGCAGAATGTTTTTGTATTCAATGCAACACTGCTGGATAATATCACAATGTTTCAAAGCTTTCCTCCGGCAGTCTGTGAACATGCCCTAAAGCGCAGTGGTCTGGATACATTTGTACGTGAAAAGGGTGCCGAGTATCTGTGCGGAGAGAACGGCTGTCTACTATCCGGTGGGGAAAAGCAGCGCATCAGTATAGCACGCGGTTTCATTCGCAATGCACAAATCCTTATGATGGATGAAGCAACGGCGGCACTGGATACTGCAACCGCCCGTTATGTAGAGGAGTCAATCCTGCACCTTGACGATGTAACCGCAATCGTGGTTACCCATAAGCTGCATGCCGATATTCTGAAGCAATACGATGAGATTCTCGTTATGAAGGATGGACGAATTGAGGAAGCAGGAACATTTGAGGAGCTGTATACAAGAAAGGGATGCTTCTATTCCCTGTATCGTCTAAGTGTCTGATATGAAAAAGGATCTCTTATAGAGGTTCTTTCGTGCGTTTTACATAAAAAAGCAAAAAATAGTTGAAATCCGAAAGAAAATTTGCTATTATTATTAGGCGTTGAGATGTCTACATAGCTCAGCTGGATAGAGCACACGCCTTCTAAGCGTGCGGTCGCAGGTTCGAATCCTGCTGTGGACGCCATTCGAAAATACAGGGCTTTCCTTTCATGTTAAGGAAAGCCTTTATTTATTGTAACAGTGTACACAAAGTGCCCCTTGCAGGAGGCATTTATCCTGCTAGGAAAGCGTTCGCGCCTGTAGATGCCCCAATAAAACCTGTTTCTGACAGCATCAAGTTTTTCGAAAATATGAAAACAGCGTGTAAAATTATAAAAAGCATTTATAATAGAAGCATAGCCGATGGGAGAGGATTTCTATGGATAAAAATTATGAAAGCTGTGGAGTCTGGAAGATATACAAGCTGAGATCATGCATGTACGCCTTATCGATTTGAAGCGGGAATATGAGCTGTGTATGATATTATCAGAAAAGGCAAAGCTGTCCAATGACGTTTATGCACTGGCCTTTGCCTATACCTTTATCAGCGATTTTTATCTGGCCTCAAAGAAAAATAAAGATTGCATCCGTTATCTGGAGCGTGCAAGAAAGCTGTGTGAAAGCACGGAATACACTGAGCTTCTAGCCAGAATATACAATTTCTATGGAATGTATTATAATTCGAATTATGAAGAAATCAAAGCCCTGGAGGCATATCTGAAATCAATGGAAGCAGCTGAAAAATGTCAGAATCTGACCCTGATGTTAAGCGCATATAACAATATTGCGACATGCTTTGAATTAAAACGCAATTATACAGAAGCAATTCATTATTATAAAAAATGCTATGAGCTCCTGCAGTCTATGGAAAAAAACAGCGCCTATTCCAAAGCTATCGTGTTATCAAATCTGTGCAACTGTGAGTATAGATTAAAGGACGCTGCAGCATTATGTGCTTACTTTTCCCGCTTTGAAGATCTGGACCGGCAGAGCTTTGAGGAATCGATGAATCTTTTGTATCTTTTCTGTAAGCTGATGTATCTGCGTCTTCATGAAGCTGTATCTGTGCAGGCTGTTATGGAAGAGCTGCTGCAGGCATATCGCGAGTTCTATACCATTATCCTTACGATTGAGGATACCGATATGGAGGATAACAGCAGTGGGCTTACCGCGGCTTTGGAGCTTTACCGTACGAAGGAACGACAGGTATCCCTGGAAAAAGAAAATGAGCAGCTAGAACGGCTCATGAATATCGATGATTTAACCAATATCTATAATCGTCGCTGCTTTAATGAGGATATTACAGCTACTGATTTACAAAAAGAGAAAATTGTGGCAGTGGCGATGCTGGATATTGATTATTTTAAGGAATATAACGATATTTACGGACATCAGATGGGGGATCAGGCATTGGTAAAAATCGGCCGCTGCATGAAGCAGTATGAAAAAAAGGGGGAGATTCAGTTTTATCGGTATGGAGGGGATGAGTTTTCTGCTATTTTCATCGGGCAGTCAGAGGAATCCGTACGGAAAACGATGGCGGCACTTACGCATGATATCCGTGAACAAAAGATTCCCCATAAGGGCTCAAGGACAGCACAGATTTTGACCCTGTCCTTTGGTTATGCGTTCAGCCCACAGGAGCCTGTGGATATGACAGTTCTGATCAGGCAGGCAGATGAACAGCTGTATCAGCATAAAAAGCTGCGTCGACAGCGGTGTAAACATGCAGATGCAGTTACAGGGAACGTACAGTAAACCAATGGAAAAGGAAGCAGAGCGTTAGTGTTATAAATAAAAAATTTAAAGCGATAGCGACGTTTGCTCAATATAAAGGATATAAGTATAAGTACATTTTACAGGAATGGAATATACTCCTGTAAGGGGAAATTTTCTGATATGTCAGATACAGAAGCAGAGACGCTCACATTTGATAGCTGCTTCTGTTTTTTTCTTCTGTCTCAAGGTCTGTACATTTATAACAGAAAAACGATACGTTTCTATTAAGAGTAGACATAACATGTATCTATTCCCATACCATTGAAATGATTTTAAACTGTATGTAAATGCGATACATCCTTAGAAAAGCTACATCTTGTATAAGCAAAGGTAAAAATTTCTTTTCATAATAAGTAGGAACGTTTTTTTTATTTGTGGATTTGTTTCCATGAAAAGAATATAATAAAGATATAACAATAATCGCCGTTAAATATGAATCCGTAAAATTGCAGATGGAAAGGAAGAGGACCATGTATCATGAACATGTAGCTGTAACTGTTTTATCGACCACCTCTGATATACAGGCCTGTCTGGAACAGGGTATTGCCCGTGATCTTATGCATTGCCATATTCAAACATCCGGTGCACATGGTGCCTGGAATAGCAGTGACATCATTCTTTGTGAGCTTTCTCTGTCCAGTCTGCAGCCGATTCGCAGCCGAATGAGGGAGGATGCCTATCTGCTGTATATCTGTGATGCTGATGCTGCTTCCTGTGCGGATTGCTGGGACGTTGCAGATGAGGTGATTTGCCGTCCGCTGTCTATGGAATATCTTGAAAAGCGTATCCGTTGTCTATATGAGTGCTATCGGCAGAAGGAGCGTGCATGGCTGCTGGATACATATCTCAATACCCTCATTGACAGTATGCCGGATCTGGTTTGGTTTAAGGATGAGGAAGGCTCTCATGTCAAGGTAAACAGCGCTTTCTGTCATACGGTGGGAAAAAGCAGAGTGGATATTGAGGGAAAGAATCACTGTGCAGTGTGGGATGTGGATGTTGATGACTGTGCCGAGACAGAGGATATCGTACGACGGGAAAAGAAAACCTGTCAATTCAACGAGCTGGTGAAAAGCCCGCATGGACTGCGGCAGTTTCGCACCTATAAATCGCCATTATTTGATAAACAGAACAGGATTATTGGCAGTGTTGGCATCGGGCATGATATCACCGATTTGGAAAATATGAGTACCGAGCTGGAAATCCTGTTAAACAGTATGCCATTTGCCATCCTCATTCGAGATCAGGCGGGGACTGTGCTTAATGTCAATGATAAATTTACTGAATTTTTTGCTGTATCCAGAGCTTCCATCCTCGATGTAGCATATGATGACTGGTTTTCGTCCCTGCTGAGGGAAGGCAAACAGCTGAAAAAGGAGTCGAATGGAAAGGCGATTCTGACATTTGAGGGGAATCGCAGAATTTTGGAAATCAGCAATGAAACAATTTATGATATATTCAAAAGTCGCGTCGGGGATTTGTGTATCTATCGTGATATGACGGAGGAATACCTTCTTGAACAGCAGTTGAGCAGTAATTCCAATACCGATTATCTGACTGGTCTATACAACCGCAGATATTTTTATGAGTATTATGCCGATTTACGGAAATTTAAGCAGATATCCATATTGTATGTGGATCTGGATTATTTTAAAACGGTGAATGATACCTATGGACATCAGGTAGGTGATGAAGCGCTGCGTATCAGTGCAGAGGTGCTGAAGAAAATGTTTCCAAAGGATCTGATTGCACGTCTGGGCGGTGATGAATTTCTGGTATCCATGACAGCAAGCATGAGTGCGCAGGAGCTGCTGCGGCAGGGGAACCGGCTCATTCATGAGCTGCAGAAGCACTTTGAGAGGAATGCTTATTATATGAATCTGTCGGCCAGTGTCGGAATTTCGTATACTACAGATCCCGTTATGCGTATTGATGATTTGATCCGAGAGAGTGATACGGCTTTGTATAAGGCGAAGCAGCAGGGCAGGTCAAAATGTCAGCTGTATGAACGGGCCGCAAGCAATACGCGATATTTGAAAAAAGCCATCCGCTGAGGCAATGTCATTAAGTTAAAGAAAAATAGATGAGAGACATTTATACAAAAAGTATAGGTGTCTTTTTTATTTAGGCTT
>NZ_CAXSSO010000020.1:0-21298 GCF_964240115.1 Clostridium sp. HGF2
AATGAAGAAATATAGAATTCTGATTTCCAATGCAAGATTTATCATGATAGGTTGTTCTTTGTTCCCTATGAGAATCCATGCGGGCTGCTTTCATAGCAAAGCGAAAAGCAGCCGGTTCCTTATGGTTCTTTCTTGATTGCAGGTAAACTTGAAACAGGGAGACTTCCATACTATTATAGTTATCAATAGAAGTTGAAGTCTCCCTTTTGCAAACACCCTAAAGCAAGAAAGAACCTCCCTTATAAATGGCTGCTTTTCCTTCGCATTTTAATTATTATCAGCTACAATTTTCTGTCCTGAATTTACATGGCATTTTATATTATATGTTTTTCATTTAAACCTATGGATGTAACAGGTTTTTTATGAATCGTGTAACAGGTGTATCCTCTGCATTTCTGAAAAACTGCTCCTGAAATTGTGGATAATCAAGAAGCTGCTTCAGCAATTCCTGATCTGTTCGCTGTAATGCTTCCAGCAATGCATACTGGGCAGGCAGCTTTGTTTCATTCATCATACGTGCTCTGCTGCGTTTTTCACCTTCTGCATAGCATTGCGGATAGCCACCACCGAATTCCTGCGCAAACAATTTTTCAAACACATAGCGCAGATTGATTTCAGCGCCCCATCCAAAATACTGGGAGAATGGCAGAGATACCGCATTTCCGGCATTTACCTGGGTAAACAAGTACGCATCCAGCGGTGTATTGACATAGCCGCAGACAACATCAGCGAACGCATTACAGGAAATCATAGCTCCTTGCCCTGTTCCGCAGCCTGTCACGACAAAATCTACTGCGTGGCTGTGCAATAGAACCGCTGCAAGAATACCTATCTGCGTAAAATTAATCTGATGACTATCCTGTTCCGTATACATACCGTAATTGAATACCGTATGTCCTTTTTTCTCTGCTTCCTGCTTCAGAATATCAAATATCATGGCATTCTTATCTGCCTGTGAATCTTCATTTATCAATCCTATTTTCATACAACCTCCTAAAACATCGAAATGGCGGCACCAAGGATACCAAACAGGATGATACCAGCCAGAATATAGGTTACCTTAATATCCTTTTTCAGGAAATAGAAGATCAGTCCGGTAAAGCATAGTGGTAGAAGATTAGGCATAACGCCGTTAATGGTGTCCAGAATTTTCACATCGTCGTAAGCTACCGTCAGGGGAACACTGACATTGGTTGCGACCATTCCACCTATAACCATCAATCCCAGAATACCAGCTCCTTTGAAAATCTTATCCATGATGCCGGATTCCTCTACCTTATTCAGAAAGCTGGTTCCCAGCTCATACCCCTTGTACATCAGAAAATAACGAGATGCAAAATTCGGAATATTGAAGATAAGCAGATAGATGATGGGTCCCAAGATATTACCCTTCAATGCCAGAGAACAGCCCAGACTTGCGGCTATTACACGCAGTGTTCCAAGAAAGATTGAATCCCCGATTGCCGAAAGCGGCCCCATCAGTCCTACCTTAACAGCATTGATGGATTCAGTATCAAAGTCCCTATCATTCGCATTCTGTTCTTCCATCGCCGCAGTTATACCAAATAGTACTGTACAGATAAATGGGGTAATATTGTTAAACTCCAAATGACGGGCCAATGCTGCTTTCATTTGTTCCTCATCATCTTTATATAGCTTGCGCAATACCGGCATAAGGGAGAATGCCCATCCCAGATTTAACTGCCTTTCGTAATTAAACGATGAATTATACGCTATCGAACGAACAAACACCTGCTTTAAATCTTTTTTTGTCAGCTTCTTCTCTACAGAATTAGAATTCATTATCATCCATACCTCCCATCTCCACATTGTTTTTCTTACGATCATTCATGATAACCAGCAGAGCAATTAAAATCGCGATGCATGCAATACCAAGCACAGGAATCTGCAGATAGCTGGCAATCAGAAAGCCGATAAAGAAATATGGAGCCAGCTCCTTACTGATAATCATTTTCACCAGCATGGCAAAGCCAAGGGCAGGCAGCATGCCACTTGCAGCTGACAATCCCTTCATAATGAATGCCGGTATCTGATCAAGCACTGCCTGAACTGCAGGACCTCCGACATAGAAACAAATTCCGACTACAATTGCCATCGGCACACAGTATGCCAAAGTTGACCATACATGCATGGCAGCTACCTTGGAATCATTCCCCTGTAATGCATAGCTGTCTGCACGGTGTACAAAGAACCCTCTTACAAATGTATAGATAACCTGTTTTATAAGCAAAGCAAAGGTTGCGATTGGAAGGGAAAGTGCAACTGCCCCCTCGATACCGGAGCCTGTGGTAATTGCAAATGCCGTACCCAGGATTCCACCGGTGTAAATATCGGGTGGAAATGCTCCACCGATTGTCAATGTCCCCATGTAGACCAATTCCAGACTGGCCCCCACCATTAGTCCCTGCTGTACATCATTCAATGCGATACCAACCAGTACGCCGGTACAAAGCGGACGGTCATATTGTGAATATCCTAGAGCATCTCCCATATAGGCAAGAAAAGCTATCAGTGCTATCAATGCTGCTTGTATCATACTTCATTCCTCTCTTTCATTTAAAGTCGCTTAACGGGATCATTGGGAACCATACGAAGCTCTACATCAATATTCTTATCGACCAGCTCCCGAAGCATCATTTCCTCTTCATCTGTAAAATTGATATTATGATTGGAGGGATGCGGATGTGTATGCTCTCCTGCTTTCAGACCTCCAATGTTGACGATATGGATACGGTCCACCTCACTGGCAAGACGATAGGCGTCCGCTACATTATCCACAACAATAAACAGATTGTATTTATCTGCTTTCCCGCTGTTTAATGCTGCGATGGATTCCTCGATGCCTTTTACAATCAGCTTACAGCTGGCTGGCTTGGCAAGGCGAAGCGTTGTTCTGCGCAGATCATTGGTTACACAATCATCATTTGCAATCAGTATGCAGTTGACCCCGAGATACCCGGTCCAGGAAAAGGCTACCTGTCCATGCAGAAGTCTGTGATCAACACGAAGCATTTTAATCATATGTTCATCCTCCTAAAAATCGTTTTCTTCCTGCAGGTGTAAAGTGTCTCCACTGCAGAATACTATATAATCACTGTTATGCTCTACGATTTTCTGAATCGTATCTGATTTTAATTCGTCCGGATACAGTGCTAATTCCAGCAGCAGACTGAGATTTAATCCGGAAACCAGATAAAACGGATAATCCTCTGTAAAACGCATGAATTCATTATTCACACTACCTCCCAACAAGTCTGTGATGACCAGAAGCGCCTGCTTTTCATAATCATGATCAGCTACCAGCTGTCGTATGCGTGCGCTGTAGTCAACGCTACGATCAATATAAGCACAAAGCGGTTCTACATGGTCCTGCTCTCCCGCAATCATTTTAAGACTATCCATAATACCTTCTGCAAATCTTCCATGACTTGCGATAATAATTTTTGTTTTCATTTAGAAATCCCCCTCTTGCGTTCCATGCAGTTTGTCTTCTTTGATATAATCATATAAATAGGATATTTCGCTCATAGATAGCTCTACGCCATAATGGCTGCATACCTTTGTGAAGCTTCTTCTTACTATCTCTATGAACTTTCTGTTTTCTTTCTCAAATTGCTGCAAACCCTCGTGATTGGTAATGGGTTCTTTTGTTACCAGACGTTCAATCATACAGCATAGATGAATATACAATCCAGCTAGCGTATTTCCATAGAAGCGGCGGTCCAATTGCAGCTGCATTTGATTGACAGCACCCTCTACAAACTCCAGCAGCTTTTTTGCATCCAGAATAGATAAGGTATCCAATGCATTGCCAAGTGAGAAATTATGGATTAGATTTCTCGTAAATGTATCTATATCTTCAATCGTCAAATATTTATTAAGCAAGGTTCTCAGATAATCCAGCTGATTAGAGGTAATCAAATCCTCCAGTGATATAAACTGCTTCGGACAATCAATGCTGGAACAGATACCGGATACAAATAGAATATCATATTCCTTTGCAATTTCATTCATATAGTCTTCATTTCTGAAATCCAATAGATCGATAGAAAGCATTTCGATATGGATGGCCTTCGGCAATGAATCCGCAAATAATTCCCGCATGCGATTCGCCATTTTGATTCCATTGTCCGATATGAAAATTATCAAATCTTTTTTCTGCTTGTTTTCTACAAGTGTATAGGTACTTGTAGAATGCTCTGCCGCTTTCCTTAATAACGATTCCATATCTGCTCCCTGCAGTATAGATTCTCCGATATCCAGAGCAAGTCTTGTCGATACATTGTTGATGATGCCGATATTCTTATTGTCTATCATAGTCAGCTGTTCATCAATATGCTCCAGTGATCCCATGTCCACAAGCAAAAGGATATCATTTTTTATTGTATAGCGATCAATATAGCGTTTCAGGCGGTCCGCAATATCCGGCATGGAGGTATCCAGAGGCATATCAAAGGCTTCGAACAGATAGCTGCCCAGCAGAGAATTTATGGCCTCGGCCATGCTGCTGGCTGTGGAATAGCCATGTGCGATAATAATGGACAAATATTTATTCTGATGGGCATGCTCATGATAAAAGCCGAGATGAATCATGAGAATTACTTTTTCCATATCATCAAACCCTAATTCCAGATTTGCAAGCAGGGCATAGCTCAGCTTCTCACAGATCAGATACCCCTGGGGATACTGCTTTTCCAACAGGCTCAGACATTTGCTGATTTCATAGGCATGCTCCTGTTTCCATTCCTCAAGTATCCTGTTATGGGACTGCCTGCCATAAATACAAGCCGCAAACAACGGGCTGCAGTGATATGGAATCGAAACGTTGTACGTGGTAAGAACGCGGTTCAAAATATTACGAATCGTATGCTCTAACGCAAGAATCTGCTGATTCGTATATTTCTCGTTATATGCGATTGCACTGCAGTATTGTGTCAATACACCATTCAGCTCCTTAACATACGATATCATAGAAGTCGCTTCATCCTTTGGAACCCGATTTAATATAGTTTCAAACAGCTCCAGTAGCTTTCTTGATTCTTCATTTCGTTTATAGGAGGAAATATCCACATACTCCACCTGCTCCTCCATATAGTCCTGTTCACCTAAATCCATTAAAATGGAATCCGGAAGCTGATACATGCGGATATACAGCTGCTCGGTTGTTTCTTCCTCACTGTTTGCACGTGCACATACATCTTCTACCGTACGTTTTAATTCATCGATATTGCGTTTATAGGTTCTAGTCAGAAGTATATGAATCAGATTTTTACTGACAAACAGATATCTTCCTAGCTTCCATGACTGCAGCTTAAAGAAATGTATGATAAGCTCTTCCTTATCATCCTGATAGCGCTCATCCAAATTCGGCATCCGGCAAATGATCGGGAAGCATTGAATCAGGTCATAATCCAGATATTTCTGATAATCCTCATCCAGTGAAAGGATGATTCTTGCACGAAGCGTGATACGGTTTCCTCCACGGATAAAGCCTCCATCCTCCAGAATACGCATGAGGAGCTGCTGATCATGCTTGCTCAGATTCTGCACTTGTGTAAGGTAGAGAATACCGCCTTCGCATTGCTCCAGCAGCCCTTTTTTGATCTCTGTTCCCAACAGCTGTTCTGCCAGCTGCATATCCTGTTCAAGGACCTTATATTTCTGCAGCAGCGCCTGTTCCGGAATAATCCCTGCATCCTGTCCATACTCAAACATCTTCTGACACATAAGCGATTTCCCACTGCCTTTTTCTCCATAAAGAATCACCGGAAGACCATTTGGAGGATATTTTAATGCGGATTTCAACTGATCTATCACAGTATGAAGAGAAGTGTCATATCCGATCATTTTCATAAAATTACGCTTAATACATGTTTTTTTAGACAACGTATCCAGAAAATCCTCAACGCTGTAAAACATACTTTCTTTAAATTGCACCTGAAACTGTTCCTCAATGTTTTTTCTGGAAAGAAAATACACAGGTCGTGTAGCAATTTTCACAAGAAGCCCTTCCTTTACAAAGCCATTGAGATACTGGCTTGCCAGAGATCGGCTGATATGAAGCTCATTGCTCAAAATATGAGCAGAAAACTCCTCGATATTCCTTAAATCCGGCTCCACCTTCTTTGAAAGAAGATGTTCCAGAATTTCATTTTTTGTGCTGATTGTCATTTGCATTACTCCCTTCAATATCTGATACTGTTATCTAGATTATAAAAGAGATAAAAGCAGTGCACAACATTGTTGAAAATTTAAACACTAAAGCCTGATCTTTTCTTTATGCAAACACTTTTTTTCACTCCTCAGCTGCCATATTTTTCCAAACCATCCAGAGCCTTGTTCACGATATCCGTACTGGTCAGGTGGAATTTCTCCTTCAGATATTTTCTTGTTCCTACTTCACCGAATTGGTCATCAACGGAAATATGACGAAGCAGTGCAGATGTTTTCTGCTGTGCCATGATATCGGCTACCAGCTCCCCGATTCCGCCATAGCGGCTATGGTTCTCGATTGTGACAATAACCTTATGCGTCTGTATCACATTTTGAAGAACTGTTTCATCTACCGGCTTTATGAAGAACAGATCAATCACACTTGTTGATATTCCCTGTTCCTCCAGCTGCTTTGCACTTTCTAATGCATCATAGACACCGGCACCGATGGCGATGAGCGCAACATCTGAACCTGTTTTTAAGATATTAGCCTTTCCGAATGTAAAGGAAGAGCCCTTTGCGTATATAGACGGCACCGGTTTTCTTGTACAGCGGTTATAAACGATTCCGCCATTCTGCTCATACCATTTCAGAACCCAGGAAAATGCAATACTGTCTGCCGGTGCTACAACATGAACTGACGGAATTGCGCGCATCATAGCAATATCCTCAAAGGTGGTATGTGTTGCCCCATTGTACAACGACCAGTAACCGGGATCTGATGCATAAATGTGAAGATCCTGCTTGGCGAATGCGGCAGAGATACATACCTGATCCGCAACTCGTCTGGATACAAAGGGGGCAAAGGAATGGACATAGGGGCGTATTCCAATGCGTGACATCGCTGCAGCAGCTGCTATCATATTTGCTTCACAGATGCCGAAATTAACAGTATGCTTTGGATATTTACCGTACAGATATCCGGCGCCGGACGATCCTGCCAGATCCGCGTCACAAACCATAATAGGCCTGCCATTCAAAATCATCTGTTCCAATGTTTGTCCATATGCTTTTCTAACCTCACTGATTTCATGATTCTCTGCCAGCTGCCAGCTCATATGTTCAGCTCCTTTCCTGTCTGAATGATATAGTCCTGAAGCGCCTGCTTATCTGCTTCATTAAATGTCACATGGTGTGGATTCTCCTGCTGTTCAAAGTAGGGAATACCGGCTCCCTTAACCGTGTTTAATAAGAGCGCACTTGCCTGCCCCTTTCTTTTTATGCATTCGGAAAGCTTTCGATCAACATCCTCCACTGCATTCCCATCCACTTCACACACATGAAAACCGATACTTTGAAACAAGGAAGGAAAATCAAAGTCGCAGCTGACCTTTCGCAGCAAGCCGTCTACCTGCTTCTTATTACAGTCAACCATAACAATACAGTTATTTAATCGTTTATTTGCGATGAACTGCAATGCTTCAAACACCTCACCCTCATTGCATTCACCATCCCCTACTATACAAAACACATATCCTTCTCTCTCCATTGTCTTTAACGCATAAGCAATTCCTGCAGCCTGAGAAATCCCCTGCCCAAGGGAGCCGGTCGTTACCTGAACACCGGGTGTTTTCATGCGATCCGGATGAGAAGGAAGCAAGGTGCCGTTTTCATTCAAGGTGTGAATATGCTTTTGATCCAGTCTACCTGTCAGCATCAGTACCGCATAATAAGCAGGTCCCGCATGTCCCTTGGACAAAACAAACCAGTCCTCTTCCTTCATGTAATTTCCAAACAGAACCGCCAATGCATCACTCATGGAAAGCGCACCGCCGATATGACCATCACCGCGATGAAGAACCATATCGCAGGTTGTCCTTCGTATTTTCTCTGCAAATCCTTTCAACTCATGCGTATTCATTCAACCTTTCCCGCCTTTCTGTAAATCGCTTTAATGTCCTGTAATGACAGCTTCTTCAGTTGTCCGATGCTGTCAGAACGAAGAAGACAGTTCTGTGCCATGGTCTGTATGATTGCTTCATCAATACACACATTCAACTCTGTTATACAGACGGGCATCCCCACCCTTTTGAAAAAGGATACAAGCGCCTGAATACCAAGTATTCCACAGCGATCATCATTTATTTCTTCTATTCCCATGACGTGCCGTGCAAAGGAAGCAAATCGTTTCGTATGATATGGCCGAACATAGGTAGCCCAGCTCCCCCATAAGGCACATAAGCCTGCTCCATGGACAACATTAAACAATCCGCTGAGCTCATGCTCCATACGATGACAGGCCCAATCTTCTTTTCTGCCTGTCCCGAACAAACCGTTATGGCATAAAGAGCCCGCCCACATCAGGTTAGCTCTGGCCTCATAATCCTGTGGATTTTTTATGCTTTTTTCGATACTGGATAATACCACACGCATAAGACCTTCACACATACTGTCAATCAATTCTGTGTTATCCGTTGGAGAAAAATAACGCTCCATTGCATGCATGAGGATATCGCAGGCTCCACTTACCATTTGATAATACGGAAGTGTGAATGTCAGTGTCGGATCCAAAATTGCGAATACAGGATAGAGATGTTCATCATCACAGGCTCTTTTCAGATTCCCGTCATCAATGGTAATCACCATAGAACAGCTGGATTCACTACCTGAACCGGCAATGGTCGATATTACGCCTACATCAAGCGCCCGCTTTATTTTTTGATCTCCTAAGAGGATATCCTGAAGTCTTACGGACGGTGCTGCCAAGCATACCGCTACTGCCTTTGCCGTATCTATAACAGACCCGCCTCCAAGTGCAAGAACCACATCCACAATATCATCCTTTACGTTTTTGACGATTTGTTCGACCTCTGACAGCTTTGGATTGGGATGTATTCCCCCTTGTACAAAGCAGGAAATGGAACAGGACTCCAACTGCGTTGTTATTTGCTCTAAAGTACCGTTTTCCTTCCAGTGGGGTCCCCCGTACAATACCAGCGCAGAACGATATCCGCGCTTTAGCAGTTGATCTTTCAATGCATGCAGACAATTCCTACCAAAGATAATTTCTGTTGGATTTTTATAAATAAAATTTTCCATAGCATACCTTTAGCGATATTTATCGGCTTGCCCGATACATCCGAACAGCTGCATTTTGTGAGTGATTACCCTTTTCGCCTCCCGCTTGCCAGATACAAATACGTCAGGTGTCCAAAAAGCATCTGTTTCTATAAGCATTTCCTTTGTACCCTGAAAAAATGCTTTGCGATAGTCACTTGCAATATTGACCTTGCAGATCCCATGGCGGCATGCTTCTGCGATTTCCTCATCGCGATTCGCAGAGCCTCCGTGTAAAACAAGAGGACGTGTATTTAATTTTTCAATAGCCTCGAGAATATCCAGACGAAGCTTCGGCACAAATCCTTTCGGATAGATACCGTGTGCAGTACCTATCGCGACAGCAAGCGTATCAGCATTCGTTCTGGTCAAAAAGTCGGTAACCTCCTCCGGTCTGGTATAGGTTACCTGTTCCACGCCTCCCTCAACGCTGTCTGATAACGCACCGATCGTTCCAATTTCCCCTTCTACTGACACATCGACACCATGCGCAATCTCAACAACGGTTTTTGTGAGTTTTACATTGTCCTCATACGCTAATAATGAGCCGTCAATCATAACAGATGTAAAGCCGCAGCGTATTGCTCGTATGCAATCCTGTATGGTCTTTCCATGATCCAGATGCAGGACACAGGGAACACTGCTGTTTCGCATCCGCTTCACAGCATAGGCGAAGAAATCCGATCCAACATATGAAAATTCAGGTGGTGCAAGCTCAACAATTACCGGTGCATGTTGCTCTTCTGCACATTCCATAACAGTTGAAAACAGAAGACTGTCGCATACATTAAATGCTCCTACTGCAAAATGATGCTTTCTCGCTGTTTGCAGCAAGCTCTCCATATTCATCAGCATTTTTCATCTCTCCTTTCTGATGACCCCATCATAACGAGGATAGAAAGCACCGTCAGAATTGTTGAAGATTTTCTTTATATTTCAATACATTTCAACCTTAATCCACTGCTTTATCACTTCTTTCTGAACTTTTCAACATATCTGAAATTCATTTGTACCAGGATAAGCGAGTGGTGAGCATAGTGAAAAAGTTATTTAAACACAATAAAAAAATATATACTGTCCTGATTTTTTGTTATTTTTCATCTCTGCCTTTGCCGCTGATTCAAAAAAATACTGTTTCTTCTATAAAAGAAGGTATAACCTGTCATAATTTGAACCATTTCCGTAATAACATAAAAAGCACTTTTTCCATGATAAAAAGACACTGCGTTTTCTCTCGCAATGCCCTTATATCACTATTCTAAATTAGCATGCCACATCATTAAATCACTACAGCTCTGTCAGCTTTCCTGCATCATCATAACCACCATGGCATCACAGCAGATCCAGGCAAGCTTTTCATACATGGAGCCGCTCATCTGTATGGGACGCCCCTGAATTTCTGTCGTTTCCTTGGTGACTACCTGTATTATGAATTTGATATCTGTCATCGATGACAGCGCACCAGCTTTATTCGTTGTCAGCAGTGCGATGTCCGCATGCAGTGACCTTGCTTTTTCTGCAATGACAACCGGATCGGATGTATTTTACCGAGCCGGACAGAAAACCAGCAGATCATACGTTCGTACTACCCCATAAGTATCTATCGCATGGAAAGGCCTCTTGCAATAAAGCCGCTCCTGCCTGCCCGGCGACATACCCCCGTTTCGCATTTAATGCACCATTATCTCCAGTTCTTTCTTTACTATTTCTACTGCTCGCTGCGTCAGCTCCGGCATGATGAAAGCTAGAACATCACTGCTCACCGCCATGCACCGCTTCATAGATTTTTCTTGCTTCAGCTACAGGATCCAGTGCATGCGTGATTCCAGAACCTACAATAACGATATCCGGACGCAGCGCTGTGTAATCAGAAATTGTTTTTCCATTGATTCCACCCGCAACCGATACACCGGCAGCCTTCACGCACTCCTTCATCAGCTTCAAATCCTCAAGCGGCTCTCTTCCAGCCGCCTGCTGATCTGCACCGACATGAACCGCAATGATATGCGCCTGAATTTCCTCCATCTGCGCAATCTTTTTAGGCATATCCTCCACACAGATCATATCCACAACGACCTGCTTACCATAGCGGTTTGCCGCATCAATACAGCCTTTAACCGTCAATATATCGGTAACTCCCAGCACCGTTACATAATCAGCACCTGCTTTCAGCGCTTCTTCCGCCTCATAATCTCCCGCATCCATGATTTTCAGATCCGCTAGAATTTCCTTTTCCGGGAACTCCTTTTTCATCACCCGTACTGCTTCCATACCATATTCAATAACAAACGGTGTGCCAATTTCAATAATATCAATATAATCACGTACTGTGCGTACAAGTGATACTGCATCCTCCAACGTGATATCGTCCAATGCCAGCTGTAATTTCATAAACTAATCCTCCTCATTTCTGTAGGATGCCAGGAAGACATCCATGTTTCCTTCGAATTTCAGCATTCCCATTCCTTCCGGAACGAGCAGGGTTTCCCCTTTTTTGATAGGTACATCCTGTATAGTTCCTTCACCATCCACACATGTATAAAAGGCAAAGCGAGGATGTGAGAACGTACCCCTTTCCTCAACCTGAAGACGCATAAGTGTATACAATCCCGGTTCATCCCAGTACCTTGTCACATGAATGCCGCGCTCCAGGGAAGACGGATACATAACAAATTCGGTGGAGGTATCCGGCATATTTACATTTTCATATACCTGCTCCGGCTGAATATCACGTTTTTTTCCGGTAGATGGATCAATGCGGTCATAATCATACAGACGCAGTGTACAATCAGCATTTCTTGAAATATTATAGGTCAATACACCGGTGCCAATGGCATGCAGTGTTCCTGCAGGAATATCGATGAATGCATCCTTAACCGCCTTCAGATATTTCAACAGGCCCTCCCAATCCTGCTGCTCTGTTTTCTCCCTAAATTCCGCTATTGTCTTCGCCTTGTGTCCAAACTGGATTCTGCCTTCCTCTGTCGTATCCAGAATGACCCATGCCTCCGGTTTTCCGCGGCCTCCGTTATATGCTCTGGCAAATGCATCATCCGGATGGAGCTGTACGGATAAATCAGCCATGGGATCCAGAATATTGACACGTACCGGCAGCTCCTCTGTATCACAGTTAAACCACTCCGGATACTGTTTGTATAATGCAGACAGTGTCATGTCCATTCCCGATACCTCACAATCCGCATGTCCCTGTAATGCGACCACATTATAGACCTCCCCCAGCGGCTTTACATCCGTATGATAGTTGAATTCATTTTCCAGACGCTCTCCGCCTCCCCACATACGCGGTTCATAAAACGGTAGAATTTTAACGATTTTCTTCATATTCATCCTCCTGTGCCATCCAGATCGGCACGTTTTTTTCGTAATGCTCATAGGCTTTCGCGGATAGAGAACCATCTGTGATGATACCGTCAATTTCCTCCCATAAACACATGGTATGAAATCCGGATTCCCGAAATTTATCACTGTCTGCCAGTACATAGATTCGCTCACTCTGGCGAACCATGGCTTTTTTCGCCTCCAGCTCCTGATAGGAATGTGTTGTAGGCCCTTTTCTATCCAGAATGCCGCTCGTCCCCAAAAAGCAGATATCCGCATGGACCGACTCAATCGCCTGCACACACCAGCTTCCGATCAGTGAAAGGTTTTTCTCCCGTTTTTTTCCACCGGTGAGAAATACATTATGACGCTCTGCATCCAGACTCTCCCATGCGAGGAGTGAGTTAGTCACAATATCAAGCGGGCGATAATCATTCAATATCTTTGCCAGCTCATGCACCGTCGTACCAGCATCCAGAAAAACGACTTTGGCATCCTCCAGAAAGCCAAGTGCACAGCGGGCGATTTCCTTTTTTCGGGAGCCATGCCCCATTCGTACAGGCAGCGTCTGCTCAATATCCTGCCGGGATAATGATGCTCCGCCATACTCCCTGTGTGCAATGCCAGCAGCTTCCAGGAAGGTTAGATCCTTGCGAATCGTTTCCATGCTTACCTGATACTGCTTAGCGAGCATCTGCGCTTTCACATAGCCATGCTCCTGCAGCCTTCTGATGATTTCATTCCGACGTTCAAAGGTTGGTATCTTCACGTTTTTTCTCCTTCCTGATGACAGTATACGAAATTTTCGCCATCACAACAAATTGCGATTAGTTGCGATTTTCTTTTATTGTATCACAAAAATTGCGATTGCCTGCGTTTTAAAAATTATTTATTTCTAGAAAAGCCATATAAAAAGTATGCGTTTGCTATACTCCTACGCATACTTTTATCCATTCACCAGTTTGATTATATAACTACAATCCTGCCTTTTCTCTTGCCCGGGTGATGATCTCCATCACAATCAGACTCTCCTGCTGTCCTTCCTCAACCCGTTTCCAGTCCTTTTCACGCACAATGCGTTCAAATTCGACGAATTCAAACTTCATGCGATGGACATCCGGATGCGAGTTGAAGCGTCCTTCTTCCTTTGTATCACGGTATGTATATGCCACCGCAGAGCATACAGAGGCAGAGCCCTCCACCTCCAGATATCCGTTTTCACCTTCAATAACAGCCTGAGAAGGTCCCGCGCAATCCTTTGCCGCAATGCATACGGATTTAAAGCTGCCATAATCCAGAATCAGAATACCGGATGTATCCACGCGTTTTTCTATATTAGCGAAATACTGGACATCCTTCGGCATCCCGAACAGACCTGCATTGAAATGCACATTGTACACATTCAGATCCATCAGTGCACCTCCGGCCATATCCGCATTAAACGCAGGTAGAACCTCTCCACGCTTAAATGCATCATAACGGGAAGAATACTGTGAATAGTTACAGGATACCACATGAATGCTTCCAACTCTGCTCAGTTGTTTCTTCAGCTCCAGATAATTTGGATAATACTGATTCGTAATTGCCTCCAGCAGCATGACATTGTGCTGCTTTGCAAGGGCAATCAGCTCCTTCAATTCATCCACATGTACCGTAAACGGCTTTTCGCAGATGACATGCTTGCCGGCTAAAATCGCTTTTTTGCTGAATTCATAATGCAGATGGTTATTAATTGCCACATATACGGTATCAATTTCATCCAGCTTCAGCATTTCCTCATAATCGGTGTATGTATGGGCGATCCCATGCTCCTCACTTAATTTCTTCAGCTTTTCCTCAGAGCGCTTGGTAGCACAAATTCCAAGCAGTTCGATTCCTTCGATGTCATGTACAAATTCCAGCAGACCCTGTACGACGATCATGCCTGCTCCTGCAATTCCTAATTTCATACCAGTTCCCTCTTCTTTCTTACCCATAATGTAGCATATCTTCCCGTTTATGTGAATATCTGTTTTAAATTTTTAGTGAGTTTCAAAACAAAAATGATGCATACAGCTTACTTCTATTCATGATGCTGTGTAGAGCTATCACGCGTATTCTTATGGCGGAACTTATGATACAAGATTCTGTGCATTGCATACATATGACGCGAACAGAAATCCGCAGGCTGGATAGCGGATTATATATTTTATCATACCAACGATTTCACAAGGTATAAGCTTCGCCTCACTGGCTTCAGCAAGTATGCAATCATCGTTATAATTACTACATCATTTTCCTACTAAGCTATTTTCTTTTTTTCAATCCTATCCCATTCTCTGTTTTCACACCAGTATACCGTATTCGCTGCAGGATCAAACACCATGGATACCACCGTAGGACAGATGGTCTGTGCAGTCTGTTTTAAAACCTCAAAGCAGTCTGAAACATCAAAATCCTCACTTCTGTTCTCCAGAAGCTCGACAGCCTTATGATATCTGTCCAGTCCCATCCAGGGGTGCCTTTCCGTGCTTCCTTTGAATGGAGAGAAATTTGTTAGAACGGAGTATTTCGGTTTTGATGCATACCGTATTCCCTGCCCCGGAATGATTTGTAAAACATTACCGGAGCGATCGGATAGCTGTGATTGAAAGGTGACACCCGGAACACTTGATACCGCTTCATGCTCAGCGATTGCTTTAATTTCATCCAGTGTTTTCTTTCTAAGCAGTAAATCGATATCCAAATTGATAATATTGAGACTGTCCGCATTCGCAGGATTACTTCTTTCATCAAATGGCCAGCATGTCGGCATCGCTACAAAATCTCCTCTGGAATTAGCACCGAATAAGGGCAGCCAGCCTTCTTGATCGTCCTGTATGGCAATATACACTTTATCTTCCTCTGCCTTCACCCGATATTCCATATTCAAAATATCAAGATTAAAGCCGATGATTGTTTTATTGCCGTTTGAAATTATACTTGTGCACATCGTATGTATCCTCCTGTTGTTTTCTCTATATTTTGATTCAGGATGGATGCTTTTGCATACACTGAATCTGTCGGTATCAATAACATATCCGTATCATAGCACATAATATTGTATTTGCGGGGAAAAGTTCATAAATTGTGGACCGTTATCCTTCAGAATTCACATGATGCAGGTGCTTATTATTTCTTATATGGAAGTTCTGTGTAGGGCAGTCCTTATGCAAAGTTTAAATTCCAGGATAATAAAAAACAGGTCCCCTATGCTCTTCAATCGAACATAGGCTGTACCTGTCTCTCATTGATTTTACAAAATATCTTCCAGTTTCTTCTGATCGAGAAGAATCAAAGCATGCCCCTCGATGCGGAAGATTCCTTCCTTTTCCATACGCTTCAGCTCCTGATTCAAAGAGGAACGACTCACATGCAGGGTATTCGCCCAGATGGTCTGTGAACGCGGAAGCGGTATCCGTTCATGCTCTGACAAATGATTCATACTCAGCAGCCAGTATGCCACGCGCTGCTGAATCGTCTGATACATCAGGCAGCTCAGCAGCATCTGATTGCGCAAGCCCCGTTTTGACAGATACAGCATAAACGCCGTCATCATTTCCGTATCCTCCTTCAGCATTTCCTCCAGATCGGATACATGCATCCAGGCAACGGTTGTCCGTCTTACTGCGACCAGCGTATACGTATACTGCCGCTTTCCTGTAAAATACAGCAGCTCAGGAAACACATCGTTATCCTCAAAATAGGCACTGCACAGCACACTTCCCTGACTGGTATACTGCTCCGCCTTTAAAACGCCATCCACAACCATTCCGAAATGATCAATCGTGTCATTGATGGAATGCAGAATCTGCGAGCTTTTATAGGTTTCATACTGCAGCCTTTTCCCATAAATCTCATGGTGCATGCAGCGGTGGGCAAATATCGGCATAAGACCATAGGGTTCCTTGCGCATGGAAATCCTCCTTTATCCGTTTACAGAATCAGGCGAACACCGCATCCAGAAAGTCACAGACATCATCGTAATCATGCTCTCCATGAAAGCGCCGCACCTCTTCACCGTTGCGATACACCGCCACAACAGGGATTCCCTGTACATGGCAGGCGGCAACGATATCCTTGTTGGCATCAACATCCACATAGCGAATCAGGAAGCTGTTCGCAAACTCCTCCTGCAGGGCTTCTTCCAAAACCGGATGCAGTGCCTTACAGTGTACACAGCGCTCTGCACCAAACAGTACAAGCACCGGCTTCTCCTGCTGCTTCCATACCTTATCCTTCCACTCCGCCATGCCGCTGACCGGTTCAAACACCTCAGTATCTACGGAGAAAACCTTTTCACGTCGGCTCAAATCTTCCTCATCATCGGTTGCCACACACAGTGCCACATCCTGATAATACGGCAGGGTTCCTTCCACATCAATCACCGTCTTTGCGCCAAGTGCTCCGGCATTCGGCATACGGAAGGTGGTATTGTCAATACGTGGAATTGCAATTTCCGTCGGTGTCGGCTCCTGTGGAACATAGCTGTACGGATAGCGGTAGCCGCGATAAATCATATTGTTCTTCGGACCTGTTTCATTATGCGTATAATATGGCGAAATCCACTCCCATACAATTTCATGATCTGCGGTTACCTCTATTATACGACCATCGCTTCCTTCTGTCACGAGCGTATTTCCATTCGGAAGACGCTGGGCACTGGAAACATAGGGACTATAGAATTTGCTGGCATCGGTTGGTATGGCATGCGCAAGCTCCTTCGGTGTCAGCTTCCACACAACCTCCAGTGTAATCGGGTTAAACTCCAGCACACGGCTGTAATCCCGCAGCGCATTCTTGGAGCCGTTGCGGCTGCCCGGATTCGGAACGCCATAGCCTCCCCAGCCTCCGTTGTCAAACACCATCAGGTTTCCTTCTCCTGGAAGACCCTTCGGTATCATATGGAAATGATGCTGTCCGATGATCCATCCAAGCTTCCTCAATTCCGGAGTTGCATTGAAATCCGGACCGATTTTCCACACGATCTTCCCGCTTTCCTTATCCAGAATGGCAAGGATATTCGCCTCACGGCAGTCAAAGATGATATTGTCCGGCTTAAAGCGCATATCCCCATGCTCATACCATTTATTCGGGCCAAGATAGCTCATGCAGTTCACATGCAGATAATCGCCGACACCACCGTCACTGGAACGCATATTCGGATCGCGTGCCAGAATATTTTTTGCGGCCTCATCGAAGCCCAGCTCATCAAAATGATCCGAAATAGACCATTTCCATAAAATGTTTCCTTCCCAATCCACCTCAATCATGGCATCATCCAGCAGCTTCTTATCGGAGATTGCCGGATTTTTAATGGTTTGATGAACCAGAATCAGGGTATTCCCCTCCAATGGCTTTGCGTCCATTCCCGGCACATAATATCCAACCGGATTGCCTTCCCTTTGATAATCGTGGTGCTGCCGTGCCATCCAGCGGTGATCTCTTCCGGGATCGTTGATATGTTCAAATTTGTCAAATTCCCAGACGATATTCCCGTCGTAATCAATTTCAATCAGATTCACACCATCCTGCATTCCGTAATCCGGATGGCGGTATCCGCTCAGCCCCATCACATAGCCGCCAGGCAAAAGCTTGGGCGGCATGGCGTGCATATTCCATCTGCGCACCTCATTGCCATTCATATCAAACAACAATACACCGTCATTGATCAAGGGTACGATCGTGTACCCGTTCCAGCATTTCTGCGGATCATATACGGTTACTCCGTGTGGAAAAACGTAAGGCTGTCCCATATTGCATTCCTCCATTCTATGGTTTTGCTATGCCTCTTTACCATTCTTTTTTATCAATTTCCCATGTTCAAACATTGCACTGGATAAGGTTCCATCCATATGCAGCAGCTGATACAGCAGGGTCTGTCTGGTGATATCCTGACGAATGACTGTATAATCATCCTGTAAGGCCTCCTCCAGCTGTGTCACCTGTTCAATCTGTGAGCTTTCATACGGATTATAGAATAGAAAAGCAACTCTGCCGGAATCCGGTGTCAGAATGCTCTTCAGCTGATTTCTCTCCCTGCAATACCGCTCACTTGCCGTAGCGGCAATCGCTCCGTCTGCGGCTGCGGTGACCACCTGACGCAAAAAAGTCTGTGTGCAGTCCCCCACTGCATAAATGCCGGGAACACTGGTTTCCTTTTTCTCATTCACAAGAATATATCCCTTTGCATCACAGGCAACCACATTCTGTACAAACTCCGTCTGCGGCACCATGCCGACAAAGAAGAAGATACCGTCCGCACGCACTTCCCGTGTTTCACCGCTGACAACGTTTTTCAGGATTAACCCGCGGACCTCCTCATCCCCCAGAATTTCCTGCAGGGTGGTGTTCCAGACAAACTCTATTTTCGGATTTGCATAGGCTTCAGCCGCTGCCATTTCATTACAGTCAAGGTGCCCCTTCTCATGCAGGACGATAACGGTTACCTTTTTTGCGAAATGCGTTAGATATCCGCTTTCCTCAATTGCCTGATCGCCGGCTCCCAGTACATAGATTTCCTTATCCCGGAAAAACTCCGCATCACAGGTAGCGCAATAGGCGACCCCATGTCCGGCAAGCTCGATTTCATTGGGAATACCGAGAACCCTCGGCTTCGTCCCCGTATCCAGAATCACACTGTCACCGATAAAATCTCCGCGGCGCTTTGTGTGTACAAGAAACGCACCGTCCTCCATCGTTTCCAATCCGGTTACCGTAGTCCGCTTGAAGACATTGGTGGCATACGACTGGGCATGCGCCTTGAATTTCTGCATCAGACCTGCACCGCTGTCAGAAATAAAGCCCGGATAATTTCGGATTTCTCTGGTGTCGTTGATACGTCCGCCAAAGCTTCCCTTCTCAATCATGAGGGTTTTTCGTCCGGCTCTCCCTGCATAAATGGCAGCTGCCAGACCGGCAGGTCCTCCTCCGATAATGATGACATCATAGCGTTCTTCCATACATCCTCACTCCTTTGCATGATGGTATGTCATACTATATTTATGTTCTCCCTCTCTCCCTGCACCGAGCACGACCCAGATACCGCAGATCAGTGTCAGAAGCAGACAGTAATAGGAGGACAGGAAAATTTGAAACGGTGTGACAACCGGCAGATAGGCATGATTTGCGGCCAGCTGATTGATCACAGTAACAGCTCCCATGACAAAGGCGCTGTTGATTGGTATGATTGCTGTTATATTCGTTGTCATCGCAGTTAACAGAATACTCCTGCGTTCCGGTGATATTCCGGCCTTTTTTCCAATGGTATCCGCAATATCCTTAAACATGAGAATGGAAGGCAGCACACAGCCTGCCAAAAGAATATTGACAATACCGACGCCAAGGGAAATCATCGCCTCTGCACCGCCTGCATGCTGTACCGCTTTTCGTGATGTGAGATAGTTGCAGCATTTCTCCATCATTCCGCCCTCTACGGCAATCGCAATCAGACCATAGAGCAGGATGGTGGAAATGATGATATCGACCACGCCGGATAAGCCGTCAAACAGAATGCCGTGCAGCTCCTGTGTTTCATACTGAATGCTGATCAGATCAGAAAACCGGAACAGTCCGGTTGCGATTCCGACGATTATACCTGCCACAATCGCATAGGTGACGCCGACAAACAGATCACTTGTTTTAAAGCAGATTATCAGCAGAAGCAGAATCGGCAGCAGCATCCACAGTCCCTTTGGATTGCACATGCTCGCAAGCAGCTCGGGATTCTGTGCGCTTCCACTGGTTCTCAAAGCATAAAACAGAACAGCGGACAGAATTCCTGCGATGAGCAGATACGGCAGACGCTGTTTCATTACACGCAGCAAATCAGCGCCCTTGTTTGTGACAGGATCATGCTGGGAGGCAATCGTCGTATGAATGACCTGAGAGCTTGGGGAGAGTGCATCCCCAAAGAAAATGCCGCTCAGCATAGCCCCTGTCAGAATCGCAGGATCAGCGCCCATCAGCACCCCTGCCGGATAAAAAATCGGCACAACGGCCAGAAGTGCCGCAATCGGTGCACCTGCGCCCATTGAAATAAGTGAGGATACAAGAAAACAGAAAACCGTGAAGCTTCCTCCGCTCAAATGCAGATGCATGCCGATCCAGACAAAGCCGGAGCCGATCTGTCCGACAGCCAGAAGCTTGGAAAAGATACCGATTACCATGAAGATCATAATCAGTCTGGCATTTCCATACTGGGCAAGACCGTGTACGATGGCATCCCAGTAATGCGCCTTGTCAGCACATAGGAGGAATCCGATCAGAATGGCAAGTACCGCTGCCAGAATCAGCGCCTTCATAGAGTAATAATGAAAACAGATCATGATGATACCGCTCAGCAGAACATACAGTACGATGGGCAGTACGGCGAATTCCTGATGCATATGGAATTTCAATAAAGCGTTTACATCGTTCTTTTTCATATAGCCACCAACCTTGGATCCACCCCTATGATAACACTCCCTTTTTCCTGTTACGTGTTGGCATTCCAACAGTTTCTCACTTTTTGTGAATAAAATAACAAATTAAAAAACAGCGATTTTTCACAAGAAAAAAGCCAGGTGAACAGTCAATGTCATTAAGTTAAGAGGATGAAAACAAACAGGATGCGGTTTTATTTTATCTCATTCTGATAGGATTAAGAGTA
>NZ_CAXSSO010000021.1:0-10370 GCF_964240115.1 Clostridium sp. HGF2
GATGAGCTGTGGTCAACCGCAATGGCGATTCAGATGGGAGAGGCACGTTATCGCTACGGCTTGGAGGACAGCTTTGAGGAGGGAATGAAAGAAGGTATCATAAAAGGGAAAGCAGAAGGTAGAATCGAAGGAGAGAGACAGCTCTTACATAGTCTTATGGAAGCCAAATATCAGGAAGACTGTACAGCATGGCTACAGTCATTAACCGAGGATCAACTGCATATCGTATCCAATCTGCTTTTGGAATGTGATACCTTAGAGGAATTAAAGAATCGTATAAAAGCAATACTAAATAATACATCAAAATAAAGGAAACTGTTTACAAAAGCACGATAAAACCATCCTTTGATAAAAAGGGTGGTTTTATCTTTTTCAAAAAAGTCGCACGAATCATAAGGAAGCATATAGATTTGAATTGATGTAAAATTATTTGCATCCCCTTTTTTGCAGGAGTATAATGATATTCATACATTATGAACAAAAAAGGAGTTATGTTTATGCTATATACCTTTGTAATCTGCTTCATTGCCGGCATTGGCGCAGGGCTTGGCACAGGCTTTGCAGGGATGAGTGCCGCAGCTGTCATATCCCCGATGCTAATTACGTTCCTGCATATGGAACCCTATATGGCTGTGGGAATTGCCCTGGCAAGTGATGTGCTGGCCAGCGCTGTTTCCGCTTATACATATGGCAGACACGGAAATCTGGATATCCGCAACGGTCTTATTATGATGATATTCGTACTTATCTTCACACTTGTTGGCAGCTATGTATCGAGTCTGGTTCCGGGAACAGCAATGGGCGGATTCTCCACCTTTATGACACTGCTGCTTGGAATTAAATTCATCGTACGTCCGGTGATGACAACAAAAAGCAGTATGGAGCATACCGATCCGAAAAAAAGACTTATGCAATCCATGGTGTCCGGAGCGATGGTCGGCTTTATCTGCGGATTCATCGGAGCAGGCGGCGGTATGATGATGCTGCTGATCCTGACCAGCGTACTTGGCTATGAATTGAAAACAGCGGTTGGTACCAGCGTATTTATCATGACCTTCACCGCATTTACCGGTGCTGTCAGTCACTTTACCATTGGAGGTATGCCAGATATGACAGCTCTGATTCTCTGCATCGCCTCTACCCTGCTTTGGGCAAGAATTGCAGCTAGATTTGCCAATAAGGCCAGCGCCAAAACACTGAATCGGGCTACCGGAGTTGTGCTTACAGTGCTCGGTATCGCTATTCTGGCAGTTAATTATCTGTAGCCAGGCCTACAGATCAGCCGTATCTCACGCATTTCTTAACGACTAAAAGGGATGAAACTGTGTCTGAACTTATATAGACCTGTTTCTCCCTTTTTACATGCAGCAAGTGTATCGAAATATAGAAATGCTTCTTCGAAACTTAAGCGCTGAATTATTTTTCCATATAATCGACAGTATGCACACGGTATCCCTGCTTTCGGTCAACGACATTCTTCAGTGCCTTGTTTTCCAATAATGCCTGCAGGTTATAAAGTGCAATTTCTGTAAAGCGATAAAAGGATTCCTTCAGCTGGAAGGTGCCGGAAATATGAGGTGTGATGATGACATTCGGCTGCTTCCAGAGCGGATGCTCCTTTGCAAGAGGCTCGCAGTCACATACATCAAGAACAGCACCAGATAGCTGTTTACGCTGTATAGCCTGCAGGAATTCATTTGTATTCAAAGCATCCCCTCTTCCTACATTGGCAAGAATCGCAGTTTTTTTCATACAGGCAAGCTGCTCACTGCCAAAGCATCCGCGAGTCCTTTCTGTACTCGGAAGTGCCAGTACCACCACATCAGCATGCGGAAGCAGATTGCACATTTCTTCCATAGTATGCAGTTCATCAAAATAAGGAACACTCTCCTGTATCCGCCGGCGAATTCCTATGGTATGTGCCCCCATTGCTTTCACTCTTTTCGCAAATTCCTGTCCCAGATCACCGGTTCCTGCTATCAAAACCGTAGATCCGTATATCGACTGTACAGGTCCTTCCATATGCCAGTACGCCTGCTCCTGATTGCGTATATACAGATTCATATTCCGCATCAGCATTAAAATTGTACAAATCAGATATTCACTGATCGCCAGTCCAAAGCTACCGGAGGCATTGCACAGCTGACAATCCTTCGCAAGCAAACCATCTGCTGTATACTGCTCACTGCCAGCACAATCCAGCTGCAGCAGCCGCAGTTTCCGTGCATAGCCTAAAAACTCGACCGGCACTCTGCCAATAATGACATCTGCTTCTTTTACCATAGCAGCACTCACGCTCGTTCTATCAGCACATGTGACAATATAGCTGTCCGGTATGCGGGCGAGCTGTTCTCTTTCAAAGCCGGATAGCTCCAGCAAATGCAGCTTATCCCTACTCATCTTCATGCAGCAGCACTCTTCTTGAAATATCGGAAAGCAGATAAATCTGGTCAAAAACCTCTTCCATTTTTTCATTCAGCTCATCCAGAATTTCTCCGTCTACATTATAATTTAAAAAGGCATTTTCGATTTCCTCCGTCAGCTGCAGTCCCTTGTTGGAAATTTCCAGAAACTTTATGAAATTGGTACTGTTTGCTGCATTTTGGAACTTCTCAACATCATGCTTGATGAAGGACAGCACCTCATATTCATTGGAGAACTTGCCATGTACCATGGAATACGGGCGCATCCTCTGCAGAAAATACTTCCCTTCCCGTGTAATATTGAAGACATAGGATATCCGCATATCCTCCTTCAAATCAAAATTAACCAGATACATCTGTGAGTCCAGCTTCTGAATCTTTGTTGCATTCATTTCCTCCAGCTTTTCCTGAATCAGCTCTTCATTCATATACATAATCAGCCCTCATTTCCATTTGTTCACTTTATCATGATCCTTACCTTCAGTATATCACAAACCAAATGCTTCTCCTTATAAAATCTTGCGTTCCTTTTTTTAAATTTCGATGTATAATAGAAAGCTGAGGGATATATAATGGAAAATTTAATATTTTGTCTGAATGCCACGATTCCGGTATTCATAACAATGATTTTTGGTTACTTCTTTAAAAGAATACACCTGTTTGATGCAGCCTTCCTTTCAAAAATGAATAAATTTGTATTTGTTGCAGCATTGCCAGTCCTGCTGTTTGAGGATATCAGCACCACAGACCTTAGAAAAGCGTGGGATACATCCTTTGTCATCTTCTGCTTTCTGGCAACACTGCTGTCTATACTCTTTTCGATTGCTGTATCCTATCGATTAAAGGATCGAAGTATTCAGGGAGAATTTGTACAGGCAAGCTATCGCAGCAGTGCCGCAATTCTGGGCATCGCCTTTATTCAAAATATTTATGGAAATTCAGGAATGGCTCCGCTTATGATTGTTGCGACTGTTCCTTTATATAATATTATCGCTGTCATTGTGCTGTCGCTCATGAAGCCAAAGCGTGGCATATTGCGAAAAGAGCTTATTTTACAAACAGGTAGAGATATACTTTGCAATCCGATTATTCTGGGAATTGGTGCCGGAATGCTATGGTCCCTGCTCCGAATCCCGCAGCCTGTCATACTGCAGAAGTCACTGCATAATCTGGGAGCCCTTGCGACACCGCTCGGTCTGATGGCGATGGGAGGTTCCTTTGAATTTCACGATCTCTATGCCAAACGAAAGCCTGCCCTGATCTGTAGCTTCATGAAGCTGATTCTATTTGTTGCGATTTTTCTACCGATTGCAGTTTCTTTAGGTTTTGTAAATGATAAGCTGGTGGCAATTCTTGTCATGCTTGGTTCTGCCACGACGGTAAGCTGTTATATCATGGCGCGAAATATGGGTCATGAGGGAACGCTGTCCAGCAGTGTTGTCATGATGACGACGCTTGGAAGTGCATTTACATTGACGATGTGGCTGTATATATTAAAAAGCCTGGGAACCCTATAGGAGGAAACGATATGCAACTGATTAAACATGTACATATATTTGCGCCACAGGATCTGGGGATACAGGATATTCTCATTTCAGAAGGACACATTGCCCATATAGCACCTCACATAGAAACGGCTCCCTATATGGAAATCACTGACGGCAGTGGAAAACAACTGACACCGGGACTGATTGACCGTCATGTTCATGTAAGCGGAGGAGGGGGAGAAGGCGGCTTTGCGACAAGGACGCCGGAAATCCAGTTATCCGCTCTCATACAGGCAGGTATCACCACGGTGGTTGGTTTACTTGGGACTGACGGTGTGACGCGCAGTGTTGAGGATTTGATTGCTAAGGTCAAAGCTCTTAACAGTGAAGGTATCTCCGCCTACGCCATGACAGGCTCCTATGCTTATCCGAGTACGACAATTACAGGCTCAGTAAAAAAAGATATCCTGTTTATAGACGAAATCCTTGGTGTCAAGCTTGCATTAAGTGATCATAGAAGCTCACATATATCATTTGAGGAATTTCTCAGACTGGCCAGTGAAGTCAGGACAGCCGGTATGCTCTCAGGAAAGCCGGGTTGTATGACACTGCATATGGGTGATGAAGCTGACGACCTTGCCTATGTCATGAAAGCCGTGAAAAACACAGGACTTCCCTGCACCATGTTTCACCCGACCCATGTCACAAGAAATGAACAGCTGTTTCAAAAAGCCCTGCAGCTTTTATATATGGGTGGTACCATAGATATAAGCTGTGAGGAGCATGAGGGATGTGCTTCCTGGATCAAGCAGGCGAACCCAAAGGATTATGGAAGAATCACCTTAAGCTCTGACGGACAGGGGAGCTGGTCAGACTATGATGAATATGGTAACCTTACCGCAATCGGTGTCTCCGATGTTTCTGTCCTCCTGCAAAATGTACAGGAAATGCTGCGGAATCAGGATTTTTCAATTACCGAGTGCATATCCTTCTCAACAGCGAATCCGGCCCGTGTATTGGGACTATATCCTGCAAAGGGCTGCATCTCTGTCGGAAGTAATGCTGATCTCTTGTTGTTTGATGATGACTGGCAGCTTCATGATGTAATGGCAAACGGACGCTGGTTCATGAAAAATCAAAAGCTTTTGAAGAAAGGAACCTTTGAGTAAACAGGCTGTTATTACTGTTAGAAAACAAACTGAGATATCCTAACAGGTCACGATCCTACGTTCCTATCACTGCTCACTTGCCAGGATTAAACAGATAAAGATAAGAAGAAATCAATATGTATTCCTATAGCTTTTTAAACATCATCTTACAAGCTTTTTATGAAACTGAATATAACAAAATTAGAAATATATACCTAATAACAGCCCATTAGAATAGCATCTTCATACAATCCCCATCCCTTTGTATACCCAGCATATGGCTTGCTTAGCATTCAGGGGTTTCTTATGGAACGCCGACAACATACAAAAAGCGTTGTGGCAAGTTCTATATACTAAGAAAAGGTATCCGCAAGGACAAAACGGTATGCTACCCACCGTATGTCTTACGATACCTTTTTTATATACAATTATTCCTTTGAAGCTCTTCTAAGGAAACTGTCAGCTTTTAATACTTCAAATCCTTTATCTTCTCCCAGCTGAATTCTTCTCTGCCGAAATGTCCATAGCAGGATGTTGCCTTGTAAATCGGACGGCAAAGCTTGAGTTCCTCAATGATATCCTTTACCTCAAAGCTGAAATTGCTGCGTATGATATCAAGAATCTCCTCATCACATTTGTTTCCTGTTCCAAAGGTATCTACCATAATGGATACCGGCTTCACCTTACCGATAGCATATGCAACCTGTACCTCACATTTACTTGCCAGCTGATGTGCCACAATATTCTTTGCGACATAACGGCAGTAATATGCTGCACTGCGGTCAACCTTGGATGGATCTTTACTGGAGAAGCAGCCACCGCCGATTCTTCCCATACCGCCATAGCTGTCCACAACGATTTTTCTTCCTGTTGTACCGCTGTCACCAAAGGAACCTCCCATGACAAAGCTTCCGCTTGGGTTGATCAGATAAATGGTATCCTCATCCAGCAGCTCATCCGGAATGACAGGCGTTATGACATCCTTCATAACGATATCGGCAATCTGCTGCTGTGATGCCTCTGCCACATGCTGTGTGGAAACGACAATCGTATCAATCCTCTTGATTTTATCATTTTCATATTCAACACTTACCTGTGTCTTGCCGTCCGGCAGCAGCAATGCATTTCCACGGCGGACATCGCTCAGACGTTTTGCCAGCTTATGTGCATATTCAATAGCGGCAGGCATGTAATTGTCTGTATCATCGCATGCATATCCGAACATAATTCCCTGATCTCCCGCACCGATCTCGCCATCATCCTGTACAACTGCGTGGTTGATTTCCGAAGACTGCTCGCGTACCTTCACAAGCACCTCATACTCCTCCGTATACCCGATTTCCCGAATAACCTCTTTTGCGATTTCCTCATACTCCAGCTTTGCCTTGGTATTAGCCTCACCGTAAATAAGTACGAAATCATCCTTAATCGTTGCCTCCACAGCCATTTTGCTGGCAGGGTCCTGACGCAGAGCCTCATCCAGAATACTGTCCGCAATGCGGTCACAAATTTTATCAGGATGTCCCTCAGTAATACTTTCTGATGTAAAAATGTAATTTTTCATTTCTCAAATCTCCTTTGCTTCTTATTAGAAAAATGCCTTCCCTAGCGTGAGAGAAGGCAAATCGTTATGTGATTGTTTCTCTTATCGCTGTTAGCAGTACCACCTTATATGATGCGTCATACAGGTTGGCGTGGGATCAAGCGAGCTAACTCTCTACCCCAACTCTTGATAAAAAGGCATCTATATTAAACCATAATATAAAACGCATTGCAATAGTAAAAAGAGATTCCGCATTGGAAATCTCTACATAAGATTGATGGAATAAATCTGTATGATTTTTTTATATACTTCCTGAAGACCAATTTGCCGGATCCAGTTATCCAGTTCAAATATATTCTCAGGTTCATTCTGTATATCCATGATATCAACAATTATACGATAAATTTCGTTATCTGTTACAGTCATGCCCACCCTCCCATTGAATATTGAGCAACTCCCCATGATAGCTCTCCTATATCATAACACAAAATTGATAATTACACCAATTTTTCGTTAATTTGATATGAAAAATTGTTACCTTACCAACAAGATAGCTAAAAAACCGAAGCAATATAGTAAAAAAATGATAATTACTTATATAAAAAGGAAAGACCTCTGTGGGAAAGGCAGAGATCTTCGTGAAAGAGAAAGGGCAACAGCTATTATGAAAAAGCTATTTATCAGGATGAGGAAACAAAACTGTCGCCGTTTAAGCAAACAGACATATCTTTGTCTGTACCTGTATCTTACACCTTTTATGTGAATACCTCGTGAAGCTGTCATGAAGGGTGTGTAAAGCTTTAAGCATGAGGCCTCTGCGGCTAGTATGATAACAGGAATTCTCATGTATGAATTTGTGTAAGTATATGAAAATCCTTTCATTTTTACATTGACTTTCCCAATCTCAGCTTATAAAATGTACAGGAAAGGTGTGTAGAAAGTATATGAAATCAAGAGAAAAGCTATCATCCAGACTGGGATTTATTCTGATATCCGCTGGATGTGCAGTCGGTCTTGGCAATGTATGGCGGTTTCCATATATTACAGGCCAATATGGAGGAGCAGCCTTTGTACTGCTCTATCTGGTTTTCCTGATACTGCTGGGATTACCGATTATGGTGATGGAATTCTCCGTGGGACGTGCCTCCCAGCGCTCCGCAGCGAAGTCCTTCGATTTGCTGGAGCCGGAAGGAACCAAGTGGCATCTTATAAAGTATGTCTGTATGGGAGGCAACTATCTGCTGATGATGTTTTATACAACAGTCGGTGGATGGATGATCAATTACTGTTTGAAAATGGCAAGTGGTACCTTTGAGGGTCTGCGAACAGAGCAGGTGGGTGAAACTTTCTCCAATATGCTTGCCAGTCCGGGACAAAATCTGTTCTGGATGATTGCAATTACGGTTATCGGCTTCTTTATTTGCAGCAGAGGTCTTCAAAACGGTGTGGAAAAGATGTCCAAATATATGATGTCCTGTCTGTTTATTGTCATGCTCGTTCTTGTGATTCGGGCAGTTACCCTGCCAAACGCTGTTGAAGGCTTAAAATTCTATCTGATTCCAGATTTTCAGAAAATGATGGCAAACGGCTTATGGGACGCCATATTCGCAGCTATGGGACAGGCGTTTTTCACTCTTAGTCTTGGAATCGGTGCTCTGGCAATCTTTGGAAGCTATATCGGAAAAGACCGCTCTTTGCTGGGTGAGAGTCTTAATGTCTGTATTCTGGATACCTGTGTGGCCTTTATAGCAGGTCTGATTATATTTCCTTCCTGCTTCTCCTTCAACGTTGCAGCAGACAGCGGTCCCGGTCTGGTGTTTGTTACACTGCCGAATGTATTTAATGCCATGTCTGGTGGAAGGTTATGGGGCTTTCTGTTCTTCCTGTTCATGTCTTTTGCAGCTGTCACGACCATTATTGCGGTATTTGAAAATATTGTGGCCTTCGCAATGGACAGCGGCTGGTCCAGGAAAAAAGCTGTTCGTGTAAACTTTATCCTGATTCTGCTTTTATCACTTCCCTGTGCATTCGGCTTCAATCTTCTTTCCTTTATAGAGCCGCTTGGGGATGGAAGTACCATACAGGATTTGGAGGATTTCATTGTATCCAATAATATGCTGCCGCTTGGATCCCTCATGTATCTGCTGTTTTGTACCTTCCGCTATGGTTGGGGTTGGAAAAATTTCACGGATGAGGCAAACAGCGGTGTAGGCTTTCAATTCCCTATGTGGGCGAGATTTTATGTTTCCTACATACTGCCTGTTGTTGTGATCTATATTTTCTTTCAGGGCTATATTGAGAAATTCGCAAAGCCGTGGAATATATTGATTCCATCGGTACTGCTTCTTCTGATGATCTATGTTCCTTTACAGGCATGGAGAAAGAAAAGAGCTAATAATAAGAATACATAAGCCTGCTCACAGAAGCAACGTGAGTAAGATATGAAAGGGGGTTCCTTAAAATTTAAAGGAACCTTTTTTACGGTTATTAAACTATTACCACCAGGAACGGATTTAATTTTCCTTCCTTAGCATATAGGATTGAATCGCTTCACCTACAGAATCCACCAGGTGATCGGCTGCTTCTTTTACCTTCTTAGGAGAAGCATGAAAGGTAAAGGATACATCTGCATCCTGCAGCATGGGGATATCATTGTAGGAATCTCCAATGCCATAGCAGCTGTCCAGATTCATAAGCTTTTTCAGCTTCAAGAGCGCCTTTCCCTTGGAACAGCCGTAAGGTACCACATCAACGAAATTCTGATTCTGGAATGCGGCACAGGTGTCCGGAAATTGCTTTTCAAGAGAACTGCATAACTGTTCTGCGGCTGCCTCGTCTGTCATGCGAAAGGATAATCCGTGTATTTGCTGCCCCTTTATTTCTTCTATATCGTGAATGACTGGAATATCTGTAAATGCTCTTGCTTTCTTATATGCATAGATGTTCCCGCCAGCCTGAATAGCGGTGCTTTCCACATCTTTCGTAAGCATACTGAGCCGCTTTGCAGTTTCAGGTAAAAGACAGCTTTCAAACAATATCCTTTGATTTCTGTCCAGTATCATTGCTCCGCTGCTTACGATATAAAAATCAGGATGCAGTCGCTTAGAAAGAAATGCTGTAATACCCCATAAAGGACGCCCGGTACAAAGACCGAACAGACAGCCCTGCTTCTGCAGCTGCCCGATTCCTGCTATATCCCCTTCACGATAGCTTTCTGCTGCATCATGCAGATACAGCGTTCCATCAAAATCACTCGCCAATGCCTTCATAATCTCACAACCCTTCATCTGCTTCATTGTAAGAGGAAAGTGTTTAACTGTCAACAAAGAAATAGGTTACTCTTCGCTCATACTGATAGAAGAAGAAAGCTGCTATATCTTAGGTTCTTTCTCGATTGTGAGTAAATATAAAACAGAGAGACTTCAACACTATTGTATTGTATTTATCAATAGAAGCTGAAGTCTCCCTTTTGCAAACAACCTAAAGAATGAAAGAATCTGTTTTAAATATCATAGCTGAAATCGTGTATGCATAGCTGCGATAGTAAACAAAGCTCCCTTTCTTAACAAAAAAATGATGAATATCAGCATTCCTTCTGTATTTCATATGCCTACAGCAAAAGGAATTCAATATCTATGGATGAACACCAATAGTTTGAATTCCTCTTTTCTTAAACCTTATTTAAGCATATTCCAAAAGGATACAGGTCTTTTTTATAATAAATGATAATGCTGCAGCATCTCTTTGATTTTCTCATCATCCTGTGCAC
>NZ_CAXSSO010000022.1:0-8600 GCF_964240115.1 Clostridium sp. HGF2
ATGTACCTCCAGACCCTTGGACTTCATTCGCTCCACCTGATCCAGACCGTAATTCGCAAACCCTCTCGGGGTTATCACTACTTTCATACCCCTTCTCCTCACTTTATGATTTATCCTGCATGCTGGCTGATTTTACAGCGATTATGGAATCCTTATGCAATTCATGTGTCAAAGGCTCTTTCAAATAAATACTACCTCCAAGGATTTCGCTTTCATCATACTGAAAATGCAAGGTAATATGACCAAGATTTTTGAAATTCTCATTAGCCACACTTCCTACTTCTTCAATCGTATATACATATCCGTCAATCAATAGTAAATCTCCCGACTGTATTTCTTCATAAAGCTCATGTGAATTTAAAATAAAGCAGTATTGACGGAGATCTTCCGGTGCCATATCTCCAAAGAAAAGTATCATATTTTCTTTTACAAAGCCTATAGCATCGGAACCAACTTCCTTCACCCTCGTATTTACTTTGAAATCCATAGGCACTTACTCCTCCAATAGCTGTATCTGATGATCTTTTGTAACTCCAGATACATATATTTCCGGAGTGATGAATTTAGCAAACGGCCCTGCTTTTCCCGTATTTCTAGTATTCACAGTTGGAATGCCTTTTTGCGGATAAACACCACAGCGCACAACACCTCCACAGTCTACGATTGCCACAGCTATCTCCTCATCCGGAACCTTCGTCTTAAATCCATTAACAGGAATCAAGCCTGTCAGTTCAACAATGCGCTTTAATATAGCCGGTTCATTTCCTCCAGTTATATACATCACTTTATTTTTTTTATCTGTAGGCTTAATCACTAACGGGCCGCCATAACCACCACTGCCCTTTGTAATTATAATCTGGTTCATCATTTCCTCCATTCTCTTGCTGTACGCAAGCATACATATTATTAACTGCTCATTTTACAAAGCTTTATTTCTCTTATACGCTACAATCCTTTTAATACAAACCGATGGAAAGTAAATATCCTATAAGCACTCCCAGTGGACCGGTTACTACCCTTGCCATTAAAATAGACGGCACACCAATCTCAATCGTTTCAGGATCGGCATCCGCCAGACTTAATGCTACCGGAAGAAAATCCGCTGCGACCTGTGAGTTGATGGCAAACAGCGCAGGCAGAGAGAGCTGTGGTGAAATATTACCACTTCCGATTTCGGTACCGATAAGTACACCTACAACCTGTGCGATTACAGCTCCCGGTCCTAAGATAGGTGACAAAAACGGCATACTGCAAATAAACGATAATACGAACAAGCCCGGAAGTGTACCGGCAAGCGGTGTCAGAAAATGCGCTATGATATCTCCTATCCCTGAAGTAGAAATAATACCTACCAATGCTGATACAAAAATCATGAAGGGAAGCACTGTATGCAGAATCATATCGACAGTATCTCTTCCTGCTTGAAATAATACAGCAGTTACATTACCAAAGCCGTTACCAAACTTCGTTGCTATATTTGAAACCATATCTATAAATTTATTCATACACTCATTCAACCGCCTTTCTATTCCCCGTTATGCAACGCTTTCCGTTTTCTGTTCAACATCATTTTATATACCTTTTCTGTAATAATACCCCTGCATAAGCCCAACAGAATTCCAGCCAGCAAATAGCGTACAGCTAATTCCGTAGTCCCTAAGCCAAGCTTGGTTATACCCTGTGCCACACCGAGAAATACAAACAATTCAGCCGGGTTTGTGTGTGGAAATAATCCTGTAAACGGATGTCCCATACCTGTCAGAGAATCACAATATGCCGGTTTATATTTCTCATCCAATAGTTTTCCCATAGCAAAGTTGGTGGGTGAGCCCATTGTAAAGGTAAATACAATAGGCAGTAAAGAATAACGTATGAGCACACTCTTTCCTGCATATTTAGAAATCTTTGCAACCCGTTCCTCACCAATCAGAGCCATCAATGCGTTTAATACTGTGATAATAACCGCAAGCAGTGGTAATATCCCTGTGATATTTCCAACCAGCGTTTCCGCTCCGGCTTTAAATAACCCTATAAAGCCTTCCGCAAATTCAACAATTACATCCATAAATTCATCTCCTTTAACAATAATTCATAATATTCTCAGCAGCATTCTGCAGAGCACGAAACCCCTTTTCCCCTACTTTTCCTTTAAGATAATTCTTATGATGTTCAAGTTCTGCGATATCCACCTCCTCTTCCAAATTCACGCGCTTCATCCTAGCCGTTACAAGCAAACCGTCCAGCATATAGAATTCCTGTATCATGTTTCTATGATCTGTCACTAGAATCACAACAGGATTACAGCCAATTTTTTTCTTACGATTCATTCCAATGAAATATTCTCCCTTATATTTATCCGTTAATTCAAGATATTGCTTTGTTATATGCTTCATTTGCAGATATGACAAATAGAACTGCAGTAAATACGCAGCCACAAATAGTCCTGCTATCACCATTACATCCCGTGAACTCATAGATTACCTTCTTTCTCCAATTTCTCAATGACTGTTCTCAAATCGCTTCTTTGTTGTGAGGCTTCTGAAAACTGATTGATAATATCAAAAATATAGTCATAAATCTGAACGATTAGAAATTCCTTTCCATCGCGTACATTCTCCGGTATTCCAATTAAACAAATAAGCTGATACTGCTGCTTTTTCTTTGCGGAAAGATATAGCGTCATACTTAATAGATATTTATTCTGACCCTTTAGAATTGCATGCGGCATATAAGCTGATACATAGCTGAATTTTTTTTCATCCAATGTAAGTATGACATCTTTGAATTCCTTGTTGATAAGCTCCTGCTTGTAAAGATTTGCAAGTATATCAACGATATTCTGATTATATGCATGTATTCGATCATTCACTTCGATAATATTTTTATGATAGACAATATCACTGTTCGCAAGCAAGGTTCTCTGTTCTCCCTGATTTACAATATGTGCAATGTATTCTGAATCAAAAATATTAGATAAAAGTATAATCGGTATTCTGCTGTCTATGTATATAGGGTTAAGCGTGAAGATTGCATTTATTTCTTCCGGATTGAGTTCACTGATTTGCGACTCTTCTATTTCAATGAATTCACAGCCTTCATAAAACATGAGTCGAATGCGGTCCTCCACTAATTTCGAAATGGATCTCCCAGTGGAACGTACAACACCGAATTTTTTAGAAGCATTGTACTTCTTCTGTATCGCCATTTGGAAATACAATGCCAGATATGCGATTTCCTGTGCGTTGATATGTACCTGAAGCTTTTGTTCAAGCACATCGCATGCACTTTTTGAAATTTGATATGCAAATGGATAATTCGCTTCTATTTTCTCATCCATGGATACAGACGGCGGCATATGAAACAGGATGCGATTGATCATATAGGAGAGATGACTTTTAATTTCCTCATCTATGAAAACCTTATCCAGATAAAATTGATATTCCGTATAAATCCTATCCAGCATATTTTCCAGCATTTGATCCACTTCACTTTTTTCATTACGCGGTCTTTTTGTCGAACCAAGATAAAGAGGAAAGCACAGAAATTCAAAATCATAATCATTGATTTCAACCAATGCAGAAATACCGGCTTTTAATTCAACAAGTAGTGGATCCTCCTGATAGGAGCTGTGAAAATATGCTGTGGATTGCAGGACATGCTGATTGAAACCGCATCGTATTATCGTTATCTGAATCACTCTTTCGAATATTTCCTTTGTGTGCTGATCTATCATGAAATGATTGGCTATTTCTTCGATTAAATACAGAATTCTATTATGTAAACACACAGGATGAGCTTGACTGTCCCTATACAGCTGAAAGAAATGATTTAATATAAACAGCCTGATATTAGTTTCATTCCCATTGATTGTAATTCCCTTTTTTGTAATTCCTTTAATTGATAGCTGGTATGCGCTGATACTATGTTTTACAACGCTCATATCTTTGATCAAGGTACTTCTGCTGATAAATAAATCCTCAGCAAGTCGTTCAAGACTGACATACCCTTTCCCTTTATCCTTATATCGTATCAGTCTGTTAACAATCTGATTATAGCGCTCCTCTTTTATGTTTCTGTCCAGTATATTGTCTTTCTTATCCATAAGTGCAAAAAGCTTTTCCTTATCCTTAATTTCAGCTTTCACCACTTCTTTCTTTTTTTCAATACGAAGAATCCCGCGCATATTATATTGTAAATCGTGTAGTGCTGCATCCAGTTCTTCTTTATTACAGCCTGTTTGATTCAGCAGCTGAAAATAACTGCACTTGTTCTGATTCGATAGTAGAAATTTTAATATCATATACTGGTTTCTAGTTATGACCATTCTGCAACACCGCCTTTCTTTGTGTCTTCATTATAGCCCGGTTACTCAGGCTTAATAGGTTCTACTTTTCATCAAAATTCATGTAAAAAGATATACTAATACCAATCAGCTTTTCTTTTATAATTCCTATAGGAGGTATGCGTATGAAAATAATTATAAATGCAGATGATCTGGGACATACGAAAGAGTCCAATTATGGTATTCTAAAAGCTTTTGAACGGGGATATGTCACACAGACAACACTAATCGTTAATTCAAGAGGGAGCAGAGAGGGTGCGGCTATTGCACATAATTATGGTTTTCAAGACAAGACGGGACTTCATCTGAATTTGAGCGAGGGATTCCCTTTAACGGATGATATTAAGCAATATTCAAAATATGTAAAAAATGGTGAATTCTGTTATATACCTGAATTCATGAGGAAAGAGTCTTATACAAAATCTCCCCTTTATACATACAGAGATTCTGTCTCATCACCCGCATTTAAAAAGGAAGTCTTTGCATTACGAAAGGAATTGGAAGCGCAGATTCAAAGGTTCATAGCTTTTGGATTTACCTGCCGGCATATAGATTCACATTGTAATCAGCTTGTTGATCTCCCTGTCTGGCTTGCTGTCAGACCACTTTTACTCCGATATGGATTTACATCGATTCGCGGCATATATCATAGCTTTCTAAGTGACGACATATATAATCATATTTACGCTACCTGGCTGCAATCTGAATTACAGTCAACAGGTCTAAAGCATCTTTCTTATATTTCAAGTATCCCTAAATATTTGAAATATAAGCAGCGATTATCAGGTGAATCAATCATTGAGCTGTATGTACACCCAGTTCTTTTCGATGATGTTCTCATAGACAATTTTACAGGTGGTATCTCCTTAGATGATAATATTTCACAGCTTTCCACTTATAATCCATATACATATTTTCAATTATAAGTGTATATGAATCAATCTGATTGTAGATAATGCCTTTTTAAATTACAACTTGTAAATATTTCCAAATACACTTCAAACAAATCCTAAAAAAGGAATTCAATATCTATGGATGAACACCAATAGTTTGAATTCCTCTTTTCTTAAACCTTATTTAAGCATATCCCAAAAGGATACAGGTCTTTTTTATAATAAATGATAATGCTGCAGCATCTCTTTGATTTTCTCATCATCCTGTGCACTGCATTCCAGTACCGGCTTTCTTGCCGGTCCGATTTCCGCAATCCCTGCCAGCTCTGCCGCACGCTTCATGACAACCGGTACCGTTCCCAGCTTCAATACGCCGCGCAGTACATCAATGTCCTTCTGCAGTTCCTCTGCTTTTTCTGTTTCTCCCTTACGCAGTGCCCTGTCCAGCTCCACCAGCACCTCCGTTATCACATTGGAGGTTCCTGCCACGGCACCGCTTGCCCCCAAAGCATAGCCATAGCTGATTTTGGAATCCGAACCGATCAGCAGATCAAAATCATCCCGCTTCGCAAGCTCTGCGTATGCCTTCAGATTTTCTTCCTTTCCGCTGCTGTCCTTGATACCGCGAATGTTTTCTACCTCTGCCAGACGTCCCACGACCTCTGCGCTTAAGTTACAGCCTGTTGCCTTTGGGATGTTGTAGAGAATGATGGGAATACTTACACTTTCCGCAACCGCTGTGAAATGCTGTACCAGCTCTTCCTCTGTCGGTGTCAGAAAATACGGTGTGATGACACTCAGAGCATCCGCACCCAGCTCCTCCATCTTCTTTGACAGACGGATGGTTTCCTTTGTGCTGCATGCCCCTGTCCCTACATAGACCGGCACACGGTGGTCAACCATCCCGATCACCTTTTCGGCAAATTCTATTTTTTCCGCTTCCTCGATCACATGAAACTCTCCATTGCTTCCAAGGATGAAGATTCCCTTAACGCCCTTAGCGATCAAATGATCGATCAGCTGCTTTGTCGCTTCATAGTTGATACTCTGTTCCTCATCACGATGAAACGGTGTTACGATTGGTGTTATAATACCGTCAAACATAAATATTTGTCCTCTTTTCTTTATTTTTTAAAGATCGAGTAATCCTTATTGTCAAAGGGCGCCGTCTGAAAGAACATACGGATTCCCTGACTCTGGATATAACGGATCTTTTCAATATCTTCTTCACTGAAATAATCCGAGAGGCTTTTGATCATCATACGGCTTGCCGGATACGGCATTTGAATTTCCTTCGTACGGAAACCCGCTTTCACTGCATCACAGGCAACACTTAAATTAGGAAAAATAACCATTGCCTTAATATTGCGTCCTTCATTGATATATTCAAGAAATTGTTCTATGGAGAAAATTTTAACTTTCATGGTCTTGGGAAGACAAAGCTGCATTACATCAGCAATAAATGGATCATTCACATAATCCGGATCAACAATCAGTACATTGTCTGCATCGATAAACTGATTCCAGTTCAAAGCAACTGTCGCATGCAGTAATCGTTTGTCTATCCGTGCAAGTTTGATTTTTGTACTCATGCTTCATCACCTACTTGAACTCGTTTCTGATATTCTCTCAATGCATAGGATATCAGCATTAAGAGAACCTTTCCCTGAAAACTTCCCCGGACATCTATCTGAAAAACTTCCTCATATTTCTTAAGCTTATATATCAATGTATTTTTATGCAGAAACAGATCGTCTGCGGCTTGTGTCAGATTGAAATCATTCACAAACAGTTTATCGCAGATGTCCACCATTTCCTCAATATCGACACCTTTTCCGCATTCCCTATAATAATCAAACACATCCCTGATATCATCCACCGCTACCTTTGACAGAAAATAGTCATAGAGATAATCGGAGAAAAATACCGGGACATCCTTCTCGTATGTTACATGGTTCTTCAGCCATAGACAATTCTGATAGCTGATTGCATACTGCCGCAGCTTTTTCTGAATGGAACCGACAAAGTAATAACAGTCTGTCATCTCCCATTCCCGCAGACTGCGGATATAGTCACGTATAAACGGCTTGAAATCTGTCGATGACTGGCAAGTTTCCGGCAAATCCTTGAAGATCAGCAGGCATTTGCTATTCAACAGAGAATAGATGATTTCCTTACTGTCCGGCTTCATTTTCAATCGCATGACATCCTTTGTATTGAATCCTTCATTATGAACCACATAAATCGCCACCCTTGGTTTATTTTTATCTATTTCCAGTTCATCCAGAAGGCTTAACACATGATTCATATCAAAGTTTTCCGTATTCAGTATATACTTCACCAGCTCGTCATCCTTAGTGACCTTCTGGTTTAAGGTTTTCTGATTGATTTCATACATCAGCCGTACGGTAAGGGATTCATTCAAAAGCTTACTGATCATCGGCAGATTTTCATCATTGCCACTCACCCACAGGAAGCCGAAATCCTGTCCCTTTACACGTACTTCAAAAAATGCATTGTGCTTATCCGGACGGTTTACATCAATCTGCCGTCCGATTTCCGCTTTATTACTGCATAATGTCACTGTCATATTATCATTCACAAGCCCAATCGTATAGCGATTGTTTTCCTGAACGACATTTATAAACTCCTCAAAAACTTCACCTATCAGCATATGATCTCTCCTTTCGCAAGAGTTGAACTCTCATGAAGTCTGACATCTTCCCTGTATGCCAATAGTACCACACGGTAAACCAGAATAATATATCCCCTTCTGCATGATAGTGCTTTCATGGAAATTATAATTCATATGACAGGGTTTGTCCAGACAGCTTTGTTCAGGATTCCAGCTGTGTATTCGTATGAACACAGCTGGTTTGCAGAGTTTCCATCGTTTCCCTCAGCAGTGCCTCCTCATCGAGATCCGCTTCATCCATATTGGAAAGCTTCAGATACAGATCGATCAGCATTGGAAGGTTCAGTCCGGTAAGCACGGGGTAGTGATACTTTCTGCTCATGACGGTAAATACATTGCATGGAGTTCCGCCATACAGATCCACAAGGACAATGGTAAAGCCTTCCTTGGTGCACATGGTTTCATCCGCAAGCTTCATGTAGTCCTCAAAGGAATATTCCGGAAGCAGAGAACAGCATTGTACATTTTCCAATGCTCCTGCAATCATTCTCGCAGAGTTTACAAGCTCCTCTCCGAATCTTCCATGTGTTCCGATTACAATATTAAATTTTTCCATAGCTCCTCCTGTTTATTTTTGCAGCTCTTTGATACTTTTACCAAGACTTCCGCCCGGATGCCATTTCACATACTGGTTTAAATCCAGCTTCTTCGCTTCCTGCAAGACTACGCT
>NZ_CAXSSO010000023.1:0-5597 GCF_964240115.1 Clostridium sp. HGF2
TCTATAGGAACATATTGATTGTTCTCTATACTGAATACTCTTTTTTTGTCAAGATACCTTAAGTTGATGACATTGCTCAAATAGAGAGAAAGCGTGTTTTTTTGCCATACCTCAAAAGCACGGATAAATATGAATAGGATGCAGATCGATTGCTTATATTGCTCCATGGCATCCGGTGAATAGTGCATTACAGTCATGTATGCCACTACAAATTCCAGAAAATTTTTGACATAGCCATAAAAATGCGTAAGCACAATATACATTTTTAGAAACTCTGTTTCAGCTTAAGTCTGATTGAGTAAATGTTCGATAAACGTGATATATAGAAAGCTGTGGTGTCAGGATTCTAGCCAAATTGTCACAGCTTTTATATTCATTTATAATAATGCACAAGTGCCTGTGTACCGTTGTTTTCCTCTCCCATGCCTGCCAGTGCTTCGTACATATTGCAGACAGCCTCCAGCATATCCAGATGGACGTTCTGCTGCTCCATCTCCTGCTGAACAATGTGCATATCCTTAATAAAATGCTTGATATAAAAGCCGGGAGCGAAGTCGTTTGCAAGAACACGCGGTGCGGTATTGTCGATCTGCCAGCTGCCTGCAGCTCCTTTGGCGATAGCGGTAAGCATCTTCTGCTCATCCAGTCCGACCGCTCTTGCATATACCAGTGCTTCACTCATCGCTGCCACAGCGCCTGCCACGGCAATCTGATTGCAGGCCTTTGTATGCTGACCACTTCCTGCTTCTCCCATATACTGAATTCCCGTCCCCAATAGGGAGAATAGCGGACGCATTTGTTCGAACACTTCTTCATCCCCGCCAGTCATAATAGACAGGGATGCGGCTTTTGCCCCGCTGTCACCACCGGATACCGGAGCGTCCAGCATGGCATATCCCTTTGCCTTTGCTGCTGTGTACAGCTTTTTTGCCAGCGCGGGCGAAGAGGTTGTAAAATCAATCAGTACGGCATGCGCTTTGGCATGTGCAAAGATACCGTCATCCCCCTCATAGATTTCTTCCACATCCTTTGGGTAACCGACCATGGTACAGACAACATCCGCATCACTTACACAATCCCGAATGGTACGCTCCACCCGGATTCCCTGCTCGAGCAGGGGAGCGGCCTTCTCATAGGTGCGGTTATAGGCACTCACCGTATGACCGCCCTTTTTCAGGTTCAGCAGCATGCTGGTCCCCATCACGCCGCAGCCAATCCATGCAATCTTCATATGATCACCTTCCTTTTGTATTATTATACAGGAAGATTATAGAAACTGCACGCAAAGGATTAGCAGAAGGACAGAAATCATCCCCTGCAGAATCCGGTAAAGCAGAAAGACGGGATAACGCAGAGGAACCTGCTCCACCATACTCATGATCTGCATATGTACACAGAAGCCTGCAAATCCAAGCAGAAAGCTGGTAAGGAGTAATCTCTGCATAGTGGAAAACGGTGTGACGTTGATCAAAACGATGCCGCTGGAAAACTCGGCAAGACTGCGTATGATAAGCGCAGGAAATTCCGGAAGAAAGGAAAACAGCACAGCGGTAACACTCATAAAAATCATCAGATATCCCCCAATCATATAGAGAGAAATTCCACTTTCCGTAACTGCGCTGCTAAGATTCCGCATAAAGGATTGTGAGGAAGCAACAGCTGCAGGAAAGGTATGAATCGTGTGTCTGCGGGTGAACAGCAGCAACAGCAGACCGCTGAGCAGCTGCAAAGCAAACAGCAGCATGCCGATGTGCAGAGATTTGAAAAAGACGATACCGCAGGAGATAATGACAAAGCCCGGTGTAGGAAAACAGCAGCAATACAGCAGGCGTGCAGCATCCTGCCGGGAAAGGACACCATCCCGTACGGCTTCATCCACAAAGACAGAGCCGGTGGGAAAGCCAAGGAACATCGTGCATAAAACCAGATTCCATGCCCCCTGATCCATCCCCAGCAAAGCAGGCAGACCTAGAGAGGGAAGATGGTCAAACGCATGCTCCTTATAGAGCAGACGAACCAGAACCATAGATAAAAACATGGAGGGAACCAGCTTTTCAAACCAGATGGAAAGTGCGTTTTGTGCACTTTGCAGCGTCAGGGTTCCAAAGCCAAGTGTCAGTAAGAGAAGACCAAACAGCAGAAAGCCCGTGAATTTTTTCATGTTATCACCGATATACTATATGATGAAACGAAAACTTTCATGTAAATCTTTCCCATTTTGGTGAAATGTGTTAAACTAGATATTCATAAAAGAAGTGGGTGATATAATGATAAATTATCTTGCGAAAAAAATGATACACAACTATAACGAGCTGGAAGATCCTGCTGTGCGAAAGGCATATGGAAACCTTACAAGCACGGTGGGGATTGCAAACAATGTGATTTTGTTTCTGTTTAAATTTCTGGCCGGTACCCTGGCACGCAGTGTGTCCATAACGGCAGACGCTGTCAACAACCTTTCCGATGCCGGAAGCTCTGTGATTTCCCTGCTCAGCTTTAAGCTGTCAAGCAAGCCGGCAGATGAAAAGCATCCCTTTGGCCATGCGCGCTACGAATGTATTGCATCAATGATCGTTGCTGTAGCCATCCTGCTGCTTGGCTTTGAGCTGATTCGCACCAGCTTTCATAAGATTCTTCAACCGGAGGCAGTGTCCTTCAGCTGGTTGAGTGTGATTATTCTGCTGTTTTCCATTTCCGTAAAGCTGTGGATGTACAGTTATAATAAGAAATACGGGAGGCTTTTGAAGTCCAGTATAATGGAGGCGACCGCTGCAGATTCCATCAGTGATGTTATGGCGACGGGAGCTGTTCTTGTTTCCACAGTACTCTCTCCTATTATTCATTTTAATCTGGACGGCTATATGGGGGTTGTTGTTGCCATCTTTATTTTGATGGCGGGTGGAGGCATCATCAAATCGGCGCTGGATGAGCTGCTGGGACAGGCACCGGATGAGGATCTGGTGAAACAGATTCAGGATAAGATTAACAGCTATGATGGAGTGCTGGGTATGCATGATCTCATGATCCACGATTATGGTGCGCACCGTACCTTTGCATCTGTGCATGTGGAGGTGGATTATAAGGAGGATGTACTGAAATCTCATGATATGATTGATAATATCGAACGCGACTTTCAGGAGAATATGGGACTGGAGATGGTTATCCACATGGATCCCATCAATATTGACGATCCGCTGACCAATGAGCTGCGAACACTGACAGCAGCAATCGTAAAGGAAATTGATGAAGACCTGAGCATGCACGATTTCCGTATCGTTCCGGGAGAAACCCATACGAATATGATTTTCGATGTTGTCGTGCCCTTCCATATTAAAATGAGTAATCAGCAGATTCTGGATGCCCTTGCACAGCGGATCCGGGAGCATAAGGGTGATCATTACTATCTGGTTGTTACCTTTGATCGTGCCTATACGACCCACCATTCACAGGAATCTGCCTGAAATCTGCAACAAGAAATCCTTTTCTATCCTGATACAGATACAGCAGGGAAGCAGGACAGCTTATAGGCGCATTCAATAGAATATAGAAAATATCCACCGGACTCCGGTGGATTTTGATGTATTCCTGTTGAGCCAGTCAATAAAGGAATTTGTCTATGCCTGCATACCCATAGCAGGAAATCCCTGATAGGAAAGTGCCGGTAATCTGCACAGAAAACCCGTGGATATGGTTTTGCAGGTTTTTTATAATCCGATGTTATTTTTCTGTACAGGCGGTTATCCACAAGCGCATATGGTCACCATGGAAAAGAGTTGCCGATAAAGCTTTCCCTGACGGAAAGCACTTCCTTCCATATCTGTTTTTCTACGAAGCTACAGCATTCAGTCATACCGGCGTGGTGTGAGAATCGCCCGCCGACCATTCTTATTGCAGAAAGCAGCCGTCTTTTCATCAGGAGTCAAGGGTTAGCGCAGACATTCTTTGTTTCCTGCAGAGGAAGGGAATCGATATCGGGCAGCTGAATGGCATCACATTGACGGATGCCGATGCGTTTGGCACAATGGATGATGATATGGAACAGCTGCATGTAGACCTGCTGTATACAGCGGCAATAGCCGTCGGCATCCCGTTTCACCAGAAAGCCAACCGCTTCCTCACAGCGCTTGTAATATAGATCGACCAGTTGTTCATCCAGCTGCAGCAGTGTGAAATAAAAGCCCCATGACAAAATGCTGCGAAACTCCTGCAGAATCTGTTTCAGATTGGCCTTGGGAAGAATCACCAGCAGGGCATCAAGGAAACCGACGCCATCATAATGCCGTTTTTTTATCCGCTCCTCCATAACAGGGGAAAGCACGAGCAGCTGGTCGAAATATTCCAGGCAGCAGCGGCCGATCGTGATGGTGATAAACTGTACAGCCCCGATGAATTTTACGGCGTCACGTATCATTGTACTGTCCTCCAGATGTGCATGTGCAACCCCCTTATTCAGCTGAATGCGGGTCCCCAGACCGTTATAGGTCTTTGCGAGCCCGATATCATTCAGCTGCTTCAAAACCTTGCGAATCGTTGCGTAGGATACCTGATAGGTTCTGGACAGCTGCTCTATGGGCGGCAGCAGCTGCTGATCGGCATAGGTTTTGCAGGCGATGCTGCGAATAAGGTCTCGGAAGACAAGTGTGTAAACGTAATCATGAGAATGCTTCGGCTGCCAGAAAAAGGGGGTTGCTTCCGGTATACGGTGGTTGCCGCAAAGCTGTATCTGCGCTGCGTGCTCACGGATACGCTGTATGGTGTAGCAAATCGTGTGATAATAAAAATCATATACAAAGCGGCGGTTTTTATCTGTATAGGCGGCAAGCAGCTGCTCATAATCGTGCTTCAGAGTGCCATGATAGGAGGAAAACAGATCCGTATGGTACAACAGCGGATATTCAATATAGGAAAAGGTCGTCAGATACAAATCGAGAATCATATCATTATGATAACGCTGCAGCAGATATACATTAAAATCCCGGATCAGCAGTCGGCGTTTTTCCAGATTTTTATTATCCTCCAGCGTCGACAGCATTTTATATAAATGACGGATATCCTTTTCCTGCAGTAAATCGCACAACCCGCTGCAGAGGGGAGGCAGGCACAGACGCATGCTTTCCAAAACGTCAATCATCTGCCGGTGTGTATGCAGAATATAGAAATCCGTCTGCTCATCGTGCGCCTGTGAGGGCTGCCAGATCACCTGTGCACGCTTGCGTGCCTCTAAAGAAATATAGCCGGCATCCCGCATATCGCGCAGGACGTCCTGTACGGTACGTATTCCTACCTGATATGTGCTGCACAGCTGTTTAGCGGATGGAAGACGGCTCCCATAGGGAAGCCGCCTCGTTATGATCAAGGATGTAAGCGAATCGTAGAGACTGCTGTAGAATGTTTGTCCTTTCAAAATGGATCCTCCAGGGAAATGTTAATCCTAGTATAGCATGGAAATTTATACAGAAGCAATCCGTTCTTTCCATAAAATCTAAAATAAGACGGTAATAAGGTTGCACGCAGCACAAAAGTATACTAAAATAGAAAAGACCTATATGCATACGTATGCAGATTTGGAAAGAGTATTGTTTGTGAAGAATGGAAAA
>NZ_CAXSSO010000024.1:0-1885 GCF_964240115.1 Clostridium sp. HGF2
CAATGTCATCAACTTAAGGTATCTTGACAAATGTGTGGTTTATTGTATAGAAAACGAAAAAAGGTGAAATGATTACCTAAAATGGGTATCTATTTCACCTTTAATTATGCTATAATTGTAGTGTGAAATGAAAGGATGATTACACATTATTTAATATATATCTAAATTGATTTGTAGTGTGTACGATGGTGCTGTTATGTATGTGAGAACTTGGAAAAAAGGATCCAAAATCTATGCCAGTATTGTGAAATCTACTAGAAATGGTACAAAAGTTTCTCAGGAGACTGTTGCTTATCTTGGAGAAGTCACTTTTGATCAGATCCCTTATCTTAAAGCTGCTTATGCTAAGAATAAACCATTATTGGTTTATCCGGAGGAGTCCTTATGATGTCGTGTGAAAAATCTTATCTAAACAGGATTCATAGAACCGCTTTTCTGCTCGATACTGAATATATTGATATTATCCGTGGAAATAATCAAAATGCTTATACGAGAAAGAGAAAAATCCTTTTGCCTCATATCTTTATGCAGATGCTTGCCACAACCGGAAAATCACAGAAGAATGAAATTTCTGATTTCATTGAACAAGTTGATGAAAATATAGAAATATCACAAACAGGTTATTTTAATGCGCGGATGAAATTTAACCCTGATGCCCTTCGTACAATTCTTCATGATATCAACAGAGATGTATATGCAGAAAAGAAATTATTAAAATTAAATGATTATTATATTATGGCGATTGATGGAAGCGATTTTTTGATACCTAAATGGAGAGATAATAAAGAGGTTTGGAAAACAAAATTGCACGATGGCGATAATGATCCTGTGATGGGTTCTGCTTCCAGTATTTTTGATGTCATTAATAAATGTATTATAGATATATCTATAAATTCGTATAAATACAGTGAGAAATCAAGCGCAGAAGATCATTTGGGTTATGCACGAGATATCTTACCTCAAGGATCAAAAATGGTTTGTATATTTGACAGAGGATATCCTTCTATTAAGCTGATCGATCAGATGTTAGAAAGCGGTCAATATTTTGTCTTTCGATTAAAAGCAAATGATTTTAAAAGGGAATGTGAAGAACTTCGTGATGATGAAGATGATAAATGGATTGATGTCATATATGGTAGATTGCGGAGTAATCACTTCCGTGAGGATAGATCATTTCGGATAAAACTTATGAATACTACCTACCATTTACGTTTTGTGAAATTCCAAATCGTACTCAATGACGGAAGTACAGCTACAGAGATATTATTGACAAATCTTTCTGAAACTGATTTTGATACAGAAAGTATGAAGGAACTGTATCATCTGCGCTGGGACATAGAAACCTGCTATCGCTCCATGAAGTCACAATTAAAGATGGAAGAATTCTCAGGTTATCGGGAACAATTGATAAAGCAGGATATATACGCATGTGCATTAGTATACAATGCTGTATCTGATATCGTATGTTCAAAAGAAAACTTAAGTACCATACAACAGGAAAGATATAAATATGAGATGGCATTTAATAGAAATTATGCGAGTGGAAAATTGAAACACTATCTACTGAAGATATTTGTGTATTATGATCATCCAAAGCTAGCCAAAAAAGCATCAGTAAAAATGGATAAAGAGATGATGCGTCATCTCTGTCCAATACGCCAAGACAGAAATAGCATATATAGCAGACAGAAAAAGCGATTGAATAAACATAGAATGACTTATCGTTATTCTTATTGATGTAGTGTGAAATAGTATGATAGTACCAAATTCGTGTTTTTTTGCGCACTTATTTTTCAAAAAAAAGTATCCTCTATAGGAACATATTGATTGTTCTCTATACTGAATACTCTTTTTTTGTCAAGATACCTTAAGTTGATGACATTGC
>NZ_CAXSSO010000025.1:0-1487 GCF_964240115.1 Clostridium sp. HGF2
CTTCTTTTGTACTTTCTCCTTAGAAAGGAGGTGATCCATCCCCACGTTCCCGTAGGGATACCTTGTTACGACTTAACCCCAGTCATCGGTCCTACCTTCGACGGCTCACTCCTTACGGTTATGCCACCGGCTTCGGGTATTACTGACTCCCATGGTTTGACGGGCGGTGTGTACAAGGCCCGAGAACGTATTCACCGCAGCATGCTGATCTGCGATTACTAGCGATTCCGACTTCATGAAGTCGAGTTGCAGACTTCAATCCGAACTGAGACGACCTTTATGAGATTCGCTTCTTGTCACCAAGTCGCTGCTCTTTGTGGTCGCCATTGTAGTACGTGTGTAGCCCAGGCCATAAGGGGCATGATGATTTGACGTCATCCCCACCTTCCTCCGGTTTGTCACCGGCAGTCTCGCATGAGTCCCCAACTTGATGCTGGTAACATGCGACAAGGGTTGCGCTCGTTGCGGGACTTAACCCAACATCTCACGACACGAGCTGACGACAACCATGCACCACCTGTGTGATCCATAATTATCCCCCTATCTCTAGGGTATTTGTTTCCATGTCAAGGCCTGGTAAGGTTCTTCGCGTTGCTTCGAATTAAACCACATACTCCACCGCTTGTGCGGGCCCCCGTCAATTCCTTTGAGTTTCACACTTGCGTGCATACTCCCCAGGCGGAGAACTTATTGCGTTAACTGCAGCACTGAATTCCTCCAACACTTAGTTCTCATCGTTTACGGCGTGGACTACTAGGGTATCTAATCCTATTTGCTCCCCACGCTTTCGTGCCTCAGTGTCAGTTACAGACCAGGCGACCGCCTTCGCCACTGGTGTTCCTCCATATATCTACGCATTTTACCGCTACACATGGAATTCCATCGCCCTCTTCTGCACTCCAGCATACCAGTTTCCATAGCTTACAATGGTTGAGCCATTGCCTTTTACTACAGACTTAGTACGCCACCTACGCACCCTTTACGCCCAATGATTCCGGATAACGCTTGCCACCTACGTATTACCGCGGCTGCTGGCACGTAGTTAGCCGTGGCTTTCTGGTAAGCTACCGTCACTCCCATAGCATTTCCTCTATGAGCCGTTCTTCACTTACAACAGAGCTTTACGATCCGAAGACCTTCTTCACTCACGCGGCATTGCTCGTTCAGGGTTTCCCCCATTGACGAAAATTCCCTACTGCTGCCTCCCGTAGGAGTTTGGGCCGTGTCTCAGTCCCAATGTGGCCGTTTACCCTCTCAGGCCGGCTACGCATCATCGCCTTGGTGGGCCGTTACCTCACCAACTAGCTAATGCGCCGCAGGTCCATCCATGTTCACGCCTTGATGGGCGCTTTAATATACTGAGCATGCGCTCTGTATACCTATCCGGTTTTAGCTACCGTTTCCAGCAGTTATCCCGGACACATGGGCAGGTTACCTACGTGTTACTCACCCGTTCGCCACTAAGTCTCTTTGGAAGCAAGCTTCCT
>NZ_CAXSSO010000026.1:0-1485 GCF_964240115.1 Clostridium sp. HGF2
AATCCGCAGCTTCGGTAGTATGCTTAGCCCCGGTACATTTTCGGCGCAGGGTCACTCGACTAGTGAGCTGTTACGCACTCTTTGAAGGATGGCTGCTTCTGAGCCAACCTCCTAGTTGTCTGTGCATCCCCACATCCTTTTCCACTTAGCATACATTTTGGGACCTTAACTGGCGGTCTGGGCTGTTTCCCTTTTGACCATGGACCTTATCACCCACAGTCTGACTGCCGAGTATGTCACCATGGCATTCGGAGTTTGATTATACTCAGTACCCCGGGATGGGGCCATCGTACATTCAGTGCTCTACCTCCATGCGACTCTACCTCGACGCTAGCCCTAAAGCTATTTCGGGGAGAACCAGCTATATCCGTGTTCGATTGGAATTTCTCCCCTAGCCACAACTCATCCGCCAACTTTTCAACGGGGGTCGGTTCGGTCCTCCATTCAGTTTCACCTGAACTTCAACCTGGTCATGGCTAGATCACACGGTTTCGGGTCTACATCATCGTACTGCCGCCCTATTAAGACTCGCTTTCGCTTCGGCTCCGTATCTTCTACTTAACCTCGCACGATAACGTAACTCGCCGGTTCATTCTACAAAAGGCACGCCATCACCCTTTAACGGGCTCTGACTTCTTGTAAGCATACGGTTTCAGGTTCTATTTCACTCCGCTCCCGCGGTTCTTTTCACCTTTCCCTCACGGTACTGGTTCACTATCGGTCACTTGGGTATATTTAGCCTTGACGGATGGTCCCGCCTGCTTCCGACAAGATTTCTCGTGTCTCGCCGTACTCAGGATACCACTAGGCTTCACATCGCTTTCAGTTACGGGACTTGCACCCTCTCCGGTCGGCCTTTCAATGCCGTTCTCTTAGCCTTGCTCTTGCCATCTCGTGGTCCTACAACCCCAGATCAAGATCTGGTTTGGGCTCCTCCGCGTTCGCTCGCCGCTACTTACGGAATCATTCTTATTTTCTTTTCCTCCGGATACTTAGATGTTTCAGTTCTCCGGGTACCTCCCTCATGAGCTATGTATTCACTCATGGGTGACAGCTCATTACTGCTGCCGGGTTTCCCCATTCGGATATCGACGGATCTTTGTGTACGTACCACTCCCCGTCGCGTTTCGCCGTTTGTTGCGTCCTTCTTCAGTTCCAAGTGCCTAGGCATCCACCGTACGCCCTTATTCACTTAATCACGATTAAGTTCTAAAGCGTTCTTTTCTTTGCTTAGGTTTTTGCTTGAGTTTTCTGTTTTGTTTAACTTTCTACTCGTGAATATCTATGTTCGTTTACAACTTTCGTTATAGACCTTCATATGTCTTCTGTTATTCAGTTTTCAAAGATCGACTTCTTTTTCTTTTGGAAGATCAGTCTTCCAAAACTGAACAGGAAATGTTCGATAACTCTTCTTTTGTACTTTCTCCTTAGAAAGGAGGTGATCCATCCCCACGTTCCCGTAGGGATACCTTGTTACGACTTAAC
>NZ_CAXSSO010000027.1:0-1349 GCF_964240115.1 Clostridium sp. HGF2
ATTAAGTTAAAGAAAAATAGATGAGAGACATTTATACAAAAAGTATAGGTGTCTTTTTTATTTAGGCTTGACAAAATCAGAAAAATCGTGCGCTCCGTTACACTTCGCGCTTTTGTAAGGTGTAGGAGGTGATCTTATATGATCCTTAGTAATAATTTCAATGCTTGTTCTACCTTCATATCTGATAAAAGAATTGAGGGGATTGTGGTATGATCTCTATTCATAAAACACTTTTCAATTCTTTGGATAAGATTTTAAATAAGGCGGATCGTTTGAAATATGATCAACATTTTGTCACACATGAAAGTTCTGATTTCACTCGTAAATCTAGAAAGCTATCTTTTAAAGATACTATTTCATTCATCTTATCAATGGCGGGTAAGCCTATCCGGGAAGAACTACTTGATTTTTTCCATTACTCAAATAATACCCCAACTGCCTCTGCACTTGTCCAGGCACGTTCTAAAATTTCTTCACGTGTTTTTCAATATATTTTGAATGAACTGAATAAAGCATTTCCACCTGATAATTTATATAAGGGCTATCATCTTATTGCGGTCGATGGGTCTGAAATGCAAATACCACTTGATTTTAGTGATCCCGATACGTTACATAAAAGTGCATCGAAAGGAAAATTTCTATCTGCTTTTCATCTTAATGTCAGCTATGATGTTTTAAACCATCGTTATTTAGATACGATCGTTCAAGGGATTCATAGTAAGAACGAGGTCGAAGCCATGTGGAAAATAGTTGAACGTTTTCACGATGATAATGCTATTTTTATCGCAGATAGAAATTATGCAACCTGGAATACTATGGCACATATCATACAGTCGGGTAAGTCCTTTTTGATACGTGTGAAAGATATACACTCGATTTCCAGTCTTTTAAGAAAATTCAATCTGCCAGATGAAGAATTTGATTTGGATTTACATATCACATTGACAAGAAAACAGACCAAAGATATAAAATCTCAACCAGAGAAATATCGTTTCTTATCTACTACATCTACGTTTGATTTTATTGATGAACATAATCCTGAGTATGTACTTCATTTCCGTGTAGTTCGATTTAAGCTGGATGGTAGTGAAGAATATGAATCGATCATCACAAATTTAAGCCGGGATGAATTTAGTAAGGATGAAATAAAAGAAATATACAATACTCGATGGGGTATAGAATTATCGTTCCGTGACCTTAAATATTCAGCGGATCTGTGTGCTGTTCATGCGAAAAAACGAGAAAGCATCCAACAGGAGATTTGGGCAAGGATGATACTGTATCATATATCTTTTATTATGGCTCATCATATAATAAATAAAAAGCCAAAGGGAAAGGGTAAGAAAAAA
>NZ_CAXSSO010000028.1:0-1304 GCF_964240115.1 Clostridium sp. HGF2
TTACCAAGACTTCCGCCCGGATGCCATTTCACATACTGGTTTAAATCCAGCTTCTTCGCTTCCTGCAAGACTACGCTCAGACATTGCAGGATGAGGATCTCCGACAGGATGGAAGCACGCGGCGGCTTGTTCAGCGCATCCCCTTCTTCATCCACATGCGCTACCAGACATACCTCCGACTGCTTTGCCAGCGTCGATTGCGGATTTCCCGTACAGCTGATGATGTGTGCTCCGTTTGCTATAAGTGTCTGTACGGTTGCCTCCAGTTCCATCGTTTCTCCGCTGTTGGATATGGCAATCACCACATCTCCTTTTTTCACCTGACCGCTGGATCCGTGAACGGCCTCTGTTCCATGCAGCTCATAGGCACTCGTTCCTGTGGAAGACAGCAGGGATGCGATATAGCCTGCCACATGCCCCGGCTTTCCGATTCCCGTGACATGGATCCGTCCTCCCTGCTTTTCACTTTCCATTATGATATGGGCTGCACGTTCAATGCTTTCCATATCCATATCTTCTATATTTTTCCCTAATTCCGATGTAATATTGCTCAGATATTCTTTTACACATTCTATCATATATTCACCTAGTTCCCTATCAGCTGTTCCAGTATGATGTCCATAGACATTGCACAGGTTCGCTGTTCACTTTCCATGCTTCTTGCGGCTGTGTGCGGCGTTAACAGGAAATTATCCAGTGTAAGCAGCTTATCATCTTCCCTTGGAGGTTCGCTGCTGTACACATCAAAGCATGCACTTCGTATCTCTTTCTTCTTCAATGCTTCATATAAGGCTTCCTCATCCACGATACCGCCGCGTGCTGCATTCAGCAGGCAGGCATCCTTCTTCATTTTTTTGAATTCCTCTGTGGAAATCATATTCCGTGTGGACTCCAGAAGCGGTACGTGTAAAGAGATATAATCACAGTCTGTAAGGATATCCTCCAGTGTGGAAATCTGTGCATGGTACTGCCTTGCGGTTTCCTCTGCGATTGCAAAGGCATCATAGGCATATACCTCCATGCCACAGCCGTAAGCATACTCGGCAAGATACTTGCCGATCATTCCAAAGCCGATGATTCCCAGCTTCTTTCCATAAATCTCTCTGCCTGTCGGTTTATTCCAGCCATGATGCTTCACATCCCTTACACTCGTATACAGATTCTTTGCTTCCATAAACATCATAGACAGTACATGCTCTGCAACGGAGCGGGAATTGCTTCCCACACAGCGTCCGACATGGATATTACGCTCTTTTGCATAATCCAGATCGATATTATCCGTTCCGACACCGAACTTGCAGACC
>NZ_CAXSSO010000029.1:0-868 GCF_964240115.1 Clostridium sp. HGF2
ATCGTCTCTGATAACTTCTTTGACTCGATTGGGACTTCTTTATAGTAAATGGATCTGTATACTTCAGGATCATTTTCGTCCAGTTCTCTGAGATCGATGAACTTTTCGCTCCCCAGCTTTCTGTATTGTTTCGGATCAAGTGCTGTGATACGCTCCTCTTTCTTCAATTTCTTCAATGACTGTGTGACGACATACGATCTACCACCCATATCATTGAACAATTTGTTATTCTGTGATCCAAGTCCGCTATCAGAACAATAGATGAATTCAGAACAGTCAAAATCACGTATGACCTTCTGCTCAAGAGGCTTCAATGTTTTCTGTTCATTCTGTTTGCCAGGATGTAGGTCGAAAGCAAGCGGGAAGCCATCAGCATCCATAAAAAGTCCCATGCCTATGATTGGATTAGGCCGATTCTCCTTACTTTTACCATATGTCTTACTACCACTCTCCTGTTCTATTTCAAAATAATAGTTTGTACAGTCATAATAAAGGATCTTGGTATTCCGTTTATGAAGGAAATGTGAATTACGATAGATCTCAGCCTGGATATAATCTGATTCATCGGCAATAACAGAAAGGGCGCGATAGACGTTTTGGAGAATGTATTTGGGCTGTTCCAGGAGCGTCTGAGCAAAAGCGTAAGAGTTTTTCTTACTGGAAGGATGAAGGATCCGTGCCAAAAGCAAGTCGGAAAAAATATCATAAAGATTGTATTCATACTGATGGCGTCTTTTGATATTACGGCAAATATTATCAAAGCGGAGAGAAGAAATGATAGATTGAAGGAAAAGGTATCCGCAGTTAAAAGAGCGCTGCTCATTTTTAGGGATATAGTGCGTAGGAGATAGGAGAACGGAAACGGCTT
>NZ_CAXSSO010000030.1:0-760 GCF_964240115.1 Clostridium sp. HGF2
TCGATTGATTTCCATCCAATCTGAGCGTACCTTTGGGCGCCTCCGTTACTCTTTAGGAGGCGACCGCCCCAGTCAAACTGCCCACCTGACACGGTCCCTCACCCAGTTCATGGGTGCAGGTTAGAACTTCAATCAAACAAGAGTGGTATCCCAACAGCGGCTCCTCGTATACTGGCGTACACGTCTCACAGCCTCCCACCTATCCTGTACATCTTTGATCAAAATTCAATATCAGGCTACAGTAAAGCTCCATGGGGTCTTTCCGTCTAGTTGCGGGTAACCTGCATTTTCACAGGTACTAAGATTTCACCGAGTCTGCTGCCGAGACAGCGCCCAAATCGTTACGCCTTTCGTGCGGGTCAGAACTTACCTGACAAGGAATTTCGCTACCTTAGGACCGTTATAGTTACGGCCGCCGTTCACTGGGGCTTCAATTCATTGCTTCTCCTTGCGGATGACAAATCCTCTTAACCTTCCAGCACCGGGCAGGCGTCACCCCCTATACTTCGTCTTGCGACTTTGCAGAGAGCTGTGTTTTAGTTAAACAGTCGCTTGGGCCTCTTCACTGCGGCTCTCTTTTACAAGAGCACTCCTTATCGCTAACTTACGGAGTCATTTTGCCGAGTTCCTTGGCAACAGTTCTCTCGCTCACCTCAGGATTCTCTCCTTGCCCACCTGTGTCGGTTTTGGTACGGGCCGCTATGGAATATACTAGAAACTTTTCTTGGAAGCTGGCATCATGTGCTTCAGTACTTGCCCG
>NZ_CAXSSO010000031.1:0-538 GCF_964240115.1 Clostridium sp. HGF2
GCAGCTATAGATAAAGAGGCGATGTATGATGGGTTCTATGCAGTAACGACAGATATAGAGGGAGATGTATCTGAGATCATCGCTATCAATGAGAGAAGATGGCAGATCGAAGAATGTTTCAGAATAATGAAGACGGACTTTGAAGCACGACCTGTATACCTGCAGAGAGAAGACAGGATAAAGGCCCATTTCCTAATCTGCTTTCTGGCATTGCTGATATATAGGATTCTGGAATTCAAACTGGACAAGAAATATACAACAGAGAATATCATAGATACACTGAGAAGCATGGATGTATGTGCACTTGACGCATATGGCTACATTCCAATTTATAAAAGAACAGATTTGACGGATGACCTTCATGAATTATTTGGTTTCCGTACAGATACTCAGATTATCAAGAAGGCTAAAATGAGAAGTATCATTCATGAGTCTAAAATTGCCAATCAATTACTATATTCCCCTGCAAAACCAAAAACTCAAGATTAACCCTTAACTAAAGGGTTTTCTTGAGTTATTTTTTCCTTAAACTGTCAAA
>NZ_CAXSSO010000032.1:0-528 GCF_964240115.1 Clostridium sp. HGF2
AAGGTATCCGCAGTTAAAAGAGCGCTGCTCATTTTTAGGGATATAGTGCGTAGGAGATAGGAGAACGGAAACGGCTTGATTTTCCTTATTGTAGTCATCAGTAGCAATACGAGCCTGTTCTTTAGCCCATGCCATGACACCATCGCGGTCAGTAGAGAGCAAAAGGGAAAGTTCAGCCAAAGTGCCAAGCCGTTTATGAACTCTGGAAGTATTTTTGCCGTTCTTATCAACAAAAGAATGACAGATATAAAAAGTTTCAGAGGATTTAGATCGAGTAGTAGTAACTTTCATATACATCACCTATACAAATTATATCACATATTACCAATAATTACCATATAATAAAGCTAAAAATTTGACAAAATAACCTAAAGAAAAGCCTATGATAAAAGGCTTTAGAAGCTATTAGCTATGAATAGACTGTCAAAGACCCGGATTCTCATAGGGAACAAAGAACAACCTATCATGATAAATCTTGCATTGGAAATCAGAATTCTATATTTCTTCATTCGCTGGTTTCTATAAACT